>NZ_JASHKR010000046.1 GCF_030056815.1 Rhodococcus sp. IEGM 1379
TGCCGAAGAGTGTGCGGCCGGCGTTGAGCAGGTCGGGGCGTGCCAGGAAGAAGTGGCGATCGATCAGGAAGTACTCCTGCTCCGGACCGCAGAAGGACACAATGCGCTCGGGATCGGAGTGGCCGAACAACTTCAAGATACGTTCGGCGTGCAGACCCATGACCTGCTGTGAACGGAGCAGGGGAGTCTTGTGGTCGAGTGCTTCGCCGGTCATCGACACAAAAACCGTCGGGATGCACAGCGTATTGCCGTTGGGGTTCTCGAGAACGTACGCCGGACTGGTGACATCCCAGCCGGTGTATCCGCGAGCTTCGAACGTATTTCGCAGGCCGCCGTTGGGGAAGCTCGACGCATCCGGCTCGCCCTGGATCAGGGTTTTTCCGGCGAATTCGGCCATCGCGGAACCATCGCCGACGGGCTCGAAGAAGCTGTCATGCTTCTCGGCAGTCAGGCCGGTCAACGGGTAGAAGACGTGGGCGTAGTGAGTGGCGCCCTTTTCGAGCGCCCAGTCCTTCATTGCTGAAGCGACGGCGTCGGCGACCATCGGATCCAGGGGTGCGCCCTGTTCGATAGTCGCGATCACTGACTTGTAGATCTGCTTCGGCAGTCGCTTCTGCATCACTACTTTATTGAAGACGTTGGCGCCGAACACTTCACCGGGCGCCTCGTCGGTTGTGAAACTGACAACCGGAGGGACGTATGCCTCGACGTCTTTGATTGCTTGCAGACGGACTGCGTTTCCACTCATCTACTTTGACCTCTCGCCCGGGCCCAGGGCAGCTGGTTGCGAGCCCGATTGCGGCCCACCATACGAAACTTGTGTATCGGGAATGTTTCGTAAATATTTCGGATGCCGACAATCATGTCGGTGGGCGGGGGCAGGATCATGCGATGTCGACGATCCGGGTGTTGGTAGGAAGCACAGTCAAGTCAGAGAATCTTGCCGAGGTGCTCGATCTTTACGACGAACTTGTTCGCGAGACGCGAAGAGAGGATGGCTGCATCAGTTACGAGTTGCTGCAGCGGACGGACGATCCGGGTGAGCTGATGTTGGTCGAGGAATGGGAATCTCAGGCGCATTTGGATGCCCATACCCATACCGAGCATTTTGTGCGGCTGGTTGCGGCTCTCGACAAACTCGAGCGAGCAGCACCTGCGTTAATTCTCTCAAAAGTGTTGTGACAGAAGGTTTCCCTTTGTTATTTGCTGCAGGTAGGCTTGATTGACTATTCGAATGGGGGATTCGATGAGCGGTCCAGCGGGGGAGTTGGCGGATGCGTTGGTGGCGTTGTCGGAGGGCCGGTTGGCACTCGAATGTTCTTGTGGGAGTGAGTGTGCGCGGGCTGGTTCGCCGGAACCCTCGACTGCCCCGTCGGCGACAATTCGGGTGGGGGGTGAATGCGTCGACGTTGCTGGGGTTCGATGATCTGCCGGGGTTTCTGCATGGTTACGGGGCGATTGATGCGGAGTTGGCGCGTGAGATCGCGGCGGGCGGTACGTGGCGGCGGGTGCTCACTCTTTCGGATGAAGATCGGCAGACGTTGTGCGCCACCAGTGCTCGGGGTGGACCCATTCTCGGGGTGGGTAAACGGGTTGCGGCTCCGCTGATTTCGCCTGCGGCGGTTGCGGCTCGGGAGAAGTTTCGGGAGGAGGGGACGTATCGACTGCCTGTTGTGTTGGCCCAGGCGGTTCGCACGAGGGACGGTACGTGTCGGTTCCCGAATTATGTTGTGCGGGCCGAGAGTTGCGATCTCGATCCTACGGTTGCGTTCGATCGCGAGGATCCGGAGCGTGGCGGGTTGACGACTGAGTTGAATTTGGCGTGTGTGTGCCGGAAGCATCACAGGCTCAAGATGTTCGGGGATTGGTCGGTGCGGCGGATTGGGGGTGGAGTGGACTGATCCGCGGGGTGTGGTGGTGAGGAAGCCGCGTGGCGCGTTCTGTGACGAAAGATATTGCGTCTGATGTGGTGGAGCGGTTCCGTTTGGCGGGGAGTCATGTGGTGGAGCGGTTCCGTTTGGCGGGGAGTCATGTGGTGGAGCGGTTGTTTCGGTGTCATGGTCGTGGGGTTGAGGCGGATGTGGAGTATCTGTTGGATTCGACGGTTGCGGGGTGGCGGAGGGCTCGGCGGGCTGTTAGTTAGCCACCGTTCTGAGTGGGGACCAGTTGGGCGCACATCGATGGGTCCGACCCTCGACTCCGGTAATTGAAGAGTCGGGAGTCGGACCACTGCCAGCCGCGCTGAGCACACAACGCGGTGACCCTCTATCCGTGCCGAGCTGACCCCTCATGTCTGACCCTGCCCGGTCACGGTATGACTGAGTCCGCGATCGGTCCATAGTTTCGCGCAGAATTTCTCAAGTGGTGACTAAAGTCCCGACCTGGAGAGGGTGACGGTCTCAGGTTCATCGGCTGTGAGCAACTCGCAAGACCGAAGTTAATACCAGCGCGGCGGTACGCAGAGTTAAGGCGAGGCCGGCGCGGTAACACCCATCCGCCACAACAAGATTCGGGTCAAGGACTCTCCGGTGTTTCCCTGGTCCGGCATGGCCAGGTTGGTTCCTTTCGTGCGCGCCCGGCCTGTAGTCCTCCTGGTAGAGGTGGGTAGGGCATTTCGAACAGGGATTGCCTGAGATAGTTTGTGCAGGTCAGAATATGTCTCTGACCTGCACAAGTTCTGTGCCCCCGGCAGGATTCGAACCTGCGACCAAGAGATTAGAAGGCTCTTGCTCTATCCCCTGAGCTACGGAGGCGCGCACAAGATATTACCTTCCCCGGATATATGGGTTCGACACCCCTCTGCGGAATAGGCTCGTACACGAGTGTGCACCGAATGGGAGCCGAATGATGCGCGATGTTCTGAAAGAACTGCTGACGGTCTGGCGTGCGGGCGGGACGGCCGGCGTCGGAACAGTGGTGCGCACGTACCGTTCGGCACCCAGATTGCCGGGCGCATCGATGATGGTGGCACCGGACGGCGCTGCCACCGGCTCGGTATCGGGTGGGTGCGTCGAAGGTGCTTTGTATGAAACTGCCACGGAGGTAATCGAATCCGGGGTTCCAGTGCTGGAGAAGTACGGCGTCACCGATGATGATGCCTTTGCTGTTGGGCTGACCTGTGGGGGAACGATCGAGATATTTGTCGAGTCGGTTTCTCGGCAGAATTTCGACAGTCTCGAGAGTGTTGCCGCGGATGTGGAAGAGCATCGGCCCGTGGCGGTGGCGACGGTCATTGCCCATCCGGATTCATCGTGCGTGGGTAGGCGGTTGGTGGTGCGGCCGGACACTGCGGATGGATCGATCGGATCTGCGCGAGCGAATGCGGCCGTGATAGATGATGCGCGGGGACTGCTCGCCGCGGGGCGCATCGAGGTTCTGACATACGGCCCGGATGGTGAGCGTCGAGGAGAGGGGATGCGCGTATTTGTCGCGAGTTACGCTCCACGAGCACGGATGCTGGTGTTCGGCGCTATCGATTTTGCTGCTGCGGTAGCGCGGCAAGGTTCGTTTCTCGGGTACCGGGTGACAGTGTGTGATGCGCGTGAGGTCTTTGCCACCCCGTCGCGATTTCCGACGGCCGATGAAGTGGTGATCGATTGGCCCCATCGATACCTGGCAGCGCAGGCGGAAGCAGGAGAGATCGACTCGCGCACCGTTATTTGTGTACTGACCCACGATCCGAAGTTCGATGTCCCCCTTCTCGAGGTCGCACTCCGACTGCCGGATGTGGCATTTGTCGGTGCAATGGGTTCACGCCGAACACATCAGGACCGGCTCGAGCGCCTGCGCGCTGCCGGGCTCACGGACGCCGAGTTGGCGCGATTGGCCAGTCCGATCGGATTGGATCTCGGTGCGAGGACCCCGGAGGAGACTGCCGTCTCGATCGCTGCGGAGATCATCGCGACGCGATGGGGCGGGGAAGGTACATCGCTGAGTGGACTGGGCGGACCGATTCATCGAAGAGCCTCTGACCTGCGGAGTTGAACCTTCAGACGAGGTGCCCTTGACTCGCTGTGACACTCGGCCGAAGCTGGGAGAGCAGGCGAATGTGGGGTGCATCATATGCAGGTTCCAGGTCCGTTCGAATATGAACGCGCAACCGGTATCGACCACGCCATCGGATTGCTCGACAGGTTGGGCGACCAAGCGCGGGTGCTCGCGGGTGGCCACAGCCTGCTTCCGATGATGAAGATTCGACTCGCGAACCCCGAGTATCTGATCGACATCAACGGGTTGGCGGAGGAACTGGGCTACGTCACCGTCGAGGAGACGCAGGTTCGAATCGGAGCAATGGCACGGCACCGTCAACTGCTCGAATCCGACACACTCGCTGACGCCTTCCCGATATTTCGCGACGCAGAAAAAGTGATCGCTGATCCCGTCGTGCGTAATCGAGGCACCATCGGCGGGTCGTTGTGTCAGGCTGATCCAGCCGAAGATCTGACCACTGTGTGTTCGGTTCTCGATGCGACCTGCGTTGTACGAGGGCCGTCGCGAACCCGCGAGATCCCGATGGCAGAATTTCATCTCGGACCGTACGAGACCGCGGTGAGCGGCAACGAAATACTTCTGGAGATCAGGATTCCGCGTCGGCACCACAGTTCGAGTGCCTACGCGAAGGTGGAACGGCGAGTGGGAGATTGGGCGATCACGGCCGCCGGCTCAGTGGTGTGGATGGATGGTGGTGTTATCGCCGGTGCGCGAGTCGGACTTACTGCCGTCAATCCCGATCCGCTGGCACTGGCAGCGATTGCTCTGTATCTGGAAGGGCAGACGCCGTCGGAAGAGGTGTATCGCCGCGCCGGAGAGATGGCCGCACAGGCCTGCGAACCTGTCACCGATCCGCGCGGAACTGCTGACTACAAACGCCATCTTGCGGCGGAACTCACGGTGCGAACCTTGCGAACTGCTGTAACTCGGATCGGCGAACAAGGCACTGGGGGCTGATGTGCGGGTAACGATGACGGTGAACGACGAGCCCGTCTCGGAAGAGGTGGAACCACGGATGCTGTTGGTGCACTTCCTCCGAGATCAATTGCGGTTCACCGGAACACACTGGGGATGTGACACCAGCAATTGTGGAACGTGTGTGGTTGCGGTGGACGGAGAGCCCGTGAAGTCGTGCACCATGCTCGCGGTGATGGCCGACGGTCACGAGATCAGGACCGTTGAGGGCCTCGAACGCGACGGCGTGCTCGATCCGATTCAAGAAGGATTCATGCAATGCCACGGACTGCAGTGCGGATTCTGCACGCCCGGAATGATGATTACCGCGCGGGCGCTCCTCGATCGAAATCCGGACCCTGACGAACCCACGATTCGTGAAGCGATCTCCGGTCAGATCTGTCGATGCACCGGCTATACGACGATTGTGCGTTCGGTCCAATGGGCGGCGGCGCATCCGGTAGGAGGTGCGTTATGACGGCGGTTGACGCTGGTCCCGAACATGAGGTGAATGACGGAAAGCCGTGTGGGCACGGCCGGATGCTCCGAAAGGAGGATCCACGCTTCATTCGGGGGCAAGGTCATTACCTCGACGACGTGCAACTTCCTGGCATGCTGCACCTGGCAATCTTGCGGTCACCGGTCGCTCACGCGCGGTTAGTGAGTATCGATACCAGTTCAGCGCAGGCGCATCCGAAGGTCAAAGCTGTGATTACCGGCGAGGACCTTGCGGCCCAAGGTCTCGCGTGGATGCCGACGCTGTCCAATGACGTACAGGCGGTACTCGCGACGGACAAGGTGCGGTTCCAAGGTCAGGAAGTTGCCTTTGTTGTTGCCGAGGATCGATATTCGGCCCGCGACGCGTTGGAATTGATCGACGTCGAGTACGACATTCTCGATCCGGTGATCGATGCTCGGACGGCTTTGTCTCCCGACGCCCCGGTGATTCGCACGGATCTCGAGGGTAAGACCGACAACCACTGCTTCGATTGGGAAACCGGAGACAAGGCCGCCACCGACGCGGTGTTCGCCGCTGCCGAGGTGGTGACCAAGCAGGAGATCGTCTATCCCCGGGTGCATCCGGCGCCGATGGAAACCTGTGGGGCCGTGGCTGATTACGATCGCGTCACCGGAAAGCTGACACTGTGGTCGACCAGTCAGGCGCCCCACGCACACCGCACTCTTTACGCCCTGGTGGCGGGATTGCCCGAGCACAAGATTCGCGTGATCTCCCCGGACATCGGTGGTGGATTCGGAAACAAGGTGCCGATCTATCCGGGATATGTGTGCTCCATCGTCGCTTCCCTGGTGACCGGAAAGCCTGTCAAGTGGATGGAGGATCGCAGCGAAAACCTCACCAGCACAGGGTTTGCGCGTGACTACATCATGGTCGGCGAGATTGCGGCAACCAAGGAAGGCAAGATCCAGGCCATCCGCACGCATGTACTGGCTGACCATGGTGCGTTCAACGGAACTGCTGCGCCCACCAAGTATCCGGCTGGGTTCTTCGGTGTGTTCACCGGTAGCTACGACCTCGAGGCCGCCTATTGCTCGATGACTGCTGTCTACACGAACAAGGCTCCGGGTGGTGTGGCGTACGCGTGTTCATTCCGCATCACCGAGGCTGTGTATCTGGTGGAGCGGTTGGTCGACTGTCTTGCCTTCGATCTGGAGATGGATCCCGCGCAGTTGCGGCTGAAAAACTTGTTGACGCCGGATCAGTTTCCGTACACCAGCAAAACCGGCTGGAAATACGATTCGGGTGACTACGAAACCACCATGCGCAAGGCGATGGAGATGATCGGCTACGACGCGCTACGCCGCGAACAGGCCGAGAAGCGTTCTCGCGGAGAGTTGATGGGCATTGGGATGTCTTTCTTCACCGAGGCTGTCGGTGCCGGCCCGCGTAAGGATATGGATATTCTCGGGCTCGGAATGGCCGACGGTTGTGAACTGCGCATCCATCCGACAGGCAAAGCGGTAGTGCGTATTTCAGTCCAAACTCAGGGGCAGGGACACGAGACCACGTTTGCGCAGATTGTGGCAGAAGAACTCGGTATTCCTCCCGACGATATCGACGTGGTACACGGTGACACCGACAACACGCCATTCGGCCTCGGCACGTACGGCAGTCGGTCCACCCCGGTCTCCGGCGCTGCCGCGGCACTAGTAGCCCGCAAGGTTCGCGACAAGGCCAAGATCATCGCCTCCGGAATGCTCGAGGTTTCCGTGGCGGATCTCGACTGGGCCAAGGGTTCATTTCACGTGAAAGGAGATCCGTCGGCTTCGGTCACGATTCAAGAGATCGCGATGCGGGCACACGGCGCGGGCGATCTACCGGAGGGAATCGAAGGTGGTCTCGAGGCCCAGATCTGTTACAACCCAGAGAATCTGACCTATCCGTACGGCGCCTATTTCTGTGTAGTCGACATCGACCCGGGGACTGCGCAGGTATCCGTTCGCAGATTCTTGGCAGTGGACGACTGCGGAACCCGAATCAACCCGATGATCATCGAAGGCCAAGTGCACGGCGGCATCGTCGACGGTATCGGTATGGCATTGATGGAGATCATCAGTTTCGACGAGGACGGCAACTGCCTGGGCGGTTCTCTCATGGACTACCTCATCCCGACGGCCATGGATGTGCCCAACCTGGAAACCGGCTTCACTGTGACACCCTCGCCCCACCATCCGATCGGCGCCAAGGGAATTGGTGAAAGCGCTACCGTCGGTTCACCTCCGGCCATCGTCAATGCGGTTGTGGACGCCTTGAAGCCGTTCGGGATCAGACACGCAGACATGCCGTTGACGCCGTCCCGGGTGTGGGAAGCAATGCAAGGCCGGGCCACGCCACCAATCTAAGAGATGGGAGACCTCCGTCATGAACGGCACCACGCACGATTTGCGATTGCGGGCCGAGCAACTGCTCGGCGAGCGGCTCCCGTTTGTGAACGCCACCGTAGTTCGTGCCCAGCAACCTACGTCAGCACATCCCGGAGATTCGGCAATTGTGCTCCTGGACGGCACTATCGAAGGATTTGTTGGAGGGCAGTGCGCCCAGAACTCGGTTCGAGTTGCGGCCAGGGGAGCATTGAGAAGTGGTGAAAGTGTCTTATTGCGAGTGCTTCCCGACGGTTCGCCTGAGTTTCCGAAAACCAAAGGTGCGGACGTGGTGATCAACCCATGCCTCTCCGGCGGTGCGATGGAAATCTTCCTCGAACCCAATCTGCCCGCGCCTGTACTGGGTATCTTCGGTGACACCCCGATCGCGGAGGCGTTGGCCGAGTTCGCGGGGTTGCTTCAATTCGATGTCGCGCACTGCTCGATTGATGCTGCCCCCCAATCGATTCCAGAAGAGACTACTGCCGTTATCATCGCCAGTCTCGGGGGAGAGGAAGCGCAGACTGTTCGCGCTGCCCTGGATGCAGGGGTGGAATACATCGGACTGGTGGCCAGCCGTGTCCGCGGCGCGTCAGTCTTCGACCAATTGGAATTGACCGAGTCGGAGCGTGCGCGTGTACATACCCCGGTAGGGCTGTACCTCGGGGCAAAGACGCCGGCCGAGATTGCACTGTCCATTGTCGCTGACTTGGTTCGTGCCATTCGCCTCGACGGTCTCGGTGCCGCTGAAACGGCGGTACCGACGCCGAAGACCTCAGTTGATCCGATCTGCGGAATGGTCGTGACAATCGGACCGGATACACCACACCTCGAGGTTGACGGCGTCGACGTCTGGTTCTGCTGCCCGGGTTGTCGCCGCCAGTATGAAAAACGCAGTCAGTTCGAGAACAGATGAGCGGCGAGTTCTCCGATGTGGCCGAACTGATTAGCCGCTTCGACAAACGTGACTACCTGCTGGACGAAGGTACCGCAACCGCCCTGTATCTGGCTCTGGAGTTGGGCCGGCCACTGTTGCTCGAAGGCGAACCGGGAGTGGGAAAGACCACTGCGGCAAAGGCATTGGCGCAAACACTCGACGTGCCCTTGATTCGTTTGCAGTGTTACGAGGGACTGAGCGCCAACGAAGCTCTCTACGATTGGAACTATCAGCGTCAGTTGCTCGCGATCAAACTGTCCGAAGCGCGCGGGGATGCCCTCGATGAGGCCGACCTCTTTACCGAGGAGTTTTTGCAGGAGCGCCCGATCCTGCGCTGTGTCCGCCACCGAGGCCCCGCTGCGCCGGTGCTGCTCATCGATGAAATCGACCGTGCCGACGACGAATTCGAGGCTTTGCTCCTCGAATTTCTGGGTGAATCGGCGGTCACGGTGCCCGAGTTGGGTACGTTCACAGCGTTGCACCCACCGGTGGTGGTACTGACGTCCAACCGAAGTCGCGACCTCCACGACGCACTCCGTCGACGCTGTCTCTATCACTGGATCGACTACCCGCAGCCGCAGCGCGCAGTAGCAATCGTGAGACGAATGGTGCCGTCGGCGAACCTTGCGCTGATCGAGCATGCCACCGCCTTCGTGGGGCAGATCCGCGGCGCCGACCTGGACAAGGCACCCGGCATGGCCGAAACAATCGACTGGGTATCCGCGCTTGTGACGCTGGGTGTAGCGGACCTTGTCACGGGCGATGCGATTGCCAGTTTGGGGGCGTTGGCAAAAACGCCGGACGACCGCACCGTGCTTCGCGACGCGTATCTCACGCAGATCACCGGATGAAAGGCACACGATGAAGATCGCACACGAATTCACCGTCAACGCACCCGTCGAGCAAGCGTGGACAACCCTGACCGATCTGGAAGGAATCGCGCCGCTATTGCCCGGAGCGCAGATGACCGGCCGCGAGGGAGACCAGTTTCTCGGCAAAGTGACGATCAAAGTGGGACCGGTGTTGAGCGAGTTCGCCGGCCGCGCGAAGTTTGTCGAGAAGGACGAAGCGACGCACCGAGCGGTGATCGACGCCCGCGGTCGCGAATCTCGGGGATCGGGCAATGCGAGCGCAGTCATCACGGCGCAGTTGTATCGGGAAGGGGCGCAAACCCGGGTGAGCGTCGATACCGACGTGAAGATCGTGGGGAAGCTGGCGCAGTTCGGCAGTTCGATGATCACGCAGGTGTCCGAAAAGCTGATGGGGGAGTTCGCAGCCTCTTTGGAATTGAAACTGGCCGGACCCCCAGAAGCAGCTGTGCCGCTGGTGCTGGAACCACAGGTGGTCGAGCCTCTCGACGTCATAGAACTTGCCGGCGGGTCCGTCGCCAAACGGGCATTGCCGGTGCTGGCCGCTGCGGCCATGGCGATTGTTGTGTTTGTCCTCTGGCGTCGACGCGGCCGATGATCAACACCTCGGGAGCGACGCTGCTGCGCGGAGTAGATGTGGCGGCCTTCGCGACTGCATTTGCGGACAGGCTGCGCCGAAACGGGGTCGGAGTATCGGCCGTCGGCGCAGCCAATTTCAGCTTCGCTCTCAAGGTGGCGTCGCCGCGCACTCGAACGCGCCTGTATTGGGCGGCGCGGATCACCCTGATCAACCGCCAGGAAGACCTCGACGCTTTCGACTCGGCGTTCTCGGCCGTCTTCGACAACGTCACTTTCGCGCTGGATCCACCGGCACGCCGCGCCGGGCGCGAACACAACACCGATATGTCCACGCGCATCGACCCCGTCGATACCGGACGACTCGAGACCGACGCCGACGAGGTTGTCTTGCCCTGGATCAGCCGGGGTCACTCGGCTCTGCAAACCGACGTGCAGCGGCAACTTCGGCCGGGCCGGGTGCTCCCCAGCGCCCTCGCCGAGAAATCCGAAGAACCCTTTGCGCAACTGAGTACACGCGACCTTGGATTACTCGGAGCGTGGATCGAACAAGCAGCACAGGACTGGCCCCGGCGCCGACGCCGACGGCGTCGACTGGGTAATCGTGGCCGCGTCGATCTGCGGGCGAGCATGCACGCGTCGAGACGGACTGGTTTCGAATTCATCCGACTGGCCCGCACTCACACGCAGAGCCGGCCTCGCACCATTGTCGTGATCTGCGACGTGAGCCGTTCGATGCACGGATACGCGGATATATATCTGCATTTGATGAGAGTCGCAGCACGGCGCGGCGACGCCGACGTGTTTGCCTTCTCCACCACGTTGACCCGGCTCACCCCGACACTGGCGCACCGCAGCGCCGACGCGGCCATCGCCCAAGCCAACGACCGAGTCGTGGACAAATACAGCGGCACCCACATCGGATCTTCCATCGCGGAACTGCTGTCCTCGCATCACGGGCAAACCCTGCGAGGAGCCGTCGTTGTCATAGCCTCCGACGGCTGGGACAGCGACGATCCTGAAATCCTCGGCCGTGCGATGGCTCGTGTGAGGCGCCGTGCCCACCGAGTGGTGTGGCTTAACCCGCGAGCCGGAGCAGACGAATTCGAACCATTGGCAGGGTCGATGGCGGCGGCCTTGCCCTACTGCGACGCCCTGCTGCCGGCGGATACTTTGACCGCTCTTCGCGCCATGTTTCGAGCCGTCTCCGACGCTGTGTCGTAGGTGGATTGTCATCGGCGATATGCGAGGTCCTACCCTTGACGTATGGCTACACCCGACCTTGCGCCGACTGATTCCCCTCCACAAAGCAGCGTCCGCGCTTCTTCGACCGCAATTTTTGTGGTCTGTGGGCTGATCGCCGGGCTGGTCGCAGCCATCGTCGTGGGGCTTTCCGCTTCGCAGGCTCTGACCCTGCTCGGCATTCCTGATCCCGGCCCGATCACCACGTACGGACTGCCGGCAGTGCGCGCGATCGGGGAAATTGCGGCGGTCATCGCGATCGGTTCACTGCTGTTGGCCGCATTTTTTGTTCCGCCGCAAAAGTCCGGCGTGCTTGACGTCGACGGCTATCGGGCGGTCCGGACCGCGTCGGTCGCGTCGGTCGTGTGGGCAGCATGTTCGCTGGTAATGGTTCCGCTGACACTCTCGGACACGTCGGGCCAACCCTTCTCCGAAGCGATCAAACCGGCGAACTTATGGTCGGGACTCGATCAGATCGAGATCGCCGGCGCCTGGCGCTGGACAGCCGTCATCGCTGTAGTACTCGCGATCCTGGCACGCTTGACCCTGCGCTGGTGGTGGACACCACTGCTGCTCGTCGTGGGCCTGCTAGGCCTGATGCCGTTGGCTCTCACCGGTCACTCGTCCTCAGGTGGATCGCATGACATCGCGACCAACAGCCTGATCCTTCACCTCGTCGCGGCCTCGCTGTGGGCTGGTGGATTGTTTGCGCTCCTGGCGCACGCTCGCCGCGGTGGCGAGTACACGGACGTAGCGGCTCGACGCTTTTCGACCGTCGCAACCATCTGTTTTGTCGTCATGGGATTCAGTGGCGTCATCAACGCGATTGTTCGTCTCCCGCTCGACGACTTGTTCACGACGACCTACGGGCGCCTGATCGTCGCGAAGATCGTCGCGCTGATCATTCTCGGTGGCTTCGGTTGGGCTCAGCGTTCGCGCTCGTTGCCGGCGCTCGCCGAGAACCCGCAGTCTCGTTCGGCGCTCGTTCGTTTTGCCGGCGGCGAGGGAATTGTCTTTGCCGCAACCATCGGCCTGGCGATCGGACTGGGTCGCACTCCGCCTCCGCCGCCGTCGAGCATCCCCACGATTCCCGAGGTCGAACTCGGTTACAACCTGCCCGATCCACCGTCGTTCATGGCTTTCGTGACGGAATGGCGCTTCGATCTCATGTTCGGCACGGCGGCAGTCGTCGCTGCGGTGCTCTACGCAATCGGTCTGCGCAAGCTCGCCAAGCGTGGCGACGCCTGGCCCGTCGGCCGGACCATCGCCTGGATGAGCGGTTGCGCAGTGCTGCTGATTGCCACGTCCTCAGGCGTCGGCAAGTACGCGACTGCTGTGTTCAGCGTTCACATGGGCGGACACATGGCACTCTCGATGTTGGCTCCGGTTCTGCTTGTCCTGGGCGCGCCCATCACACTGGCGTTGCGTGCACTCGACCCGGCCGGAAAAGACGGCGTTCCGGGTATCCGTGAATGGATCTTGATCGCGCTCCACAGCCCCTTCTCGCGGTTCATCACCCACCCGATCGTTGCTGCGGTTCTGTTTGTCGGCGGTTTTTACGTGCTCTACCTCGGTGGTATCTACGGCGCGACAGTCGATTCCCACAGCGCGCATCTGCTGATGAATCTGCACTTCATCCTTAGTGGCTACCTCTTCTACTGGGTGGCCATCGGTATCGACCCCTCGCCGCGTCAACTCCAACCCGTGACCAAGCTGGCGATGGTGTTCGGCTCGCTGCCGTTCCACGCGTTCTTCGGCATCGCGTTGATGAGCACCACCACGATCATGGGCGGCGAGTTCTTCCGCTCACTGGGCCTGGGCTGGAACAACGATCTACTCGGCGATCAGCAGTTGGGTGGCAGTATCGCCTGGGCGACAGGCGAGATCCCGCTGATGGTGGTCATGCTTGCTCTCCTGGTGCAGTGGTCGCGCAGTGACCGCAAAACAGCCGTTCGGACAGACCGTGCGGCAGAACGTGATCACGACGCTGATCTGGCCGCTCACAATGCGATGTTCGCTGAACTGGCGCGACGTGACCGTGAGGGCTGGCCGACGCGCGAGAAGTCGGAAGAATCCTCTTCGGACGCATAACACCAAGTACCGACACTGCCCGGGCCACAAGGCCCGGGCAGTGCTGTTTCTCCACAGGGGTCTTGTTCATCCACAGATGGAAATCGATTCCGCACAATCCCCGATTCCCGATTCAGACTCGAAGGGGCCGACGATCGATCGGCGTGTTTTCAGGGATTCGAGGGGGATCAAATCATGTATGAGACATCTGTAGTCGTCGTAGGCACGGTCATCACCAACCCGGTGAAACGGCAGACAGCCAATGGCGAAGAGGTGCTGAGCTTTCGGATGGCGAGTAACGCGCGTCGCAAAGACATGACGACGGGCGAATGGACCGACGGCGCGACGCTCTATCTGACGGTTACGTGTTGGCGACGATTGGTGACCGGCGTCGGCGCATCCATCATGAAGGGTGATCCGGTCATGGCCGCGGGGGAGTTGCGCACCAACGAGTACACGACCAAAGAAGGTATTCCCCGCTCCGATCTGGAGATGCGGGCCACCGCAGTGGGGCCTGACCTGGCGCGGTGCATTGCGAAGATCGAGCGGCACAGCAAGCCGGTCTCGATCGAGGAGTCCGAGGAGCACGTCGCGGCCGAAGAATCCGTGGAGACTATCGCAGCATGAATTAGCTCAGGCGCGAGATTTCGGGCAGTCGCGGGCGCGACCCTGGTCGTGACCCGCGTCTACTCGCTCGAGCAGCTGGTACAGAACACTCTGTTCGGAATCGTCGAGGTCGTCGAAAACGTCGGACGACTCACGCCGCTGGGCTTTGACGATATCCGCGGCCAGGGCGATGCCGTCGTCCGTGAGTTCGAGTAGTACCGCGCGGCGATCCCCTGGATCGGGCATGCGCGTGACCCAGCCCGCGGCCTCGAGTGAATCCACGACGTCCGTTGCGGAACGGGGGACGATACGCAGTCGCTCGGCAAGGAATCCCAATCGCACGGGTTCGCCGGCGCGTGCAAGTACCCGAATCGCGCGGCCTTGGGATGGGGACAGGCCGAACGGTTCCAAAGCGGAGATCTGGCGTCGGCGAATGGTTCGGGCTACGGACATCACTACGTCGGTGAGTTCGCGCTCTCGGGAATGCATGCGGTCAGTCTAGCGTTGTTGGTGTCAGCCTCATAGTGAGGTAACCTCATCAATATGAAATGTGGGTGAGAGCGCCTCCAGGAGGTAAACGTGAGACCAGATCACATCAGAGATTTCGACAAGCCCGCCGACCCGCACGCTCCGGCGGACCCCGTATCGCCGCGACGCGTACTCGAATTGTTCGCGCCGTACCGGAAACAGATCGCGATAGTCACAGCAGTGATTACTCTCAGCGCGATCGTCGCGTTGGGTAGCCCGTTGCTCCTCCGCGAAATGCTCGACAAGGCTATCCCCGACAAAAACCTCGGACTCGTGAGCTTCCTGGCGATCGGCATGATCGCCATCGCGATCATCACCAGTTGCCTCGGTGTGGCGCAAACCTGGATGTCCAACAGCATCGGCCAGAAACTGATGCATCAACTGCGTGTGCGGGTGTACTCGCATCTGCAGAATCAGTCCCTCGGATTCTTCGCTCGAACGCGTACCGGCGAAGTACAGTCGCGCATCGCCAACGACATCGGCGGCATGCAATCCGTCGTCACCAATACCGCAACATCGATCGCTCAGAACGCAACAACAGTTGCCGCGACCATCGTCGCGCTGTTCCTGCTCGATTGGCGTCTGGCGATCTTCTCGCTCGCGATTCTGCCCGTCTTCATCCGTATTGCGCGAAAGATCGGCAACGAGCGTCGCAAGATTTCGGGTACACGGCAGAAGTTGCTCAGCGACCTGTCCGTTCAGGTCGAGGAATCCCTTTCGGTCAGCGGCATCTTGCTCGGCAAGACCACGGGCGCGAAATCGGCGCTCACCGATCGCTTCACCGAGCGCTCCGCCGAAGTGGCCGACGTCGAACTCCGCGCAATGATGGCTGGAAAATGGCGCATGGCAACCATGTCGATCACGTTTGCGGCCATGCCCGCATTGGTCTACTGGTTTGCCGGATTCACCCTTGACCACGGCAACACCATCACAGTCGGAACGTTGGTTGCCTTCACGACTTTGCAGACGCAGTTGTTCCGGCCGACCATGATGCTTCTCAATACCGGCGTTGAAGTGCAGAGTTCCATGGCACTGTTCAGCCGGGTTTTCGAGTACCTGGATCTGCCGATCGACATCGCCGATCCGGAGGAGTCGAAGGAATTCGACCGGGCAACGATGACTGGCGAACTGCGATTCGACCACGTCGACTTCTCGTACCCCGGAACCGACTCCAAGACTCTGAACGACATCGATCTGAGCGTCCCCGCCGGCGGAACTCTCGCGCTCGTCGGGTCAACGGGATCGGGCAAGACCACTCTCGGGTACCTCGCCGCGCGGTTGTACGACCCGACGGCTGGGTCCGTGACGATCGACGGCGTCGATCTACGTGACCTCGATCTGTCCACGGTTTCCGACCTGATCGGTGTCGTATCTCAGGAGACGTACCTGTTCCACACGACGATTCGCGAGAATCTGCGGTTCGCGAAACCTGATGCCACTGACGAGGAGATCGAGCAGGCCGCACGCATTGCGCAGATCCACGAGTTCATCGTCGGTCTGGACGAGGGTTACGACACCATGGTCGGTGAGCGTGGCTACCGGTTCTCGGGTGGCGAGAAGCAACGTATCGCCATTGCGCGGACGGTATTGCGAAACCCGCCGATCCTGGTTCTCGACGAGGCGACCAGCGCGCTGGACAACCGCACCGAACGTGCGTTGCAGGACGCCTTGGATGAACTCATGGTTGGGCGCACCACTCTTGTTGTAGCGCACAGGCTTTCGACAGTGAGGGATGCAGACCTGATTGCAGTGCTCGATCAGGGCGTGGTCGTGGAGAAGGGCACCCACGACGAGTTGGTCGAACAAGGTGGACGGTATGCGCAGCTCCTCGCGGCCACCGGCAACGACGCCACGGAACTGCCGTCCGAACTTCAGAGTGTGTGAACCTCCACGCGCAATGTGGGTAATGCGACAAACGCCGATAGGCTGACGGTTATGGCTGAGTTTATTTATACGATGAAGAAGGTGCGCAAGGCGCACGGTGACAAGGTCATCCTCGATGACGTCACGATGAGCTTCTACCCCGGCGCGAAGATCGGTGTCGTCGGACCCAACGGCGCTGGTAAGTCCAGCATCCTCAAGATCATGGCCGGACTGGACCAGCCGGGCAACGGCGAGGCGTTCATCGCTCCCGGCGCAACGGTCGGCATCCTCATGCAGGAGCCGCAGCTCGACGAGACCAAGACCGTTCGCGAGAACGTCGAAGAAGGCCTCGGCGAGACCATGGTTCAGCTCAAGCGATACAACGAGATCGCCGAGCTCATGGCTACGGATTACTCCGACGAGCTGATGGAAGAAATGGGCGAGCTTCAGGAGAAGCTCGACCATGCCAACGCCTGGGAGATCGATTCCCAGCTCGAACAGGCCATGGACGCGCTGCGTTGCCCGCCGCCGGAGGACATGGTCACGCACCTCTCCGGTGGTGAGAAGCGTCGCGTCGCACTGTGCAAGCTGCTGCTGAGCAAGCCCGACCTGCTGCTCCTCGATGAGCCCACTAACCACCTCGACGCCGAGTCGGTCCTGTGGCTCGAGCAGCACCTCGCTGCATACCCCGGCGCTATCCTCGCCGTCACTCACGATCGTTACTTCCTCGATCACGTGGCGCAGTGGATCTGTGAGGTCGACCGCGGTCGCCTCTACCCGTACGAGGGCAACTACTCCACATACCTGGAGCAGAAGGCCGCTCGCCTCGAGGTGTCCGGCAAGAAGGACCAGAAGCTGCAGAAGCGACTCAAGGACGAACTCGCGTGGGTTCGTTCCGGCGCCAAGGCCCGTCAGGCCAAGAGCAAGGCACGTCTGGATCGCTACGAAGAGATGGCCATCGAGGCGGAAAAGACCCGCAAGCTCGACTTCGACGAGATCCAGATTCCGGCACCGCCGCGTCTGGGCGACGTTGTCGTCGAGGTCAAGAACCTCGACAAGGGCTTCGACGGTCGCGTCCTGATCAAGGACCTCTCGTTCACGCTTCCGCGTAACGGCATCGTCGGCGTCATCGGTCCCAACGGTGTCGGTAAGACGACGCTGTTCAAGACCATTGTCGGTCTCGAAGAGCCGGATTCGGGTGAGGTCAAGATCGGTCAGACGGTCAAGCTGAGCTACGTCGACCAGAACCGCAGCGGCATCGACCCGAAGAAGACGGTCTGGGAGACCGTGTCCGACGGACTCGACTTCATCGTCGTCGGCCAGACCGAATTCCCGTCGCGCGCCTACATCAGCTCGTTCGGATTCAAGGGTCACGATCAGCAGAAGCCTGCCGGCGTTCTCTCCGGTGGTGAGCGCAACCGTCTGAACCTGGCGATGACGCTCAAGCAGGGCGGCAACCTGATCCTGCTCGATGAGCCGACTAACGACCTCGACGTCGAAACCCTCGGTTCGCTGGAGAACGCTCTCGAAGAGTTCCCAGGCTGCGCCGTCGTGATCTCGCACGATCGCTGGTTCCTGGACCGCACGTGTACCCACATCCTGGCGTGGGAAGGCGGCTTCGGCGATAACGAAGCTGCTTGGTACTGGTACGAAGGCAACTTCGAAGGCTACGAGGCCAACAAGGTCGAGCGACTCGGCGCCGACGCCGCGCGTCCGCACCGCGTCACGCACCGCAAGCTCACCAGGGACTGACCTGTGGCAGACGCATTCAGTTGCGAGGTCCAGGTTCGGTGGGGTGATTCCGACCGCCTGGGCCATGTCAACAACACCAAGTACGCCGAGTACATGCAGGAAGCTCGAATCCAGTTTCTGGAGTCGAAGCTTGCTGTTCACGGTGGGCGGCCGGGATACGTCGTCGTCCGAAAGATGACTATCGAATTCCTCAAGCCTGTGACGGATTCTTCCGGTCCGCTGCAGATCGACGTCGTCACGACGCACGTCGGAAAGTCGTCGTTCACGGTCCGTCACATCATCCGCGACAACACGGGTGCCGAGTGCGCCTTCGGTGATGCGCTGATGGTCGGATTCGACAAGGTGACCGAAAGGTCCAGAACCCTTGCCGAGAGTGAACGTTCGGTTCTCGAAGCTGCGCTCGTTTCGGTGAATGAACCGCAAGATTTCGTCTCGTAGTTCGCCCTAGATGGTGGTCGCCGCGGCTAGTCTCGAGTCAGAGATTGGCCGCGGTGATCAGAACCCACGGTGGTCAAGGCCTCCAGGGATCTAGACCTACAGGGATGTGAGTCAAGAATGACGGACCGACAAGAGACCTCCTCAAGCCTCGACGAAGCGACGTTACTCACGCGCCTTCGCGAGGCTTTTTTCACACATATCGACGAGGGCGACAGCGACGATGTGATCAATGGCCGATCCGATCGAGTCTTGCTTGCGCACCTTGCACTCGGGCGGCACCGGACGCCGGGAACCGCGGTGTGGCATGTCTACCGTCCGTGGGGACCGGAAGGTCTCGGAGCTTCCGTGCAGATCGTCACCGACGACATGTCGCTGCTTGTCGAGTCCGTCACGGCGATGCTCAATCGACTCGGTGTGGGAATCAGTCAGTTCGCGCATCCGATCCTGACCGTGGAACGCGACAATTCTGGCAATCTGGTTTCCTTGGACGGCAACGGAATTCAGGAATCCTGGATGCACGTTCAGTTGGATTCCGAAGTCGACGAATCAGCTCTCGACGCTATCGATGCGCATCTGGGCAAAGTGCTCGCAGATGTCCGTCAGGTCGTCGAAGACACTCCGGCCATGACCGCGCTCGAATTGAGCATCGCTGATGAACTCGAGAAATCGGCATCCACGGCGTCCGGGAGAATTTCGCCCGAAGAGTTCTCCGATACCGCGCGGTTGCTCCGCTGGATGGCCGACGGAAACTATGCGGTGCTGGGATACCGCCGATTCGAGGGCACATCCGACGGTTCACGTACCGTCGAGGGCAGCGCTCTGGGAGTGCTCCGGACTGATGTCGTCACTGAGGGGCCGATGAGTTTGCCGCCCGTTGCGGATCTCCCGGACCGCCCGCTGCTGGTCCTCACTCAAGGCTCGTTCCCGGCCACAGTTCACCGCGCGGTTTACCCTTACTTCGTCGGTATCTCCATCCTCGACGACGACGGAAACATAGTGGGGGAGCACAGGTTTCTCGGAGTGTTCACGGTGGTGGCGCTACACGAGAACGTACTCGCGATTCCGCTGATCGAGCGTCGTGTGCGTGAGGTGATCAAACGTGCTGGTGTGGATCTCAATTCGTATTCCGGCCAGGCGATGCTCGAAGTGATCCAGTCGTTCCCGCGTACCGAGTTGTTCTCGAGTGACACACAAACCTTGTTCGAAACCGTTCACGCTGTCCACAGCATCGGACTGCGTCGGCAGGTGCGGTTGTTCGTACGCGAAGACACGTTCGGACGCTTTGTCTCGTGCTTGGTGTATCTGCCGCGAGACCGCTATACGACGCGTGTGCGCTTGGCGATGCAGCACACACTGTGGCGTGAATTCGGTCCGGGCACTCTCGATTACACGGCCCGGGTTACCGAGAACGATCTGGCGTTGCTTCACGTGACGATCCGTCGTGAGCCGGGCAGTGAACCGGTTCATCTGGATGTGTCCGAGGAGAATCGTGAGCGAGTCCAGGGGTTACTGACCGAGGTCAGTCGCAGCTGGGACGACCGTATCACTGACCTGGTGCGCGACGCGTCGAGTGCGGAACTTGAACTTGTGCAGCGGTATTCGCGTGTTCTTCCGGACGGGTACAAAGAAGACTTCGAACCCTCGCGGGCGCTGTCCGATATCGCTCGACTCGAGGCACTGGCGCCCGGAGCGATCGATGTATTGCTTTATCGGGCTGAAGATTCCGATCCCGGTCAGTGGCGGTTCACGCTCTTTGTCGGCGGCGGCGGTATCTCGCTCAGTCAGGTTCTTCCGGTGTTGCAGTCACTCGGAGTGGAGGTGCTCGACGAAAGACCACACGTTGTGCAGCGCCTCGACGGAGTGCAGTGCTGGATCTACGATTTCGGGCTGTTCGTGCCGGCGGATCTACGGGCGTCCGTCGAAATCGATCTCGATACGCAAGTCCCTTTGGAGACCAGCACAGTTCCGCTGACCGAGGTGCAGAAGCGTTTCACCGCTGCCTTCGGTGCCGTGTGGTTCGGACGCGCCGAGGCCGACCGTTTCAACGAACTGGTGCTGCGGGCCGGAATGACGTGGCGGCAGGCAGTTGTGCTGCGTGCCTACGCAAAGTACTTGCGGCAGGCTACCTTTCCTTACAGTCAATTTCATATCGAGGGAATTGCCCTCACGCACCCGAAGACGGCTTGTGCGTTGGTGGAATTGTTCGAGGCGATGTTCGATCCACAGTCACAGGATGAAGGGCGTGTCGCCGAGCTGGAGGAGCAGTTGCGGGCCTCCATCGACGAGGTGCTCAGTTTGGATGCCGACCGCATTCTGCGAGGCATGTTCTCGCTGGTGAAAGCGACGTTGCGCACCAATTTCTACGTCATCGACGGGGACGGGCGCTCGCGTGACTATTTGTCGATCAAGCTCGATCCGTCCCGGATCAGTGAATTGCCCAAGCCCCGGCCGGCTTTCGAGATCTTCGTGTACTCGCCGAAAGTCGAAGGTGTGCACCTTCGGTTCGGTGCGGTCGCCCGCGGCGGTTTGAGGTGGTCGGATCGGCGTGAAGATTTCCGCACCGAGGTACTTGGCTTGGTGAAGGCCCAGGCCGTCAAAAATGCCGTCATCGTTCCCGTAGGCGCCAAAGGTGGTTTCGTTGTGAAGAATCCGCCGCCGCCTACCGGTGATCCGGTGGTAGATCGCACGGCAACATTGGAGTCCGGCAAGGCGTGCTACCGCACCTTCATCTCGGGACTTCTCGATATCACCGACAACGTCGATCCCGATACGGGCGCAGTTGTCACCCCGGAGCGGGTAGTACGAAAGGACGACGAGGATCGATACCTGGTAGTCGCCGCAGACAAGGGGACTGCATCGTTCTCCGATCTGGCGAATTCTGTTGCAGCGCAATATGATTTCTGGCTCGGTGACGCCTTTGCCTCCGGTGGATCGGTAGGATACGACCACAAGGGAATGGGCATCACGGCGCGTGGCGCGTGGGAAAGTGTCAAGCGTCATTTCCGTGAGATCGGCGTCGACACGCAGTCCGAGGATTTCACCACCGTCGGCGTGGGCGACATGAGCGGTGACGTTTTCGGCAACGGTATGTTGCTCAGCCGTCACATCCGACTTGTCGGTGCTTTTGATCATCGGCATATCTTCCTCGATCCCAACCCTGATGCAGCGCGGTCGTTTGTGGAGCGCGGGCGATTGTTCGAACTACCCAGATCGTCCTGGGCTGACTACGACGCCAGCTTGATCAGTGAAGGCGGTGGAGTCTGGGATCGCACGGTCAAGTCCGTTCCGATCGCCGAAAGTGTGCGTTTTGCAATCGGATTGGACGAAGGTGTCACCAAACTGTCACCGCCCGAACTGATGCGGGCAATCCTGTCCGCTCCGGTGGACCTGCTGTGGAACGGTGGAATCGGTACCTACATCAAGGCGTCCAGCGAAACCAACGCCCAGGTCGGTGACAAGAGCAACGACGCCGTACGCGTCGACGGGCAGGATCTACGGGTCAAGGTGGTCGGCGAAGGCGGCAACCTCGGAGTGACCGCGCTGGGGCGCATCGAGTTCAGCGCCGGCGGCGGCCACATCAACACCGACGCCATCGACAACTCTGCCGGCGTGGACTGCTCCGACCACGAGGTCAACATCAAGATCCTTCTCGACACGCTGGTCCGTTCCGGATCATTGCCCACTGCCGAGCGGAACCCGTTGTTGGCCTTGATGACCGACGATGTTGCAAAACTTGTTCTGGCGGACAACATCGCTCAGAATGCACTTCTCGGAATATCGCGCGTCAGCGCGGCGCAGATGCTCGCAGTCCACCGCAGACAGTTGGCCGATCTGGGTAAGACTCGCGGGCTCGATCGTAAGCTCGAGGCGCTGCCGACGGACACGGAGATCGAGCGACGGCTCGAAGTCGGATCCGGTTTGACGTCACCCGAATTGGCGACTCTCACAGCGCATGTGAAACTTTCGCTCAAGGACGATCTGCTGGCTACCGAACTGCCGGACAATGAATACTTTGCACAACAGATCCCCGGGTATTTCCCGTCGGCGGTGAGTGAGCGTTTTGCTTCGGAAATCAAGGACCACCCGCTGAGACGGCAAATCGTGGCGACCATGCTCGTCAACGAGGTCATCGACAACGGCGGCATCACCTACGCGTACCGGTTGGCTGAGGAGACCGGCGCCAGCAGCACCGATTCGATCCGGGCGTACGCGGCCGTCCGTGAGGTGTTTGCCCTCGACGACGTGTGGGCGCGGATCCGGTCGGCCGGGCTCACCGCCGATCTCGAGAACGATCTGATCATCGAATCGTGCCGACTGCTCGATCGGGCGTCACGATGGTTCCTGGCGAATCGGCCGCAGCCGATTGCCGTGGGGGCCGAGGTGTCGCGCTATTCCGCGGCCTACCGATCGACGGCACCGCTTGTTCCCGGCTTGCTCGGCGGACATCAGTTGACGGATCTGTTGTCCCGATCCCAATCAGTCATCGACCGCGGCGCCCCGCAACGGTTGGCGCTCGAAGTCTTCCGGCTACTGGATGTGTACTGCCTCCTCGACATCGCGGACATCGCCGATATTGCCGAGCACGACATCGCGGAAGTTGCGCAACTGTATTACGCGCTCGATGCGCATCTCGGAATCGACTGGCTGCTCACCGCAGTGTCGGGACTCGAACGGGGCGACCGTTGGCATTCCCTCGCGCGGTTGGCGTTGCGCGACGATCTCTACAGCTCGCTGCGGCACCTCACGATGGAAGTGCTGTCCGGCGGTGAGCCCGGGGAATCACCTCAGGAAAAGATCGACGAATGGGAATCGACCAACGCGTCGAGGCTCAGTCGGGCGAGGGCCGCTCTCGGTGAGATCTTCGAGTCTGGGACGCTTGACCTGGCGACGCTCTCAGTGGCGGCGCGGCAGGTTCGTAGCATGGTGCGCAGCATGGGCACCCGATCGGAGGTAGGACGTTGAGCAAAGGATTTCACGCCGACGTAGTGGTTCGGTGGTCCGATATGGATGCCTTCCAGCACATCAACCATGCCCGCATGGTGACGTTGCTGGAGGAGGCTCGAATTCCTTGGCTGTTTCAAGACGGCTGCCCCACAGTCACATTGCGCGACGGCGCCGTGATTGCGGATTTGCATGTGCGGTACCGAGGTCAACTGCGGCACGAGGATTCACCGCTCGACATCGTGATGTGGGTGGAAAAGGTACGGGCAGTGGACTTCACGATCGCCTACGAGGTACGGCCCAAGGGTGCCGGTCTCGACGTGGCGCCGTCGATTGTCGCGTCGACGCAGATCGCGGCATTCGATATCGATACTCAGCGTCTGCGTCGACTCAGCGGACCCGAGCGGGAGTACTTGGAGAGCTGGCAGCGTGCATGAACGAATGCTGACCGTGCCCGATGAAGCCGAGCGTAAGAACTTGGCCGGCTTCATTGGACACGCACTCAGGTTGGATGAATCTTCCGTGATCCGGATGCGTCGACGCGGCCCGGATCACGTGAGTGTTTGGGCGGCAACAGGTTTTGACGCATTGGCAACCCGCACCGTGGTGGGCACGATCAACCCGGACGACACCTCGGCAGCGGGGGATCAGTTGCTGGCCGCCCTCAGGCAAACGATCGACGAGTTCATCGATCCCGGTTTTGCGATGGATTCCGCCTGGCGTGGGGCCCTGCCTCCAATGGACGGTTACGAGCATCTCGATGATGTTCCCGCTCGCGTGTTGATCGAATTGGCCCAGCGTGGAAATGCTTTGGCGCAGGAGCACGGCAGCAATCAGGGGCCGCCGGCGTCGTTGCTGGATCAGGACGTGCTCGAGGTCAGCGGTCCGTCAGGCACGGTCGGAATCTCGATGCGCGTGATATTCGCTTTGACGGCAATGGGATTCATCCCACACACGGGCTCCGACGCGATGACGGCCGATATCGACCTCGCGCTCATCGACGCGTCGGAGTTGGTGCGTGTGCGGGCAAGTAAATCGTGGCTTCGACTCGACGCTCGGTTCGGTTCCATCTATCGGCACCGCGGTGGGTCCATTCCGCTGATGGTTGCCCGATAGCAGTCGGATCAGGTTAGGTCAGATCAGCCAGGCGGCAGCGTTGGTCGGCAGTTGACCGTCGATCAACGGTGCGCTGGTGAGCAGGACCTGGCCACCGGGCAGCGCGATGGGTTCGTCCGTCGTATTGAGAGCGCAGATCAAGCCGCCCCGTCGACGGAACGCCAGGCACCCCGGAGGGCTCCCGTACCAATCGATGTCACTGCCGGAGATCTCCGGCGTCGATGCGCGTAGCTCGAGGGCGCTGCGATACAGCGAAAGCATTGAATCTACGTCCTCGATCTGTGCTTCGACCGTCAACGTGGACCACTCAGCCGGCATCGGCAGCCACGTGGTTGCAGCGGTGGTAAACCCGAACGGCGGTTCGGCACCTTCCCACGGCAACGGCACTCGGCAGCCGTCACGTCCACGCTCGGCATGGCCGGAGCGTTCCCACACCGGATCCTGGAGAGCGTCGTCGGGAAGGTCGACGTTGGGCAATCCCAATTCTGCGCCGTTGTAGATGAAGACGGCACCGGGAAGCGCGAGTTCGACCATGGCCATTGCTCGTGCGCGTTGGGTCCCGACCGCACCTCCGCCGTATCGGGTGACTTCGCGCTCGACGTCGTGGTTGGACAGCGTCCACGTGGGAACTCCGCCGACTGCCGCGACTGCAGCGATGGAGTTGTCGATGGCTGCGCGTACCGACTCCGCGGAGAACTCGGTTTCGGCCAATCGAAAATTGAATCCGAGGTGAAGTTCGTCCGGGCGGATGTATTCGCCGAACCGCTCGTTGTCGCGCACCCAGATCTCACCGACGGTCATCGCCTCGGGGAACTCGTTCATGACTTTGCGGATTCCGCGGTGAATCTCGTGGACGGCCGAATTGTTGAATCGGGGGTCGTCGTCGGAGTTGCGCATGAGCTCGTTGAGCTCCCAGTCATGGTCCGGCAAACCATCAGGCTTGGCCATTCCGTGGGCGACGTCGATGCGGAATCCGTCGATGCCGCGGCCGAGCCAGAAGCGCAGGGTCTTCGCGAGATCCTCGAATACCTCCGGATTGTTCCAATTCAGATCCGGCTGTTCCGTCGCGAAAATGTGGAGGTACCACTGGCCGGGTTTTCCGTCGGCTTCCGTGATGCGGGTCCAGGCCGGTCCGCCGAAGATGCTGGGCCAGTTGTTGGGCGGTTCGGTGCCGTTCTCACCCTTACCGTCGCGGAAAATATAACGGGATCTTTCAACGGAACCCGGCGTCGACGCCAGGGCGGCCTTGAACCATTCGTGCTGGTTGCTGGTGTGATTGGGGACCAGGTCCATCGTGACCTTGATGCCCCGCTCGTGCGCTGACTCGATCAGGGAATCCATGGCGGCGAGGTCACCGAACAGGGGATCGATGTCACGGGGATCGGAAACGTCGTAGCCGTGATCGGCCATCGGGGATCGCATGACCGGGCTCAACCAGAGCGCGTCGATACCGAGAAGTTCCAGGTACCCGAGTTTGTCTTCGATGCCACCGAGGTCACCGATGCCGTCGCCATTGGAATCAGCGAAGGATCGCGGATAGATCTGATAGAAAACCGCCTCGTTCCACCAGGGTGGACGAGGCGGGTTGGCGACGGTCGAATCCGCGGGGGTGCTCACAGCGATCAATAGTGCCAAACCTCGAGCGCTCCGACGACTTGGACACGGGAATTTTGTGGTTCTTTACCTCACCTTGGTGTACTTTGCACTTGCGAAGGCATTGCATTCAGCAACCTTTGCGTTACCGGGGGATCAAGTATGGGGGGAACAACTATGAGTTTGTCAGCGATCGAATCGGTCAGTTTGGACCTACTGCCGTTGAACGATGATCCGATCAACAAGGACTGGATAATCTCCGGAACTCCGACAGCTCGCGCAGCGCAATGGTCGGCCAGCAAGGACGGCACCACCACAACACATGTCTGGGACTGCACCAAGGGGCAGTTTCGCTGGTACTTCTCCGCAGACGAGATCGTCCACATCATGGAAGGTTCGGTCACCGTCGAATCGGATGGCAGCGAGAAGCGCACGCTGCGCGCGGGTGATGCGGCATTGTTCCGCGCCGGAAGCTGGTCGGAATGGAACGTCGACGAGTACGTCCGCAAGCACGCAATTCTGAGCGTGCCTCTGCATCCGAGTGTGTCGTTCGTGGTCCGCGCTGCGCGCAAGATCAGCCGGATGGTCAGTTCGCGCTAGCGGTTCAGATGGCCGAATTCACCATGGATGCCGCGGCCATGTCCATGTAGTCGGTCAGCTGCTTGCGGTGCCCAGTGTCGAGGGTTTTGTCGTCGATCGACGCGATGGCTACGTGCATGCAGCGTAGCCACGCGTCGCGTTCGATCGGGCCGATCACGAATGGGTTGTGACGCATCCGCAAACGCGGGTGTCCGCGTTCCTCGGAGTACGTCTGCGGGCCGCCCCAGTACTGCTCGAGGAACATTCGCATGCGCCGCTCTGCCGGCCCCAGATCGTCTTCCGGGTAGAGCGGGCGCACGACATCGTCCTTCGCGACTTCCTCGTAGAAACGCGCGGTGAGCTTGTGGAACGTCTCGGCTCCGCCGACGGCGTCGTAAAAGGTCTGCTGTACGTCATTCATGGCGAGTCCCATTGTGCCTGATGGTGGTGGTGAGTGGTTTCCGGGTCGATCGGGGCTGTGTTCACCCGAAATTCACCGATTGCCGACACAATTTTGTGCGAAATAGGAGTGCGCATCTCGATCATCCGTGGTCAACTTGGGGGCAGTCTCCCGGAGGTCGTATGAAGAACCGACACGCTGCACGTAATCACCGACAACTCCAGCCCCCTGGCGTCCGTGGCGCCTTTCCTCGCGCAGACGCGCGGAAAGACCACGCATCGGGGGCTGTTCTGGAAGTTGTTCCTGACGGGTTCAGTCCCACCGCTGACCCACTTTTTTCCGCCGAGAATTCTCTCCACGAGAGATTCCCTACCGATCATCTGGTTCCCGAATGGGTCAAACGCCGGGTACTGCTTCTCAATGTGACCTACGAGCCGCTGACCGCCTTGCCGGCGCGTCGCGCAGTAGTTCTCATGGCCTGCGGAAAGGCCGATACGGTTCACGAAGACGAGCACGGCCCCGTTGTACACTCCGCGGACTGGTCGGTGCAGGTGCCTTCGGTGATCCGGTTGCGTACTTACGTGCGCGTCCCGTATCGCGCCAGAATTCCCATGACCCGTGCCGCGCTCATGCATCGTGACCATTTTCGATGCGCATACTGCGGAGCCAAAGCCGAGACCATCGATCACGTAGTTCCGCGCAGTCGTGGCGGTGGGCACTCGTGGGAGAACTGCGTTGCCTGCTGCGCGCCGTGCAACCACCGTAAGGCCGACAAAATGCTCAGTGAACTGGGGTGGACGCTCAGAGCCGAGCTGGTTCCGCCCACCGGTCCCCACTGGCGACTGCTCGCCGCGACCAAGGAACTGCACCCATCTTGGATGCCGTATCTCGGGGTCGGCGCTGCCTGACCGGATGCCCGAGAAAAAATTGCCCGAGAATTTGTGGCCCTGACGCTTTCCTTCGGGGAGTTCTGGGCTACCGTTCTGGGGTGAGCATTCTCGAGGTAGTACTGATATACGTTGGGATCCCGGCCCTGATCACCGCCTTCTTCGCGGGTGCGTCCTTCCTCGGGAAGAAGACGCCGGGTCCGGTTCCGCCGGCGTTCCATCTGGGTGAGTCGTGGGATCACGCCCCCGTTCTGTGGAGTGCTGTCGACGAGGTGACCGTTCGCGGTGGCCATCACGGCAGTGCACACGCGATCGAAGCCGGTTCGGCTGATCTGATTGGAGGGTCCGCAAGTGGCAAGTGGTGATCATTCGGCAACGGTCGCAATAGCGTCCGAAGACCTGCCCATGGGCAGCGTCATCACGTCCAGTGGCCGTATTTCCGGCGTGCACCGGGTGGGGGAGCCGTTCACGGACGACCTCCCGTTCGAGACGATGGATCTTGTTGCCCTCGACGTAGCGTTGACCGAGGCCACACGCGCCACCAAGGTGCGTTTCAATGCGTACATCGGTGACCTGGGTGCCAACCCGGCAGCCGGTGCCGACGCACTGTTCCCGACGACGCTCGAAGCTGAGCGCTCGGTCCTGATCGCAGTTTCGCCCAACCAGCGCGTCGTCGAGGTCCGTAGTGGCCGCGTCATCGCCGATCGTGTTACCGACCGCGTTGCCCAGCTCGGTGCAACCGCAGCGGTCAGCTCGTTCAGCGAGGGCAACCTCATCGACGGACTGATCAGTGCGATCCGCGTCATGAGCGCCGCAATTTCTGCGCCGTAAGTTTTTCCAGCCAGACAAGGCCGGTGCCCGCCTCGATTTCTCGAAGCGGGCACCGGCCTTGTGTATGTCTTGGAGGCTATGTCAGCTCGCGTCGAACTTTCGGGCTGCCAACGACCGGACTACTCCGGCTTGCCCCTCTACGACCAAGCGGCGCAATGCGGGCGGGATGTCGCCGGTCAGGAAACGATCTGCAGCGGCGACCGACTCTTCGGTGATCGACCACGACGGGTACAAGCCGACGACGACGGTCTGCGCGACCTCGCTCGAACGTCGCTCCCACACCGCGGCGATATCGCCGAAGTAGCGCGAGACAAACGGCTCGAGGAGTTCGCCTTGGCCCTCACGGGCAAAACCGCCGATGATCGATCGTGCCGTGATGTTGGGTACCGAATCGTCGCCGACGACCTTTGCCCACACCTGTTCCTTGACGGCAGCTTGCGGCCGGCCCGCAGCGGCAGCAGCAGCCTGGCGGGCGCCTGCAGCCGTCGGATCGCGCTGGGCTTCGGAATCGATGAACGGAGTCTCGATTCCGGCGGAGTCGATTTCACCCGCTGCGGCGAGCGCTCCGACAATGCGCCAACGCAGGTCGGTGTCTACAACCAAACCGTCCAGGCCAACCGTCGCGGGGTCTGCGTCGAGCAGTTCCTGCAGGACCTCGGTGTGCCACGGTGAGAGCGCTACGCCGGTGAGCGCGTTGACAAATGCCAGCTGGTGATCGGACCCGGCCTCGGCTTCGCGCGCGAGCTCGAGGAGTCGGTTGGCAAAATCTGCCCAACCTTGCGCCGACGCCCAGGCGGGGTCCGCGTAGCTGCCGATCGCTGTCTGTGCCTGAAGTAGAAGACGTTGAACCACGCCAACTTCGGTCTCGGATCTGATGCCGCGCTGAACCAGGGCCACGAAGTCGCGTGCCTTCAGTTCGGCCTGGCGCGTCATCTCCCAGGCTGCCGACCACACCAGGGTGCGGGGGAGTGATTCGGCGACATCGCCGACGCGGTCGATCGCCGTCGCCAGTGACTGCGGGTCCAAGCGCACCGAGCAGTACGTGAGGTCGTCGTCGTTGACGAGAACCAGTTGGCCACGATGGATGCCGACCAACTCGGGGACGTCGGTGCTCTCGGTGGCGTCGAGGTCGAGTTCGACGCGATGGGTGCGCACCAGTGCGCCGTCGACGTCGTCGTAGATTCCGACAGCGATGCGGTGTACTCGACGCTCACCGGCGCCGGGCGCTGCGCCGTCCTGCAATATCGCGAAGCGGGTGAACTTGCCGTCGGCGTCGATGTCGAAGTCGGGACGCAGGATATTGAGGCCGGTCGTCTTGAGCCACTGAGTGCCCCAGTCGGAAAGGTCACGGCCGGAAGATTTTTCGAGAGCGCCGAGGAGATCGTCGAATGTTGCGTTACCGAATGCGTGTTCGCGGAAGTACTCCCGCAATCCGGCGAGGAAAGGGTCGAGTCCGACGTAGGCCACCAACTGCTTGAGGACGCTGGCGCCCTTGGCGTAGGTGATTCCGTCGAAGTTGACCTCGACAGCAGCGAGGTCGGGAATGTCTGCCGCGATGGGGTGCGTCGACGGCAATTGATCCTGCCGGTATGCCCATGACTTCTCGACGTTGGCGAAGGTCGTCCAGGCGTTCTTGTATTCGGTGGCCTCGGTCTGGCACAGGACGGAAGCGAAGGTGGCGAAGGATTCGTTGAGCCACAGGTCGTCCCACCAGGTCATGGTGACGAGGTCGCCGAACCACATGTGGGCCATCTCGTGGAGCACGGTCTCGGAGCGACGCTCGTACGAGTAGCGGGTGACCTTGGAGCGGAAGACGTAGTCCTCCAAGAATGTTACGGCCCCCGCGTTCTCCATCGCGCCGGCGTTGAACTCGGGAACAAAGAGTTGGTCGTACTTCCCGAAGGCATAGGGTACACCGAAGTTGCGGTGGTAGAAGTCGAAACCCTGCTTGGTTTCGGTGAACAGGCGCTCTTCGTCCATGAACTCGGCAAGTGAAGCGCGGCAGTAGATCCCGAGGGGGATGGTGCCGTGATCGTCGGAGTAGTTGTCATTCCACTGCGCGTACGGTCCGGCGATGAGCGCGACGAGGTAGGTGCTCATCTTCGGGGTGGTGCGGAAGATGTGCTTGCCGGGGTCTGCGGCCAGGGTCGGATCGACCGCCGAGTTGGAAATGACCTTCCAGGACGTGGGCGCGCTGACGCGAACGTCGAAGGTGGCCTTGAGATCCGGTTGATCGAAGCACGCGAACATGCGCTTGGCGTCGGCAGTCTCGAACTGGGAGTACAGGTAGACGGAATCGTCCGTCGGATCGACGAAGCGGTGCAAGCCTTCGCCGGTATGTGAGTACTCGCAATCGGCTTCGATGACCAGTTCATTGGTTGCGGCAAGGTTGGGCAGCGCGATTCCGGTGGACTCGTCGTAACTCGACACGTCCAACGCTGCGCCGTTGAGTACCGCCGAGTGAATGCGCGAAGCGATGATGTCGATGAAAGTGCTCGCTCCGGCGGTGGCAGCGAACGTCACGGTGGTCTTGGAAAAGAACGTGTTGTCTCCCGGACCGTCGTTTCCGTCGGTGAGATCGAGTTCGATCAGGTAGTTGTCGAGCGTCAGCAGCGCTGATCGCTCGGCTGCGGTCTCGCGGGTCAGATTCGGTGCGGCCACAAAGATCTCCTCGTCTTTTGGTGTGGATCTAGTGTGTCCATCCCATCACGACCCGAGATGCTGTGTGTCTGCGGACGGTTCCGTCAGTGTTACCCGGACGCTTCCGTCAGTGGAATTGTGGGATCTGCCAGTCGTTTCGGGTCAACCGGGAGGGCACTGGCGACAAGTTCCTTGATGGCATCACCGGCGTCCCAGATATTGACGTTCATGCCGGCCAGAACCTTGTTGTTCGCGTCCAGCCAGAACACCAGGAACTCGCGCTTGTCGACGTCACCGCGGGTGACGACGGATGCATAGGCGCCGCGGGGTGCGTGGCCCACGTACTCCATTCCGAGGTCGTACTGGTCGGTGAAGAAGTACGGCATCCGGACGTACTCAGCGGGCTTTCCCAGCATCGTGTCCGCCGCAGTTGCAGGCTGGTTGAGGGCGTTTGCCCAGTGCTCCACCCGGATTCGAGAGTTCAGGATCGGGTGCATCGCAGCTGCGATGTCGCCGACGGCCACCACGTCCGGGTCGCTGCTCTGCAGACCGGCATCGACCAGTATCCCGTTGTCGACGGCAATTCCGGCAGCCGACGCCAATTCGGTGTTGGGGAGGGCGCCCACTGCGATCAGAACGGCGTCGGCGGGGACAACGCTTCCGTCGGCCAAGGTAATTCCGGTTGCGAGGCCGTCGGAGACAGCAATGGACTTCACGTCGGTACTCGTTCGAAGATCGACGCCATTGCTGCGATGCAGTGCCGCGAACACTTCACCCATCTCGGGGCCAAGAGAGGTTTCGAGCGGGAGATTGCCGTGTTCGAGAATAGTGACGTCAACGTCGAAACTTCGGGCGGATGCCGCGATTTCCAGGCCGATCCACCCGGCGCCGATCACGACGAGTTTCTTGCCGGCCGAGAGGGTTCCGAGAAGCGCTGACGCTTGGTCGACTGTTCGGATGTAGTGAACGCCGGCCGCGTCGGATCCCGGGATGTCGAGGAGGCGTGAGCGTGAACCCGTGGCCAACGCCAGCTTGTCATAGACCATGGTCGAGCCGTCGGGAAGTGTGACCGTGTGTGCGGCGGTATCCACAGCTGTCACGGTGGTGCCCGGGCGTAGGTCGACGTGGTGGTCGCGGAACCATTCGCCGTCGTGAACCGTGAACTCCGGGAGCGTCTTCTTGCCGACAAAGAACTCTTTGGACAGTGGTGGCCGCTCGTAGGGAAGATGTTCTTCTTCACTCAGCAGGACGATGTCACCGGTGAAATCTCGTGCGCGCAGGGCCTCCGCGGTTTTTGCGCCGGCCAAGCCGCCGCCGATGATGACGAATCTCCGGTTTGCGCTCATGTCTGAACCACTCCTTCGCACTCGTGTCACTTCGACATTACTGCTGCGCGAAGGTACTTCGGGAGTACATGGGAAGGATTGTCCGTGGATAATTGTTGCTATGGCGGGCGCGGAAACGTTCGCGCTCGATAAGACCATGAACCGATGAGGGAGTTTTCTTCGTGAGTGCAACCCCGAACACAAGCGCCGACAGAGCCGATTTCTGGTTCGACCCCCTCTGCCCGTGGTGCTGGATCACCTCGCGTTGGATACTCGAAGCGCAACAGGTGCGCAATATCGACGCGAAGTTTCACGTCATGAGCCTGGCAGTTCTCAACGAAGGACGCGAACTGCCTGAGGAATACCGCGACATGATGAGCAAGGCGTGGGGTCCGGTTCGTGTTGCGATCGCTGCAGCGAAGCTCAAGGGTGACGACATCCTGCTGCCGCTCTACACGGCAATGGGCATCAAGATTCACAACGAAGGCAATAAGGACTTTGCCGACGTCATCAAGAGTTCACTCGAAGAGGTCGGACTCCCGGCAGAACTCGCTGACGCCGCCGAATCAACCGACTACGACGACGCCCTGCGCGAAAGTCATCATCAGGGAATGGACGCCGTCGGACCTGACGTCGGAACTCCCACTATCCATGTCAACGGCGTTGCGTTCTTCGGTCCCGTTCTCTCGCGTATTCCGCGAGGCGAGGATGCCGGACGCGTCTGGGATGGTGCGGTTGCGCTCGCGAGCTACCCGCACTTCTTCGAACTCAAGCGCACCCGCAACGAGGATCCTCAGTTCGATTGAGTCGTTCTGACGAGATCGAAACGGAAGATCTGAGAAGGCCGAAAAAATAGATGACCGGAGCGCGTGCGGTTGCGTAGTGCAGCCGCACGCCAGGTCAGCACCGGGTGACTCGCCAGAATGTTCACGAACCACGGAAAGAATCCGGATTCGAGAGTCGCCCTGTCGGCCAGCTCGTCAAAACCCACCAGACCCACCAGGTACTTTCCGGCGCCCAGCACTCCCATCGCGCCGGCGGCTCCTTGCGGACGCATGTGGAATCCGAAATTGTCGGCGGTGTATTCCATCGACCGCGAGAGCGAAGATCCGACCACCGGAATGTAGTTGGACGCGAACTGTCCCCACTGACGCCAATACGACGCGTGACCGGCCGCAATATGCCCGACCTCGTGGCCGATGATGAACGCCAGAGCATCCGGCTGACGGGCCTGGCCGCCCACCTCGAACAGGTCGCTGTAGACGACAACAAACCGGCGAAACCCATGGCCCGACGCAAACGCATTGATCTTGCCGTTTCCCAGCACGACATAGGCGTCGGGTGGCGTTTTCATGCCGAAGCGAGCCGCCGCTTCTGCCACCAGTTGATAACCGTCCGGAAATTGTGTGGGCGACATCTTGATTCCGTTGACCTGCTGCGAACCGTACAACTGCCCGCGCGCGAAAAACAGCAGGATCGGTGCTGCCAGAACAATGAAGATCCACGTCGACAGGCTGCCGGTCGCGATCAGGACGAGCGCGACGACGTAGGCCACGACAGTGGTCAGAATTGCCAGGACGAGGAGCGGGATCTCCCACGGATGTCGAACGAGAGAGTTTCCCGGTGATACTCGGCCTTGCTGTGGATACATTTGCACCACGATAGGCCCGGGTGCGCAGAGTCTGCTGGGCCTGAGAGAATTGTCGGCATGCGCGTATACCTGGGTGCCGACCATGCCGGATTCGAACGTAAGAACGAGATCATCGAACACCTGAAAGCGAACGGCCACGAGGCCATCGACTGCGGTGCTCACGAGTACGACGCCGTGGATGACTACCCGGCCTTCTGCATCGAAGCTGCCAAGCGAGTAGTAGCTGACGAAGGAAGCCTGGGAATCGTCCTCGGCGGAAGCGGCAACGGCGAGCAGATCGCGGCCAACAAGGTCCCCGGCGCTCGCTGCGCCCTGGCCTGGAGCGTCGAGACGGCCAAGCTGGCCCGCGAGCACAACAAGGCTCAGCTCATCGGAATCGGTGGCCGCATGCATTCCCTCGAGGAATCACTGGCAATTGTCGACGCGTTCCTCGCCACCGAATGGTCAGGCGAAGAGCGTCACCAGCGTCGTATCGACATCTTGTCCGAGTACGAGAAGACCGGTGTCGCACCGGCTTTGCCGCAGTCCTGATCGACAAGTAGTCCCGTGCCCGAAGGTCATACCCTGCATCGGCTGGCACGATTGCATGCCCGTAAGTTTGTCGGTTCACCAGTCCGCGTTGTCAGTCCGCAAGGTCGATTCGCGGAAGACGCGCGGCTGGTGGACGGTCATGTACTCGTGTCGTCCGATGCCTGGGGCAAACACCTCTGGCACACCTACGACAACGGGCTGATCGTCCACGTACACCTCGGGTTGTACGGAAAATTCACAGACAGCGTCCTGCCGATGGAAGAACCGGTGGGGCAAGTTCGGATGCGAATGGTCGGTGCCGATTTCGGTACCGACCTTCGTGGTCCCACTGCGTGCGAGGTTCTGATGCCGCCGCAGGTAGCTGCCGTCGAAGCCCGTCTCGGACCCGATCCTTTGCGGCGCGCCGCAGATCCGGACGAGGCTTGGGTGCGAATCTCCAAGTCCAAGAACGTAATCGGTGCGCTTCTCATGGATCAGGCAGTGCTGGCCGGTGTCGGTAACGTGTATCGCGCCGAACTGCTCTTCCGTCACGGAATCAATCCTGAGCGCCCCGGCAACCTCGTCACCTACGACGAGTGGACTGCGATGTGGGCGGATCTGGTCGAACTCATGAAAGTGGGCGTACGACGAGGTCAGATGCACGTCGTGCGCGACGAGCATGACAACGGTGATCCGGCCTATGCGAAGGATCGTCCGCGCACGTACGTTTACAGGAGAGCAGGATCGCCGTGCCGCGTGTGCGGTACACCGATCATGCATTCCGTCATGAAGGCGCGAAACCTGTTCTGGTGCCCCGTGTGTCAGGCAGTCTAGAAGTCCATTCCGCCGTCGAAGAATCCGCCGTCGCTCCCACCGTCGTAGCTTCCGCCACCGTCATAGTTGCCGCCGTCGGTATTGCCTTGATCGCCAGGGTCCACCCCTTGATCGCTCATTCCTTGATCCACGTTCGGATCGCCGCCTGCCTCGAAAGCATTTGCGTCGTAAGGAACTCCGCTCATTCCGGAGAACATGGTGGAGAAGAGCATCATCGAACCCAGTCCCCAGGCGCCGGCAACCAGGGCCGGCTTCCACCACGGTTCGGAGTACCAGCCGGCCGGAACCGGGCGCCCGGCAACGCGTCCGCCGGGGTAGTAGTTGGGGGTTCGTGAGGACGGCGTGGGGGACGCGGCGATCTCGCGGCCTTCGAACTCCACTTCGCGTGCTTCGGTGACCGCGCCCGCGGCTTTCTGTCCGTCGAGGCTGGGAACGTCCGGTCCCGGATCCATACACATGGCGACTCTGGCCGCACGAATGTAGTAAAGACCTTCCAACGCAGTCTGTTTCGCGAGCCTAGCCTGGACCGGCGTCGCGGCCTGATCGATCTGCGAGCCGGCTGCGTTGTATCGCTCGGCCGCGTCGGCAAGTGCTTGGCGCGACGCGTCGTCGCTGCCCGTGAGGTTGTAGACCTGGCCACCGAGGCGCTCGATCGCCTGCCGGGCATCGGCTTTTGCGTCGTCGAGTTGTGTTGCACTGTTGCCGGAACCGCGTTGCTGGCTCTTCATGACCAGGAACACGACAACAGCCAGTACAACGAGGATGAGAAGAATCGTGGTCACGAGTGGCCTCCCGAGCTGCAAAAGATCCGGACAACTCCAGGATACGGACCGATACAAAAAAGAATCCGCACCGGCGAGGCCGATGCGGATTCTTGTGGAAGTTTCCCTCCGGTGGAGGGGATGACGGGAATCGAACCCGCGTGATCAGTTTGGAAGACTGAGGCTCT
>NZ_JASHKR010000196.1 GCF_030056815.1 Rhodococcus sp. IEGM 1379
ATGATCGCGCAGCGCGGACGCGTCGAGCGCGCCGAGATGGAGCAGACCTTCAACATGGGCGTCGGCATGGTTGCTGTCGTGGCTCCTGAGGACGTCGATCGTGCACTGGCTGTGCTCACCGCACGCCACATCGACTGCTGGACGCTGGGAAGCATCAAGAAGGCTTCGGACGTCGCTGCAGAGCGCGCGTTCCTGGCCGGAGATCACCCGCGCTTCTAAAGCCGCAGAACATAACAAGCTGCCCCGCCGGATTCGATCCGGCGGGGCAGCTTTGTCTATGATCTCGATCCGATCCACTATGCGTGAACAGGAACGAAAAAATGAGGAAGAGCGCTCAGCTCTTCCTCATTTTACAGTCTGCGCAATTGGCAGTGCGCGGTCAACGCCGCCAGTCGTCGTAGTCGTCCTCTCGCGAATGCCCTTCCCTATCGGAAGTCTGGTCCGATCGGACACTGCTCCGATGCGAGTTGGTCGATCCACCTGCGAGCTCTCGTTGCAGGCTATCGAAATCCGTGGTCGGTACGCTGTACTTCAATTCGCGTGCAACCTTGGTCTGCTTTGCCTTAGCCCGGCCGCGGCCCATGGCTGACCCCCTCGCGCTTTCGCGGGGCGGCCTGGGGAATTTGGCGGCCCCGTTTGAGTGTGTA
>NZ_JASHKR010000047.1:0-10655 GCF_030056815.1 Rhodococcus sp. IEGM 1379
TTTGCCACCAACATCGTGTTCGAGCAGCTTGTCGGATCGTTGTTCCGCAGCGAACTCGTGATGCAGATCGCCGCCCGCAACGGCGATTACATCACTCCGACGATCGTCGGCACCGGTGAGCACGACTACGACCGAGACCTGGCCTACACCCGCAATCTCTTCCAGTTGCTCACGAGGGACCCAGAATATGGGGAGTCGAACAAGGCATTGTTCGGTACCTGGATGGAGATCTGGGTGCCGCGGTGCCTCGAAGCGGCGCGCGCGCTGCAACCGATCTGGTCTCAGCCGGCTGACAAAGCCGTCACCTTCGCCGACAGCTTGGACGCGGCCACCGAGAAATTCCGTTCTCTGCTCGAACTGCTCGGGCTGGACATCCCGAAGGAGCTGGACAAGTGACTATGCAATTCGGATCGGCCACCGAGTTCTCGAACAAGTGTGGTGTCACGCTGATGAACACTCCAACCGGACGTGTCGTCGCCGAAGTCATGGGCGCGAAAGAAGGGGTCGAATTGACCGAGTACCCCTCCATGATTCGAGTCGACGGCGTCAACCGGTTGAACTTCGACTACGAGGAGCTTACCGACGCCCTCGGTTCGGACTTCGACGGTTCCATCTTCGAGGAGATCAGCTCCACCCACTACGGGCGCATGGTCCACCTCGACGACCAGACCATCCTGTTCGCCAGCCCTGAGGACGCCGCCGAATACATCGGCTTCGATCTCAAAGTGGACTGACCCTCGTCGACCGAGACCGCTTAAGGCGCCGGTCGACAACCACCTTTCAAGCACACGACCAAGTGAGGGAAGCGATGTATCAGAAGGACGGGCACAAGTACTTCATCGTCGACGGGCACGTACATCTCTGGGACGGCCGGGCGTCGAACCACAAGAACATCCACGGCAAGCAGTTCATCGACTGCTTCTACGACTATCACAAGAATCTCAGCCCCGAAGAGGTCGTGTGGGACTACGAAACGTACACCCACTACGGGGAGGACCGACTCATGCGTGATCTCTTCGTGGACGGATACGTCGATCACGCGATTTTCCAAGCGACCCTGCTCAGTGACTTTTACGTCAACGGTTTCGGGCAGACTGAGGAAGCGTTCGCGCTCACTCAAAAGCACCCCGACAAGCTTACATACAACCACGCATACGACCCGCGCTACGGCGAGGCAGGCCTCGAGCAGCTTCGCCGCGACGCCGATCGGATGAACCTGCAGGGAGTCAAGCTCTACACCGCTGAGTGGCATGGTGATTCGCGTGGTTACAAGCTCGACGATCACTGGTCGCGAAGGTACCTGGAAGAATGCATCAAACTGGGTATCAAGAACATTCACGTCCACAAGGGGCCCACGATCCGCCCTCTCGATCGTGACGCTTTCGACGTGGCGGATATCGACAAGGTTGCCACCGACTACCTGGATCTGCGGTTTGTCGTTGAGCATGTCGGCCTGCCGCGACTGGAGGATTTCTGCTGGATCGCGACGCAGGAGTCCAACGTCTTCGGTGGTCTGGCTGTGGCGCTGCCCTTCATCCACACTCGCCCAAGGTATTTCGCCCAGATCATCGGCGAACTCCTGTACTGGATCGGCGAGGACAAGATTCTGTTCTCCAGCGACTATGCGATCTGGACCCCGCAGTGGCTGATCGAAAGGTTTGTCGACTTCCAGATCCCCGAGGACATGCAGGACGAGTACGCCCCGATCACCATCGATCAGAAGAAAAAGATCCTCGGTCTCAATGCGGCGTCCCTCTACAACATCGACGTTCCGGCGGAACTGCGGTTGGCCGAGCCGGCCGGGCAGGTGGGCGTCGAGGTGGCAGCAGGGGCGAAAGAGACTGTGTCGTCATGACCGCGATCGACGTTCGCGCCGTTGACGTTCGTTTACAGGAAGATGTGCTCGAAGCGCTTGCCACGGTGACCGACCCGGAGCTCGACGAGCCGATCACCGAGTTGGGTTTCGTGCGATCGGTGACGTTGGACGATGACGGCGTCACCGTTCACCTACGGCTTCCGACAGCTTTTTGTTCTCCGAACTTCGCCTACCTCATGGCTTCCGACGCCCAGGATGCTTTGCGCACGGTCGAACACGTCGGTCGCGTACGGGTGTTGCTCGACGATCACCACGACAGCGAGAAAATCAATGCCGGACTGGCCGCCGATGCCGGATATGTCGGGACGTTCGGATCGGAGGCACAGGAGAGTCTGGTCGAACTGCGCAATATCTTCCTCGGCAAGGCGCACACTGCCGCGATGGAGCGATGCGTCGCGGCGTATGTGAAACGAACAACGATGGATATCAACGATATTCATCGACTGACGTTGCGAGATCTTCCGGCAAGTAAGGAGAAGTCAGCGCTGTTGCGACGGCGCATCAGTATCGGGTTGAGTATGTGCCCCAATAGTCGCGTGCTCGTCGACGACAACGGACTGGCAATTGCTGCAGACGCGGTCCCTGTTCGACTGCGATTCGCCAAGTCCGTGCGCATCTCGATGGAAGGCAATGCGCACTTCTGCCGCGGACTGCTCGCTACCCGGTACGCGGACGGCGAATCCGTCGACGCCACACCGCGAGTGACCGACATCAGGACGAGGAGCCTGCAATGAAAGCTGTGCAAGTAGTCGGATACAACACCAAGCTTCAGCTCACCGAAATTCCCGAACCCGGAATCGAGGGCCCGCTCGAGGTCATAGTGCGGATCGGTGGCGCCGGCGTGTGCCGAACCGACATTCACATCCTCGAAGGGCAGTGGGAAGAAAAGAGCGGAGTGTCGCTGCCGTACACAATCGGTCACGAGAATGCCGGTTGGGTCCATGCCGTTGGTGATTCCGTCACCAACGTTGCGGTGGGGGACAAGGTGATCCTGCATCCCCTCATCACCTGTGGCCAGTGCCGCGCTTGCCGTTTCGGTGATGACGTGCACTGCGAGAACAGTCAGTTCCCGGGAATCGACACCAACGGTGGCTACGCGGAGTACCTTCGCACTACTGCACGCAGTGTCGTCCGGATCGACGATTCACTCGAGCCTGCCGACGTCGCGGCACTTGCCGACGCGGGTCTGACGGCATACCACGCGGTCGCGAAGGCAGCCAAAACCACCAGGCCGGGTGACGTCTGCGTGGTAATCGGAGCCGGCGGCCTGGGTCATATCGGAATCCAGGTGCTCAAGGCGATTTCGGGTGTGACCGTGGTGGTGCTCGACCGTAATCCCGACGCGGTGGACTTGGCTGTTCGGATCGGAGCCGACCGAGGCATTGTCGCGGACGGCACCCACGTGCAACAGGTATTGGACCTCACCGGCGGGAACGGCGCGGAAGCCGTCGTTGATTTTGTCGGCGAGGGTGGTTCCACCGCCGAAGGAATCGCGATGCTCCGCCGCGCCGGGAACTACTACGTCGTCGGCTATGGCGAGAACATCGACGTTCCCACGATCGATGTGATTTCCGCGGAGATAAATTTCATCGGAAATCTTGTCGGTTCGTACAACGATCTACAGGAGCTCATGACTCTTGCTGCCCAGGGCAAGGTGACTCTGCATACGACCAAGTACCCGCTCGAAGAGTTCCAGACCGCACTCGACGATCTGGATGCGGGGCGTGTCCGAGGCCGGGCGATTCTGGTTCCCTGATCGTGTTTCTCGCTCCACCCACGTACGAAAGGAAATGCAGTCATGGCCAAGGAGATTCGCTACAACACGCAGGCCCGTCGCCTGCTCGAACATGGTGTGAACGCCCTTGCCGACGCGGTCAAAGTGACCCTCGGACCGAAGGGACGTAACGCCGTACTCGAAAAGCTCACAGGCCCGCCGACGATTACGAACGACGGGGTCACTATCGCCCGCGAGATACAGCTGAGCGATCCCTTTGCCAATATGGGCGCCCAGCTGGTCAAGGAGGTGGCCATGAAGACCAATGGTGCCGTCGGTGACGGCACCACAACCGCCACCGTGCTGGCCCAGGCGATGGTTCGCGAGGGAATGCGCGTCGTCGAGGTCGGCGCGAACCCGATGCGGGTACGCCGCGGAATCGAACGAACCGTACCGGTTGTCGTAGAAGCGCTACGGGCGCAGACAGTGAAGGTCTCCGGCCAGCGCGATCTCGAACGAATCGCGAGCCTGGCCGCCAGTGACGACGAAGCCATCGGGCAGGCCATCGCCCAGGCGGTCGACTTCGTCGGCGTGTCTGGAATCGTCACGACCGAGGAGAGCGACGTTCTCGGAATGGCGGTCGAGATCGTCGACGGTATCGAATTCGACCACGGCTACATCTCCGGTTACATGGTCACCGATTTCGAGCGGATGGAAGCGGTCCACGACAAACCGCTGATTCTGTTGACCAACAAGAAGATCAATCAGGTGCAGGACATCATGCCGAGCATCGAAGCCGCCAAGCGTGCCGACCGGCCGCTTGTAGTGCTCGCGGAAGACGTGGACGGACCCGCGCTGCAGCTTCTGGTCGGTGGCAACATGCACAAGACGATGCAGTCGGTCGTCGTCCGCGCACCGGGTTTCGGCCACCGCCGGGTCGCAGAACTACAGGATCTTGCAATTGCGTTGGGCGGTCACGTCATTGCGAAGGACACCGGGATCGAGCTGTCAGAAGTCGCTCTCGAACACCTCGGATCGTGTGACCGCATCACAGTGACGGAAAATGCGACGACGATTGTCGGCGGGCACGGTGACCAGAGTCTGGTCGGTGTCCGCATCGCTCAACTCGGGGCGCAGTTGGATCGGGCGAAAATCGATGCCGACGAGGACAGCCTCAAGTTGCGGATCGCCCGACTTACAGGGCGGGTGGCTGTTATTCGTGTCGGTGGCGCCACCAGCGTCGAACTCAAGGAGCGGATGCTGCGAGTGGACGACGCTTTGGCAGCGACCCGTGCTGCTCTCGAAGAAGGTGTTCTGTCCGGCGGTGGTACTGCCCTGGCTCAGGCACATCGTGCGCTCGCCGGACTGGATTTGCCCGGCGATGAGGCGATCGGTTGCGAAGTCGTCCGTCGTGCTTTAGCCGAGCCGTTGCGGTGGATCGCGATCAACGCCGGTTTCGACGGCGACGAGGTGGTCGAAACCGTTGCGGGTTTGCCATTGGGCCATGGGTTCAACGCCCTCACCGGGGAATACGGCGACCTGTTCGAGGACGGAGTGATCGACCCGTTCAAGGTTACCCGCGCAGCGCTCGAGAGCGCCGCATCTATTGCTGCGCTGCTCATCACAACCGAGACCGCCGTCGTGGAGGAAGTATTCGGTAATCCAGGAGCCATCGAGGCGCCCGGGTTCGGCGATTTGGCCGAAGGCATGATCCGTCCATCGAATATCTACTGAACTCGCTAGGCAAGGCACGCGGTCGGTCAGGCCTTCTTGCTTCCGATAGGGCGGTGGCCGACCACGTGCCTGCGGCTCAGAACTGATGTGAAGCTGGCGCGGAAACAGTTGCGGGCAAAGTCATTTCAGGTTTTGTCTGCTAGGAATTCACCGATATCGTTCCTGTGTGCGTTGCCGGGTGATGGTATCTTCGGGGTAAGAACAATTTCATTCTCGCGTCAGTCGCAGTGTGCGTTACGTACTTTGCGATCGCGATTCGACAGGAAACAGCGATTGGGGAAGCGATGATTTTTATTGTGGTGAAATTCAATGTGCTCGAAGAGCATCAGGACGACTGGCTGTCGATCACGAAAAAATTCACCGATAGTACAAGGGCTGAGGCAGGAAATCTTTGGTTCGAGTGGTTCCAGAGCGCAGACAACCCGGCAGAGTACCTACTGGTAGAGGCGTTCCGGGATTCTCATTCTGGCGCTGAGCATGTCGGTTCTGACCATTTCCGAAATGGGTTGGAATCCATGCGACCTGCGCTGAGTGAAACACCACGAATCATCAATGCCGAGATCCCGGGTACTGACTGGTCTCGGATGGGCGAACTCGAGATCACGTAGTCCTCCGGTCAGAGAATCGATAGCTGAGAGTAATAGATGGCCTTGAACTTGTGGGGTATGAATTAGCCCAAGGTGCTGCGCCGGCGACGGGCCCGAGAGAGCATTCGGAAACTGGGTTCATATCCGTGCAAGGCGCCGGGTCATGAGGCCGATCCTGGCGATGCGAATGACGGCCTCGTGGTGGTCGGGTCGGGTCTCGTAAGCGCGGACGCAACGGCGGTACTTGTTGATCCAAGCAAACGTACGCTCGACTACCCAAACCCAGGGCCGCACGTGAAATCCGCTCGCGCCGGGGATCCGTCTGATGATCTAAAACTGCTGGGCGAGAACGCTTTTCGCCCAGCCGAGCAGTCGACCCGGGTAGCCGCCGTCGCCCCAGATAAGCCGGATAGTGGAGAAGCCGCCCCGCGGTCCGGTCAGTAGCCGGTGCGCGGCGTCGCGATCCTGGATCGAGGCGGCGGTCACCACGACCGTGAGCAGTAGCCCGTTGACATCCACCGCAATGTGCCGCTTGACCCCATTCGTTCGCTTCCCGCCGTCCCATCCGCGACGGGATCCGGGCACCGTGTCGGCTGCGGGCACGGTCTCCCGGGTCGACGGTCGCCGCGGTCGGGCACCGGTCTCGTCCGGCCTGCACGCGGAGCCGGTCGCGCAGCGCGTCGTGGATGCGCTGCCATACCCCGGCGCGGACCCAGCGGACGAAGCTCCCGTACACCGTCGACGTCGGCGGGAACTCCACCGGCAACTGCCGCCACGCGATCCCGCCCCGAACCACGTAGAGAATTGCATCCAACACCACTCGGCGGCAGTATTTTTCGGGCCTTCCGCCCCGTCCGGTGGAGTTGCCGGGCCGAGGTAGCAATGGTTGTAGTACCGCCCACTGTGCGTCGGTCAGTGACGAGGCCGGATACACCGCGTTCCGATGTCCAGGCGCCCCGGACGGGCACGCCGGGCATGACTCGACAGGCGATGATGACATTGTGGACTCCTGGGTACGGTCAGCGACTGTTCATCCCTGACCCAACCAGGAGCCCGCCTCTATCCCACAAACGCGCTGAACGAGCACCGCCGCGGGTTTCCGAATGCTCGCTAAGAGGGCAGGGCGCTGTCACGTTGTTGAACGCGGCAAACTGGGAGAATCGGTGGGGTGAGCACCGCAATGCCGTCGTACAAGGGCCACCGCTACCCGGTCGAGATCATCAACCACTGCGTGTGGTTGTACTTCCGGTTCCCGCTCAGCTTCCGTGATGTCGAGGAGATGATGCTCGAACGCGGTGTCGTGGTGAGTTACGAGACGATCCGGCGGTGGTGCGCCAAGTTTGGGCAGACATACGCCAACCAGCTGCGCCGACGCCGGGCCCGGCCGGGTGACAAGTGGTACCTCGACGAGGTCTTCATAAAAATCAACGGCAAACTGCATTACCTATGGCGGGCGGTCGACCAGGACGGCAACGTGCTCGACGTGCTGGTCCAGTCCCGCCGAAACGGCAACGCCGCCAAACGATTCTTCTGCAAGCTGCTCAAGGGGCTGAGGTACGTGCCGCGGGTGATCATCACCGACTAGCTCGGCAGCTACCAGGTCGCGCACCGCGAGATGCTGGCCTCTGTCGAGCGTCGCCGGTCCAGGCACTTGAACAACCGGGCCGAGAATTCCCATCAGCCGACCCGGCAGCGGGAGCGGGCGATGAAACGGTTCACCTCAACCGGGCACGCGCAACGGTTCCTGTCCGCGTTCAGCTCGATCTCACCGCATTTTCGGCCCGGCCGGCATCGACTGACCGCGACCGAGTGGCGTACCGAGATGGCCGACCGATTCGCGCTCTGGCAGGAAGTCACCGCGACCGACGCCGCCGCCTGAAAGTGAACAGCCCGGCGGTGTCCCGTAACAGCCTGTCCCAAACAGGCGTCGCTGCTAGGCTTTTCGACTAACGTGACAGTGCCGGCCCGAGGGGTCGAAGTGTCGTACGAGACGATCCGCGTTTGGTGTACTCGGTTCGGGCCCGCGTGCAGGGCCAACCTTCGGCGACGACACGACGTTCTCCGCGTGGCCCACTGTCACTGGATCGCAACCATTGGCCCACATCGGACGTGACGAGTATCCGTACGCCCGGTCCGGATCACGAGGGTCCGTCGGCGACGCGTACCCAGTTTTCGATCGCATCCCTCGCCAGCAACGGTAATGACGTTCGGTCGGTTCTGCCACTGTCCAGTTACCTTAGAGAAGCACTTCACCGATCTGTCGTGCGGTCACCTTGGCAAGATCGGCGAGGAACGGAATCCGTTCGTCGATCATCAACTCCACCGGACCACGAAGTCCGAGAGTGTAACGCACAGTGCATGATCCATCGATGATCGGAATGCCGATGGTTCGAAAATCTGGGGTCAGCTCTTCGTCGTTGAATGCGTATCCCCTCTCGCGGGTCAATTCCAGGTCCCGGCGTATACCGGCAACATCGGTGATCGCACGCTGGGTGGTCGCTTCACGTGGCAGGGCAGCGAGTTCGGAGTCGTCCACATCGGACCACGCCAGAAAGGCCTTCCCTAGTGCGCTCGCATGCAAGGGAAGTCGAACGCCCTGGAGCACATGTCCGTCGGCCTCGCGCCACCGACTGAATCCGAGCAGCACCACCTCACTTCCGCTTCGCAGTGCGAGTGAGGCGGATGCTCCTGTCGTCGCGGCCAATTGCTCCAAGTAAGGCTCGGAAAGATAGATTCGATGCTGACGGTACGACACCTGTCCGTAAGCAGCCAGCGCGGCTCCGATGCGATACCGGCTGGTCGCGTCATCCTTCTCGAGGAAACCCGCGTCGACGAGCGACTGCAGCAACCGATGTGTCGTGCTCACTGCAAGTTTTTGTCGCCGGGCAACTTCCGAGACTCCCAATTCTTCGCCACTGCGAAAACATGTGAGCATGGTCAGGGCGCGAGTTACGGTTTGAACTCCCGCACCGCGTGCATCCGTCACGAACGGTCCTTTCGCTGTGGCTTGATCGAGCTGAGAATCGGACGCTAACACGGACCCACTCGTCCGGCCATCCTTTCCATCAGATGGAAAGCAACCAGACGAAGACCTACAAAACCCCAGATGAACAGACTTCTGATGTTGTCAAGATTTCCAATCTCCAGAAAACAAACGGGGACAAAACGGACAAGCACCCAATAGCGTCATCGTTGTCAGTTCTGACGAATCAACGCCTGAAGGAGCCACATACATGTCCCGCTTCCGCCGACTGCCACGAGCTGCCGCTGCGCTCGCCATGATCCCGCTGGCCGGGTTGGCGGTGGCGTGTGGGTCTTCCGATTCCGACAGCGCCGCAGGCAATTCCAGCACGGACTTCACGCTCAAGGTCTTCGATCCCGGAAACTCCGGCGCCATCGCCGTCGGCAAGCGTGACGGAACTTACGACGAGGCGCTGGCACCACTGGGCGCAAGGATCGAATGGGTCAAGACCACGCCGGGATTCAGCTCCAACCTCAAACTGTTCAACAGCGGTGAACTCGACATCCAAACGGGCGCATACAGTCCCGTCGTCGGTGCACTGTCCAAGGACGTGGGTGTCCGCATCTTCGCCACGTCCGACCCGTACAACAAGGACCAGGCCGGCATCATCGCCACTCCGGAATCCGGCATCAAGACCGTCGCCGATCTGGCCGGCAAGCGCATCGCCGTCAATCCTGCGGGCAAGGGCGAGTACATCACGCTCAAGGCACTGACACAGGCTGGAGTGCCGATCGATTCCGTCGAACGCGTTCCGCTGCAACAGGCTGACGCCGCGTCGGCCTTCTCCACCGGGCAGGTCGACGCATGGGCATCGTTCCTGATTCCGTACCAGGAGGCCAAAGCCAAGGGCGCGGTCGAGATCGCAACCGAGGCGAGCATCGACTCCGTGGACAGCACCATCATCGCCGGCCGTACCGCAGTTCTTGAGGCACATCCCGAGGTGGTCCAGAAGTTCTTCGAGGTCACCCAGGAACTCACCGCGAAGCAGCAGGCCGACCCGGCAGCATTCGAGAACGTCTTCGAACAGACCGGTCCCCGCGCACTCTCCGGACAGCGACTCGACGACGCGATCACCCTCGGCGGCCAGATCACCAACTTCCGCTATCCGACCGCAGCCGACGCCACCGACCTCGAATCCATCTCCACGCTGTTCGCCGAGAACAAGGTGATCCAGCAGCCGCTCAAGGGCAGTGACGTGATCTTCGACCTCCAGGGTGCTGTGACAGATTTGGCGGCGGCAGCGCCCACCACCGAGGGGAAGTGACCCGATGGTGACGCTGACCCGCCCCGCTCGAACGGCGTCGCAGTCAGTGGAGCATCCACAACTCGAAACGCCGCGTTACCGGCGCAATCGCAGCAGACCCAAGTGGATCTCGATCCCCCTCCGCTTCCTCGTTCCGGCCCTGTTGGTCGCCGGATGGTGGATCGGGTCGGCTACCGGGCTGATCCGAGAGGAGATCCTGGCCGGACCTCCCGCGGTGTGGAGGGCCTTCGTCGAGCTGTATCAGTCGGGCCAGCTGGTCGACTTCGGTCTTGCATCACTGCAGCGCGCTGCACTTGGTGTTGGGGTCGGTGTGATCGTCGGGTTGGTGCTCGGGGTTCTGTCCGGTCTCTCTTCTCTCGGTGAAGAACTGATCGACTCGACCATGCAGATCAACCGCGCGGTGCCGTTCCTCGCGCTCGTTCCGTTGTTCATCGCCTGGTTCGGTATCGACGAAACCT
>NZ_JASHKR010000047.1:10755-16132 GCF_030056815.1 Rhodococcus sp. IEGM 1379
CCGTTCCTCGCGCTCGTTCCGTTGTTCATCGCCTGGTTCGGTATCGACGAAACCTTCAAGGTCGTGCTGATCGCCGTCGCGACCGTCGCCCCCATGTACGCGTACACGTACCTGGGAGTGCGCGGAGTCGATCGCAAGATGCTGGAAGCGGCACAGGGTTTCGGCCTGACGGGTTGGCGGCTGGTGTTCGGAGCGATTCTTCCGACCGCCCTCCCCGGTGTTCTGATGGGACTTCGAATCTGCCTGTCGCTCAGCATCACCGGATTGATCGCAGCAGAGCAGGTCGGCACACGTGAGGGCATCGGATATCTGGTCACCCTGGCGCAGGAATACAACCGCACCGACTACATGGTTCTATGCATCGTCATGTACGCGGCGCTGGGTCTGATATTCGACGCCATGGTCAGGCTGATCGAGCGGTACTCCATGCCGTGGCGGCGATTGTCGGTGACGCGATGACAGGCACAACAATAGGCTCGCGGCCAACTACGGAAGCACCTCTGCCTCCGTTGGCAATGCGTGAGCGGACCGGTACCACTGCGGCCGAGCGACGTGCCGGTTCACCAGTAGCAGTCTCGCTGACCGGAGTGCGGAAGTCGTTCGGCGACAAGACTGTTCTGGGCGGTGTCGACCTCGAGATCACGCGTGGCGAGTTCGTCGTTCTCCTAGGCCCCAGCGGAACCGGCAAGACGACCCTGCTGCGAGTGCTCTCTGGATTGGAAGCACCGGACAGCGGCGAGGTGTTGGTTCCGCGCGACCGCACGGTCGTCTACCAAGAACCTCGATTGATACCGTCGAAGCGAGTTCTGGCCAATGTCACAGTCGGACAGAAGCGATCACGGCAGGTGACCGACAACGCACGCAACGCACTCTCCGAGGTCAACCTCGCGGACAAGCACCGCGCCTGGCCGGCCACTCTCTCCGGCGGTGAGGCCCAACGCGTCGCATTGGCGCGCGCTCTCGTCCGCGAACCTGAACTACTGCTACTCGACGAACCTTTCGCCGCCCTGGACGCCTTGACCAGGCTCCAAATGCAAGATCTGGTAGGCGATCTGGTCGCCCGTCACCGACCGGCGGTATTGCTCGTCACTCACGACGTCGACGAAGCCGTACGACTTGCCGACCGCGTGCTCATTCTCGACAAGGGCGGTTTCGCTGTGGACGTCGACATCGATCTGCCACGACCACGCGACCGGAACGATCCCGAATCATTGCGCTACCGAGCGAGTTTCCTGAAGGAGCTCGGCGTCGGCCGCACCTTCCCCGACGGACAGGACAGTCATGACATTGATCGCTGACTCCACAATCGACACACTTTGGTACACCCGCTGCCCCGTTCCCACCGCCAGCGGACTCGCTAACAGCCTCGGTTGGCTCGACCGGACGGCAAACGAATCCGGAGTGCGCTTCGGCGTACTGCAAGATGCCGGGCCTGAATTGGCAGTGCGCCATTTCGACCACCAACTTTCCGGACTCATTCGCGAAGGCGGCAACGTCCCCGCGCTGGCCGCGCGTGCCGGTGGTTCTCCGACGAGGCTGATCGGACTGACCTGGATCGACGAGGCGCAGGCGATCCTGGTGCGAGGAGACTCCGATATCCGAGAAGCAGTCCTGCTGGCCGGCGCCCGGATCGGAATCCCGGCCTGGGCGGCGGATCAGGCCAGGAGCTTCCCTCGCGCCATGGCCCTGCACGGCTTCGCCTCGGCACTTCGTCTGGGCGGGGTGAGTTTTGCCGACGTCACCCTCGTCGAGGTTGCAACGACGGCAGCCCCCGAGGTCCGCACCGCCTCCTCCAGCCGCAACACGACGTGGGGTGTCGAATCCTTGCTATGGGGTGACGTCGACGCCATCTACGTCAAGGGCGCCCGCGCCCAAGAGGTTGCCCGCGAACACGGCCTCGCCGTAGCCGTCGACCTCGATTCCACGGCTTCCCTGCGCGATCGCGTCAACAACGGCACTCCACGACCGATTACGGTTCACGCCGATCTACTCGAACAGCGTCCGGACATCGTCGTCGGTTTCCTCGCCGAGAGTCTGAGGGCTGCAGACTGGGCGGCAGCCAACATCGACGACGTCCGGGCCGTCTTTCAGACCGAAACACAGTCGGGGCCCGAAGGTGTGGTGGCAGCATACGGCGAGAACTTCCACACCGGACTGCATTTGAGCCTCTCGGACGAGCGTGTGGACCTCCTCGGCGTGCAGAAGCAATTCCTGTACGCGCACGGCTTCCTCGCCGCCGATTTCGATCTTGAGTCCTGGGTGGCGCACGAACCCCTGGAACAGGCCCGCAGCCTTGTTGCCGCGCAGACGGGCTCCGTGCAGAAGGACACAGCAGAATGACGGACGTCTACTGGGAGCTACCGCCACGCGGTGACGGGCGCCGCGCCGAGGCCGCCCTGAACAGTCGCGGCGGCTTCGGGGTACAGCGGCCGACTACCGTCGCCACCGATGTTCGCCCCGGAAACTTCGGGCCCTTCGACGAACTGGCGCAGATCGTTCTAGCGGCCGAACTGTCGGGCGTCGACGGGGTCGTCGCACCGTACGATCCGAACGGCGAAGAATCCTGGATCGTTGCTGCCGCAGCACTACGTCAGACGCGTCACTCGCGAGTGGTCGTGGAGTTTCACCCTACTTTCGGCACTCCTGTCTACGCCGCCAAAATGTCTGCGACACTTCAGCGCCTGTCGGCAGGTCGTCTTGAATGGCGAGTGAAGGTCGAGACGGACGCCGAAGACGCCGCCGCTCGCGGAGACGTGGTCCGAGGAATCCACCGCTACGCGCGCGCCGCGGAGTTTCTGACCGTCGCCCGTGGTGTGTGGAACGAGGAACAGATTCTCCCCGGCGGATTCGGCGGTACGGGCTACGACTTCGACGGCGAATACTACGACGTACTCGGCGGAGGGTTCCGAGGCATCTTGTCCGGACTCCCTTTTCCCCGAGTACATCTGACCGGAGATTCTCCGGAAGCTCTGGAACTGTCCGCCCACCATGCCGACGTCCATCAGTTCACCCTCGCCGGCGGCGACTTGTCGACGCGGATTACCGTCCTCGACGACAGAGCGTCCGAACTCGGCAGGACTGTCGAAAAGGTCCTGCGCATCCCGATCATCGCCCGCGAGAGCGCAGACGAAGCCTGGTCCCGCGTCGAACGACAACTGAGAGAAGCTCATTGCGGCACAACCGCAGTCGAGCGGGGCGGCATCCTGTGGTCCGGATTCGACCGTATCGGCTACGAGCACAGCATCGGTCTTGTCGGAAGCTACGAGGAAGTGGCACAGCGACTGTCGTCGTATCGCGATCTCGGCGTGGACGGTTTCGTCTTGTCAGGTCGGCCACACATCGAAGAGCTGCACCGGGCAGGCGAGCATCTCCTGCACCTGGTCGATCCCGAGGGTCGGATCCGCAAAGAAGAGAAGGCCAACGCATGAGTATCGATTTCTATTGGCGGATCGGGATGGAAGGCGACCACGCGTCGCTGCGCACACCACGCCGCTACAACCGCGGCGATGCCGGTGGATACGGGCCGGGCAACATCGCTCCTGCGATCCGCGGCGGTGAGTTGGACGGATACAGCTACATCGACCACATGGCCGCGGTGGCAAAGGCTTCCGAATCCGCCGGTTTCCTCGGTGGACTGCTGCCGTCCTTCCCGATGACCGAGGATCCGTGGGCGACCGCAGCCGCGTTGGCTGCCGAGACCACCACTTACCGCTTCATGGTCGCGTTCCAACCGGGGTTCCTTCACCCGGTGCAGGCGGCGCGGATGTCGGCCAGTCTGCAGCGCGCAACCGGCGGACGTCTGGTCTACAACATCATCAGTGGCGGAGGCGGTGCGCCTCAGCTGTGGTGGGGCGACAAGGTCGACCACGACGATCGCTACACCAGGACGTCCGAGTTCCTCGATGTCCTCAAAGGTGTTTGGGACGGTGAACCTTTCGACTTCGACGGACGGTTCTTCCAAACCCACGGCGCGGCACTGCCACCCGGACTTGCCGGCCAACCGTTTCCCGAGGTGTACTTCTCCGGATCTTCGGCCGCAGCTGTCGCCGCCGCCGGATTGCACTCCGACTACTACCTTTCCTGGCTGGAACCGTATGCCGACCTGAGAGCAAAGATCGACGGGGTGCGGGAGAACTCGGCCAAGCTGGGACGCACCCCGAAGTTCGCCGTACGAATCGACGTCGTCGCCCGGCACACCGAGGAAGCTGCGTGGGCCGAGATCGAGAAAGGCTGGGCCTTCGTCGACAAGGGAGCTGCCGACCGTGCAGCGCAGGGCGATTCGGTGGGCGCCGCCCGCATCAAGGGGTGGGTGCCCGAACACATCACCGGTTACCGAGATCTGGAAGTGCAGCCCAACGTGTGGTGCGGCTTCAGCCTCATCCGCGGCGGACCGGCGTTCGGTCTGGTCGGTAGCTACGAGCAGGTCGCCGAGCGACTCGACGAGCTACGCGAACTGGGCGTCGACGCCTTCATCCTCGCCGGTAACCCGCACCTCGAAGAGGCCTATCGCGTCGGCGAAGAAGTTCTTCCCCTTCTGCAGCGCACCCCGATCACACGTTCTGGACTGGAGACCCGATGACCACCACCGAAACCCGCCTCGATGCCGACACCGCAGCGTTTGTCGAAGAAGCGCGTAAAGCAGCCGACAGGGCGTTCGACGTCTTCCGCAAGACCGGAACGGTTGCGGCCAACGGGACCGTCAATTTCGTCGAGCGGGTGCCGGGCACCGAAATTGCAGTCGCCCTGAACGATCCGGGACCGTGGGCGGACGATCCGTCCGTATCACCGGTGGTCGCCACCTTCGACGGCGAAGTGCTATCCGGTACGGGATCGGCCGGGTTTGTCACCGGGTATGCGTCCGTGTTCCGTCAGCATCCGGAGATCACCAGCGTCGTCCACATCCACACTCCGTGGCTCGGCGGTTGGGCACAGACACACCGGACGCTGCCCATCCGATATGCGGCTTCGCAGCGGCTGACGCTCTCCCGAGAGATTCCTCCGCACATCGATCGGTCACGATCCGCGGGCGAGTTCATTCTTGAGCGTCTCGAACACGATCCCGATCTCGTGGCGATGTTCGAGGCCAACGGCGGGGTCAACGTCATCGGACGCAGCGGGTTGCTCGACCTCGCGAAGTTCGTCGTCCTCCTCGAAGAAGGCGCACAGTTCCAGGCGATCGCCGAATCACTCGGTGGATCAGTCGAATTCGATCCGTCCAACCTCACTGTCCAGTGGGGCCGTAGTGGACTCGCCGACGAGGCACGTCGACGCGGCCTCATCTAGCCACCCCCATCACTGATTCAGAACAGGAAACTGTAAATCTCATGACCGTTCGCGTCGGATACTTCCCACACAACAATTCGCTGTTCGTTCTGCG
>NZ_JASHKR010000047.1:16232-36868 GCF_030056815.1 Rhodococcus sp. IEGM 1379
TCATGACCGTTCGCGTCGGATACTTCCCACACAACAATTCGCTGTTCGTTCTGCGCCACACCGGAATCCTCGAACGCCGTCTCCCCGACGTCGAGTGGGTGGACCTGCGTGAGCTTCCCGCGAAGCCCGCAGTGAACCCGGAGAACGCCTTGCCGACCCTGCACTCGGACTGGTTGTTCGAGGAGGGTGGATACGACGTCATCGGAACCGGATTCACGCCACCCGTCACCGGACTGGCCCAGGGCCGCGATCTCGTCTACATCGGAATCTCCGGCCCCCGAGTAGAGAACGGGCGCCTGGTGGTGAAGGCCGATTCCGAGATCAACTCGGTAGAGGACCTGCTCGGCAAGCGCGTCGGCATCGCTCACGGATCGTGGCAGACCACACTTCTATTGTTCGCCTTGGATCAGGCGGGGCTGAGTTGGTCCGACATCGTCCCCGTCGACACCGACGTCCGCGGCGGTGGAGCGGACCTCGTTGCCGGCACCATCGACGCCTGGGTGGGCGCATACCCGGGGCTGACGGACATCGAAGCGAACCACGAACTGCGCACGCTGATCGCCACCGACGGACTCTTCAGCCACCCGTCACTGTGGTTCACCCGACGCGACTTCGCGGATACCAACCCCGAGGCTCTCCAGGCGATCATCAAGGCCCTGCAAGAATCCGATGCCTGGATCGAAGCCAACCCCCGAGAAGCCGCGCAGATCTTCGTCGACGACGTCGAGAAGCGTGGCGGGTCCGCGAGCCTCGACGCCTGGGAAGCGGCACTGCGCGGACGTCCGTTCGGTGTCAACGCCGTCACCGAAGAGTTCCTCGACGAGCAGCAGCGTGCGGCCGATCTCCTGCTGACCAACGGACTATTGCCGCTGGCAGTCACCGTCCGCGGCGCAGTCGTACCGTGGATCAACGAATTCGCTGGTTCGGGTCGTTCATTAGTTTGACCCACTGAGTGCGAGATGGACCTGGGGCGAAGGGCTCGCCGAAGTATTGTGTTTCGCGGACTACTTTCCCACCCTCGAATTCCATGATGTTCACGACGTAGGACGGCTGCTCGTCGTATGTGAGTACGAGTTCGCTGATCCAGATATTTCCGCTGCCGAGGATGCGTTGCACGGTGAAGCGTTTCGCGTTCGGCTGGGCGACACGCGACGCCTGAATGTTGTCCCGGCCGCTGATGCGCTCGCCCGACTGTGGATATTCGAGAACTGCATCAGCTCGGTAGATGTGGTGTTCCGCCGTGAAGTTGTTGGCGTCGGAGGCCGCCCAGTGGCGGAGTAGAGCGACTCGCAAGTTGTCGTCACGCATGGCGAATCTTCAGTCCCCTAGATGCACCGACATTACGTCGTCGGTGCATCGGTTGCCTCCGTCGAAGTCCGCACGGCAAGGATCAATTATCTTGACCGCTCTCCGATGACGCGACCACGTTGTCGCTGCTGTGGGTGCACCAGCGCGATAACGTCGGGTGGGGGCGTCGGGAGCCTTGGTCATCGGCTCTTCCGTGAATTCCATTGCGACGTAGTAGATGTCGAATGGAGGTTGTGTGCCGGACCTGCCGAGTGTTAGCTCCCGCGGATCGAGGGTCTCTGTGTTGTGTGCTCAATACGGATGACGTCGGACAACCCCGACTACTGATTGCCTCGGTCGGGGATTCAACTGTCATGGGAGTGGTGGTCTCCCATGCGCGGCAGTTCATCCCCGCCAGCTGTGGGTCGTGTGTTGAGTTCGACGCGGTCGGTGGTCTTCTTAGGCGGCTCGTGTTGCCCGAGGCTGCCGCGGAGGGAGTCGTAGATCGCCACGCCCTGACCAACCAGGCCGGTGGCTATCTCGCCGAGCCCGTCAGCACCGTTGAGGACGGTCAGGTTCGCCCCCGACAATCCTTGGGCGGCCTGCTTGACGATCTCGGGGAGCTGGTCGATCAACAGCCGATCGAGCGCGACCCGGTTGTGCGACGCTGCCGCTTCGGCTTGGATTTTCATCTTCTCCGCGTCGGCCAACGCCAGGATCCGCACTCGCTCGGCTTCTGCCTCGGCAGGCTTGACGACTTCCGAAACGAGCTCCTGTTGGCGGAGCTCAGCGGCTCGCTGTGCCAGCTCCGTTTGCATTGCGAGCACTTCCCGTTGTGCCTGCGCCTGCGCCAGCGGTCCTGCCTGCGCCGCTTCGGCCTGCGCCTTGTCGACTTCAGCCTTGTACTGGGCCTGCACGATTGCCGTCTGCCGGGCGTACTGAGCTTGGTTGCGTTGTGATTCCTGCTCGGCCTCCGCGGCTGCCTGGTTTGCCCTTGCCTGGGCGATCTGGGCTTGCTGTTGGATCGCGGCGTTGTGTGGAGCGGACATCGCGCGGATGTAGCCGAGGGAGCCGTCGTCGATGGACTGGATCTGTAGGGCGTCGACGGTCAGCCCGATTTTGACCATCTCTTCCTTTGATCCGTCGAGTACTTCTGTCGCCAGTTTCTGGCGTTCCTTGATGATCTGCTCCACGGTCATCGATCCGATGATCGAGCGCAGATGTCCGGCGAAGATTCGACCGGTGAGTACGGACATTTGGTCTTGGTCGGAGAGGAAGCGTTGACCTGCGCTGATGATGCTCTCGGTGTCATTGCCTACTTTGAAGGCAATGACCGCGCGCACGTTGAGGCTGATCCCTTGTTGGGTGACGCATGTTTCCTCCACTTCGGCCTCGCACATTGCCAGTGTGAGAAACCGGACTTTGCGCAGCAGCGGCATGATGTAGGCGCCGTGGCCGGTCACTACACGGAACGGTGCGTCCCCTTTGCTTCTGCCTCCGGAGATCAGCATCGCCTCATCCGGCGCAGGCACTCTGTAGCCGAACATGTTTTGGCTCCTCACATTGTGTTATCGCGGATCGATCGTCAGTCCTAGCCCGGGCCAGGGTTCGACCTGGAGTGTCCGCGCGCCGCGGATGTCGATCACCAAGACTTCGGTGCCCTTCGGCAATGGATCGGCCGACCATGCCAGGTATGACTCTTTCGATCCGCGTACCGCTACCATCACCTCGCCGGCTCCGGCTGATCCGCGGGTCGCCACAACCAGCGAACCGATACAGCCGATTACCGAAAAGTCACTCACCCCTTGAATGGTCCTCTGATTGAGCCCGTCGCGCATTTGGCTTTACGGGTCTACCGCATTAGAGGTATTTCGGCCGGTTCCCTCAATAAGTTTCCGGCCAGGGTCGGTGTCTGTCTGATCTTGATCACCGACACCGTGCCGTCGACGTAGTTGGTGACGTAGGAGTAGATGTCGTCGGGAGTGATCGCCACCCCCGACGGACCCGTGCCGACCGTGATGGTGGTGAGTGAGTGGGTTGGTGGGGGTGGGCGGTGTCGATCACCGACACCGTGTTGCTGCCGTAGTTGGTGATGTAGGTGCGGGTGCCGTCGGGGGTGATCGCCACCCCGGTCGGATACGTGCCGACCGTGATGGTGGTGAGTGGGTTGGTGGGGTGGGCGGTGTCGATCACCGACACCGTGTTGCCGCCGCGGTTGGTGATGTAGGCGTGGGTGCCATCGGGGGTGATCGCCACCCCGGTCGGATTCGTGCCGACCGGGATGGTGTCGATATCAGTCACAGGTGTATGTCTTTCAGTTGTATGCGCCCGGTACAGGGTGCACAGGTGGCCTCGACAACCGCCCGGCGCTCGCCCGTTCCTGACGACCGCAAAACCAGATCACGATGCAGTACTCGTGCGGTCGCGTCGTTGCCGCACACGCTCGAGTTCAGGTGAGGTATTTGAACCCCGCGATGGCATGGCAAATGAGGCCGGCGCCCTGAGCGGCCGCCCGTACTCCCGTCACAGCCAACAGGGTGTCCGGGTTTTCGAGAAGGTCACCAGCGGGTGTCTGCGTGAACATCCAACCCACGAGCTTCGGCGCGCTGTACGAGATCGACCGCGCAAAGAGAAGATCTGCGGCGACCCTCAGGTCTGCGGAGGGGTTCTTGGCGGCCTGATACTCCGGGCTGTCCTTTAGTGCCCGTCCCTGACGGACGATCACGACGACCGTTAACACCGCATTGCCCAATAGGACTACCAGTTCGGCGTAGTCGGCCATCCCGCTCTTCAAGGAGCTCGCAGGTTGGACCTCGGGCGCCTGCCCCCATGCCTCACGGACGTCTGGCGGGCCGTTTTCGTCGCCGCCGATCACCGGCAGTTCGATCGGCGCTTGCACCCCGCCGCTGGAAGTCGAGAAAGTTCCAGCGGCCCCAGAGACAAGGGTGAAGCCGTCGGCGATCACTCCGGAAGCAAGGCCCAGAATCATGCGCACCTTGGCGTCAGTGTCCTGGTCTGGGAGACCTGCATCCTCAAGTCGCCGCCGATAGGTAGAGAGGGTGTACTGGTAAGCCCAGGCAGCCGTGAATACACCGAACGCACCTCGGCAGATTTTGAGGACAGCACGCAGCTTCGACTTCTCGGTGCGTGAGAACGTGGCGTCCGTGCCCACTACTGCCAAGATGTGGAAGGACTTCATCACGGCGTAGACGATTTCCATGCCGGTGGTGTCATCACCGGGCTGCGCCGCAAGCCGGAGCGGGCGCATGGCGGTGTCTTCAACGACGACGGCGGCGTCGAACTCGGTGCTAGTCGGCGATTGAAGCCATCCGTCGGCTGCACTGGAGAAGCGAGTACCGCGGGTCACGACGAAATACACGATGTGCAGGGGCAGACCGATCACCAGGCAGACCAGGTTCAACAATGTCAGGTCTTCCTTGAAGATCCACTTGTAGAGCTCACCGAGGAAGCCGATCTCCATGGGGGTGTCTACAGCCTGCAGGACCCCCTCGAAGCTCTGCGCGACACAGTCGATGGCTGCGAGCAACCAGTTCTCGGTGCCTATGACCAGGTCGTCCTCGAGCTTCTCCCACAGGTTCACCATGGCCACCATCGCGTCGCTGAGGTGCATCTGCAAAAGATCGCCGGCAACGTCGACGAGACCCTCGGTGAAGTCCTCGAGGCCGGTGAGGACGCTTCCGGTAGCGACGCTTGCAGCGGCACTGTAGCCGGTGATCGTGCTGGCGTCACCGTGGTCTTGAAGTTTGTGGAAAGCGGTCTTGGCAACCACTCCGCCAGCTGTCGAGATCGCGGCGGGGGTGTGCTGGTTCGCAGCCTCGGCGACCGTGTCCGAGGCTGATCCGGTCAGGCCGCTGGCATCGATGCCGATGGCCTTGTCAAACGAAGCGAATGCCGAGCTCACAGTGGTTTTGACATCGTCGAGCAGTGTCTTCTCGGAGATGATGTCGCCGACACTGTGCAGCATCCGCTTGAAGAGGCGTTGGGCGCCGCGGATGCCATTCCAGTCGAATAGTGCGCGTAGGAAAAGAATAAGCAGTTCTAAGGCCACCAGGAGCTGTTTGAAGAACGAGACGACGGCATCGATCGCCGCTTCAACTGAATGTACGACCGTGTGAACGATTTTCTCGACACCGTCGACGAGGGTGGTGATCGCGACCTGCACACTGTCGGCGATGGTCACGGCGACCGAGACGACACCGTGGTAGATGTCATCGGCTACGTCTTCGATGCCGTGCCAGAGGTCGTCGTACCAGTGTCCGAGAAGGTGGGGTGGCGGGGTTGGGGTGCCGCGTGCGGCAAGTACGTCCTCTTCGGTGGACAAAAGCCTGTAGCTGAAGCTCGACGGTGTGCCGTTGCACGTGATGACAAACCCCAGATGGGGTCCGAGTGCAGTCCGCAGTCCGTCGACGTCGACCGGCATGCGGCGGTTGATGCCGGTGAGGGTTCGTAGGACGGTCGCTTCGTCGATGCGTGCAGTTGCGAGAGGCTGCCGGGTGTCCATGAACGAGGGCGGTGCCGCGGACGCTCGCAGAGCGAACGCGGTGGGCGCGGTGGGGGTGGAGGCCGTTGGGGGTGGCTTGACCGCGCACATTACCTTGCGGACTGCGTCGGCTGCGGCGTCGGCGTGTGTGAGGTAGTCGTCGCTCAGCATGGTTTGGTTGTCGGCCGCGGTTGCCCCGTCATGCCAGTTGACGAGTGTCGGAGTGGTCATCAGTGGTGACTGAAGGTTCGCCAGCTGCGTTTGAGCGTCATCGTCGGGGCGAATGAGGATGCGGTCGTTGCGTGCCATGAACCCGGCGCGTGCATAGAGCGTGGTCGTCTTGAGATCGGTCGCTGCGATGTCGATGACAACCTCGCCGTGCGCGCTCGTGGGCGACGTGTACGTGTTTTGTGCGTTGACCGCGTAGGCCTGACCGGCGATCTCGAGGTCGACATCTGACGCTGCCCACAGCGTCACCGGCACGCCGGCCATGGGGGTGTGGTCGGCTGTGGTGGCCAGCAGCACCACGCGGTGTGTCGTGCGGTCGCGAGTCTGGTCGATCTTGCTGCCGGTTGTGTAGTGGTAGTCCTGGATGAGCTTGGTCTGCGCGGTGAGCGTCGGAGGCGTCGGTTTGGAGAGCAACTGGTTTTCGACCAGGCAGTTGATGTGAAATCGTTCGTTGGCTGGCATGAACGGTGCGCGGCAGTCCAGAGATGGCCCGTGTGCACCCTGCGAGACAACCTTGAGTGTGAGGCTGCCATCGGGTCCGCTGGTCAGTGTCAGCGGAGGATCCCCCGCTGTGGACGTCACGCCGGTCACGGACTGTGTCTGACCGGTGATGCCGTGTGAAACGGTGATCGTGGGCGGTTCGGAGGGGTCGTGGATTACATACCAGAGTTCAATTGGTTGGGACGGCAGGATGGATCCATCAGCTGCCAGGACACTGATGCGCAGGTCGTACGTGATGCCGTCCGGTCCGTCGTCGGCGGAGATCTTGGCGGCGGTGCGAATCTCGGGATAGCTGGGGAGAGTGAACGGAAGATCGACGAGCCACCACGTGGGATGGGCATTCTGGTATGTGGGGTCGGTGTTCGTGTCAACGAGTACGCCGTCGTGGCCTTGTCTGGCCCCGTCGTGCACGGCACCGTGGTCGAAGTTCCAGAACGCGATGAGGTCAGGCTCGTCGCCGCGGAGCTTGACGTGCATTCTGGTGGAGATTTCTGTGGCAGTCAGGTATGTATCCCATACGCGAACTTCTGCCAGCATCCCGGACCATGGCATCGCAGCGGTCAGGTCGGGGCCCGCAACAGCGCCGAGATAGGCCTTGATCCCGGGGACGGTTGTCTGCGGAGTGTCGGTCGTCGGCACAACGGTGACAGCGGCGAGCGGCAGTCCGTCAAAGTACATCGCGACGCGGTCGTCCTTGGTGCGGGAGACGGCGATGTGGTGCCAGCGCCCGTCACACGCGTCGGTGGGAGCCGTGGCGTGGATTCCGCTCCAACCACTCACATCGAGCTGACGTGCTACGTAGTGCATCGAGCCGTCCGGGTCAATCCAGAGGGCTACGTCGAATGCATCGCTCGCCGTGGTCGGGCAGATGCCGAGTATGCCTCCGGCTGCGGCTCCAGAGGATTGCGGTGGCACATTGATCCAGGCCTCTACACAGCTTTCGTGGGGATTCATCAGGTGCAGCGCCCCGGTGGCGAGATCTACGTCGACGACAGCATGCGCGGTGCGGTCGGGCTGCGGGGTGCCGATGGGGTCCACGCCGAGTCGCAACGCGAGCGTTTGTCCGAGCACGAGGCTGTGGAGGGCGCCGTCGCAGTCGGCGTTCGGGTCTGTGGGCTCTGCGCAGCCGTAGAAAGCAGTGCCCGTGTCGATTATTGCGGCAGTGTTCACCGACTGGGGCTCATGGTAGAGGCCGAGGAGGGTTCCGTGGTCAGGACTCAGGACAGCGACAGTTCCATCGGCGGTCGTGCACACGATCCTCCCGGCGTCGTCGAACACTGGAGCCCCAACCGCGGCTCCGCCTGGCAGGGTCGAGGTCCACCGTGTGGTGAGATTTACGAGTGAGGAGCCGGTCACGGTCCCATCGGCGTGCGTGGCGACGATGAGGTCGGAATCTGGCCAGGCTGCCAGGCCAGTCGGCGAGTTGGCCGCCGGTCCCGCGGCCAGTTTGGTACTGCCGTCAACGGTATAGCGCGCGAACTGGCCGCTACCGGCGCACACGAGCCAGGACCCCGCGAAGCAAAAGGTGGTGCCGGGGAGGCGTTTGATCGGTGCGTCGGTAGGCCCGGCCGCCGGAATTACGGAGACGCCATCTGGTGCGGCGACGACCGCCATCCCGTCACTTAAACCGAGCGCGGTGGGGGCGTGCGTTGCCGTTTGGATGAACCGCGTGGCAGCGGGTTTACGCCGGTCCGCAATCGCGAGAAGGCCGGCTGGCTCGATTGCCGCGATCCAGAGCTCGTCGGACGCGGGCGGGCAGAGTGGTCCGCTGTTCACCTGGAAGTCGGCGAAGGAAGTCAGCTGAGTTGTGCCGCCGGTGGCGGCGTCGATCGCGATTATCGACTCTTCGACGGTCAGCGCCAGGAAGCGGTTGCCGTCAGTGACGGGCGCAGATGCGCCACGACCTGCATCGACTGACCACAACCGCTTCCCGTCGTCCTTTCCGACCCCGTACAAGGCGTTGTTGGTCATGAAGGCCACGGTCATGTCGGCGACAGCCGGCTCCGCAAGAATGGGTTTCTCCCCCCGCGCGCCCCACGTACCGAAATAAGGCCACGTGGGCTGCCCTTCGTGGATCAGATAAGGGAAGGCGGATTTGTCCATCGTCAGTGCTGTGGGATGCGAGCACGCGGCGACGAATGTGGCGGCGGCGCGGTGTCGCGTTACCTCGTTCATCGGCGGGGTGGGATGTGCGGTGTCCTGCACCTCGTCGAGGCGCCACAGTCCCTTGAGGTGCGGCTCTGTGCCGATCAGTTCGACCCACTGATTGGCTCCGATGGTTGCGGGATCGAGCGCACGGTCCCATACGCGAACTTCGCGCAGGAGTCCGTCGAAATGTGCGCTTGGCGGATCAGTATCGGTGGCACGGTATGCGCCGAGTGTGAGGACGTTCTCGCCGTCGACGGGGAGGGGCGCCACCGGGTTGTCCGGCGTCTTGAGGGTGGATGCTCGGCCGTCGAGGAACATGGAGAAGGTGCCATCGGTGCGGACGGCGGCTATGTGATGCCACGTGCCGTCTGTTGCATGTGTCGCAACAGTTCTCGCGGCTTGAACGGAATCGGGCGATGAGCCGACAACCGCGATTCGTATCTGACCGTCCGGTGTCATGTTCAGGCGTAGCCCGTGGCCGGATCCGTCGGCCACTGTGGGGTAGCTGGATATGAGCTCGCCGCCGACTGTGGTGCGGCACCAGGTTTCGATTGTGAAATCCGCCAGGCCGAAGTCGAATTGGTGCGCATCGGGTTTGACCTCGATGTGGGCGGTGCGGCCGTCGAATCGTGCTGCGGATTGCTCGGCGAAGGGCCGGGCCACGACGGATCCATCACCGAGCGTGTGGAATACGGTCCCGTCGACGACGAGCGGTGTTGAGCCATCCGCTGCTGCGTCGGGCAGCGCGTATGTCGCGATGACACTGCCGTCGCGTAAGTCGAGGACTGTCAGCTGCGTCCCGGCATAGTTCGTGGTGTAGACCGTGTCGGCTGTGATCACCGGTGAGCGTTGTCCGATGAGTTGGCAGCTCCAGAGCTTTTTGCCATCGGCGGCCGAGATGCCCACGATCTCACCGCTGCTGTCTGCCGCAACGACGGTCGCGAACCTGTCGTCGATGACGGCGGACATCCATTGCGCCGCTGTGCTGCTCGGGCTGACGCTCCAGCGCAATGCCGCGGTACGGGCATCGAGTGCTAGCAGGTTTCCGGCGGCGAAGACGACGCTGTCGGCGGTTATCAGTGGTCGCAATGCCAGGTTGAATGCGGCCACGGTCGCGGGCTGTGTTCGCCCACTCCATCTGTCGTCCCCGTAGTCGATGTTGATGGCGTGTGCCTGGCCGTCGGCTACGAAGAACAGGGCACCGAGTCCGAGAGCCACTGGTCCGGAGCTCCGCGTGCTGGTCGATATCGGTCCGAAGATCGGTGCTCCATCGATCGCCGCGAATGCGGAGATCGTCGTGCCGCCGGCATGATCGATCGAGGAGATGACGATCCGTTGGTCGACGGCGTTGATCGAGGTAACCTGTGCGACCTCCGGCGCTTTCCAATCCGGAAGTGGAGCGCCATCGGCTAGACGCAACGCTTGGACGGAGGCGCCGTCGGCGAAGAATAGGTTGCCGCCGGCGCTGACTGGATGTGCGAGCCCGCCGCCCATGGATTGCAAGGTGTAAGGGAAGTGCTGGGCGGCCACCTCGTCGCTGGTGTCGACAGCTGTCCCGTCGTACGCGTTGAGCATGAAGATCGTGCCTTGAGCCACACCGATGAGACGGTCTCCGGCGGCGGTCAGTGGCTCGTCGAGCGCTCCGAACGCTGCGCTCGAACGCCAGAGGACAGCGGGCTCTACCGAGTCAAGGACATCATGGTCGTCGGTCCGAAACTGTGTCATCGTTCACCGTTCTGTCGTTGTGCGTCCAGCCGTTGGCTACTACTAGAAATTGCGCATGAGGGACAAAATCTCGGTATGGTCGGGGACCCCGGACAAGACCGAGGGGGGCACTGGGTGCGCGCCCACGGGCTGGTTCTTCTGATACACCCAGACTTGCATCGTCGAGAAGTCACTTACGGCTGGCGGCGTTATTGTCATCCCCGTGAAGCGCGCGTCAAACGTGACATAGCTATCCTCATCCGTGGTTATTTCAAGTGTCTCGGAGCCGATCACCACCTGGAAAGTGGTGTTTCCCATAGGGAGTTCGGAAAGTTCCCAGTAGTTCCATGCGTTGACACGGCGAGCGGTCAAGGTGCTTTTGAGAACAAGCATCCTCCATGGCACGACGAGGGTCGCGAGGCGTCTGAGTTCGCCAACTGCGGCAGGGGCGATGACCGGGGCGAGGCTGTCAAGTGACCACGCCCCTGCCACTGTCCGGCCGGTACTGGTCTGGGCCAGTGCGTATACGGTCCGGCTCACGATCACCGGCTTCGTCAGCATCGTGGTCATCGTTTCCGAGGGATCGGCGAATGCTCCGAGCCCTAGAGATCCGGAGGCAAGTGTTACTGGCTCGGGTGGGTAGAGCGTGGCGTACTGAGGTTGCGGGGCGTCGACTGTGTTCGCGACGAGGACAGTGAAGGTGACGCCGTCGGGCAACGCGTCACTGACGACGATGATTGTGGTGGGGAATTTGTCAGCGCTCTCGTGCCAGAACACTGTTTCCGCGCTCGCCGGAATACCTGTCTTCGACGGCCACCGATCCACGACGCGCGTTTCGGGAGAGTACGCGAGCAAACGCTGCGTTTGGCCGTCAACGAGGAGTGCCAGCTTGTCGGTGTCACAGATCTGAAAGCTTCCAGTCGGGGTGCCCGTACTTTCTGCAGTCGAGAGGTATGGGGTCGTGAAGACCGGCGCGGACGGTGGTGGCGGCAACAGTGCGCTCAGCGATGCCGTCGGTACGCCGCTCGCCCAGAGGTTGCCGTCAGCGTAGACGGGCGGGTTCCATGGTTGGGCACTTGGATTCTGCGCAGTCCACCTCCCGAGCATGGTTGGCGTGCCCGACGAGGCATCGAGCACCACGACGTCGCCTGGATCAGTGATGTACGCCAGACGGCAGGTATAGCGGTTTGGGTCCGAGGGGTCCGGGGACTCAATTAGCGCAAGTCCGACTGCCGCGGGGACGTCCCACCGCGTGATGTCGAGGTTCGTGAGGCCGATGTCGAGTGAGCACAGGCCGCCGTCAGCGGCTAGCACGAACACCACGGCGTCGCCGGCGCTCCCCAACTGATGCTCTCGTATGACTGGAGCCGAATAGTTTGCTGGAACTGACTCCGAGGTGGCGAACAATGCTGCGTATTGCGCGTCGCTGATGCTGTTGCCGGTAGCGGCTACTTTCGTGCCGGTCGCAAGATTGACTGCGGCGAAGCACATCCCGTGGGTGGTTAGGCCATCGCCGGACACAATCGCCTCAGTGAGGTCCCACGCGCTCAGGACGGGACCGTCTTGGACGAACAACGTGCCACCGCTGACCGCATATCCGTGTATCAGCACGGTGGGCGTGAGTGACCACCAAAGCCTCTGGCGGTTGAGAATTTCCAAGACATGAAGCTTGTTGCGACCACCACTGATCAGCCGGCCTAGCTGATCAGAAACAAGGATCGGCAGTGGGGCCCCTGATTGCTCGGCTGGGGCATCGGTCAGATCGATCGGGCGCCACGCTGGTGTGAGATCAAACGAGCTTGTCATGGTGTGCTGACTCCTCTCCTATTCGTCTCACCGTTCCCATATGGCAATGCGAGGTCGTGCTCGATGGCCAGCGCGAAATGTTTGGCGAGCGACTGGCCGACGCGGGCTCAGCCATGTCTATGTACTAGCTCGAAGGCGGTGGGATCTAGTCGGTCAGGTACGTCGAGGTCAGGACCCGAAGACCGGGCTCAGTGAGCCGAAAGGCCTAGTGGACGACCCGCTCGAAGGTGGGGTGGGTCGTCATTGCCGCCACCGTATTCCCACCTTGCTTAGCGACGTGGAGTCGGCGTAGTCGGAGTGGTTGCCACTGCGCACGGATTCGAGCCGACCGGGCTTGTGTCGATAACGGTGTCCGCGCTTGCGGTACCGACCGTGCCGCCGAGAGTTGCGGCGACGGTGAGAGCGGCGGTGCCGAATGTCGCGGCGGTCTTAGGCCGTGGTGGGGTCGGTGCGGCCGATCGAGAACAGTCACAGGCGTTTGTGCCCTTCCGGTTGTCCGCTACTCAATGCAGGGGTGCGTGGCGGTCACGGGAAGGCAACCACCAAATTGGAAGATATCGGACATTTCGGCTGTGCGCAGCAGTTGGGCCTGGCCACTTGCGGCCAGTAGTAGAGATCTATTTTGGTGGCCGCAAATGCCCCCGTGGCGGCGTGGAATCTGGGCCGTGTTGCTGCCTGATTCTGTGCGTGGTCGGGACGCCCGAAGCTCTGGGTGGCCATGTGTACCGATGCGTTTTCCTGGCTCCACGAGTGATTGAGTCAGGTGCTGTCGTGAGGGCACTGTCACGTTAATCGATTCGGCGCCTTCCTAAAATCCCACCAGCCTCATGAGCCACACACGAGCAGGAGGTTTCCGAGCACGGATCGACCACAATCAGCGCTTGATTGCTTAACGTGACAGCGCCCTGGTACTGGAATGTAGGGCGGCTCGTTCCGGGGAGTCTGCCCGACGGCGCTGTGGTGTCCGCCTTGCAGGAGCCGGGTAGCGTGCCGATTTTTCTATACCAGTGTCCCTATCGGTTCGTAGACGAACAGACGCCCACGCCGATGTCATCGCGCACCGCGCCGCGCGATCCTCGGGCGCCCGAACGTGGACACTGCACAACGATCTTTCCCACCTGGTGATCGACCTCGATGACTCCCGATGAACGCGACGCGGTCGCTAGATGTTGGCGCCCTTAGCGAGGTTGCACGCGCGACACAGAAGTTGAAGGTTGCCCTCCGTGTTCGCGCCACCTCGCGAGAACGGAATGATGTGATCGTATTCCAGGTACTGCCCGTTTCCGCACTGTACGCAGACACCACGGTCACGTTGATAGACCGCAGCCTTGACGTGGGGCGGGATATGGCGGGTTGGTCGATCTGCGTTGCCAGGTAGCAGCATTCGGCGATCGATACGCAGTGCCGAATCGATCACGATTGACGCGTACTCCGCATCGGGCACTGTGAATCGGCCGCTCAGAGAACTTGCTGTCGCCTCGATAGTGATCGTCGATCGGTCGGAGAAGGTTGCTCGTTGAACCTTGCCGAGTGGTATCTCTGCGCCGTGTTGGTGCGCGATGAATCTGATTTTCCGGTTCGTCACTGCGAATTGTCCGTGCGAGGGGGTTGGCCCCGCTTTGAGATCACGCCAGCGTGTCGCTTGCACAACTACGTAGCAGTATTCATCGTTGGGGAGATGCAGCCCGGGAATCTGCACTGTCGGTAGTTGGCCCTGACGTATGTCTCCCAGCATTTTATCCCGGAGCATGCGCGCTTCGAGCGGTGCCACAACGTCTGGGGAAACTTGGAGAATTCGAGCCGCCTGGCGGAACTTGTCAAGTTCGTCTGTAGTGATGAACCCGTCCATTCGAGCGAAGTCAGCGAAATTCTTGAGCCAATTGATGGCCTCTGATTTCACTGTATTCAACGCGTGCTTGCGCGGAATCCGTTGCCCGTAAAGCCAGTTGTGGAGCTCGATCCACGCTTGGCTGAGTGGTCCGGTTCCGGCCAGGACGTTTCGTGCCGCATCTCGATACTGGGACAGCGACTGATTGACGGATGCTTTGCAGTTGTTGCAGTAGCTCTGCAATATGCGTGTCTTCGTCCCGCACATTGCACAGCCGTCGCCTGCGTTGTCGAAGCTCTTGAGCCAGCGATCGTTCATTTAGGATTGATACCAGACGGCCGGAGCATTGAATTGCCCGGAGTTTCCGGGGACAGTTTGGTGGGGGAGTGTGGTGTTTTCTCCGGGTGCGAGTATCGCCATCATGGTGGTGGCCGAATCGGTTTCGGCGTTGCCTTTCGTTCGGTGGCGGGGCGGTCTGTTGCGGATCTGCGGGTGACGTTCGGTGTGCCGCTGACTGCCGCTCGGAACGATGTGTAGTCCGTCGAACGATGGGGCTAGAGCCAGCTGGCTACGCCCCCGTGACCCGAGCAGGTACCTCGACGGCTTTGGCTGAAACTGTAGGTTCCGTCGCTGCATTTCGCGGTGGCACCTGAGGGTGCTGAGGGTGCTTGCCGTGGGGAGGGGATGCAGTTGCCCGCGGTATTGATGTATCCGCCGGCGCATTCGCCCCCACCGCCTCCGGAATTTCCGCCACCGGTTGTACCTCTCGACGGCGGCTGGGGTGGCGTGTACTCCGGTGCTGCGGCGGGCGGCACGAATGGAGCAATCGCAACTTCGGTCGGTGTCATCGGGGCGAGAGTTCGGGTCGGCTCGAGTGTCGTCGTAATCGGCGGCGGTGGAGGCGTTGTCGTTGTCAGGCTGGTCGGTGTTGCGGTCGTCGTGGTGGTTATCGTTGTTCGGGCGGCAGTCGTCGAAGAGCTGGTCGGTGCGGGAGCGGTCGTCGACGTGGTGAGAATTCGGTCGGAAGTCGGGGCTGGTGTGGCGGGTGCAAGCGCGCCGCCGGTCAGCATCACACCGAACGCGATGACACTGACAATGACAGCGGTTCGACGGTTCGGGATTCGAGCCCAACCGATGTGACCGCGTAGGAGTGCGATCACGCCGACGACAAGCGCGATCAAACCCACAAATATCAATAACGTGGCCACGATTTCTCCCAGAGTTAGCAATTCCGAAGCAATATTTTTGAAGATTCAACCATGGCGCTTTGGGGGGAATGTGACTGACGTCCCTTTTCTGGATGAAGCTGGGACGTTCGGGCTTCGCAGCGACGCAGGGTGGGGTTGCGCACTGCGAGGGTTCGGCCACCGAAGCTGTGGTTGATCCCCTCCGTGCCGGAACCCGAAGCGTGGACGACTCTATTGAACTCGGTGACGTCGTCAGCATGTCGTGATGATTGCCGGCGATCACGGCGATTCATCTCCAATTGCGTTGCGCGACAGCAGCTTGGTTTTTAGTGTGCTCAGCGGCCGGTGAGGGGTGGAACGGTTTGGCACCATCATGTCTGCAGTCGCAAGACGAGCGCCCTCGAGGGTATCGAGTGCGAGTTCCGCTGCTGCACCGGCGTTGTCGCCGTCCACCTCTCACCACCACTACGGGTATTCACAGAAGCAGAGGCCGCAGCTGAACTTGCATCAGGCCGGCGCTGACTGCGCCCGACGAGATACACGGGTAGGGGAGGTGACCTTGCAACTGTGCGGCACCGTCACGCCGTCCACCCTGCCCCGCAATCTCTTGCCTTGCGTGTCGGTGAATGTCGCTAGGGTAAGCACTCGTGACAACCGTCGAGGAAGTAATCGTCCGGCAACGGGCCTTCGCGCAGGCACGTGACTGGGAACAGTTCCATTCGCCGAAGAACCTGTCCATGGCGTTGGGCGGTGAAGTCGGGGAGCTGTGTGTCGAGATCGAACCGCTTCTCGTCGAGACGCCTCCACATCTCACCCCCGGGGGTCTCGAGAGCGTGCGTCATGAGGTCGCAGACGTCGCCCTCTACCTGCTCCGCCTCTACGACGTGGTGCAGATCGACCCACCCGGCGGCTTCGCGCAGATGGTGGGACACGGTGCGCCGGTCGATAGTTCGGCCGCCGCTTCCCTCGGTCTCGCACGCGCGGTGTGCCGGCTCAGTGGGGCAGTGGGTCTGTTGCTCGAAGTCTTCCAATGGGAAGACGGCGCATCGCACGCCCTCCCGTCGCGGATCGACAGAGCCGAGTTGGCCGACCGGATCGGACGGGTGTGGGACACCCTCCACACGGTCGCGGGTCTTCTCGGTATCGATGTTGCCGCCGCGGCGGTCGCCAAGATCGACGCCAACGAACGCCGCTATCCGGTCGCCAAGATCGACGCCAACGAACGCCGCTATCCGGTCGCGTCGAGCCGCGGATCGAGCCGCAAGTACACCGAACTGCCCGGGGCGGGCGAATGAGCACGAGTGTGTTGATCCAACCGTCCTTCGGCAATCCGCAGGCACGGAAGAACTACAGCAAGACACTCGCGTAGCCGTTTCCATTCGGCAACGGCACGCTCCGTAGTGCGCTGTCTGTCGCGGAGTACGAGCACCTGCTCACTGTGCACCCGGAAGGGGCGGCGCGGTTTTGGGCGACCCCGCGCAATCAGGACAAGATCATGTCGCGATTGAAGCAGGGTGATGTCGTTCTCTTCACGGGCAAGAATCATGTCCGCGCTATAGGTGAAGTCGGTGCTATCTTCCGCAATCCGGACGCGGGCAACGCGATGTGGCCGCCGCAGTCGACACACGGCCCGTATCTGAATGTGTACTCGCTAATCAGCTTTCAGGAAACCGAGATCCCTTACACCGATCTCCGTAAGCTCACCGACACCCCGGATTCCAAGGGCGGGGACAACTACATGGGCGCCCGGCTCTACGACAATGATCGAGCAGCGCGGATCCTCGACGGTCTGCTGATCGAAACGGCCACCGAACTCGCTGCTACCGAACTCGCTGCTACCGAACTCGCAGCTGCCGGGGTCCACGTCGCCCCGTTGTGGGACCAAGGCGCCGTTGTCCGGGCGGAAGCCCACAACACCAACTCCGCCACCGGAACATCCCAAGCCCGCACATTCGTGGCCGATCGCGCGGAGGCGCGACTCGTCGTCGACTACAAGAACTTCCTCCGCGCCAGTGGTGACCGACGTAGTCAGCAGCGCCTGAAATCGATAGTGGGATTCTCCGACATCTACCTCCTCCCCGACACCCCTGGCAGTGGTGCCGCCGAGATCGTGGAAGCGAAAAGTTCCCCCGCGCACGGCAAAGTACGGGAAGCGTTGGCGCAGCTACTCGACTACGTCATCCACGCCACCGCCGAGGTCGACGCACTGACAGCGTTGTTCGAGGGGGCACCGAGTGCACGCGACATCCACTGGCTCGGCAATTACGGGATCAGGTGCGCCTTTCGCGACGGCCAAGGCGGTTTCGCCACTATCGCCCCGCCTGAGTCCCGGGTGTCGGCGATGAAAGCGGTGTGGCAACCCACCGGCCCGGTCGGCGCTCTGTAGAGAGGCCCGGGAAGACAGCGTCGTCACGCGAATCAGGGATATTTCGGCGGATACACGACAAACTCGTCACGTCGGGAGCCGGACCACGCAAGTTACCTAGTTGAAGAAGTTCACGATCCGCGCCACGAAACACGCTGATTTGGAAGGTAATTGGTCGATGGCATTGATCTTGCTGCAGCCCGCGGCCAACAAGGATTCTCAGGGGCACTACGAGGACACGGTCACCAACTTCGTTGCGCTCGAAGGGTTTCAGGGATTGCCGGCCGCGGATCTCGAGATACTTCGGACCGCGTTCCCGGCGGGCCAGTTGCAGGTCTGGGGCACCACCCCCGCTCTCGACGGCCGTAACGTGAAGCAACATGCCAAGCTCAAGGCCGGTGACCTGGTGTTGTTTGTGAAAGACAACATGGCCTTCGCGGCTGGGCGTATTCGCCATACCTTTCGGAGCAAGGAGATCGCCGAGAAACTGTGGCCCGCCAAAGTCGCCGACGACGGGCCCACGTGGGAGTTGATGTACGCGATCGATAGCGTGCGAGAGCTCAGCATCAAGGTCCCGGACATCAACGCCGCGGTCGGATACAAACCGACGAACTACATTCAGGGCTTTACGGTTCTCGACCAGGACAGGAGCGACAACGTACTCAATCTCCTGGCGCCACTCGAGTTCGAGGTCGATGCCGAACTCGTGATCGTTGCCGACCCCGACGGCGGTGAACTTCCAGGATTCAAACCGAAGGACGATTCCGACTATCGGGCAACGATTGTCGGGCACACGCAGACAAAGACCCGCCTGCATGAGCGCATTGTCGCGACGTACGGGACCGCGGCGTGTTGAAACACGAATAGGGGCTGCGAGCAGTGCAAACATCATTGGCGGTTCGTGCTACGACCGTGCGATCCACAGCAATGAACTGCGCCCGATTGGTCCAGATCAACAGCCCCGCAACGATGAGGACACCGTCATCATCGGCCACCGGGAAGGCCATCGAGCCTCGTCATCACAGACCACAATGAACCGATGGATCCAGCACATCCCAGAGCCGCAGGCCCGCGCCGGCGCCGCGTGCGCGGACCGTATGCACTCTGACGTGTGCGGCGCGCGGCAGGCGGCGGATCCTGTACGGCGATACGGACTTCTTCCTCACTCTCGCAACCTGTGTGCTTGTGCCAGCACGGTTCTTGTATTAGGAGCCGAACCCGCCGCCCGGCAGGCACACCGACCCGATGCAGGTTTTTCCGGGAACGGTGATCGGAATTGCCTGAACCTGATTTGTTGCGAAGAGGTTCTTCCAAACATCAACTGCCACATTGGAGTTTGCAGGAGCCTCGGTCACACATGCGGAATAGAGGGTGTAGTCCCCGTCCGGGACATTGAGAAACTCGGTTCTCCACGTGGATTTGGTCCAAACGGCCAGGTAGCCGTAGGGGTACCCCACGGTGTAGTCAGGCTGATCGCTCGTGGGATTCTTACTCGCATTCTGCCCGAGAATGAAGCAGTACACGTCTGCCCCCAACGTGTTGGTGATTGTTGGCGTCACGGTGTTACCAGAGGCCGTGGCTGTGAACGTGACTCCATCGAGGAGCGCGACGCCCGGGCCCGCCGAGGCAGGTCCTCCGGCGAATAGCGCAAGGGGCGCAGCAGCTAGGACGATTATCGCTGCACGGGCGGCGAGTCGCTTCACAGAATCACTCTCGTTTCTTATCGATGGTGCTAGTCGGAGGAGCCGATGCCCTCCGCCGAGAAGATCATGCCAGTGTGTTTACATCGGGTCGGCGATTGGTTGCACTGTGGCGGTAGCGAGGTGAGTAAGGGTGTCATAGGCACAGACCTTCGCGGTTCCGTTGACCGCTTCTACAGGCTGATTTCGGTGTCGGCGGTGCCCTCAGCTGGTTGATCTCGAGGGCTCGGGAGATCGGTGGCAGCGGTTCCACTACGCAGCCCACCGGCCACAGCCCGCGAACTGTGGACGATGACCTCCGGACAACCCGGTGCGGTTCACTTACGGCCCCGCCGAGCCGGAATCAGCGGCTGGTTTGGCAAGGCCACACGACATCAGGTTCGACAGGTTCCCGGATACGTGCTCGCGTTAGTCCTCTGGGTTGGGGTCCGCGGTTAACGACCTGACGAATTCCTGAATGTCGGGGGGAAGTAGATCAGTGTTGTCGGCCTCGAAAGGGATGCAGGCGAACAGGTTCCATACCTCTTTGAGTGCAACGGTGTGTGGAGTCAAACCGATGTGGGGGTCAGTAGGCGGCCAGATTCTGGTTAGCCCGATTTCGGTCGCTGCAGTGTCGATTCGGGTGTTGTGGCCCGGTCCCGATGACCAGGTCGGTGCCAGAACCATCACGACGAGGTTCCCGACGCGCAGGACTGCGGCGGCGGTGCGCGCTCCGGAAGGGGCGAAACCGGCAGGAAGGCCTTTGTGATCGAGCCGTACCCTCGGGTCGTTTTTGAGAAGCACGGCATAGGTGGTTTCAAGTGTGCCCGTTGCATCTTCGTCCACCAGCGCCGCGAACACCCGGGTTCCCTTGGGTAGACCCCCAGTCGAACCGTCGCGGAAGCGGGATTTCAGCTGCTTCCGTGCGTCCTCCACCGGCCAGACATCTCCGGCCCGTTTAACACCCAACAGCAAGGTGATCCACACGATCCAGTGTGCGAGGGCGTCGAGATCTTCTTTCGAGACAGGTGCGCCCGTCTCGATCAGGTCCAGCAAAGCCGTATTGTTGTGCAACTTGCTGGTTGCGTTGTTACAGCTCCTGCATAGTGATGTCGTGAGCGGATGATTCGCAGTCGTCGCCGGTTCGATGCCCATACGCCTTAGCAACGCCTGCGGGATGATGTGCTCGAGAGTCGAACTCCCCGGCTCCCCGCAAATGACGCACGGCCCCAGTTTCTTATCCATCGCCACGTCAGCACTCCAAACGTCGTCAGCAGGCCGGATCAGCCTCCTGTGAAGTACCGAACGATATTCGACGAGGGTGCAGACACAGGCCGCAGGCCAGATGGGACTGCCCCCACTTTGATTGACTCGTGGGGTTTATAGGCTCAGGCCGCGTCTG
>NZ_JASHKR010000197.1 GCF_030056815.1 Rhodococcus sp. IEGM 1379
GGCGTACTGCACCGGCAACGGTGCCCACGCGGGCGCTTGTCCGTTGCTACGCGCGAAGTACGCAGTCATCACATCGCGAGTCAACGGCCCCATCGAGAAGCCGTCGGTGGAGATGTGATGAATCACGAAGGAAAGCACGAACTCGCTGTCGGCAACCTGGAACAGCTTGGCCCGCAACGGAACCTCGACGGTGACGTCGAAAGGCTTGGCGAAGAACGCATACAGTTCGGCGTTCAACTGCTCCTTGTCGATCCGCGCCACATCGAGTGCAAGCTCGACAGCTTCAGGTTGGAGGATCTGCTGATAGCCGATGCCTTCGATTTCCGGGTACAGCGTGCGAAGTGCTTCGTGCCGTGTGATGACGTCCAGAATCGCGGTACGAAGAGCGTCGACGTCCAGGCTACCTGTCAACCTCACAGCCACGGGGATGTTGTTGACAGTTGATGCAGTATCGAAGCGGTTGAGGAACCACATCCGCTGCTGCGCGAGCGACAGCGGAATCCGAACCGGACGTTCCTGCGGCACAAGCGCGGAATGTGCTCCTGCGCCGACGTATCCGCCGATCCGTGCTGCCAAACCTTCTACCGTCGATGCCTCGAACAACTCCCGCACACCCACAGAAGCAT
>NZ_JASHKR010000048.1 GCF_030056815.1 Rhodococcus sp. IEGM 1379
CGCTCATCGTCGACGACGACGACGAGCTGTACGCGATCACCTCGGGCGGCGGCGTTATTCGTACCGCAGCCAAGCAGGTTCGTAAGGCCGGACGCCAGACCAAGGGTGTCCGTCTGATGAACCTCGGCGACGGCGACACCTTGCTCGCAATTGCGCGCAACGCCGACGAACCCGAAGAGATTGCTGCCGAGAACACCGACAGCGCAGACAATGCCGATGGAGCTAAGGAGTCTTAGTGAGCACTCCCAACCAGCCGGGCAGTGACCAGAAGAGCGAGAGCACTTCCGGTTCGACGCCACCGAAGCCGGAGCAGGTAACTGCTCCGGCGGGTGCCGGGGGCTCTAAGCCCCTGGCCGACGCCAAGCCCGACGGGCCTACTGCCGGCGCCAAGGCACCGGTAGAAAAGCAGGCTGCGCCTGTGGCGGACAAGCCTATGGCGCCTGTGGCAGACAAGTCAGCTGCGCCGTTGGCTGGGAAGCCGGCAGCGGCGGGTGCAGAGAAGAGTTCTTCTTCCGTACCCGCGGCCGCCGCGTCGAAGGCTCCCGAAGCCCCGAAGGCTCCCGAGGCTCAGATAGCTCAGGCTCGTGGCAATCAGGCTCCTCCGTGGCAGCGTGGTCAGCAGTCGCCCAAGCAACCGGATCCCCAGCAGCAATCGGGTCCGGCGCAGCAGCGGGAACCTCAGACCAACATCACGCGTCCTGCCGCACCTAGACCTGACGTCAGGAAAGGCCAGCCTGCCCCTGACGTGCGGAAAGGCCAGCCTGCCCCGGCCGCTCAGGCTGGGAAGCCGCAGACCGGTCCAGCGAATCAGCGACCGGCTGACCGTCCTTCTTCCGGTGCGCCGCAGGGTGCAGCGCCGGCAGGCCGTCCGTCCGGCCCACCGCCGGTCCGTCCGGCCGGTCAGCAGACACGGCCGGTGATCACCGGGATCGCCGCACCCAAGGGGCAAAATCTGCCGGCGGGGAATCCTGTTGTGGGAAAACCTGCTGCCGGAAACTCTGCCGCTGGAAGCTCCAAGGCCCCGGGCCCCAAAGCGAAGGCCGCGGCCATCGACGGTCCGACTCGGCACATCAGTCGTAAGGATCTGCCGAAGGACCTGCCGGACCTCTCCGAGGCGAAGCATCCTCTGCCACATGCAGCATCGAGTGACAAATCTCACGTAGCTGCTGGACAAGCATCGGATGGGGCGCCGCTGCGGGCGACTGTGCAGATTCGTCGTATCGATCCGTGGTCCACGCTCAAGATCACATCCGTTATTTCGGTGTCGTTGTTCTTCGTGTGGATGGTGGCTGTGGGCCTCCTCTACGTCGTTCTCGACGGCATGGGCGTCTGGGACCGCCTGAACAACGCGTTCACGGACATCGTGTCGGATTCGAGCTCGGGTGGACTGGTGACGGCCGGGCAGGTTTTCGGTTACTCCGCAGTGATCGGTGTGGCCAACATGGTGTTGTTCACGGCGCTCGTCACGATCGGTTCGTTCATTTACAACCTCTGCAGCGATCTCGTCGGTGGCGTTGAGGTAACTCTCGCCGACCGTGACTGACCTGCGGAAACGTTGCCCCACCGGACCCGTTTTGGTGTTGCGGGACCGGTGGGGTAATCTTTGGACCGGTTCAGGGGCCTATAGCTCAGGTGGTTAGAGCGCTTTACTGATAATGAAGAGGTCGGAGGTTCAAGTCCTCCTAGGCCCACTCCTTGTGCCGAAGAAGGGTTGCTGGAATGAAGGTTTTCCTGCTTGTCGGGGCCGGCGTTCTGGTGTCTCTCGTAGTCACCAAGCTGATCAAAAGTCGGCGCGGAGGCAATGTTTGGCACGATTTGGAAACAGGATAGAACATAGGTACTCTGACTCCGGTCGGAAAACCGAACGGGGCCTTAGCTCAGTTGGTAGAGCGCTGCCTTTGCAAGGCAGATGTCAGGAGTTCGAATCTCCTAGGCTCCACAGTGAAATAGATTGAAAGAAAACACCCGCCCGGGAAACCGGGAGGGTGTTTTTGTATGCCTGGGCCCGTATGCCTGGGCCCGTATGCCTGCCCCGCCATCGAGCGAACGCCACATCCATCGCCTTAGGTGCGCCGAAAGGTACGTTCGCTCTGCCGCTGTGGCGAGCGCAGGCGAAGAAATAGCCCAATGCCCAGGGCTATGGTCGACAAGAGCTCTATCTGGCTCTCTGGGCGAACCGGACGTCCGGGTGGCGAGGCGGTGGCTGCGGTTTTCAGCATACGATTCCCGCATGAAACCTGTGTGGGACCGCCTGCGCCGATACTTCGGGACATTGCATCCCGTCGGCCTCGCCTTTGCTCTGGTCTTTTTTGTGTGGTCGATGACGCCGTCATTGCTTCCGCGTGCCTGGTATTTGCAGGGCGTTGCAACGGGCATCTCCTTGGCGATGGGTTACGCACTCGGAACTCTGATCGCATGGATGGTCCGCAAGTGTGGCGTGGAACCCAAGTGGTCGGAGCGGACGAAGAAGATCGCGTGGTGGGTCATGGCGGCCGCAGCGGTGATTCTGGTCCCGTTGTTCCTGGTTCTCGGGTCATGGTGGCAGCAGATCGTCCGGGATCTGGTGGCGATGCCGCCTGCCAATCAGGCGAACTACCTCCTGGTCTTGATCATTTCGTTGTTCATCTGGTTCATCCTGCTCGAGGCGGCACGGGGCCTCCGCTTCACCACCAATCGTTTGACGCAGGTTGCTCTGCGATTTGTGCCCAAGGAGGCGGCGAAGGTCGCCAGCCTCGTCGTTGTGTTCGCCTTCGGCTTCTTCGTCATCAACGGTGCGCTGTACAACGGGTTGATCGCCTTTGCGAACTGGAGTTTCTCAGGTGCGGACAACGAGACACCCGACGGCATCGAGCAGCCTCTGATTGCCGAGCGCAGTGGTTCGCCTATGTCACCGGAAGCCTGGGACACCCTGGGGCAGGAGGGGCGCACTTTCATGGGTAGCGGGCCCACTGCTGAAGAGATTTCGCAGTTGACCGGGCGTGAGGCGAAACAACCGATCCGGGTGTACGCCGGACGTGAGTCCTCGGATTCGATTCGTGGTGTCGCAGACCGTGTGGTGGCGGAATTGAAGCGCACCGGCGGATTCGATCGTGGAACGTTGGCTGTGGTGACGACGACCGGTCGCGGTTGGGTCAACGAGGATGTGGCGTCGTCGTTCGAGTACGTCGAGGACGGCAACACGGCTATCGCGTCGATGCAGTATTCGTTCCTGCCGAGTCCGTTGGCTTTCATTGCGGACCGTGAGACTCCCCAGGTTGCCGGCCGCGCACTGTTCAACGCGGTGTTTGCCGAGTGGATCGACATGCCTGTCGAGACGCGTCCCAAGCTTGTCGTGTTCGGCGAGAGCCTCGGTTCCTACGGTGGGCAGGCAGCTTTTGCCGGTGCCCAGGACATGATGACTCGGGTCGACGGCGCGCTGTGGGTGGGTACACCCAACTTCACGACGCAGTGGCAGGAAATTACCAACGACCGTGATTCGGGTTCGCGTGAGATTCTTCCCGTGATCGACGGTGGCCAGACGATCCGCTTTGCGGCGGACCCCGAAGACCTCGAATTGAAGGCTGACTGGGAAGACGATCGAATCGTCTACTGGCAGCACGCAAGTGATCCGATTACCTGGTGGTCTTTCGACCTTCTGTTCCACAAGCCGGATTGGTTGCGGGAGAAGCCGGAGGGTCGTGACGTCGATCCAGGGATGACGTGGATTCCGTTGGTGACGTTCTGGCAGGTCACCCTGGACATGGTGTTCTCGGCGGATGTTCCGTCTGGTCACGGGCATAATTACGGCGAAGACGCGGCGGATATGTGGGCGAATATCTTGCATCCAGCAACGTGGACGCCGGAGAACACAAACCAGTTGCGCGCGATCCTGACAACAAATGTGGAGCCCACCAAGTAGTTGAAAGTGGTTGCAGTACACCAATTTAAGTGAGAAACCTTATCGGGCTGACCGAAATGAGGTATATGTTACCCTGCGTTCACTGTGTGTCAGACCACAGTGCACATCGACGTGGGGAGAACGTGAACGTGAAAAGCCCAATGTGGTGGGCCGCCGGCATATCCGTTGCAGCACTGGTTGTCAGTGCTGCAACGGCGCCGTTCGCGGTGGCGGAACCAGCGGATTTCTACACTCCGCCGACGGAATCGCCGGCTGGAAGCAACGGCGATCTCATCAAAGCGGAGCCGATGCCCTTGATACTGAGTGTGCCCGGAAGCAATGGTCCGTGGCCGGCGACCGCCACCAAGATCATGTACCGCAGCGAGGACGCCATAGGCGCTCCCGTCGCAGTCACCGGCACCTACCTCGAGCCGACCAACCCGTGGACCGGACAGGGGGTGCGTCCACTGGTTGCCGTAGCTGTGGGGACACATGGGCAAGGCGACCAGTGTGCGCCGTCCAAGCTGTTCAATACCGGACTCGAGTATCAGTTCCCGACCGACGTGATGATCGGCTACGAGTCGATCTGGGTAAACGCGTTGCTGCTCAACGGCATTGCCGTCGTCGTGACGGATTACGACGGCCTGGGAACTCCCGGCGATCACACCTACGTGAACCGAGCGGCTGAGGCCCATGCGGTTCTGGATTCGGTGCGTGCCGCGCAACAATTGCCCAATGCCAGTATCTCGGGCAATGGTCCCGTCGGCCTGTGGGGTTACTCGCAGGGTGGTGGAGCTGCTGCTGCTGCAACGGAATTGAAGCCGTCGTACGCGCCGGAACTTGATCTGAAGGGCACGTATGCGGGTGCTCCGCCGGCCGATCTGGCGGCAACGCTGGCGCAGGTCGACGGCACGTTCCTCACCGGTGTGATCGGATACGCGCTCAACGGAATTCTGGCTCAGTACCCGGAGGTTGAACCGCTGCTTGATGCAGAGATCAACGATCGCGGTCGGCAGATGCTGGCAGCGACCAAGAATCAGTGCGTCGCGGAGACGGGATTGGCATTTGGATTCCAGAAGTCTTCGAGTTTCACCAAGTCCGGTGAATCGTTGTCGACGGTCCTTGCGCGCCTGCCACTTGCGCAGGAAATCCTGGACGAGCAGAAGATCGGCCATCTGACTCCGACGTCACCGGTCTTGATTCAGCATGGTCGCTCCGACGACATAGTTCCGTTCGGTCAAGGGCAGGAACTTGCCCGCGACTGGTGCAACAACGGTGCGACAGTACAGTTTTCGGTGAACGAATTGCCCCCGATCATTCCGGGAATGGCGATAAACCATGCCACTCCCTATCTGACGGGAACCTCGGAATCTGTCGGCTACATGATCGATCGATTCAAAAACGTTCCGGCACCGTCCAACTGCTGACGGAGCACTGAAAAGCCCCGGAACACTTGGTGTTCCGGGGCTTCTGGCAACAGGTTATGCGGTTTTCTCGTCGATGCGTGGAGGTGTCGACGCCACCGGCGGATGCTCGCGTCGACGGCTCTTGTAGAACACCGCGCCGCCGATCACCGCAACACCGGCGACCACGAAAACGGCGAGACGCTTACGTCCGCGAGGCTTTTCCACCCGCTCGCTCCGGGCTGCCGACTTGGACGGGATTGCCTTGGCGCATTCGACGCCCTTCTTGGCTGCCGCAGCGCCCTGGCGGCCCAGGAACAGTCCGATCTGGCCGGCGCCCCGTGCCACCGACTTCGCGACAACGGCGGCGCAACGCCGAGCATCGGTGGTGGGCAGCTGCGTGCTGATGGACTCGGTCACTCGTGTCATGACTTCACTGTGCCACAGGCGTCGGAGCACAGTTTGCGAACGGATTCAGCGGGGCGGCATCCATGAAAACCCAGACAATGGCACGATGGTGGGGTGACTTCAACTCATCAGACCGCAACCGCAACGCTGCACACGAACCGCGGCGACATCAAGATCGCTCTGTTCGGCAACCATGCGCCGAAGACCGTCGAGAACTTCGTCGGCCTCGCCGACGGCTCGAAAGAGTACAAGACCGAGAACGCATCCGGTACCAAGACCGGCCCGTTCTACGACGGCGCAGTCTTCCACCGTGTCATCGACGGCTTCATGATCCAGGGTGGCGACCCCACCGGAACCGGCCGCGGCGGCCCGGGCTACCAGTTCGGCGACGAGTTCCACCCGGAACTGCAGTTCGACCGCTCCTACCTGCTCGCTATGGCAAACGCCGGCCCGGGCACCAACGGCTCGCAGTTCTTCATCACCGCGGGCCCGACGCCGCACCTCAACCGCAAGCACTCCATCTTCGGTGAAGTTATCGACGAAGAGTCCCGCAAGGTTGTCGACGCCATCTCCACCACCGCTGTCGATCGTTCCGATCGTCCGGTCGAGCCCGTCGTCATCAACAGCATCACCATCTCCTGAACAGGTAAACAACGAAGATGACTAACCCCGGTTGGGGCGGCGGTGCGAGTGAGGGCATCCCGCCCCAACCGCGGTGCGTCCGCCATCAAGATCGACCCACGTCGCTTTCCTGCAATCGTTGTGGCCGCCCGGCGTGCCCGGATTGCCTCCGTGATGCTGCGGTGGGTTACCAATGTGTTGACTGTGTAGCTGCCGGTCAACGCGATATCCGTTCCGTGCGCGGTGTTGCTGGCAATACGGTCAGCCAGACGCCGCCGGTGCCGGTTGTGACGTACACGCTGATGGGCCTGAACGTCCTGGCCTTCCTTGCGACGCTCGTCCAGTCACGCAGCATCATGAACAATCAGGTCGGCTCGTCGATTTTTGCGGACTGGGCCCTCAATCCCGGGCTGGTCGCCAGCGGCGAGTGGTTCCGGTTGATCGGTTCGGGCTTCCTGCATTTCGGGATCCTGCATCTGGCCGTCAACATGTATGCGCTCTACATCCTGGGCCGCGATACCGAAATCGTGATGGGCCGTTCCCGGTACATCAGCGTCTACCTGGTGTCGTTGCTCGGCGGCAGCGCGTCGGTGATGGCATTTCAGCCCGTGTTCTCCGGCGGCGCGGCCAGTTGGACGGCCGGTGCGTCTGGTGCAATTTTCGGGATCATGGGCGCGCAGGCAGTGATCCTGCTGCGCCTGCGTCGTAGCCCGGTGCCGATCATCTCGGTGATCGCGATCAACGTGATCATCAGTATTTCGTTGCCCGGTATCTCGTTCTGGGGTCATGCGGGTGGGCTTCTTGCGGGCGCTGCGGCCACCGCAGCGTTCCTGTACGCCCCGCAGTGGCTCGGCGCCGCTCAGGACCGGGAAAAGTCCGTAAGGATCGGCTGGATCGGTTTGGGGGCCGTAACCGTGGTCATGTTCGGAATCGTCGTGATGCGCGTCGTACAGCTGCGGGAGCAGTACCCCTTCCTTACGGTTTAGATAACTGCCGTCCAGGGAGCTACTTCTCCAGCGGCACCAATCCGTGCACAGTCAGCACGTCGAGGACGTCTTCGGGGTTGGTGCCCAGATCCCAGCGTCCGAAGATCAGGAGTTTCTCGGTATCGGTCGGGCGGTCGACGATGTCGATTTCGAGCATCGGGACGCGTCGGCCCAGACGTGGGTAGCGCACCAACCGCGCACGGTCGATCTGCTCACGGGTGAAGACGTGGCGGGCGAGTAACCTTTGCACGGCAATTGCCGGGGTGCCGTTGTCGTCGATAACGGCGAGTCGTGGTCTTTGCTTCAAGGCGAGTCCGCCCATGACAAACAGCCCAATCACCGCGAGGGCGAGCAGGAAGCGTCCAGCCGTCTCGGTGGGCACCACGATCGTCGCGATCGCGAGTGCGATTCCACCGCCGAACATTGCGTAGACAGCGCTCATCGGAGTGGCCCACGAGACGACGTCCGAGCCGTTGTCGCGAGGCTGTGGATGAAATTCATCCTCGAGCATGTGGATAACTTCCTTAGTTGTCCACAGGAGTTATCCACACTGGGGATGAATGACACCCATGTAATTGATTGACGGTTCTAGGTCGATGCGAATTAATATTCGCAGGTCAGCGCCATTTCATGGTCATGATGAGCCCCACGACCATGAATCCGAAGCCGACCAGGAAGTTGTACGCTCCCAAGTCGTTCATCCATGTGATGGAATCTGCGGCCAAGTAGTACACAATCAGCCAGGCCAGCCCGACAAGCATGAAACCGAGCATCACCGAGACGTACAACGCGCTCGACGGACCCATCTTCACCTTGACCGGAGTTCGGTTGGCCGGATTGATCGTGTAGTCGTTTTTCTTACGTACCTTCGACTTGGGCATAACGTCCTCGCTCTAACGGTGTGACCTGATTGTGTATATACACGCTAACGTAGCTGGGTCCGGCCGGTCACGGGCCGATCGGGGAAAGTCGGGGAGGAAGTAGTGCCGCAGCGTGGAGTGACACAGAATCTCTGGCGCGTCGGAGTACTCGTCGTCTGTCTAGTGGCCGGTCTCATGGTTGCCACAGCGCAGCGATCAGCCGAAGAGAATCAACTCCAGGTCACCGACAGCACCCGCCTGTCCGATCTGGTTCGCAGCGCACAGGCCAATGCCTCCGACGTCTCCGCCACTCGGGACCAGCTCTCGGCGCAACTGAACGCACTCCAGGTCGAGGCCGCGCGATCCGATGCCGGAGTTGCCGACGCACTGGCCGACATCGACGCGATTTCCGTTGACGCCGGCTTGACGTCGATGACCGGTCCCGGTGTCGTCGTCACCATGACGGATGCGCCGCGTAATGCTGACGGCAAATATCCCGTCGACGCCACCCCGGACGACCTGGTTGTCCATCAGCAGGACGTTCAGAGCGTTCTGAATGCTCTGTGGGCCGGCGGTGCCGAGGCAGTCGGTATGCAGGATCAACGGATTGTGAACACGTCGGCTCCGCGGTGTATCGGAAACACGCTGCTACTGCACGGGCGCACCTACAGTCCGCCGTACGTGATGCGAGCAATCGGCAACACCGAACGCCTCGAGGCGGCTCTTGCCGGGGAACCCGGAATCCGGGTCTTCAAGCAGTACGCCACGCGCTTCGGGCTGGGGTACACGCAGGCGAGTTCGGAGCAGATCACGGTGCCCGCCTATACCGGCGGATAACTCGGACGTTTACCCTGCTCTTATGAGGATTCTTGTCGTCGACAACTACGACAGCTTTGTGTTCAATCTGGTTCAGTACCTGGGTCAGCTCGGAACCGAAGCGGTGGTTTGGCGTAACGACGATCCGCAACTGACCGGACCCGGTGCCCTCGAGGCGGCCGCGGCCCAGTTCGACGGCATTCTCCTGAGTCCCGGCCCCGGAACCCCGCAGCGTGCGGGCGTGACGATGGACCTGGTGAAAGTCTGTGCCGAATCCAAGACTCCACTGCTGGGCGTCTGCCTCGGACATCAGGCGATCGGTGCAGCTTTCGGCGCAACGGTCGACCGGGCGCCGGAACTTCTGCACGGTAAGACGAGCCGGGTCAATCACACGGGCGTCGGAGTTCTGGCCGGTCTGCCCGATCCCTTCACCGCGACGCGCTACCACTCGCTGACGGTCCTCGAAGACACCATTCCGGACGAACTCGAGGTCACCGCACACACCGAAAGCGGTGTCGTCATGGCGATGCGTCACCGCGAACTACCGATCCACGGTGTCCAGTTCCATCCCGAATCCGTGCTCACTCAGGGTGGACATCGGATGCTCGCGAACTGGTTGACCGTGTGCGGCGAGGCTCCGCCGGAAGCTCTCGTGAAGGCCCTCGAGGCAGAGGTCGCGTCGGCGCTCGGTGGCGCACTACCCGCGATCCTCTGACTCGGTCCCTACCTTGCTCGTTACCTACCGGGGATTCCCAGCGCGCCGACGCTGACCGTGATGACGGAGTCCTTGGAAATTTCGGACCCAGCAGGCTGAGTCTGCGAGACGATCTTGCCCACCATCTCGGGAACGAGCGTGGTGGTCTGGGTCTGTACCAGCTGTGTTGCCGTTCCCGCCCAACCCGCAGTCCGCAGTGTTGCCAATGCGTCGGACACGTTCTTGTTGGTGAGGTCGGGCATCGCGATCTTGTTGCCGTTGGACACCCGAAGCGTCACGGTCGTGCCCTTGGTTGCCGACGTGCCACCCGCCGGATCGGTAGAGACCACCTGGCCCTTGGGTAGCCCGGAATCGATTTCCGTTATCTGTACGACAAAGCCGGCACCTTCGATGTTGGGCTTCGCGACTTCCTGACGCTGGCCCGTGACGTCGGGGACGCGGACCTGCTCAGGACCGGTGCCGACAGTGATCGAGACTGCCGAATCGAGCGTGACCGAAACACCGACGGCCGGATCTTGATTGACAACCTTGTCCACCTCGGCGACCGTCGACGCTGCCTGACCGATCGTCGGATCCAGTCGCAGACCGACGGCATTGAGCTTTCTTTCGGCGTCGTCCTGGCTCAACCCGGTCAGGCGCGGGATGGCAACCTGCTCGGGCCCGGTGGATACGTCGAGCGTGACGGTGCTGCCCTTCTCGACTCTGACACCGGCCACCGGACGGGTGGTGATGACGTTGCCCGCTGCTACCACCTTGTCGGTCTTCTGCTGACGTTCCACCTGGAATCCAGCGTTCCGAAGTGTCGCTTCGGCGGCATCGGCGGGTTGGTTGGTCAGATTTGCGGGAACGGTCACCATCTCGGTCTGCGGCGAGTTCACGTTCAGCATGAACACGGCGATCAGCGCGAGGACGGCAACGGCCACGAAGCCCATCAGGGCATACCGCAGGCCCTTCTTCTTGGCCGGCGGTTCCGGTGCTCTCCGCTTCGTTGCGGGAGCGACGGGATCTACAGGATCCGGGGCCGTGCGGAAGTTACCGGTGTCGCTGCCGACGGAACCGAGGATGGTGGTGCGGTCCTCGTCGTTCATGACCATCGGTGCACTCGGGCGTTGGCCACCCAGCACCCGAACCAGATCACTGCGCATGTCGCCGGCGCTCTGGTACCGGTTGGCGGGGTTCTTGCTCATCGCCTTGAGGATGATCGAATCCAACTCACGCGGAATGTCGCGGTTGACCTCCGACGGCGTGGGCGGGTCTTCACGGACATGCTGATACGCCACGGCAACCGGAGAGTCTCCGGAGAAGGGCGGCTCACCGGTGAGGACTTCGAACAGCACACAACCGAGCGAGTAGACGTCCGAACGTGCGTCGACCTGCTCACCGCGGGCCTGCTCAGGTGAGAGGTACTGGGCGGTGCCGATCACTGCCGCCGTCTGCGTCATCGGACTGGACGCGTCGGAGATGGCTCGGGCGATACCGAAGTCCATCACCTTCACGGCGCCGGCGCGGTTGATCATGATGTTGGCGGGCTTGACGTCGCGGTGGACGATGCCGTTGCGATGGCTGAAGTCCAGCGCGGCGCACACGTCCGCGATCACTTCCATTGCATGACGAGGCGCCATCGGCCCGTTGCTGCGCACGATGTCACGCAGGGTATCGCCGTCGACGTACTCCATCACGATGTACGGCAGGGGCCCGGCTTCGGTCTCGGCTTCACCCGTGTCGTAGACAGCGACGATCGCGGGATGGTTCAGTGCGGCGGCATTGTGCGCTTCACGACGGAACCGCAAGTAGAACGTTGGGTCACGCGCGAGGTCGGCTCGCAGAACCTTGATAGCCACGTCGCGGCTGAGTCGCAGGTCGCGCGCCAGATGAACTTCGGACATTCCACCGAAGCCGAGAATCTCCCCCAGTTCGTATCGGGAGGAGAGATTGCGGGGTGTCGTCATTCTTCGTTTCCTAGCGGTTTTTCTGCAGCGTTCGACTCGGTCGTCGTGGTGGTGGTCGTGGTGGTCGTGGTGGTTGTCTTGGTCGGTTCAGTTGTCGTGGTGGTCGTCGGAACCGTTGTTGTGGTTGTCGTCGTCGGAACCGTGGTGGTGGTTGTCGTCGTCGGAACCGTGGTGGTGGTCGTCGGCTCGGTTGTCGTAGTCGTGGGCCGAGTCGTTGTCGTGGTGGGTTTGGTCGTCGTTGTCGTCGGCTTGGTCGTCGTCGACGACACCACAGCTGGGGTGGAGTTGTCCGAGCTGTCCGTGGCAATCCAGACGCCGCCGATGATCAGTGCCAGTGCGATCAATCCGCCGCCGGCCCAGGCCATCGCCTTCTGACCACTCGTCAGCCCGCCGGCATCCGCCGCCGCGGTGTACCCCGTAGCCGCATACCCCGCGGTGGGCGCCAATATCTGTGTTGCGCCGGTCGGGGTCGCGGATCCGCCGTGCGCCAAACCTGGTGGCGGCGGACGCCTTCCGGCCCGTACCGCGGCAACGGCGTCGGCGAACTCGCCGCCGTTGGCATAACGACCGGAGGGATCCTTGGTTAGCGTGATGTCGATGAGTTCGCGAATATTCGGGGGCAGGTCCGCCGGCATCGGAGCCGGAATTTCCTGCACGTGCTTCATCGCGACGGTCAATGCACCGTCGCCCGTGAAGGGTCGTCGTCCGGAAAGTGCTTCGTAACCAACGATTCCCAGTGAATACACGTCACTGGCGGCGGTGGCATCCTGGCCCAGGGCCTGCTCGGGAGCGATGTACTGGGCGGTGCCCATCACCATTCCCGTACGCGTGACGGGTGAGTTCTCGACGGCCTTCGCGATACCGAAGTCGGTGATCTTGACCTGGCCGGTGGGGGTGATGAGGATGTTGCCGGGCTTCACGTCACGGTGCACGACACCTGCGTCGTGGGCGATCTGCAGTGCGCGTCCGGTCTGCTCGAGCATATCGAGGGCATGCGGAACAGCAAGGCGGCCGACGCGTGAGAGAACGGCGTTGAGGGGTTCACCGTTGACCAGTTCCATTACCAGGTAGGCAGTGGAATCGCCGGAGCTGTCCCGAGTCTCGCCGTAATCGTAGATTCCCGCGATGCCGGGGTGATTGAGCTGAGCTGTCGTCCGAGCTTCGAACCGGAAGCGCTCCAGGAACTCCGGATCGGAGGAGAACTCAGACTTCAGTACCTTGACGGCGACGCGTCGATTGAGTCGTGAGTCTGTTGCTTCCCAGACCTGGCCCATTCCGCCGGTAGCGATGAGCCGGTTCAGTCGGTAACGATCGGCGATCAAAGCGCCGTTGTTCAACGCCATGGTTCAGCCCCCTTGTATTCCGGCTGCGATTACTGCGCGACCGATCGGTGCAGCCACCGAGCCACCGGTAGCGGCAAGTCCACGGTCGCCACCGTTCTCGACGATGACGGCGACTGCGACCGTCGGATTCTGAGCTGGTGCAAAAGCGATGTACCAGGCGTGAGGCGGTGTTTCCCGCGGATTCACACCATGTTCGGCCGTGCCAGTCTTGGATGCGATCTGGACGCCCGGGATCTTGCCTTCGCCGCCGGTGAAGTTTTCCGAACCGATCATCAATTCAGTCAACGTTGCAGCCACGGCCGGTGAGACGGCTTGGCCCATCGACACCGGAGCCGGGGAACTGAGATCGGTCAGATCCGGTGCCTGCAATTGGGAAATCAGATTCGGTTGCATCCGCACACCGCCGTTGGCGACGGTCGCGGCTATCACCGCGTTTTCCAGAGGCGTCACGGCGACGTCCCGCTGACCGATGCTGGTCTGGCCGAGCGCCGCGTCGTCGGGAATGTCGCCCACAGTGCTGTCGGCGACGGGCAACGGGATGGCCGGAGTGTTGGGGCCGATACCGAAAGCCTTGGCTTCGTCCTTGATGGCTCCCGCACCGTCCTTGATGCCCAATTCGACAAACGCGGTGTTGCAGGAACGCGCGAACGCGTCACGTAGCGACGCCGTCGGATTGGGTCCGCAGGTGCTTCCGTTGTAGTTCTCGAGGGTGGTGTTGGTTCCGGGCAGCGTGATCTGCGGCGCCGCGGTCAGCTGGTCGTCCGGGGTTGCACCGCCCGTCAGAGCGGCAGCGGTGGTGATCACTTTGAACGTGGAACCGGGTGGGTAGGTCTGCGAGATGGCACGGTTCACCAGGGGGTCGGCCGGGTCGGCGTTGAGCGCGTCCCAGGCCTGCGTGGTTTCGGCGCCGTCGTGGCTCGCGAGCTTGTTGGGGTCGTAGCTCGGCGTGCTCACCATGGTCAGGATTCGGCCGGTGCTCGGTTCGATTGCGACGACGGAACCGGTGTAACCCTTGCTGGTCAACTGGTCGTAGGCGACCTGCTGCATTGCCGGATTGAGCGTTGTCACGACGTTGCCGCCACGCGGATCGCGTCCGGAGACTATGTCGAAGAAGCGCTGACCGAACAACCGGTTGTCGGAGCCGTTGAGGATGGGATCCTCGGTGCGTTCGAGGCCCGCGCTGCCGTATTGCATCGAGTAGAAGCCGGTGACCGGGGCGTACGGGTACGGATTGGGGTACTGGCGCAGGTACTTGTACCGATCGTCGGTGGACTGGGAAGCAGCCAGCACCTGTCCGGCAGCCGAGATCTGACCACGTTGGCGTGAGTACTCGTCGAGCAGCACCCGTGAGTTGCGTGGGTCGGCTCGCAGGTCATCGGCTTTGATGACCTGGACGTACGTGGCATTGGCGAGGAGCGCGACAACCATCAACATGACGGCCATCGCGACGCGGCGCAGGGGAGTGTTCATACGCGCGGCATCATCTCGGTGTGGGCGTCGGCGATCGGGGGTGGCCCCTTCTTCTTGGCAACTACCGGTGCGCGGGCGGCATCGGAGATTCGAATGAGAATTCCCAGTAGGAGGTAGTTCGCGAGCAGCGAAGAACCGCCGTATGACATGAACGGTGTGGTCAGACCGGTCAACGGAATTAGCTTGGTGACGCCACCGACCACGACAAAAATCTGGATCGCAATGGTGAACGACAAACCGGCGGCGAGCAGTTTGCCGAAGCTGTCACGCACGGCCAGCGCGGTACGGAGGCCACGAACGATGAGCAGCAGGAACAACATCAGAACCGCAGCGAGACCGATGAGGCCCAGTTCTTCGCCGATAGTCGCGATGATGAAGTCGGTTTTGGCGAACGGCACCTGATTGGGGCGTCCACTGCCCAGGCCGGTACCGGCGATTCCGCCCGTAGCCAGGCCGAACAGTGACTGGGAAATCTGATAGCCGGTGTTGGCGTAGTCGCCGAGCGGATCGAGCCAGGTGTCGACGCGAACGCGGACGTGCGCAAACATCTTGTAGGCGAAGAAGAATCCGATGGCCAGCAGACCGCCGCCGATCACGAGCCAGCCCACACGCTCGGTGGCGATGTACAGCATCACCAGTACGGTGCTGAAGAGCAGCAGCGACGTACCGAGGTCGGTTTCGAACACGAGCACGCCGACGGACACGATCCACGCGAGCAGGATCGGGCCGAGGTCGCGGGCACGAGGAAAATCCATGCCCAGGAAGTGCTTACCGGCGCTGGTGAACAGATCACGTTTGGCCACCAGGACCGACGCGAAGAAAATGATCAGCAAAATTTTGGCGAACTCACCGGGCTGAATGCTGAATCCAGGCAAGCGAATCCAGATCTTTGCGCCATTCACACTGGAGAACCGGGCCGGCAGAATCGCGGGGATCGCCAAGAACACCACGCCGGCGAGGCCCAGCGTGTAGCTGAACCGCGCCATCAGGCGGTAGTCCTTCAAGAACACAAGCAGCAGAACAAAACCCGCGATCGCGAGTGCTGTCCACAGCACCTGCTGGTTCGCGTCCGGCGACGGTGGCGCGACGCCGTTGTACAGCGCTGTCTGCTCGTCAGCCAAGTCCAGGCGGTGAATGAGCACCAAACCGAGGCCGTTGAGCAGCGCCACGATCGGGAGCAGTAACGGGTCCGCGTACGGCGCATACCGTCGGATTGCCAAGTGCGCGATCAGAAAAAGACCCGTGTACGTCAAGGCGTACTTTGCCAGATCGAGGGTGATCTTCTGTTCCTGGCTAGCTTCGACCAACAGCAACGACACCGTCGTGATGACGACGGCAAATCCGAGCAGCAACAGTTCCGTGTTGCGCCGAGTCGACTGGACCGGCGCCGGGGCAAAACCTCCGGGCGGGCTCGGAAAAGCCATCCCGGCGGCGGCGTTGGACGACATCAGTTGACCGTCCTGCAAGTCTGACCGGGTATTCCGGTCGGAGTCGGCGCAGGGGTGGGAGTCGCTGTTGCCGGAGGTGCGGGAGGTACCGGTTCACCGGGAGCCGGCGGTGCTGCAGTCGGAGGCGGTGTCGGTTGCGGCGTCGTGGTTGCCGGAACCGGTTCGCAGCGAGGCAGGAGATCGCCGCCGATGAGTCGGATCATCTGACTCTGGGCGTCCTGGCGATTGCCCGACGGGAGTCCGGTTCGGACCTGTTCCTGCGCCGACGGTGCCAGATCGGTCACCTCGAGGACGTTGCAGTCACTCGGGATGGCGTTGGGCGGGACGAGCGTCAGGACGTCGTCGTCACCAACACAGCCGATCAGATCGGCTTCCTGCAGTGAGTAGCCGAGGACGGAACCGGGGATTCCGCGCAGCACCGTGACACGGCCCTCGTCAGCTCCGACGTAGTAGTTGTTGCGGATGACTGTGCGGCCGATGACGGCACCGACGCCGATCACAGCAAGCAGCACCACGGCGAGAACTACCCACCACAACCGGTTTCGCTTCTTCTTGGGCTCGGGTTCGGGCACAGAAACAACACGCTTGGGTGTCGCGCGCGGCGGTCGCATGGCTGCGGCTCGGCCCGCGGCAGTGTTGGGAGGAGGAGTGAACTCTTCTTCCTCCGTGGACGCAGCACCGGCAACGATGGGGCGGGACTGCCCGTAATCGAGGTCGATGACGTCGGCCACCACAACTGTGACGTTGTCGGGACCGCCACTGCGGAGTGCCAATTCGATGAGGCGATCAGCGCACTGCTCCTGCGAGCCCTCACGCAGCGTGTTCTCGATGGTTTCGTCACTGACCACGTCGGACAGACCGTCGGAGCAGAGCAGGTAACGGTCACCGGCGCGGGCTTCGCGCACGGTGAGCGTCGGCTCGATCTCGTTGCCGGTCAATGCCCGCATGATCAGGGATCGCTGCGGATGCGTGTGCGCCTGTTCGGCCGTGATCCGACCTTCGTCGACCAGCGACTGAACAAACGTGTCGTCGCGAGTGATCTGCGTCAGATGATCGTCGCGCAGCAGGTACGCGCGCGAGTCACCGATATGGACGAGCCCGAGTTTACTGCCGGAAAAGAGGATCGCGGTGAGCGTGGTCCCCATGCCGTCGAGTTCAGGTTCTTCCTCGACGTGATCGGCGATGGAATCGTTGCCCTCACGAGTCGCTGCCTCGAGCTTGCCCAGCAGGTCCTCGCCAGGTTCGTCGTCGTCGAGATGCGCCAATGCGGCAATCATCAACTGGGATGCGACTTCGCCGGCCGCGTGGCCACCCATACCGTCGGCCAATGCCAACAGGCGAGCGCCTGCGTACACGGAGTCTTCGTTGTTGGAGCGCACGAGACCGCGGTCACTGCGCGCCGCGTAGCGGAGAACAAGGGTCACGGGCGCAACTCGATTACGGTTTTTCCGACACGAACCGGGGTTCCCAGCGGAACTCGCACAGCCGTGGTGACCTTTGCCCGGTCGAGATACGTGCCGTTGGTAGAACCGAGATCTTCTACGTACCAGTCGGCACCGCGCTGCGAGAGCCGCGCATGACGCGTCGACGCGTAGTCATCGGTCAGGACAAGAGTTGAATCGTCGGCGCGCCCGATCATGACGGGTTGTGCACCCAACGTGATGCGAGTGCCGGCAAGAGCGCCCTGTGTGACCACCAGATATCGAGGAACCTTCGTTTTGCCAAGTGACGGAAGGACTTTTCCGGCGCGGGCGTACCGCGCGGGAACCCGAACTCCGGAGCCGGCATAGATATCCGACCGCAGGGTGCGCAACACCGCCCAGACGAACAGCCACAAGAGAAGCAGGAAGCCTGCCCGTGTGAGTTGCAGAATCAGGCCCTGCACGGCTGTCCACCTCCTTCTATGGCTTGATCCCCATTAGCGGGGTTCAAGCATTGTCGACTGGCAGCATCATAGGGGGCGCGGAGCCCCAAAAGAGCACGATACTGACACGGGTGTGGCGGCGTCGCGCCGACGGACCGCTCTATGTTCGATTGTTATGTAGAAAATTCTGAGCAAACCCTTTTCGGTCCGGGTGTGGCACTCAGAGGATGCGTACCAAGATCTCGGAGTGACCAGCGCGGACGATGTCGCCGTCTGCGAGCTGCCAGTCCTGAACCGGTGCGCCGTTGACCGTGGTGCCGTTGGTGGAACCGAGATCGGACAGCATTGCCGTCCGGCCGTCCCAGCGGATGTCGATGTGGCGACGCGAAACGCCGGTATCGGGAAGGCGGAACTGAGCTTCCTGCCCACGGCCGATGATGTTGCTGCCGTCGCGAAGCTGGAAGTGGCGTCCGCTGCCGTCCTCGAGTTGCAGCGTTGCCGTCAAAGCCTGCTGTGCTGCGGGCGCGTATCCGCCCTGGTTGTAGCTCTGCTGCGCGTACGACTGGGTCTGGTCGTAGTTGGTGGCCTGGTCGTAATTGCCTTGGTCGTAGCTGCCCTGGTCGTAGGACTGGGCGTCGTACGGCTGCTGGATGTAGCCCTGGTCGTTGTAGGGCTGCTGGTAGCCCTGCTGCTCGTACGGCTGCTGCGGGTTGGCGTTCTGGTCGTAACCTTGCTGGTCGTAGCCCTGCTGCTCGTAACCCTGCTGCTCGTAGCCGCCCTGGTACGCCTGCTGCTGGTAGCCCTGGTCGTTGTAGGGCTGCTGGTGCGCCTGCTGGTCGTTGTACGGCTGCTGGGTGTAACCCTGCTGGTCGTAGCTGCCCTGGTACGCCTGCTGATCGTTGTACGGCTGCTGGTACCCCTGCTGGTCGTAACCCGGCGCCTGGTTGGGGTTCTGGGTGGGATAGGCCTGCTGATCGTCGCCCGTGCGGTAACCGTCGCCGCGGTCGTAACCGTTCTGCGGCGGAGCGCCCTGACCCTGCGGCGCGGGGTAGCCGCCGCCGTGCGCAGCGGCAGATCCGCTGTCGTCATGTGAGTATCCGTTACGAGCCGGCTGCTGATCGGGCTGGCGACCAGCCGGTTCGCGGCTGGGTTCGTAGCCTGAGTTCTGCGTCATGGTGCCGGCTCCTGGTTGTGACGGGACTGGATTCGAAACAGGGGGAACGATCGGGGCAGGTCGCTGTTGCGGCGCTTGCGGTGGGGCTTGTGGTGGCCGCGACGACACCTGCGGAACATTGGACCGAGGGGATGCCTGCTCGGCATCATTGTCCGGGTCGACAGTGCCGCGGGTACGGAACTGGCCGGTGTGGAGCGTAGGCGAAGGCTCGAAAGTTACCGAAATATCGCCGTATGTCTGCCAGCCCTGATCGCGGATGAAATCCTGCAGGTGCCGGCTGAAAGCCTTGATGGTGAGGTCGCGGTCGGCCGCCAACTCTTCGTGATCCGAATTGTTGATGGTGATGACGTAGTGGTTGGGAGCAAGAAGGATGCCACCGCCGAGGTGTTCGACGCGGTCCCGTGCTTCCTGTTGAAGCGCGGCCTCTACTTCTTGCGGCACGACGCCGCCGCCGAAGACACGTGCGAATGCGTCACCGACAGCTCCTTGAAGCTTCCGTTCAAATCGCTGAACGATGCCCATCGGGGTCTCCTCTCGCTTCGCATCTAACCGATTGGAAATGCTCGGCAACTAGCACCGGCACCGCCAAGTCGCGTGTCGTCCAAACTGCTGTTCAGGTTCCACGGTACTGTCAAACGTCTGTTCGGCAGTACCTGGCTGTGGTTCCTGCATGATATCGGTTCCACCCTTTGTGATGCGCTGTGTTCTTCGTTTCAGGTGCTGACCTGCACGAATAGTGGTTTCAAATCTCATCGTGATAATGTTTCGACGTTGCCCGGGCGGGTGGCGGAATGGCAGACGCGCTGGCTTCAGGTGCCAGTGTCCTTCGGGACGTGGGGGTTCAAGTCCCCCTCCGCCCACAAGAGCAGTTCATGAACTGCACAGAACGAGGTTACGAACTCGAAAGAGTACGTGACCTCGTTTTCGTTCGCGTTCTTTCAATCCGCTTACAGCGAGGTCGGTACAGCTGACCACTGATCAGCGTGTTCATACAGCCCGCCGATGTTGGAGTCTCCGCGCGAATCGACCCGGACAGGTTCCCTCGCCTGCAGACGAGGAACGAGCAGATGACACCAACACTGATGTGGACTCGAGCGCTGACGTAAGCAGTCGGTGACAGCACCGGAGCGTTGTCCGTTACGTCGGCTCCGAGGTGTGGCCTCGGTGGACGTGTTGTCCCAGCGGCCTGCCCCGTGATCATGAATGGGAGGATTCCCGACTTCAGACGGCGAGCCGGGGCAGACGAGAGGTCGAAGCGTGAGCGATATCGGAATTACCGAGCCCGCGAGAATCCTTGCTGCGCTGTGTGCCGCTGTCGCTGTCGCTGTCGCAGAGAGTGGACTGTTAGCGGAACTCCAGACGGAGGACGGGTTCGTTGTCGGTACCGCACGGTGCCTGCGGCCAGAGCGGATGTTCGCGTCAATGTCGAACCGGAACTCGACGATCGGTCTGACGTCGATGCCCCGGCGCTTCTCGCTGCGGTCGAGCGGATACTCACGATCGGGGTTCTGCAGTGGCGGCGCATCGTGGACACTATCGCCACCGAAGTTGAAGACGCGGTGGCCACCCAGTCTGCCGAGGAGACGACAGCGTTGCGCGACGATCTCGACCTTCGCTCTGTCATCGTGTTCCACGAGGCGATCCTGCTCTCCCTGGCCGCGCCGAAGCAGTTCCCTGACAGTTGGATCCGAGCGCAACTCGACGACGATCTCGCTGTCGATGATGTTGTCGTCGAGGGCAAGGACGCCGATGTGGAGATGGTCGAGTTCGGGTCGCTCGACGATCTCCTCGACGTACTCAGTTCGGCGGACGACGACTAGGTGGTTAGGCATTCCCCACTTCTCTGCACGCGATCCTCGTGGTGAAGGCCCCCGGTCAGCCGGCGGCCCGACAAACAGTAATGTGGCGGTTTACCCGAAATAACTTCCCCGCGAGGATGTTTCGATAGCCCCTGGCTGGATATTTGTCAGATCTATCCTTGACCGAGATCCCTCGAGAGATTTTCTGCTGTCCGTTTGAGAGCGGCGATGTGGCGGTCGATATCGCCGCTCACCGAGACGGAGGCGGCCACTACGGCCAAGGCCGCAACAACTCGTCCTCCGGCGAAGACGGGGGCCGACAGTGTCCGAAGTCCGTTCACCACAGGTGATTTCACGGACACAAGTGTTGCGCGGATTCGCTCGAGTTCGTCGGCGAATTCGAGGTTCGAGTGTATTTCCGTTCGCAGCATCGGGACATCTTCGGGGGGGAGGAAGGCGCAGAATACTCGTCCTTGTGCAGATGCAGTGGGAGACAATCGTGCTCCGACCCGAACGGTCACGCGAGCAACCTGATCGGTGTTGTCGTTTGTGGCGACGACAATCGGGCTTTCGCCATCCCACACGCTGAGCACGACGGTTTCACGTACCTCTCTCAGCAATTGTTCCATGTGCACTTCGGCACTCTTGATCACGGGCAATCCGGCCCGTGCTGCGGCGGCCAGAGTAAGTATTTGGGGGCCAAGGGAGTACAGAACTTCGCCAGCGTCGAACCGGATGAGGTTCACGTCGCGTAGTGCTTTGGTGTAGCGATGCGCTGTCGCCTTGCTCGTGCCGAGCGCTGCGGTGATCTCCCCCAACGTGATTCGTGGTCGTTGGGGGGTAAACGCCGCGAGCATGATTGCCGCGCGCTCGACGGCTTGGATAACGGGGAATGCTTTCGTCTCCTGTTCGCTGGGAAGCGGCTCGGTCGGCGGGTTGTCGCTCACCACATGACGTCCGGATCCGCGCCGAGTCGATCACCGTTGTCGAGCGCATCGATCTGTGCCATCCGGCTCTCGGACAATTCGAATCCGAATACGTCGAGATTTGATTCGATGCGTTGCGGGGTAGTCGATTTCGGAATAGCGATTGTGCCCCGCTGCAGGTGCCAGCGAAGCACGACTTGTGCAGGCGTCTTACCCAGTTCCGAGGCGGTATCCATGATTTCGGGGATGGTCAGGGTGCTTCCCTGTCCCAGCGGACCCCAGGCTTCCGTAACGATTCCGTGGGAGGCATGGAATTGGCGCTGCTCGTTCTGGGCGAGTCGCGGGTGCAGTTCGATCTGATTCACCACAGGCACTTCGCCGGTTTCCGTGATCAGTTCTTCGAGGTGTGCGCGGGTGAAGTTGGATACGCCGATCGATCGGATCAAACCGTCTGCTTTCAGCTTTTGGAAGGCCCGAAAGGTGTCGACAAATTTGCGCTCTTTGGCGAGTGGCCAATGGATCAGATACATGTCGACGTAGTCGAGTTCCAAGGTGGCGAGTGATTTTTCGAACGCTCGCAGTGTGCTGTCATAGCCTTGCTCGTCGTTCCAGAGTTTGGTTGTGACGAACAATTCCGATCGTGGAACGGACGTCGTGTGTATCGCGCGGCCAACTCCGCCTTCGTTGCCGTAGATCGCGGCGGTATCGATTCTGCGGTAACCGAATTCGATTGCCTGGCTGACTGTGCGTTCGGTGATGTCATCGGGTATCTGATAGACACCGAAGCCGATGGCGGGAATCGTGTTGCCGTCCAATAGATTCACTGTCCTGCTCACGCTGCGATCTCCTGTATCGGTTGTGTGGCCGGTGGAAGGGCTCAGTATGCGTGTACGAATGGAATCCCTCGGCGCGTTGGGACAACACTATGTGTCGACCCACCGTCGGTCAATGCGGAATAGCGTCTCGCAATACGAGAGATTTAAACTTAGCGTGTTCGTAACATCGGATCACCAAATAAGGCTGCAGTTCACTGAGTTACGGATACATGAATAGATTCGTGTGGTGCCCGATCCGCATTGACAGCGATCCCCCAAGACCGCAAACTATCTCATATTGTGAGTCAGCAACTCATATAAAGAGATGATTTTACGAGTTTTAGGAGCGTTCATGGCGTATGTCATCACCAGTCCTTGTATCGACGAGACCGACAAGTCGTGTATGGAGGAATGCCCTGTCGACTGCATCTACGAGGGCGACCGGATGATGTACATCCATCCTGACGAATGCGTCGAATGTGGTCGCTGCGAACCGGTCTGCCCGGTAATTTCGATTTTTCACGAGGAAGACGTCCCCGAGGATCGCTCGGTCTTTGTCGATATCAACAAAGAGTTCTTCGTCGACATCGGTTCGCCTGGTGGCGCTCGCAAGATCGGTGCAACCGGCAAGGATCACACAACTGTCGCACAGTGGGGAGGCGACCGGTGACAAGTGCTGCAGCAGAAGTGATCAGCGTTGATCTTCTGATCATCGGCGCCGGCCCGACCGGCCTCTACGCCACCTACTATGCCGGCTTTCGCGGTATGTCTGTCGCGCTGATGGATTCGCTTCCGCAGGTTGGTGGTCAGGTCGCCGCGTTGTACCCGGAGAAGCCGATCTACGACATCGCGGGTTTTCCCTCCGTCAAGGGCCAAGCATTGATCGACTCTCTCTTCGCCCAGGCATCGCAGAGCGAACCGGTTCTCCTGCTCGGATCTACGGCGTCGAAACTCGAGTCCCGCCCCGACGGCATCGTGATCACTGCCGGTACCGGAGCAGTCGTGAATGCAAAGGCAGTTCTCATTACGGGCGGTGTCGGTAGCTTCATCCCCCGAGAACTTTCTGCCGGTTCCGAATTCGCCGGGCGGGGACTCCGTTATTTCGTGCCGAGACTTGACGAACTCGCAGGTCAGGACGTCGTCATTGTCGGTGGTGGTGATTCGGCGATCGACTGGGCGCTCGGACTGGAAAACGTCGCGTCGTCCGTGACATTGGTCCACCGCCGCCCGGTATTTCGGGCCCACAAACGCAGCGTCGCACTACTAGCGCGGTCCACCGTCACGGTCATGACGCCCCATGAGGTGGTGGCTGTCTCGGGTGGCGATTGGGTCACGAGCGTGACGGTGGGCAACAAGAAGGGCACGGAACAGGTTGAGTTGCCTGCCACGTCGATAGTCGCGGCCCTGGGCTTCATCGCAGATCTCGGCCCCCTCGATTCGTGGGGGCTAGAACAGGACAAGCGGCGCATCGTCGTCGGACGCGACATGCAGACCTCGATCCCACGGGTGTTCGCGGCCGGCGACATCAGTGAATATCCGAGCAAGGTGCGGTTGATGAGCGTGGGGTTCGGCGAAGCCGCGTCGGCCGTCAACAACCTTGCACCGCTTATAGATTCGGGACTGTCCACAACACCAGGTCACTCGTCGGACAGCTAGTCTCAGGTTGTGCCGAGTGTCGCTGACAGGCGCTCGGCACAGCTTCGCAGTGCATCGGTATTGCGGTCGACTTCGTCGTCACTGGACACGGACGTCGCGACGACAGCTAACGCTGCAACCACACGGCCAGTTTGGAAAACCGGCGCAGCCAAGGTTCGGAGCCCGTTGACCACAGGCGACTTCAATGAAATGCCGGTCTCACGAATACGTTCGAGTTCTTGGGCGAACTCCGGATCGGATTGCATCTCGCGCCGCAACATCGGCATTTCGTCATCGGGGAGGTACGCGCAGAACACGCGTCCCTGTGCCGACGCAGTGGGGGACAGGCGGGCCCCGAGACGGACCGCGACACGTGCAACGTGATCGGTGTTGTCGTTGGTGGCGACGACTATGGGACTCTCGCCGTCCCACACGCTCAATACGACAGTTTCCTGGACCTCGCGCATCAGCTTTTCCATGAACGGCTCGGCGAGTTTGATCACGGGCAGTCCGGAGCGCGCCGCAGCAGCCAACGTGAGGATTTGCGGTCCGAGCGAGTACATGGTCTCGGTAGGGTCGTATCGGAGAAGGTTCGCGGCTCGCAGAGCCTTGGTGTAGCGGTGCGCTGTTGCTTTGCTGGTGCCCAGGGCAGCCGTGATCTCGTTCAGCGTCAACCTCGGTCGGGCGGGGGTGAAGGCGGACATGATGATCGCCGCGCGTTCAACCGCCTGGATCGCGGGAGCCCCTTTTTCCTCCGACGTCTTCGCCACTACCGTCCCCTGCCCACTCCTGCTGCCCAGTCCGCGCCGATCTCGGAATAGATGTGCGTGAAACGTAGCAGCTCGGCGACGCTGATCACGTCCCACTCCGGATTTCTGTCGTCAGTCACACTAGTCGGCCCGGTACGAATTGTATCGATGCCACGACTGCGCAGTAACGCCCCGTCGGTCGAACCGGTCCACCGGGACAGTACAGGTAGGCCTTCTTCGTTTCGGCGACTCCATGCGGCCCGTGCCATCTGTACCACTTCGGACTCAGGCGCGGTAATTCCGGCGTTCTGGGGTGTCGATCCGTCGACGCTCACGTCGCATCGAGCAAGCGGACTGTCGTGAAACGCGTTGAGCAGAGACCGACGCAGATCCTCGGCGATATCGACGATGGAATCACCGGGAAGCATGACGACGTAGACGTAGAGGTCCACATAGCTCGGCAGGAGATCGGGCTTACGGGTCGAGCCCGTCCGGATTGCGCCGATCCCCGCTTCACGGCCGGACTGACCGATGGGCAAGGCCGACGATCTCCACTGTTCGCGCCACGTTTCGACCGCCGCGCATATCCCGCCCACGTGAGTAGGGAGTCCACCGGGTGGATCCGCCCGATCGCGCATCAACACGGCGCCACGACGGCCCGAGACACGGATGCGTAGGTACCCGGCTCCCGGTTCGTCCCAGAGAATTCCGCGCGGACCCGCCTTGGCGACGACAGCGGCGCCGGGGAGCGGATATTGATCGAGGTGCGTCTCGAGTCCGCAGTAAAGAGATTCCGGTCCTGGTGGATCGGGGATCGAGTTCTCGTGCGTCCCCCCACCCGCGAGAACAAGCCGAAGCGATCGATGAGTGGTCTGCGGCAATGATGCTGCCGCACTGGCAAATCCGACGAGGGCAGCCGCAGCCGGCCCGCGTGCCACGCCGAGGCCGAACGCCGACACGTTGTTGTCGCAAACTCGGAAACCTGCCTCGGCGTCGTCCCACGATCCCGTCACCCCGTGATCCTGCACCCCGATGCCGGTCAACGACGTGTCGAGATGGGAGTAGATCAGCAGATCGTCGGGGGAGGGCGCGGCAGTGGAACAGACCAAATTTCCTCCGGCCGAACCGATCTCGTCGACCGAGAAGTACAGGTCCGGCCATCTGTTCCGTGCCCATTCTGCCAGTGCGGCTGCGGTGGAACGCTCGTGGCCCCGGGGCGTGGGACCATCAGTGAGTACGCCGATCGCTCCGAGCAGATCGGCGACCCTCGGGGGGTTAGTGTGCCCAGGTGCGGTCATCGGCCTCGGCGCGCCAGACATCGATGTTTCTCGGGTCGCGCTTGAGCCGACGCGGCCGATGGGTCTCATGTTCGTCAGGAGTGAAGACTCTGTGTCCGTCGCAGAGTTCGTAACGGGGGCCGTGCTTTTCGTCGAACAGGTAGAAAGCGATAGACGTCGATGCGGAGTGATTGACGACGTCGCCGAGAATCTTGACGTTCTTGTACTGAGCCCGGGCGCGGCGGCGCATAACACCGTCCATGCTTCCCATGATGAAGCACAGATGCTCCAGCGAGAATTTGGTGCTGCGACGTATGGCGAGGCTGTGATGGTAGCGGTCCTCGCACCGTAGGAAGGCGGTGAAATCTTCCACGTAGTCCGATGCCTGGAAACCGAGAACTCCCAGATAGAACTCGAGGGTTTCGTCGTACTTGTCAGTCACGATGAAGGGATGAACGAGCCGCTCGGGGCGCAGGTCCGGCCAGGGGGTCTCCGCGTATTCGAGGAATTCGGTGAACAGTTCGATAAGAGTGCCGTTGGGGTCGCGGACGGCAAATCCTTCCTGGCACAGTCCCTTCGTGCTGTCGGTGAGTGGTAGAACCTCGAGTCCTGCGTTGGTGACGCGTTGCTGTAGATCGGCCAGATCATCGGTGTCTGCAACGTGGAAACCGACTCCGTCGTATCGGAACTCGGTGAGTGAGGGATCGGCAACGAGTTCGACACTGTGATGTTCGATGCCGACACGGAGGAAAGCATGCGATTCGTCGTGACCTTCGAGCGCAAGACCGACGTGATACTCGAGAAACTCTACGGTGGAGGTCAGGTCGGGGACTGCAAGGCGCACGAAGGCGACACCCGCGGGCCCGCAGTTGCGGGTGCCTGAAATTTCGGACACGGATCCTGCCTTTCGTTATTGCGGTGATGCCGAAAGCCTAGGAGTCAGAAGCGCTGTGCGTCAAGCGATGTGGGATAACGTCTCATCATGCAACACGCATGTAACCTGCCAGCATTGTTCGCTGATTAATCTGGGCGCAGAAGCATCAACCGGTCCGCATGTGCGACGACGGGCTTCACTTCGTTCGACATCGCTTTCATCCGACTTGTGAAAGGTCAACCCTCATGCCCATCCTGCAACCGCACTCCGGGGAACGCCTCGGTGATCACTACGTGGCGGCATCGCCGAAAACGGTGACCTGGGGGCGACTCCCCACGCCTGACCGTGACCCTGTGCTGACCGTAGCTTCGGGTGAAACAGTCACTGTAGACACGATCTCCCATGAGGGTCTCATGGAGGATCAGGGTCGAGATCCGCTGTCGTACTTTGCCTCCCACGGGGTTTCTGCCGACTTGGTGCTGGCGGACCTTGTGGAACTTGCTGCCTCGGACGTCGTTCATACCCGCGGTCCCGACGGTCCGCATGTCGTCACCGGTCCTATTCACGTAGACGGAGCTAAACCTGGCGATATCCTCAAGATCGAGTATCTCGATCTCACTCCGCGCGTTCCCTACGGCGTCGTTTCCAGTCGCCATGGACTCGGCTGTCTGGCCGGTGAGCGGCCTGTGAGTGACGAGACCGGCGAACCCGTACCCATCATCAGCCAGTTCTGCACAGCTGATGTCGAGGCGTACACCGCGACCATGGCCTGGGCCGGAAACCGTCGAATCACCTTCCCGCTCAAACCGTTCATGGGATTGTCCGGACTCACAGCCAACACCGACGTGGCACTGAACACCATCCCACCGGGCGCTCACGGAGGCAATCTCGACGTCCGCGATCTCGGGCGGGGATCGACAATGTATCTGCCCGTGCAGGTCGACGGTGCCGGCTACTACATGGGTGATCCGCACTTTGCGCAAGGAAACGGCGAGGTATCCCTCACCGCGCTCGAAGCTTCGTTGCGAACCACGGTTCGCCTGACGGTCCTCTCTGCGGCACAAGCATATCCAGCGACCGGAGCGATCGACGGACCGTTCGGAGAGACGGAGACTCACTGGATTGCGATGGGGTTGGACCGTGACCTCGACGAGGCAATGAAGAACTGTGTCCGCGAGGCGATCCGTTTGCTCAGTCAAGTAGCTTTCGTTCCCGAGTCGATAGCCTATCTGTATCTCAGTGCAGCAGGAGATTTCGTGGTGAGCCAGGTGGTTGACGATGTCAAGGGCGTGCACTGTCTGATTCGGAAGGCGGACTTCCCGGCCTGGATTTAGAAGATCAGACGAAGATGGAGCCTACGAACGAGAAGTAGGCTCCATCCGTGCTGCGTCGGTTACATCGTCTTGTCAGGTCAGGTAACCACGTGCGCCGTAGAACAATGTCGAACGCGACGCCGCGGCCACCGCCTCGGTGACTGCCTTCTCGACAGTCAGGCCCGCCACCATATGCGCGGCGAGTGTGCCCACGAAGCAGTCTCCCGCGCCGGTGGTATCCACAGGGACGACCGAGGGAGCGGGAATCCGAACATGCCGACCGTCATGCACGATCAGCGCCCCGCTGCCGCCGAGAGTGACGATGACGGTGTGGGGCCCTTCCACGCCGGTCGCCTTGTCCAGTACGGTGCCCTCGCGAATGAAGGGTCGGGCAACGACATCCAGTTCCGTCTCGTTGACTACCAGAACATCGACAAGAGAGAGTAACTCGGGCGACAGTTCCGCCGCCGGTGCAGCATTGAGAATCACCGTGCCGGAGGCAGTTCGGGTGGCCGCGACCACTGCCTCCAACGGAATTTCCAATTGGAGGATCACCGCCGCCGCGTCGATCATCGGCACCCGATCGATCGACAGCAGAGCGTTGGCTCCGGCATCGACGACAATCGTATTCTCGGCCTCGTGCAGGTCAACCGTGATCGTTGCCGATCCTGTCGGCGCGTCGACGACGAGAACGCCGCTGATGTCGACACCGGCGTTCTTCAGTGCTGTGCGTGATTGCTGACCACCGGCATCGTCGCCGATACATGCGAGCATGGCCGTCGAAGCACCGGCGTACGCTGCCGCACATGCCTGGTTAGCGCCCTTTCCGCCGCTGTCGCGATGAATCCTCTTGGCATGAACGCTTTCTCCGGGGGATGGAAGGGCATCGACGAACAACGACGTGTCGGCATTGACAGATCCGAACACGACGACGGTGGGCTTCTGCCGATCAGAGGATGAAGCTGAGTCTCGCACCGGGCTCCATCGCTTCGTTGGTCAGGGTCGCCCGACGCAGCGTGAACAAAAGACCGTCGTCGGTGACGAGCAGCTCATGATCATATCGACCTACGTAATGAAACGATCCGCCGTCGCGAAATCGGTGGATGACAAAGTTTGCGCCGACCCTTACTGATGAACCGTCGCGACCGAGTATCCGAACGTTGCTCACCAGTCGAGTGGTTCGGGAATGTGGATTCTCCGCGTGAGCCTTCCGGCTCTTGAGGCGTTTTACCCGCGCATTGAGGAGATCCCAGTCGTCGGCGACGAAGTATCCGGCAAGCTCCGGGCCTAACCCCTGTGCGTTTGTCGTGGGAACCAGCATGGCCGCACCGGGTGCAAACTGCGTAAGCCATTCGTCGAGCTTCCAGTCATCGAGCAGCGCTGCCTCCCCGTACAGGAAATCCTCGACCTCGCCGCGCGTGACGGTGCGCTCGCTGCCGACCGAGTGATCCAGTTCCATTGCTGCAGTCATTATTTGGCCTCTCCGCTGACACCGGCGATTTCGCCGACGCGTTTGCTCCAGTGTCGCCAGAAGCTGCGCATGGCACCTTCGTCGGTGGACCGTCCGCGCGGTCCGGTGAGATCGTCGCCCATTCCGCGAGACATGTCGCTCCAATCCAGATCGCCGGAATCGAAACCGGCAGTTGCGAATATGCCTCGTTGTACAGCTTCGTAGGCTTCGATGTCGTCGGGAGTCGCGAGGCCTCCCGGGCCTACGAAACTGGCCATGGTCTTGAGGCGCAGAGCACGCACATCGTCGGGCTCGCCCTTTTCCACGAACTGCCAGGCTCGGACGTCGGTGACACCGGGCTCGACCGGTTCCAGTTGGCGGATGGTCAGTGCCTCGAGGTCGAACAGGAGGAGATTGGGAAAGACAAACAGGATTCGTGACGCGTCGGCAACGGTTGCCGCCCGATCGGCACCCAGACGTTCTGCCATTTCGGCACGCTTGCTCTCGGTCCGGATCTTTTCGGCCTCACCGAATCGTGGCTCCCAGATCATGCCGATGCGGCCGTTGTGCCCGGTGAGGACGAGGAGTCCGTGACCATCGCCAAGATCGTGAGCGTACTGGTCGTGATCGGTGACTGCGAATCCGGTCTCGCGGAGATAGCCGACAAACGTATTGTGGGTGGGCGCGAAATGATAACCGTCCATGGCATTTTCGACGGCCAGTTTCCAGTTTCCGCGGACGCTGTACTTCTGTACACCGGGCAAGGTTGTCATGCCGTCTTTGCCGATGGTTGCGGTCATCGACATGAAATCTGCGGCCTTGCCGAGGTGATCGAGCAATTCGGGGACGGTGTCGTCGAACGCGATGAACACGAAGCCTTCATGGATTCCCAAGCGCGGAACCTTGCGCAGGGACAGTGAATCCACGAATTCGCTGTCGGTCGGGTATGCGTCACTGTCGGGCAACGCGGCGAGTTCGCCGGAGTTACGGAAGGTCCACGCGTGGTAGAAGCACTGAAAGTTCTTAGTGCGCCCTTCGGTTTCACGGCACAGAATCGTTCCACGATGAGGGCAGGCATTCAGGTAAGCCTGCACGACGCCGTTCGAGTCACGCACGAAGATCAGTGGGCGTCCGCCGAGAGTCCGTGTCTTGAAGTCGCCGTTCACGGGAATCTCGGTCTCGTGACCGAGGTAGAGCCAGGTGTGGCCCCAGATTTCGTTTCTCTCCCGGTTGAAGACAGCGTTCTCGCGGTAGGCGCTGCGATGTACCTTGAAGGTCAGTGCATCCCAGTCCTGCGCGATAAACGAGTTTCCGATATCCAGGCGGTCGGTGACCGGCTCGAGTGGAAGCGTTGTGGTCATTGGTTGCACTCTCATTTCAGTGGAGATTGTTCAATGTGAGCATTTTCGGCGGGATAGTCAATGCGAGACATCGTCTCGTACTATGAGACATTCGACCAAGTGTTGGTCCGGCTGTCAATCGGTCACAGGGGTCCGAAAGCGAGATTTACGAACATGTTTCGTGTTCGTAACCCGGGATCCATTTCCCGCGGCCGTCAACCGACTCAGGATCAACGCAGCGAGTGCAGCGACGGTGGCCACCACGCCGAACGCGAACGACCACGATGTCGCGTCGACGACAATTCCCATCAGTGGCGGGGTGACCGTCATCCCCGCAGCAACTGCTGTGTTCTGGATGCCGAGCAGCAGACCGATCCGGTTGGGAGGCGCTAGTTCTCCAATGGCCGTGAAGGCCAGTCCGTTCCAGCTGATAGATGCGAAGCCAGCGAGCACCAGCGCGATTACTGCAACGGCCCCGCCGACCAACTCGCCGACCACTGCGATGACAAACAGAGCGCTGGTCACAGTTGCGACGTACTGCAGGGGGCCGATCCGGCTGCCCCGCCGATCCGACCATGCGCCGAGCCCGAGCCGCGCAGCCCCACCGCCGAGTTGAACCACGGCAAGAAGTCCCGCTGCTGCCGCTGCTGACATCGCATGTCCGTCCACCAGGTAGACGACGAGGAATCCGACGATGGTCAGTTGCGGAAGGATGAGTAGAAACGACACGACGCAGAGTTGTATGACGGCTCGCCGACCGTTCGTGCCGCTTTCTGGTGTCTGCGCCGGATTTTCTTCGCTACCGAGAAGATCGGGATCGCGAATGAATGCCCATACCACCAGTGCACCGGCGGTGCATCCGGCAGCTGCCGTGATAAATGCGCCACGGAGTCCCCAGGCGTGTGCTGCCGCGGGCAGCGCCAGTGAGGCCACAGCGGCACCGAGGGGGATCGCCGTCTGGCGAGCCCCCATCGCAAATCCGCGTTCGTTGCGCGGAAACCACAAGATCACTGCCCGCCCGCTTGCTGCATTCACGCTGGCGCAGGCCGCACCGGCCAGCACCATCGAGATCATCAGAGAGGCAACGGAGGTTGAAACCGCTGCGCCGAGGAGCGCGGTGGCGCCGAGGAGGAGTCCCATGGTCATGACCCATCTCTCTCCGATGCGATCCGCGAGGAGGCCCCAGGGAATGAGAAACAGGAGTAGGCCGACTGTGCTGGCGGCCAACACCATTCCCAGCGAGGTAAGGGTGAGCGAGAACTGGGATCGCAAGGTAGGTGACAGGCTGGGCATCCCCTGAAGCACCGAGGCCGCTGAAGCTTGTGCAAATACCCCAGCTGCCAATACAACCCAGCGATATCGGCGGGCTCCTGCATGTGGACGTTCGAGTGGTGGTTCTTCCTCCGCTCGGGTCATGCAATTAGACGATCCCACGAACGAACGGTTTGCCGAGCGCTCGCGGTTCTCGTAGCGCTCCGCTGATCACCACCATTGCGACCAGGGCCAAGACGTACGGCGCGGCAATCAGCATCTGCGAGTTCAGCTGGAATCCCAAGGCGGGCAGTGCCAGTCGAAGGGCATCTGCGAATCCGAAAAGCAAGCAGCCCAGAAGGGTTCGACGGAGGCGCCACGCGCCGAAGATAACTGCGGCAAGCACGATGAAGCCGCGTCCGCCCGTCATGTTGGCGTTGAACGATCCCACTTCGCCGACTGCGAGATACGCGCCACCGAGTCCGGAGCACAGCCCGCACCACAGCAGCGCCTGCCGGCGCAGCTTGTTGACGTCGAGTCCGGTCGCGTCGGCGGCTTGCGGGTTGTCGCCTATCGCACGGAGATTGAGCCCCCAACGGCTGCGCTCGACCAACCACCACGTCAACGGAATCAGGAGGACGAGCAGGTACATCGGCCATCGCTCGACGAAGAGTGCCTGCCCGATCACCGGTATGTCTCGCAGGACGGGAATGCTGACCAGGGAGACTTGATGATTGGTGAAGTCCGCGAGTGAGATCAGGTACGTCGTCAGGCCGAGTACCAGTGTGTTCAGCACCAGACCGACCACAAACGTGTTGACGTCGAGTCGGTGTGAGATGTTGCCGTGGATGAGTCCGATGATGAGGCCGAGAATTGCACCGCCGATCAGGCCGATCGTTGCGCTGCCGGTTCCGCTGGCAATGGCGATGGACGTGAAGGCGCCGCCGAGCATCATCGATTCTACCGAGATGTTCTGTGTTCCGGCACGTTCGGCGAGGTACTCACCGCACGCCGCAAATGCGAGTGGCGCAGTCAGGCGCATGGCACTCGAGAGAATGATTCCGAGGTCGTCGGGGAAGCTCATGACGTTTCCTGCGCATTCTTCGACAGTCGTGCCTGAGCGAACGTCAGCGCGGGAGCGATGACGCAGGCGAACACGAGCAGGGACTGTACGACGTTGACGAGGTAGACCGGTACTCCGGTCGCGGCCAGAAAGGCGGAACCCGTTCGCAATGCGCCGAACACGATGGCGACGGGAATGGCGAGCATCGGCCGATTCCGGGCGATGAGTGCAACGAGCAAGCCGTCCCAGCCGAAGTTGTTGGAGACGGCCGGCTGTAGTCGGTAGACCGCTCCCTCGACCACGACGGCGCCTGCGAGTCCGGCACAGGCACCGGAGACCATCAATGCCGCTGCACTGACGAGAGCCACACGGACGCCCGCATGCTGGGCTGTCAACGGGTTGCGCCCGACCATTCCGATTGTGAAACCCCACCGGCTTCGTGCCAGCAGGAGTGCCACCACAACGGTGAGAACGATCGCGATGATCAATCCGATGTTGATGCTGAGGTTCGGATATTGCCCGAACGACGGTAGACGGTAATCGTCGGGAATGATTGCCGACTGATTTGCTGCGGTGCTTGACGCATCCGTCTTCGGTTCCTGCAGCAACCAAGGAACGCTCACAACGTAGCTGACGAGCTGGACGGCGATGAACGACATCAGCAACGTACTGACAACGACATTCACGCCTCGGATTCGGTGCAGGAAAGAACTGACGCCTGCCCACAACCCTCCGGCCACCGCGCCCGCGACGGCACTGATGGTGATCACGAGGATCGGGGGGCCAGGCATGCGTAGCCCGACGAACACGGCGAGCATCGCCCCGATCAGAACTTGCCCTTCCTGGCCGATGTTGAATGCGCCCGCACGGTTACCCACACAGGCGCC
>NZ_JASHKR010000198.1 GCF_030056815.1 Rhodococcus sp. IEGM 1379
GCGGAGATGCGGCCTTCGACCATCGAGTTGCCGAGGGTGCCGGCGTTGAAGTTCACGAAGCCCTCGTGCATGACGGTGGTACCGGCTGCGAGGTGTGCGCCCAGGCGGACACGATCGGCATCGGCGATGCGTACACCGGCGGGGACGACGTAGTCGACCATGCGGGGGAACTTGTCGACGCTGAAGACGGTGACGACGCCGCGGATGCGCAGACGCGAACGAACCTGCTCGAAGCCTTCGACGGCGCACGGGCCGAAGTTGGTCCAGACGACGTTGGCGAGGAGGCCGAACTGACCGTCGAGGTTGAGGCCGTGAGGCGCAACGATGCGGTGAGAAAGTAGGTGAAGGCGCAGGTAGACGTCATAGGCGTCGACCGGGGCCTTGCTGAGGTCGGCGATAGTGGTGCGGACGATGACCTGCGAAACCTCGCGAGCCTCGTCGTTGCCGGCCAGCAGGGCGAGATCGGAAGGAATGTCTGTTCCTTCGACGTTCTCGGTACCGGTCTTGTCGAATGTTCCCAGCTCCGGTGCGGGGAACCAGGTGTCGAGGACGGTTCCGTCCGCGGTCACGTTGGCGATACCTACTGCTGTTGCTCCCTGTGCGCTCAC
>NZ_JASHKR010000148.1 GCF_030056815.1 Rhodococcus sp. IEGM 1379
AATTGGTTTGCGGACTCCCACTCCTCTTGCTTGCGCATGGACCGCGGAACCATCGAGAACAGAGAAGCTTGATGCTCCTCGCCCTTCTCCGTCAGATATCGCGCCAGTGCACAACCTACTACTGCCAGAAGAACATCGTTGACAGTCGCCCCAGGAACTGCATTCTTTACGTACCGAACCTCAGCGCCCGAGAGCGTGATCGGCTCCACTAACGCAGACCCGCTCACCTTGCCGTTGAATCGAATTCCGGAACTCTCGTGGAGTCCCTCAGCCCATTTTCCGGCAGCCTTGGCCTCGTCTACAGCTCGGACCGCAGCTCGATTGCGGGGAATACTCTTGGCGAACTGGAAGAGGCGTCCAGGAAATTCCAGTACCGAACGAGCGAATAGGCGTCCCTTCAGGAGAGGCACTTCCCTCTCGAACCCTCTCGGCCGCAGAGTATCCGAAAAAATGGCTTCACCCAGCATTCGGATGGCAATTCCGTCGGCCCCGCTGTGATGAGACTTGAGAACCACTGCTGTTAGTCGGCCAGGTAGTGCGTCGAGCCCTTCGATTCCGGTGAAGAAGTGCATCTCCCAGGGCGGACGGCTGAGATCCATGTGCGACGTCAGTAGTTCGCTGAGCGGTTTCTGGAAAGGAGCCCAGCCTGGCTCGGCAATCTTGGTGACTCGCACGTGGTCGCGAATATCCAGGTCTGAGTCCGGGACCCAGTACGGGTGGCCAAGCCCCAGCGGCGTGCGCTGGACTCGGTGTGTGAACATGCGATTGTGTCCGAGTCGGGCGGTGACCCACTCGACGGCTTGCGCTTGTGTGAATTCTGCGGCTGGGTGTTGAGAGGTCTCGAAGAAATACACGCCGACCAGATGGTTCGGGTGCCCGTCAGCCTCGTAGTAGATGAATTCGGCGTCACGCGGATTCACCTGCGCGATACCCATATCCAGCAGGTTGGGCAGTCTCATGTCAACTCCTCACAGGGCAGTGCTGGGTCAAGTTCTGAGCGTCGGAACGATCGTGATTGGAAAACCAGATGATCCCCGAGGCTAATTGGAGCCTCGGGGATCATCAGAGTTCGGAAACAGATCAGGGTTCCGATTTGCGGAAGAGCAAATGGAGAAAGCCGGTGCACCCCGGACTTTAGTTGGGCTTTTGTAGAATCTTACTTCCAGCGCCGGTCAACCCTATGGTTCCCGTAGCCCACGTGATCAAACCTGTGATATATCGTTGAATCATTGTGAATCACCTTTCCTTAGGGTGTGGGCTTAGTGTATGAGGACAGGGTGTCGAGGTACTTCGCAATCGTTCCCACCAGGTCGATAGAGGCGAATCCAACCAAGTCTGACAGGTAGCTCATAGACAGATCGAACATTGTTGTCTCCTCTCCCGATTACGGGGCGACGGTCGAGCCGAGGGCGGTTTGGATGCTTCCACCAATACCTGCGGAGCCGCTAGCTCCCAGGTTGATGAACGCAGAGACAGCTCCGAAGATGCCGTCAACTATTTTCTGCACAAAAACAAGCGGGGGAAGCAGTGACTGTGAATCGATGCTCGTGACAGCGTCGATGAGGCTGGCGGTATCCACTATATTTCTCGTTCCATGAGGTTGTTGAGAATATTATTCAGGGTTCGGCGCCCAGTCGAAGTCAATCGACTGTACGGAACCGAAAGAGATGAGCGCCGCAACTATCCCGTGTATGACGGGTTCCTTGAGGTAAGGAACCATTGATCCAAAATCCATCATTTACTCCTGTCGTTGGACGATGTGCTGAAAGAGCTCAGGGTTGCGATGAATTGGTTTCGATTGATCCGGCTAGCGAGCCTGTGATGCCAGCAACGCCAGGCTCAAGCGAGCCCCAAAATACATTGTCCAGTAAGCCTGTGAACAGTGCAGCTGTTGCCTGAAGGAACATTACGCTCATACAGATTTCCACCCTTTCGGTAGATCTTGGAAAACCTATTTGGACATATGTCCAATATCGGCCGATGTGTTCCACATGGAGCAGTTCTGGTCGGAACATGGAATCGCAGCGATCGTGACGCTGAGATTTTCCATTGCCTCTCAAGGTCTTATGTGGCGTGACGAGATGAGGTTAGCTCGAGCTAGTCGGCTTTGACCATAGATTTGTAAAAGAAACTGAAACTGGTTCTATTTTCGCAGGTCAGGCGTCTGAAATCGCATTCTTTGATCACTTTATTGAGGTCTTGCGGAAGGCTAACTAGTTCAGTAAATGGGCAATGTGGAATTGCCGGTTATAGCTGGACTAATGTCCAGTTATTAGTACTTTAGGTGGATGTTTTCTAGTACTTTTGGTGGATATTCGATTGAAGATTACGCAAAGTCGTGCGGTATCGCCCGTGCCCCGATATCGTCCCGGGCCTTCCGGGATTATTCAGGCGTTTCGCAGTTTCAGTTGGAGCATCAGGATCAGCCGAGTGTCGGCGTCAGCGAGATCAACTCCGCAGATGTCTTTGCACCGGCGCAGGCGGTTGCGCAGGGTGTTGGGGTGAACATGCAGTGCGGCAGAAGAGTTTGCGACATCCCCGCCCTTGTCGAGGAAGGTGCGGGCAGTGGCAACCAGTTCGCTGCCGTGCTGCCTGTCGTGTTTTTCCAGGGCGCCCAGGGGAGTCGACTCGCCGAGTCCGTCGAAGATGTCTGCCACATGCAGTGCAAGCACCGACGCCAGGGTGTCTTTCATGCCGGCAACAACCCCACCTGACTTGCCGTGGCGTAGCGCTCCCAGAACGTGATCGGCATCGGAGCGGGACAGGTGCGATTCACTCGCTGATTTCACCGTACGGCCCACTGCGACTGCCAAGATTGCACGCTCGCGCGCACGACCGAGGAAATCCTCGAGTAGTCGGCGGGTGTTTGCTTCACCTGCAGCAACAACGAGGTAGGTCGAGTCGATCAACTGCGCGATTACGGCGTCGACGGAGAGGGTGTCGAGATACAGTCCCAGTGACGCAACCACTCCGCTCGGCATCGAACCTGAGACAGTGCCGACGGCAACGACAGTCAGGGGGCCCGTCAGGCGTAAGTCCTCAGCTGCTCGAAATGCTTGCTCGCCGCCTCCGATCAGTGCCTTTACTCGTTCGGTTTGGCGACGACGGGTGCTGTTGATTCGGTCGCGTTCGGATGCAATGTGCTCGGCAACCACAGGCACCGCTGCCCGCAATGTCGATTCCTGAACGGGAGTCGGTTGGCCACCAAGTGCCACCCAGATGGAACCGACGGCAATGTTGTTGTCCCGCACAGCGATAACGAGTCGGGGAGTGATCACCGGGTCCTCGAGGTCGACGTAGATGGCATCCGTCTCACGATGTAACCGGTCGAAAACCCCTGCTTTGGCAAGTAATTCGCGAATTCGACTTGGAACTTGCCGGCCGAGGATTGTTCCGATCCGCGCCTCGTCCACAGCCTGCTCGCCGCCCGAGTAGGCAAGAACTGTCGAGTTCTCGTCTTCGATAGTGACGGGAGCGCCGAGCAATTCCGCCAGGGAACCCGCAACGGAGAAGAGGTCGTCGTCACGCAGTTCCATGACGGTGAGCCTACTGAGGCGTTGCCTCCTGTGTTTTCCGATGCCTGACGACAGGTTGATTGCGACTATAGGCTGGTGCGATGGCCGACATCGAAGGGGTTCTATTCGACATCGACGGGGTCCTGCTCACATCCTGGCAACCGATCGAGGGAGCAGGCGCCGCAGTTCGCGATGTGCGCGAGCGGGGGTTGGCCTGCGGATTTCTCACCAACACCACGTCGCGTAGTTCGGAGTTGATCGCGCAAGGCCTGTGCGACGCCGGAATTGCCGTCGAGCCCGATCAGATCGTCACTGCCGCCAGGCTCACCGCGGAGTATGTGCGCACCACGTATCCGGGGGCGAAGGCGTGGCTGCTCAGCAACGGCAACGTGTCGAGTGATCTCGAGGGGATCGAGCTAGTCGAGGAGAACCCGGATGTTGTCATCCTCGGCGGCGCCGGACCGGAGTTCACCCACGAGGCGCTGAGTCGAGTCCTCCAACTCCTTCTCGACGGTGTCCCCGTCGTAGCGATGCACCGCGGAATGATGTGGGAGGCCGCCACGGGCCTGCGGGTCGACACCGGAACGTACCTTCCCGGGCTCGAGGAAGCAGCCGGCGTCAATATCGCTGCCGTCGGAAAACCGTCGCTCACGGGGTTTCTCTCGGCCACCGAATTGATGAACGTCGATCCCGAAGCGACAGTGATGGTGGGGGACGATCTGATCGGTGACGTCTTGTCGTCACAGCGGATGGGATTGACCGGAGTTCTGGTGCGCACCGGCAAGTTTCGGCAGGCAGTGCTCGAATTGGCGACGCAACAGCCGGACTATGTCATCGAATCCGTAGCGGATCTTCCAGCGCTGTTGGAAACCTTGCTCAAGTCGTGACCTTCTAAGCATGACGGGCCTCGCGTAAGCGGGTACTGTCGCGCCCGAATCCATGAACGTGTTCCACGAAGGAGTTTTCTATGCCCTTGATCTCGTCAGTCTGGTCCCGCCGCTCGTTTTCGCGAGGTAGCGGAAGTACCAGTAATCGGTTGGGGGGCCGCCTGGCGCGAACAGGGGCTGTATTGACTGTCGGTATGGGCTTGGCTGCAGGATTAGCACTGGCCGGAGCCGGAGCAGCATCCGCCGCTCCCGTCACTTGTGCTTCGCCGCCGGCAACAAATGACATTCAGGTTTCCGAGACCGCGAGTTGCGGCGCCCAGTCCGTCGGCGCGGGACGCTCGCAGGCTGGTGCCATGGAAAGCGGAACGGCCGTCAGCGTCTCGGCTGACAACGGTTACTCCAACAGCTACGCCAACGGCTTCGGTACGGCACTCGGTGCGTCGCGCGGCAACGGTCAGGCGCACGCCTACGCACTCGGTGGCGGCATCGCCCGCGCGGGTGCAGCCGACGGAAACGTCACGCTCGCCATCGCCGGCTGGGGCGCCGGTGCGACATCCGATGCCAACGGAGTGAACTGCATGGGCACCCTTTCATTTGCAGTGAACTTCACTAACGGACAGTTCTGCATCGCGGGCTGAGTTCAAACCTTGCACTCGGCACGCTCGAGTGCTAAAAATGCAGTTGGCACTCACGAGGTGTGAGTGCCAGGTTGAGGCAGTGAGACCGGGAACCATCGACACCCCCGGTCGTCCGTCGCGGGCACTGACTCAAACCGCAGGCTAGATGGGTG
>NZ_JASHKR010000049.1 GCF_030056815.1 Rhodococcus sp. IEGM 1379
ACGAACTTCTGCTTCATGAGGTCTTCGAGGCGACCGGGGCAAGCGACGACGATGTCGACTCCGGCCTTGAGTGCCTGGACCTGACGGTGCTGCGAGACGCCACCGAAGATGGTGGTGACGCGCAGGTCGTATGCGGAGGCCAGCGGCTCGAGGGCTGCGGTGATCTGGGTTGCGAGCTCGCGGGTCGGCGCGAGGATCAGTCCGAGCGGGCGTCCCGGGCGACGCTTGCCGCCGGCGAGTTCGCCGGCGAGGCGAGAGACCATGGGGATGGAGAAGGCGAGCGTCTTACCGCTGCCGGTCTTTCCGCGGCCCAGGACGTCGCGTCCCGACAGGGTGTCGGGGAGGGTGTCGATCTGGATCGGGAAGGGAGACGTGATTCCGCCGTCTTCGAGGGCCTTGACCAAGGGTGCGCGAACACCGAGGGAAGCGAAGGTGGCAGTCGAGGTGTCAGACAAGTGTGTTCAGAGCCTTTCGGGGCACTTTGCGTGCCCGGATGTCGACACGGCAATATCCCGGTCTGACAATCAAGCACAATGGTGGCGGCGCTGCCGGTCGGCAGGCTTCTTCGCCGTAAGAAGTGCGGGTGCGTTAAGCACTCTTCGCGAACTGAAGTTGCGTTCTTTCGACGCTGGATGCCCACTTTCGGACACCTAGTAACGGCGAGTCTACCTGGAGACGACGGTTTCCCTACAACCCGACCCACTCGGAAATGCCGCTGGAGAAGTGTTGACGCTTCCAGATCGGGACTTCGGCTTTGATCCGTTCGACCAGTTCGGCGCACGCCGCAAATGCTTCGGCCCGATGTGGCGCAGCGACGGCAGCGACCAGTGCAAGGTCGCCGATTTCGAGATGTCCGACGCGATGAATTGCAGCGACAGGCAGGCCGGTGGAGGCTGACACCTCCTCGCAGCAGGTGCGCAGAAATCGTTCGGCGTCGGGATGTGCCTGGTATTCGAGGGCTGAAACTGATTGCCCGCCATCATGATTGCGGACCGTTCCGGTAAAGGCGACGACGGCACCGTTTTTCGGACCGGCTACGGCGGCATCGACGGTCGCGGCCGAGATGGGGTGCTCGGAGATCTGTGCCAGTAATTCACTCATCGTGCATTCCTCCGCCTGCAACCTGCGCGAGCAGGTGATCGATGATGGGTTCGAGAACGGAAAGTCCGTCCTTCACACCGCCCGGCGAGCCAGGCAGATTGACGATGACAGTGCTGTCTGTGGGGCTTCCTGTGAGTCCGGCCACTCCGCGACTGAGAGATGCGTGGGGGGTCTTTTCGACGCCTTTGTTCCGGATTGCTTCGGCAATGCCTGGCAGTTGGCGGGTGAGCACCGCGAGAGTGGCTTCCGGGGTGGCGTCGGTGGGGGAGGCACCGGTTCCGCCGGTACTGATGATCAGGGCGGGGGCACCCGATTTGGCGTCTGTGATGCCTGCGGCGATCTCGGCATCCGCGTAAACCAGCGGCCCGCGCACCTCGAAATCGCGATCTCGGAGCCACTGCGCGATGGCCGGTCCGGTGGTGTCGGGACGAGTGCCGGCGGCGCCGCCGGTGGAGGCGACCAGTACGACTGCGGACCGGGTGCTGGTGAAGGTGAATGGTGCAGCGGTTGGGGCCGGTTCGCTCTCACGCGTCCAATGCCGGTGTTTACCACCGTCTTTGGTGAGAAGGCGGACCCCGTTCATCGTGGCACCCGGGTCGATTGCCTTGACCATGTCGTGCAAGGTGAGTCCGGCAATCGCTACTGCGGTGAGGGCTTCCATCTCGACGCCGGTCTGTCCGCGAGTCTTGGCCGTGGCCTCGACGGTGATGGAGTTGTCCGTGAACCCGAATTCCACCTTGACGGACGAAAGCGCCAGTTGGTGGCACAGGGGAATGAGTTCCGATGTCTTCTTGGCCCCGGAGATTCCGGCGATTCGGGCCGTCGACAGCACGTCGGCCTTGGGCATGCCGTCAGCGCGGACAAGTCGAACCACCTCGGGCGTCGTCACCAGTTCGCCGCCAGCGACGGCAATCCGCGTCGTCTCGGCTTTGGCGCTCACGTCGACCATGCGGGCGCGGCCTTCACCGTCGACATGTGTCAGTTCTGTCATCAAATCCTCTGTTCAGTACCAGGTGGAGAGCGGAATGACGTCGACGAGCGTTCCGGCGTCGAGTTCGGTGACGTCGGCAGGAATGTCGAGAAGTACGTCGGCCCAGGCCATTGCGGCCACAAGATGGGAGCCGGCACCCGAGACGAGCTCGACGCCGTCGTTGGAGCGTCGTGCTCGCAGGAATTGGCGTTTGCCGGGGATGGATCGCAGGGGAGCGGTCAGGGCGTGACGCTGCGATGCGATGGGCGGCAGTCCGGCGGCATGTCGGATGTCGCCGCGCGCAAAGACTTCGAACGAGATCATCGTGCTCACCGGGTTGCCGGGAAAGCTCAGTATCGGAACTTCGTTGACGACGGCGGTGCCCTGAGGCCCGCCGGGTTGCATGGCGACGTGGCCGAACTGCGCGCCTAATGGTCCCAGCGTTTCCTTGACCACCTCGAAGTCGCCCATGGACACACCGCCGGAGGTGAAGACCAGATCTGCGACGGATGTTGCGTACGAGAGTAGTTCGCGGAACATGTCAGGATCGTCGGTGCTGCGCGCAACCGATACGACGTCAGCTCCGTTGGCTCGTGCCAAGGTCGCCAGGGCGGGACCGTTGGAATCGTAGATTTCGCCCGGTTCGAGTTGCGTTCCTGCACTCTTCAATTCGGCACCGGTGGTGATGATGGCGACCCGTGGTGGCGTGTACACGGAGACGGTGGCAGCGCCGACGGCGGCGAGCGCCGCAATGTGTCGAGGTTCGAGGCGAGTGCCAGACCGGACCAGCAGCATTCCCGCGGTGATGTCGCTGCCACGCTCGCGCACGTACTCGCCGGCCGCGCGCCCGCGCTCGATGGTGACCGTGTGCTCCGAGTGGTTGGTGGTGTCCTCGACGGGGATGACGGCGTCGGCACCCTCGGGGATGGGCGCTCCGGTCATGATCCGAAAAGCTGAGCCGGTGAGGTGCTTCGGGGGTTTACCGCTACCTGCTGCAAGAACTCCGCGCACCGTCAGTGTGACGGGGACTGTGCGCACGGATTCCGCGTCGACGGCATATCCGTCCATCTGCGAATTGCGGAACAGCGGTAGATCGACGGGCGAGTTGACGTCTGCGGCGACGATGGATCCAAGCGCTTCGACCACGGGGAGAGCACTGGGCGCAAGGGTCTGCAACGCGGCTAGTAATCCGGATACGTGGACATGATGATCTTCGACGGAACGCGCGCTCACAGCAGAAGCCTCTTTCATGGTCTGATTCTAGGCTGCGCGGTCCGACCGATACATCGTGGAGGAGGCTGCGCCATACTGGAGTGATGCGGAACCTGGTGCGGCAATGACTCCCGTGGCGATGGGGATCCCCACTGTCCGTGGCGATTCTGTATCAATGGCAGGTCGGCCCGATTCAGTTGGGTTGATCGACAAGTTCGGGCGCGTTGCCCGCGACTTCCGCGTCTCGATCACCGAAAAGTGTTCACTGCGTTGCACTTACTGCATGCCGGAAGAGGGCTTACCGGCCATTTCGCCACAAGATTTGTTGTCTGCGGACGAGATTGTTCGGGTAGTAGGTATCGGAGTTGACCTTGTCGGTATTCGGGAAGTTCGATTTACCGGCGGTGAACCGCTGATGCGTAAGGATCTCGAGAAAATCATTTCGGGTTGCGCCCAGCGGGTTCCGGGAATTCCTTTGGCAATGACCACTAATGCTGTCGGTTTGGAACATCGCGCAGCGCAATTAGCGGCAGCCGGGTTGACGCGGGTGAATGTGTCACTGGATTCAGTAGACCGCGCTCATTTTGCAGAATTGACGCGCCGCGACAGACTGCCTTCGGTATTAGCCGGTATTCGTGCCGCAGCGAAGGTCGGGTTGGCGCCACTGAAAGTTAACGCCGTGCTGATGCGCGAGACTCTCGCCGGAGCGCCCGAGCTACTTCAGTGGTGTTTGGATGCGGGCGTGGAGTTGCGATTCATCGAGCAGATGCCGCTGGACGCCGATCACACCTGGGCGCGGGCAAACATGGTCACTGCCGACGAATTGCTTGCGGAATTGGGCACACAATTCGAATTGGCGGAAATCGGCCGCGATGATCCCAGCGCACCCGCCGAAGAGTGGAGCGTCGACGGCGGCCCGGCCACGGTCGGAATTATTGCGTCGGTGACCCGCTCTTTCTGTGCGGATTGTGATCGCACCCGAATGACGGCGGAGGGCACGATTCGATCCTGCCTGTTCAGTGATCGTGAAGTGGATCTGCGGGCAGCGCTGCGGTCCGGTGCCTCGGACCAGGAACTCGCTGATCTGTGGCGAGGCGCAATGTGGAATAAATGGGCAGGTCACGGGATCGCATCCGCGGATTTTGTGCCCCCGGAAAGAAGTATGGGTGCAATCGGTGGTTGATTCGGAAGCTATCTCGGTTCGGTATTTTGCCGCTGCAGTCGACGTAACCGGTTGTAGTGAAGAGAGTGTTGCGCTGACGCAATCGAGCACTCTTGCCGATCTTGTTGCGGTGTTGACCGACAAATACGGCGCCGAGATGGCTCGCATCTTGTCGGTGTCAGCGTTCCTCGTCGGAGATGAGTTGACTCGTGATGTCGAAAGGGTCGCGGGGCCTGTCGTGGACGTCCTGCCGCCCTTCGCCGGCGGTTAGGGCGCCTGTTTTCGAAGTTTCTTCAAAATATTCCAGATGCGACCTCATTGTGTAGATACCGACCGAAATGATGAGAACACTTGTTCTGGTTGAATTTTTAGTTCATGACTCCGTTGTCGTGGAAATTCCCTCATTTTCGCTGGATGCGGTAGGTGATTCGCATTGTGTTTTTGAATTTGGCCGGTTGATTGCACTTAAATTCGATACCAACGGATTAGTACTTTTGGGGGGGGTGAGCATGTCATTCAATTGAATGACATCAGTATCTTCGGTGTGCGGATTGGTCGAATTGCCGTGCTAGGTTCTGCTTCAAATCCGATCCCCGAAAAGTCCTGTGAAAGGGAATTCTTCATGTCTGTCAATTCCAAGCGTCGCGTTGGCTTCGTTTTTGCACTCGTCAGCGCAGCAGCGCTTGTTGCCCCGGCAATGGCCGGCGCAACAATTGGTTCGCTCGCCTCTTCGGATAGCGGTTCACTCGGTTCTCTGGGCACCGGTTCGTTCGGATCTTTGGGCGGCGGCTCGCTCGGTTCTTCCGAAGAGGGCTTCACCTGCTCGGCTCTCTCCACCGACAAGGACCCCGCGGGCTGGGGCATCCCGTTCGACGACGAGAAGAAGCAGCTCGCCTTCTACTCGGACGTCGATGTCCTTGACGCCGACGGTTCGCTGAAACTGAAGATCGTGGAAGCTACGCCCGACAACCGTTCGGTGTCCTACCACTCGGCCGGCTCGATCCCGCTCGCTGATGCAGTGGCGAAGGAGATCGGCTTCGACGAGAAGGCTCCGACCTCGCAGGCAGCCTTCCAGTTGCGTCTGTCTAATGCCACTAACCCGAACGACGGTGGATATACGACCCTCTACTGGGTTGCTGCTGGCAACGACGTTGTTGACACCACTGCCGGTGAAACTCACACCAATATCCAGGACGGTTTGTGGATCAGCACGCGCGACATCGGCGGTGTGCCGAGGAATGTCCCGACAGGCCTGGATGACATCATCGCCGCCAACCCCGCCGCCACGGTCGAGCACTACGGCATGAGCATCGGTCGCGCAGCTCAGGGCGACACCAATGTCGACGCCGTGAAGTTCAACGGTTGCACCACCAACTTCGCGGTAGTGGCGTCCACCGGCTCGCTCGGTAGCTTGGGCAACCTCTTCGGCAGCCTCGGTAGCTGATACCGATTGGCGTCAGCGCCACCAGGTGTCTAGTGGTGTGACTGGCACCGTCCGCTTGTGACGGGTGTTCAGGTACATCTTCTCCAGTTTTTCGGCTACCTCGTCGGCAACATCCTTGCCTTCGAGGTAGTCGTCTATCTGGGTGTAGGTGAGCCCCAGTGCCACCTCGTCGGGAAGGGCCGGGCGGTCGTCCTCGAGGTCGGCGGTCGGTACCTTGCGCCAGGTGCTCTCGGGTGCACCCAATTCCTGCAAGAGTGCGGCGCCCTGACGCTTGCTCAGACCGGTCAGGGGAGTGATGTCGACTCCGCCGTCACCGAATTTGGTGAAGAAGCCGGTGATGGCCTCGGCGGCGTGGTCGGTGCCGATTACCAGGTATCCCAGCTGGCCGGCAATGGAGTACTGGATCATCATGCGCTCGCGGGCTTTGATGTTGCCGCGCACAAAGTCTCGAAGTTCGCCGTTACCCAGTGCCTCGGAGGCTTCGCGGGCGGTGGCGTCGGCGCCCGGCTTGACGTTGACGGTCAAGGAACGGTCGGGCTTGATGAAGCCGAGGGCGATCTGAGCGTCGGATTCGTCGGCTTGCTCGCCGTAGGGGAGTCGGACGGCCACGAACTCGGCGTTGTGGCCTTCTTCGCGTAGTTCGGTCACCGCACGTTGAGCGAGTGCGCCCGTCAACGTACTGTCCTGGCCACCGCTGATTCCGAGGACGAATCCCTGTGCCGGAGTGGAGAGTAGATACTCCTTGAGGAAGTGGACGCGCGCAGCGATTTCCTGGGCGGCGTCGATGGACGGCTTGGCGCCCAGTTCTTCGATGATGCTCTCACGCAATGTGGCCATGGGTAGAACTCTAGCGAGCGGTATCGTCTCGCGCATGAGTGCTCAGCAGGTTCTGGTGGTCAGTGCGACAGCGGCAGAAGCGGCCTATGTTCCGCAGGAATTCGAGTTGGTGATTACCGGCATCGGAAAGGTCAGTGCGGCAACGGCTGTCGCGTCGGCGCTGGCTCGGTTCAGTTCGGGCGCGTTGCCGCTGGTGGTCAATATCGGTACGGCCGGCGCGCTGCATACTCATCACGGTGGACTGTTCGTTCCGGGTGTTGTCATCAATCACGACATCAGCAGCGCGGCAATTCGATCCTTCGGCCATGAAGTTGCTGATCGGCTGGAACTGCTCGGTGGTGATAACTCGGTGCTGGCAACCGGTGACACTTTCATCTCCGATGCCGCGGTCCGTGATGCGCTCGCCGAGCGCGCTGACCTCGTGGACATGGAAGGATTTGCCGTTGCTTACGCGGCCACTGCCGCCGGGGCGCGTTGTCGATTGGTGAAGCATGTGAGCGACAGGGCAGACGATTCTGCAATGGACTGGCCGGCCCAAATCGATGCCAGCGCCCGCGAATTGGGGCGCTGGCTGATCGACAACGTGTGAGTCGGGGTTGCGTCTGGCTCAGCCCTGCGCGGTGAGGATCAATCCGTTGCCGTCCGGCTTACGGAGCGTCAGGGTACCGGCGTCGAGTGTGTAGGCCACCTCGCCGTCGAGCACAGTCAGAACCTGACGTTCGACGGCGGCCACGTCCTCCGTGCATGCCATCATCGTGGCGCCCATCGGTGTGAAGGTGATGGTGGTGTCGGCTACCGTTGCCGATCCCGTCATCCGGTTGCACCCGGAACTGCCACTGACCGTGCCGTCGGCTGCAATCGTGAAGTTGGGCGCTGAGGCTTCGAGCGCGGTGCTGGTGCTGATGGCGTCGGGAGTGATCAGCGACGTCACCGTCCACTTGGTGCCCTGGACGGGACGGTCCGGATCAACAATCTTCTTGTCGGCCAGTGTGACTGTGGCGTCGGCCGTCGTGAGGGTCAATGTGTCACCGGCAAGCGTCCACGCCGGCGTAGCGCCGATGAGTGTGGCCACCCAGGCGTCGGATTCCATGACTCCGGGTTCGCACGCCATCATGGTCGAGGCCAAGGCGTCGGCCGTGATCTTGCCGCCGGTGAATGTCACTGCGCCGGTGGCGTTGTTGCATCCGGCAGTCGCGAGAATCCGGCCGGGAGCGGTGAAGTCGAGGGTGAGGGGACCGCCTCCGGGAATGGGGGTTCCGTCGACCGCGGTGGAAATGAATACCCGACCGGTTGGGTCGGAGCCTGCAACTGCCGCGCTGGAAGTGGCGGTAGAAGTGGTCTCGGAACCACCCGGCGAGTCGGAATTGCTGGAACAGCCGCTCACGGCTGCGATGGCGAGGAGGCCGATGACGGCGGCTGCGATGCGCATTTGCTCAGACTAGGTGGTGAATTACGCTCGATGGCATCAACATCGAGTAACGCGCCGGACAAGATGTTCCCAGCCTTCGGTAAGGCGTGCCGGTGTCATTCCCAGGTCACGAACTTGGTGCAGAACCAGTGACGCTTCGAGTGGTGCGAGGAGCGCGGAGGCAAGTAGTTCCAGATCGCCGTCGACACCAGCTTCTCGAAGCAGGCTGATCACATGCATGATGCCGAGGCTGCGGGCCGGTCCGCCGAAGCGGAATTCCGGTGCATTCTCAGCGGCTCGAAGCACATCGCCTTGCACTTCCATCATGGCGATCCGAGCGCCCCCGAAGGCGACCAGTCGATCTATCGGCGGCGCTCCGGGGCCTAGCGGCGGCGGTCCGAACATGAACTGCTGCTGGAGTTCTCGTTCCGTATGGTCGAGGAGGGCCTGCATCAGTCCGGACCGACTGCCGAAGCGTCGAAATGCTGTGCCCTTGCCCACACCCGCACGGCAGGCGACGGCGTCCATGGTGAGTGCGTCGACGCCTCGTTCGGCAACAAGTGCGGCTGCGGCATCGAGCAGAAGTGCCCGGTTACGTGCAGCGTCGCCGCGCTCGATCGGTTGCGCGCCGATCTGAGGGAGAGGGGTTGGGGTCACTTGATGCAGGTTACAGGGCTCGGGAATGCAAGTGGACCATGGTCCGTTTAGGCTGATATAACTTTCAATCAGATCCACCCACCGCACCAATCTCGAAGGAATCACTTCATGTCTCAGAGCAATGTTCTCGTTCTCGTCGGAAGCCTGCGCGCCGGATCCGTCAACCGCCAGCTCGCTGAAACGGCAGTGGCCGCTGCGCCCGAGGGTGCTGCCCTGACGATTCTCGAAGGCCTTGCCGACGTGCCGTTCTACAACGAAGACCTCGACGTCGAGGGTGCATCCATCCCGGCCGTCGACGCACTGCGTAACGCTGCGGGCGACGCCGACGGCTTCCTCCTCGTCACCCCCGAGTACAACGGCACCATCCCCGCCGTCCTCAAGAACGCCATCGACTGGATCTCGCGTCCCTACGGCGTCGGCGCCGTCTCGGGCAAGCCGGTTGCAGTCATCAGTGCATCCCCCAGCGGCAACGGCGCGAAGTGGGCCCACGATGACACGGTCAAGGCTGTCGGTGTTGCCGGCGGCAAGGTCATCGAGGACACGGCGTTGAGCATTGGCGGCACCTTCGACAAGTTCGGCACCGCGCACCCGCGTGAAAACGCCGAGGTTGTTGCTCAGGTCTCCAAGGTTGTCGCAGACCTGGTGGACGCCACCAAGGTGCGTGTCGACGCCTGATCTTCTCCTTCTTCACTCGGGGGCCGTGCCGGAAGGTGCGGCCCCCGAGTGCTGCGCTGGATCACAAACCCTCGCGTTCCATGGCCGCGTCGACAGCATCTCTCACGGCTTCGAAGTCCTTGCCCGCCAACATCGCTTCGCCCATTGCCGCATCGATCCGATCCGACACTGCCGCGTACAGGCGTTCCCAAGTTTCTTTGTCGCGGCGCCAGTAGCCCATGACGTGCATGTCGGTCGCCGGGATTTTCAGAGACTGCCGAAGGTAGTTGCGAAGGCGGCGCGCGTCAGCTGCCTCGACGGCGCACCAGATGTATCCGGTGCCGTCTGGTCGGGGATTTTCGGTCAGAGTGTCGGCCAAGGCCTCGAGGGTTGAGTCTGTGTCGCTGATCCAGCGGTAGTCGACGACGGCGTCTGTTGTGAGGGTCTGCTGTTCGCTCGCATCCGGAATCTGCGCGATGACGCGGACGGAGAGGCCGGCGGGCGTTGTCTCGAGAATTCGGCCGAGCGCGGGTAGTGCGGCGTGGTCGGCGACGAGGATGAGCCACTCTGCGTTCTCGGGCGGACAGAACCACCCACTGGCCGGTCCGAGTTCGACGGTATCGCCGGGAGTGGCCGACTCGGCCCAGTGCGCTGCCCCGCCGTGGCCGTGAAGGACGAAGTCGATATCGACTTCGCTCGACGACGGTGTCCATCGACGCACTGTGTAACTGCGGGCATGTGGTGGATCGAGGGGGAATCTGACGAGGACTCGTTCGTCAGGCAAACCGCTCGATTCGAAGGCCTTCAGGCCTGATCCGCCGAAGGTTATTCGGCGCATCAGTGGGGTCACCTGCAGCGTTCGAAGGACGGTCGCCTGGTGGTGCTGAGTTTCGCCGATCGGGAGTGATTCCACACCCCTCATGGTAGGGGTGAGACGGCGTTGTGAGGCGCGGTCCGACTCCGGGCGAAAATATGATGGACGACACGCCAACGCGCCGGAAAAGTGCGTGGAAATATCAGTGCTGATCTGGGTCGACCTGGGAATTCCATCTTTGTGACTCACAACATGTCGCGTTATGTGTTTCTGTCGGCCACTAGGTGTAGTGTCTTGAGCACTGAGAGACCACAACGCGGAACGCTTCGAGCGAGACTCCGGCAATCGGTCTGATCGGTGCTGAACATCACTACATCGGCCGTTGTTGGCTAAGCGAAAGAGGGACTCTCAATGAGCATCACCGTCTACACCAAACCCGCTTGCGTTCAGTGCAATGCCACCTACCGTGCGCTCGACAAGGCCGGTATCGAATACGACATCATCGACATCACCGAGGATGCCGAAGCCCGTGACTACGTCATGGCGCTCGGATACCTCCAGGCGCCCGTCGTGGTTGCCGGTGAAGATCACTGGTCGGGCTTCCGCCCTGATCGCATCAAGACTCTGGCCGTCGCTGCTTGAAGTGCATCCGCACCGGCCATCGACGAGACAGTCGAGCCTGCCGGTGCGTCCGAGTAAGTCCTTCCAGGCACCGTAATGGGAAATGGTGACAACCGATGACTTCGCTGGTCTACTTTTCCAGCGTGTCGGAGAACACCCACCGATTCGTTCAACGTCTCGGACTGCCTGCGACACGTATACCTATCCATGACCGTGACGGCTCATTTCGTGTTGACGAGCCCTATGTACTGATCCTGCCCACCTATGGTGGCGGGGTTACAGTGACAGGCCGCGACACCAGTTATGTGCCCAAGCCGGTCATTCGTTTTTTGAACAATCCACACAACAGGTCGTTGATCAGAGCAGTGATCGCGGCGGGAAACACCAATTTCGGTGAATCCTTTTGCTATGCAGGAAACATCATTTCCCAGAAATGCCACGTTCCTTTTCTGTACCGGTTCGAACTCATGGGCACTGCCGAGGACGTCGAACGGGTACGAGAAGGCTTGGGGGAGTTCTGGAATCATCTCGAAGCAGAGAAGGAGAACGGGCAGTGGCGCCAACCATCACTGACACGATCGCGACTGGAAGCGTAGAGCGTGATGTACGCGGCGGTGATTCCACCAACGGTCTCGACTACCACGCACTCAATGCCATGCTCAACCTGTACGGCACGAACGGCGAGATCCAGTTCGAGATGGATGTCGCGGCAGCTCGTCAGTACTTCCTGCAGCACGTCAACCAGAACACCGTGTTCTTCCACAATCTCGACGAGAAGCTCGACTACCTCGTCGAGGAGAACTACTACGACGCCGAGGTTCTCGACCAGTACTCACGTACGTTCGTGAAGTTCCTGATCGACCACGCGTACTCCAAGAAGTTCCGCTTCCCGACGTTCCTGGGCGCGTTCAAGTACTACACGTCCTACACGCTCAAGACATTCGACGGTAAGCGCTACCTCGAGCGTTTCGAAGACCGTGTGTGCATGGTGGCACTGACGTTGGCTGCCGGCAACGAAGATCTGGCTGTCGAGCTCGTTAACGAGATCATCGCCGGACGCTTCCAGCCCGCCACCCCCACGTTCCTCAACTCCGGCAAGAAGCAGCGCGGCGAGCCCGTGTCCTGCTTCCTGCTGCGCATCGAAGACAACATGGAGTCCATCGGACGTTCCATCAACTCGGCCCTGCAGCTGTCCAAGCGCGGTGGCGGAGTTGCGTTGCTGCTCACCAACATTCGTGAGCATGGCGCCCCCATCAAGAAGATCGAGAACCAGAGCTCGGGTGTCATCCCGATCATGAAGCTCCTCGAAGACTCGTTCTCGTACGCCAACCAGCTCGGAGCCCGTCAGGGTGCCGGTGCCGTGTACCTGCACGCACACCACCCCGACATCTACCGCTTCCTCGACACCAAGCGTGAAAACGCCGACGAGAAGATCCGCATCAAGACGCTCTCCCTCGGCGTCGTCATCCCGGACATCACGTTCGAGCTGGCGAAGAAGAACGAAGACATGTACCTGTTCTCGCCGTACGACGTCGAGCGCATCTACGGCGTTCCGTTCTCCGACATCAACGTCTCCGAGAAGTACTACGAGATGGTCGACGACAAGCGAATTCGCAAGTCCAAGATCAAGGCTCGCGAATTCTTCCAGACCGTCGCCGAGCTGCAGTTCGAATCGGGTTACCCGTACATCATGTTCGAGGACACGGTGAACAAGGCCAACCCCATCGCCGGCAAGATCACGCACTCCAACCTGTGCTCCGAGATCCTGCAGGTCTCCACCCCGTCCGAGTTCAACGAGGACCTGACCTACAGCCACGTCGGCAAGGACATCTCCTGCAACCTCGGCTCGCTGAACATCGCGAAGACCATGGACTCACCGGATTTCGCCAAGACCATCGAGGTCGCGATCCGCGGTTTGACCGCCGTATCGGATCAGACGCACATCTACTCCGTGCCGTCGATCGAGCAGGGCAACAACGATTCCCATGCCATCGGCCTCGGCCAGATGAACCTGCACGGGTACCTCGCACGTGAGCGAATCTTCTACGGCAGCGAAGAAGGCATCGACTTCACGAACATCTACTTCTACACCGTGCTGTTCCACGCCCTGCAGGCATCCAACCGGATTTCCATCGAGCGCGGCTCCTACTTCAAGGGCTTCCCCGAATCGCAGTACGCGTCGGGCGAATTCTTCGACAAGTACACCGACCAGGTGTGGGAGCCGGCAACCGACAAGGTCCGCGGACTCTTCGCCGACGCCGAACTTCACATCCCCACGCAGGATGACTGGCGAGAGCTGAAGGCGTCGGTGCAGAAGCACGGCATCTACAACCAGAACCTGCAGGCCGTACCGCCCACCGGCTCGATCTCGTACATCAACTACTCCACCAGCTCCATTCACCCGGTGGCGTCGAAGATCGAGATCCGCAAGGAAGGCAAGATCGGTCGCGTCTACTACCCGGCGCCCTACCTGACCAACGACAACCTGGAGTACTACCAGGATGCCTACGAAATCGGGTACGAGAAGATCATCGACACCTACGCTGCCGCAACGCAGCACGTCGACCAGGGCCTGTCCCTGACCCTGTTCTTCAAGGACACCGCCACCACCCGCGACATCAACAAGGCGCAGATCTACGCATGGCGTAAGGGCATCAAGACGCTCTACTACATCCGCCTGCGTCAGATGGCACTCGAAGGCACCGAGGTCGAGGGCTGCGTTTCCTGCATGTTGTAGGTCGCTCCGCCCCCAACCGAACGAAGTGAGGAACTACATGGTCAAGCTGGTCAGTCGCGTTTCCGCGATCAACTGGAATCGCGTCCAGGACGAGAAGGATGCCGAGGTGTGGGATCGCCTCGTCAGCAACTTCTGGCTGCCCGAAAAGGTGCCGGTCTCCAACGACATCCCGTCCTGGGGAACTCTGACCGCTCCCGAGAAGCAGCTCACGATGCGTGTTTTCACGGGTCTGACATTGCTCGACACCATCCAGGGAACCGTCGGCGCCGTCAGCCTCATCCCCGACGCCATCACCCCCCACGAAGAAGCGGTGTACACCAACATCGCCTTCATGGAATCGGTGCACGCCAAGAGCTACAGCTCGATCTTCTCGACGCTGTGCTCCACCCCGGACATCGACGACGCATTCCGCTGGTCGGAAGAGAACCCCAACCTGCAGCGCAAGGCGCAGATCGTTCTCGACTACTACAACGGTGAGTCGCCGCTCAAGCGCAAGGTCGCGTCGACCCTGCTCGAGAGCTTCCTCTTCTACTCCGGTTTCTACCTGCCGATGTACTGGTCCTCACGGGCCAAGCTCACCAACACGGCCGACCTCATTCGCCTCATCATCCGCGACGAGGCCGTGCACGGCTACTACATCGGCTACAAGTACCAGAAGGGTCTCGAGCAGCTGTCCGAGGCCGAGCGCGAAGAGCTCAAGAACTACACGTTCGAGCTGCTTTTCGAGCTGTACGAGAACGAGGTCGAGTACACCCAGGACCTGTACGACGAGGTCGGTCTGACCGAAGACGTCAAGAAGTTCCTGCGTTACAACGCCAACAAGGCACTCAACAACCTCGGTTACGAAGGCCTCTTCCCGAAGGACGAGACGGACGTCAATCCGGCTATCCTCTCGGCACTTTCACCCAACGCCGACGAGAATCACGACTTCTTCTCCGGCTCAGGAAGCTCCTACGTCATCGGCAAGGCAATCAACACCGAAGACGACGACTGGGATTTCTAGAGCGACCCGCTCGGGACTTCTAGGTTCTAACGACGAAGCCCGATTCCTGCACACGCGGGAATCGGGCTTCGTTCGTTTGTGCTTCGGTCGTTGTGGGGGGAGCGTGGGCTAGCTCGCAAACCAGGCTTCTGCCTTGTCCTGCAACGCCTTCTGCAGACGCAGACGTGAGGTGTCGGTCAGGTCCGGCGGAAGATCGTCCGGGGAGAACCAGGCGACCTCGAGGTTCTCGTCGTCCGCGACATAGGCGTCGCCGCCCGTCCAGCGGGCCAGGAAACAGACGTCCAGGTACTGCGTCACATCGCCGTTCGGATACGTAATGGGTTCTGTGACATCAACACTCGTGATGCGGATCAACTCCGCGTCGACACCCGTTTCTTCCTTGGCTTCGCGCACAGCGGCCGACGCCGGCTCCTCGCCAGGCTCCAGAACACCCGAGACGACGGCCCACTGGCCGTTGTCGGCACGACGGGTGAGCAGGACTCGCCCGGCGTCGTCGCGAATCACGACGCTCACTCCGGACAGCCAGAGTGGCGCGTGACCGACCTTCTCGCGCAAGGCGACTATGAACTCCGGAACCGGCATGAAATCAGCCTGCGTATCCGTTGAGGGTGCGTTGCAGATCTGCGAGCATCGCGTACGCGGCAGTGATTCCGTTGCCACTCCAGATCGGGTCCTCGGCGACGAATACACGGTTACCGGAGGCCGCGCCGAGTTCACGCCACTGATCACTCTTCATGACCTCGGTGCCGTACTCGAGTCCGCTGGCACCGTGGAACATTACGTAGATCAGGTCACCGTCGGCTGAACTGAGATCATCGGCCGGAACCATGGCAGTTATTGTGTCCGTGAGCCGTTGGACCGGTGGGCGCTGGGTACCGATGTCGCTGAGAACCTGACCGGCAAAAGTCGCCGGTCCTTCGATCTCGAGATCTCGAGCACCGAAACGGACTACCGACGCCTGGGTTTGCGCCGCATTGAGCGCCTCACCCAGTTGGCGGGCATCCTGTTGATACCGATCCAACTGTGCCGTCGCGGCGGTGGAGCGACCGAGGGCTTGGCCGGACAGAGCAAATTGCGCTTTCCAATACACCGGATCGGACCCGGCAAAAACCGTCGGTGCAACCGCGTTGAGCTGTGAATACACATCGGCGGACGCGGGCGACGATCCGAGGATCACGTCCGGGGCGGCTGCCTTGATCGCATTGACGTCGGGAGCACTGACGGGGCCGACGCTCGGAATCTCGGAGATACCGAAACCGAGGTACGACGGCTGCGGAGAATCAATGCCGGTAGCGGCGCCCACCACACGTTCCCACAATCCCAATGCGCATACTGCGTCCATCGAGGCGCTGTCGAGCACCACGATCCGCTGCGGATCCGAAGGAACTTCGGCCACGCCGGCTGTATGAACGACGGGGCGTTTCACGGCCGGACCGGCGCCGGCGTCGGGCGCTGTCGCCGCGGGGCAAGCCGTCGCGGTATCGCGCTCGATTCCCAGGACCGCTGCTCCGGCGATAGACGTTGTCGTGCGGACGATGGTGCTGGCAGCGTCGTCAGTGGCATCCGACGAACAACCTGTGAGAACTAGCAGCGCGGCTGCGATACCGAGAACCGATGTACGGCGGACGGCAGTACGGACGGCAGTGTGGGGGAGGGTCGTGCGGGAGAGAACAGACAAGTCGACGGCTTCCTGTGTGGGCGGGCGCCGCTCTAGGTTAGCTGTTCGACTTGTTCAGCTCGAACGTGTTCGAGAGGTCGTCGAGGATGAGGTGTGCGCCCTGAATGCTGACCGGTGACATCCAGCGCGAATCGTCGACGTCGATAGTGCGGCCGCGCAGTGTCTGCCACAGCGGGCTGGTGAGGAACGGCTTGGCAGCTTCGGCGCTCTTGCCTTCCGGATCCTGCCAAGTGCTGACGAAGATGACGTCGGCGTCGGCCTCGTTGATCAGTTCGGGGCTGATCTTCATCATGATGTTTCCGGGATCAGCGGGGTCGGCGCCCTGGTTGGTGGGACGCGTGAGGCCGGCGTCCTGGAGAACGATGCCGCTGAACGACGTGGTGCGGTAGAGGCGTGCTGTCGGTTCGCCGGCAAAACGGACGACGGAGATGACGGGGTTGTTCGCCTTCTCGTTGATGCTCTTGCCGACGGAAGCGGCACGGGTTTCGTACTCGGTGATCTTCTGCTCGGCGAGTGACTCCTTACCGAGTGCCTGGCCGACCAGTCGGATGTTGTCCTTCCACGTCGGTCCCGTCGTCTGGGTGAAGACGGTCGGTGCGATTGCCGAGAGCTTTTCGTAGTTCTTTCCGTCGCGAACTTCCGCCGAGATGATCAGGTCCGGTTGCAGGGCGGCGATCTTCTCGAGGCTGACATTGCCTACCGTGCCGACGGACACCGCGTCGGGTGCGAACTCGTCACGAGTTGCGCCTAGGTAGTCGGGGAGTCCGGGTTCGCGATAGTCGGTATAACCCACCAGCGGCGACTCGAGAAGGAGCACTGCGTCGGTGAAGCTGTTGTCGAGCGTGACGATGCGCTGGGGCGCCGACGGGATTTCGGTGCTTCCGCGGAAGTGTTCGACAGTATGTGGGAACGCTCCGGATTCGGAGGACGGACTTGCGCTCGTCGTGGGCTCGTCACTCGAGCATGCGGGGACGAGCACCACGATGGTGGCCGCGATCGCTGCGACAGCGGCGCGGCGGGGCAGAAACTTCATTGAATTGCGCTCCCGATATCTAGTTAGGTAAGCGTGACCTTATCAATTGGATTCTGTGGAATTTCGCACCGGTAGCCACTCGACTGCGACGCGACACGCCGAAACTCGAGATCACACATATCGCCTCGGGAACATAAACCGCAGGTCGATCGTTCTGCGAGCGGGAAAACGGTCACTTAAGTACGACGCTGAGTAGGACCGGGTCGCGGCGCGTCCTACCTACGGTCTACGATTCGATGAGCGCAAGCCAGAAGCCGTTTCCCGCAGCCCGGGTGACGGACCCTGCGGCGCGGCCGAAGGCTTTGTAACGGAGCCCGAGGAGCGACCAAAGGCACATTCAGGAGGATCAGTGACTGCCGTAGCGCCCCAGCCAGTCCCCGCGATAGCTGCAGCTAGGCCTTACCCGCCGCGGCAGGGACCCAAGGGCTCATTCATTTTCAAGATGATTACGACCACCGACCCCAAGGTGCTCGGAATCATGTACCTGGCGACTTCCATCGCCTTCTTCCTCATCGGCGGCCTGATGGCTCTGATGATGCGTGCCGAGCTTGCTGTGCCCGGCATGCAGTTCCTTTCCAATGAACAGTTCAACCAGCTGTTCACCATGCACGGCACCATCATGCTGCTGCTGTACGCGACGCCGATCGTCTTCGGCTTCGCCAACTACATTCTTCCGCTGCAGATCGGCGCGCCCGATGTGGCGTTCCCGCGTCTGAACGCGTTCAGCTACTGGCTGTACCTGTTCGGCGCGATCATCGCGACAGCCGGATTCGTAACCCCCGGTGGCGCAGCCGACTTCGGTTGGACTGCCTACACCCCGCTCACGAATGCACTGCATTCGCCGGGTGTCGGCGCTGACCTGTGGATCATGGGTCTCGCTGTCGGTGGCCTCGGAACCATTCTCGGTGGCGTCAACATGATCACCACGGTGATCTGCCTGCGTGCCCCCGGTATGACCATGTTCCGCATGCCGATCTTCACCTGGAACATCTTCATCACCAGCATCCTGATTCTGCTGGCGTTCCCGCTGCTGACCGCTGCACTGCTCGGCCTGTTCGTCGACCGACATCTGGGTGGTCATATCTTCGACCCGGCAACGGGCGGTGTGTTGCTGTGGCAGCACCTGTTCTGGTTCTTCGGTCACCCCGAGGTGTACATCATCGCGCTGCCGTTCTTCGGCATCGTCTCGGAGATCTTCCCGGTCTTCAGCCGTAAGCCGATCTTCGGCTACAGCGGCCTGGTGTACGCAACGCTGGCCATCGCAGCCCTGTCGATCGCAGTGTGGGCTCACCACATGTACGCAACCGGTGCTGTTCTGCTGCCGTACTTCTCGTTCATGACGTTCTTGATCGCAGTGCCGACAGGCGTGAAGATATTCAACTGGATCGGAACTATGTGGAAGGGGCAGTTGACCTTCGAGTCGCCGATGCTCTTCTCGATCGGCTTCCTGATCACCTTCCTCTTCGGTGGACTGTCGGGCGTCATCCTCGCAAGCCCGCCGCTCGACTTCCACGTCACGGACAGCTACTTCGTTGTCGCCCACTTCCACTACGTGGTCTTCGGCACCGTCGTGTTCGCCACCTACGCCGGTATCTACTTCTGGTTCCCGAAGATGACCGGCCGCATGATGGACGAGCGCCTCGGCAAGTGGCACTTCTGGACCACGTTCGTCGGCTTCCACGGCACGTTCCTCGTGCAGCACTGGTTGGGTGCCGAAGGTATGCCGCGTCGTTACGCCGACTACCTGCCCAGCGACGGTTTCACCGTGCTGAACTCGGTATCGACAATCTTCGCCTTCGTTCTCGGCGCCTCCACGCTGCCGTTCATCTGGAACGTCTTCAAGAGCTACCGATACGGCGAAGTTGTCACGGTCGACGATCCGTGGGGTTACGGAAACTCGCTCGAATGGGCAACCAGTTGCCCGCCGCCGCGCCACAACTTCACCGAGTTGCCGCGCATCCGCAGCGAGCGTCCGGCATTCGAACTGCACTACCCGCACATGGTTGAGCGGATGCGCGCAGAAGCGCACGTCGGCGTCGGCCACAACAGTAAGAACGACGCCCTCGAAGGCAGTTCTCACTAGATTTACATAGGTCAACGAAAAGGCCCCGCCCGAACAACGGGCGGGGCCTTTTCGCTTGTCCGGTACGCCCTTGGCACAATAGGTGTCGATCACGACGCGAGTTAAAAAGAAACGATCGGAGTTCTCGGTGGGTGCCTCTGACACCACTGTTCTGGTGACTGTGACCGGGCCTGACCGGCCCGGCGTCACCTCGGTACTGTTCGCCGCACTGTCGCGGCACGATGTGAACCTGCTCGACGTCGAGCAGGTGGTGATCCGAGGCAGGCTGACGCTCGGCGTTCTCGTCGTGTGCCCCAATGATCCGGAAGCGCTGCAAGAAGAACTCGATCAAGCCATGGCGACGGTCGGTATGAATATCGACGTCGAGATCGGTGTCGAGCCCGGACGGCCTGCAGTCTCCACCCACGCCGTTGTAGTTCTCGGCAGCCCAGTCAATGCCCGGGCGATGCGCAGCGTTGCTCGCGAGTTGGCCAAGCAGGGTGCCAACATCGACTCCATTCGAGGCGTCGCGGACTACCCGGTCACCGGCTTGGAATTGAGTGTCACCTCTGCGGGCGACGCAGATTCGGACGCTCGATTACGTACCGGTCTCGCGGAAGTTGCTGCCCTCGAAAACGTGGACATCGCAGTCGAGCGCGCCGGCCTCGCGAGGCGCGCCAAGCGACTCATCGTGTTCGACGTCGACTCGACGCTCGTTCAAGGTGAGGTCATCGAGATGCTTGCCGCCAAGGCCGGCGTCGAAGAAGAGGTCCGAGCAGTCACCGAAGCCGCGATGCGCGGCGAAATCGACTTCACCGAATCGCTGCATCAGCGCGTCGCAACCCTTGCCGGGTTGGACGCTTCGGTTATCGACGAGGTGGCCGCGAGCATCGAACTGACACCGGGCGCGCGCACCACGATCCGCACCCTGCGTCGTCTCGGCTTCCATTGCGGTGTTGTGTCCGGAGGATTCCGTCAGGTCATCGAAGGTCTCGCACACGAACTCGAATTGGACTTCGTGCACGCGAACACCCTCGAGATCGTCGACGGCAAGTTGACGGGCCGCGTCATCGGCGAGATCGTCGACCGCGCAGCCAAAGCCGTTGCGCTGCGCAAGTTCGCCGACCAGGTCGGTGTTCCCATGGAACAGACAGTTGCAGTCGGTGACGGTGCCAACGACATCGACATGCTCAACGCTGCCGGTCTGGGCGTGGCATTCAACGCCAAGCCGGCGCTGCGGGAGGTTGCCGACGCGGCGCTCTCGCACCCGTTCCTGGATGCGGTGCTCTTCATCCTCGGAGTGACTCGCGACGAGGTTGAAGCTGCCGACGCTGAAGACGGCGGAGTTCGGCGCGTACCGCTCCCATGAGCATGATCGACCCGCTCGATGCTGACAACACGGTGATGTCGGGACCGGACGCGCGCTGGCGCGCCCGGCACGCCGTGTTGGCTGCGGGGTACGGCGGTCGCCCTGATCCGACTGATCCGGCTCGGGTGTTGGCCATGCCGATCGTTCTCCACATTCCGAAAGCTGATCCACCGCCGCGCAGTTCACTGCTGGAAGCGGCAGCGTCGGCGGCAGTTGCATTGTGTCTCGACGATCGTGTGGGGATTTCCGAGGAGGGCGAGCCGGGGCCGTGGCAGGAAGATTTCACGGCGTGGGTGAGCGGACGGATCCGAAAGGTTTCGCGACGGGCGCGCGGCGCGCAGTGGCTCGCCGCGCAGGAAGTGGCCGGAATCACCATCGAGGTCGACGGTGCGCAGGCGCGGGCATTGGTGCCCGGTCCGGTCGGTGATCTTGATCCGCGGATCAAGAAGATGCAGATCGGTGGGACGGATCTGGACCACGACAAGCCTGGTGCTCCGGAGTCGGGGTTGCCGGTGTTGTGGATCGCGTCCGCGCTGGAGATGACCGTCGGCAAGGCTGCGGCTCAGGTTGGCCATGCGTCAATGTTGTTGGCAGCGGCCATGACTGACGAAGATGCCTGGCGATGGTCTCAAACCGGCTTCCGGTGCTCGGTTCGTGATGCAGATGCGACGCAATGGGCGCAGGCAGTTGCGCACCTGGAGAATTCGCAGGCAATTGCGGTTCGTGACGCGGGCTATACCGAAGTGGCACCGGGTTCGATGACGGTGATCGCGGTTCCCGGCTAGGTCTTGATTAACGTTAGGCCTTGATCGACCAGTCCAGTGTCGGCATCTTGGCTATGGATGAAGCGTCCAGTGGCCGTCAAGCTGATCGAGTGTTGAAACCAGTGCTCGCGCCAGCCTTGACTCGGAGACTCTTCTCGCTCTTTTTCGGTCTGTGGTTGTACGGCTTCTCGATGGCCATGATGATTTCCGCTGGGCTCGGGTTGGATCCGTGGGATGTATTCCACCAGGGTGTAGCTGAACGCGTATCGATGAGTTTCGGTGTGATCACGGCAATTACGGGTGTTGTTGTGCTTCTGCTGTGGATCCCACTGCGGCAACGGCCAGGATTCGGAACTATTGCCAATGTGGTTGTCATCGCCATCGCAGTGGATACTTCACTGGCCTTCTTGCCGGACTTCGATTCCATGCCAGTTCGCATTTTCATACTGGTGGCCGGCATCCTTCTCAACGGATTGGCGAGCGTTCTGTACATCGGCGCGGGGATGGGTCCCGGCCCGCGCGACGGACTGATGACCGGATTTGTCGCGCGCACCGGATGGTCTGTGCGACTCGTCCGCACCACTATCGAGATTGTGGTTCTGGCAACCGGTTGGCTCCTCGGCGGCACCGTCGGTGTGGGAACGGTGTTGTACGCCTTGGGGATCGGACCCACCATCCAGTTGCTGATCAAGGTGCTGCCTCACTCCATGACGGTTGCAGTCACGGGTGACGGGACCGAGGCCCGCAAAGCCAGCACTGTCGGGCCGGTGAGTGAGAGTGTGGCACCGGCGGAGAGGGCGTCTGGCGATTCCGGTTCCCCAGTGGCACTGGATGAATCGAAGGCGAGAGACAGTGAACCGTCGAACCCTTCCGGGGTTCCCACGGTGATCTGAATCGGCCCGCCGGAATGCAGGATCAGTAGCCAACTGCTATCGCCGAGTGGTCGACCTTCCGCCGTGTGGGAGCGGACGTCGGCCCCGTCTATCCAGGCTTGCACAGTACGGTTGCGCTCGTCGTACCAGGCATGGTCGTCGAATTCGGTGCCGGAAGCGTCGAACCACACCAGATCGGGATGCTCGACGCGTCGCCGGCCTTCGAAGAATTCGGGTTGCCGTAGGGCGGGCGCGGATCGGCGCAGAGCCAGTGCGCGGGCGACAAAACTGATCAGCGCTTCATCAGTATCTGTCCAGTCAAGTGGCCACGACTGATCCGGAGTGGCAAGAGTGGGAACACAATACGTGTTGTTGTTCCCACCGAGGCTGTGCCCGAACTCGTCGCCTGCAGTGAGCATGGGGGTGCCGGTGGAGAGAATCAACGTCGCCAGAAGCGCGCGGACATGTCGACAGCGGGCGTCGATGATCGCGGGATCGTCACTGTCGCCTTCGATTCCGTGGTTGAACGAATCGTTGTGATCGGCACCGTCCCGATTGTCCTCACCGTTGGCGTCGTTGTGCTTGTTGTTATACGACACCAGATCGGCTGCGGTGAAGCCGTCGTGGGCGGTGATGAAGTTGATCGACGCCCACGGCCGTCGCCCGTTGCCGGCGAATATGTCCTCCGAACCGGCCAGTCGTGACGCGACTTCCCGGACACTGGAACCGCCGTTCCAAAATGTTCGAATACTGCTGCGGTACTTGTCATTCCATTCGGACCACTGCAGGCCGAAATTGCCCACCTGGTAACCGTCGGCCGTTGCGTCCCACGGTTCGGCGATAAGTTTGCACCGCGTCAGGATCGGGTCGGACGAGATTGCAGTCAGTACCGAGGCGCGAGGGTCGAAGGCGTCACCGCGAGGCCGTCCCAGTGCGCTCGCAAGGTCGAACCGGAAACCGTCGACGCCCATCTCACCCGCCCAGTAGCGCAGGCTGTCGGTAATCATCCGAACCGAGATGGGGGATGAGGCGTCGACGGTATTGCCACATCCGGTGAGGTCGATATCGTGGCCTTCGTCGCTGAGCAGGTAGTAGCCGGGTGCATCCAATCCTCGCCAGCTGACACTGATTCCGCCGACACCCTGCTCGCAGGTGTGGTTGTAGACGACGTCGAGAATGACTTCGATTCCAGCCCTGTGCAGAGCGTCGACCATGATGCGAAACTCGGGAACCTCATTGCCCGGAGATGCTGCGTAACCAGGATGCGGCGCAAAGTACGACGCCGTCGAATAGCCCCAGTGGTTACGCATTCCACGAGCACGCACGCTCTGCTCGGTCAGAAATGCTTGTACGGGAAGCAGTTCCACGGCTGTGACGCCGAGGAGAATAAGGTGCTCGATAACAGCCGGGGCTGCTAGTCCGAGATACGTACCCCGATGCGCGGGCGGGACGTCGGGATGAGTTGCGGTGAAGGCGCCCACGTGAAGTTCGTAGATCACAGTCTCTTCCCACGGTGTTTCAAGTCGATCACTCGACGCGACCAGGCCGGCGGTTACCACGGAGAGCGGTATCTGGCCGAGGGAATCAGATGCGGACGGTTCGCCGAACGGATCACTCTTGTAGGCCCGCAGTGCGTTGGAGTCGCCGAGTTCACCCTCGATGCGCCGCGCCCAGGGATCGATGAGGAGCTTGTTCGGATTGAACCGCAAGCCCGCGCGGGGGTTCCACGGCCCGTCAGCGCGGATCCCGTAACGCTGCCCGGCTCCGACTCCGGAGATCACGCCGTGCCAGATTCCATACGTCTGCTGTCGGAGGTCGACGCGCTTCTCGTTTCCGGCATCGTCGATCAGGCAGATTTGTACCGCGGTGGCATCCGGAGAATGCACGGAAAACTGGGTTCCACCATCGACGACGGTGGCTCCCAGAGGGTAGGGGGATCCGGGGAGCGGGGTGTGAGATTCATCGAGAGGCGACACGCGAGTAGATCCTGCCGTGGATGGCTGGAGAATGTGCGGGAAGATGTTCGGGTGCCACTACCTGATCCTGATCTCCTCATCGATTTCGACGACGTCCTCATCCGCCGCGGCGGGTCCACTCTTGTGGGTCCGGTGACCTGGAAGGTGGAGCTCGACGAGCGATGGGTGGTGCTCGGCCCCAACGGTGCGGGCAAGACGTCGTTGCTCCGTATCGCCGCCGGCGAGGTGTTTCCCACCAGCGGCACCGCGCATCTGCTGGGGGAGGTGCTCGGGCGAGTCGATATCAACGAGCTCAAGCCGCGCATCGGTTTGTCGTCGTCCGCTCTGGCAAGCCGTGTGCCCGCCGACGAGAAGGTCAGCGATCTTGTGGTCTCCGCCGGTTACGCGGTGCTGGGTCGGTGGCGTGAAGAGTACGAGTCCCTGGACACCACGCGCGCAGTCGAGATGCTCGAAAGCCTTGGTGCCGAACACCTCGCCGATCGCACCTACGGAACGCTGTCCGAGGGTGAGCGCAAGCGAGTACTTATCGCGCGTGCGCTGATGACCGACCCCGAACTGCTGCTGCTCGACGAGCCTGCTGCCGGACTCGACCTGGGTGGACGCGAGGAACTGGTGGCACGACTCACCGAACTCGCTGCCGATCCCGACGCGCCCGCCATCGTCCTGATTACCCACCACGTCGAAGAGATTCCGCCGGGATTCACCCACGCCCTCCTGCTCAAGGAAGGTGGCGTCGTAGCGCAGGGTCTGATCGAGGACGTCATCACGGCTGAGAACCTCAGCAACGCATTCAGTCAGTTGATCAGTCTGGATTCGGTGGACGGTCGGTACTTCGCTCGTCGCGCGCGCCCGTCGGGTGCACACCGCGTCTGAATGAGCGGGACCTGACATGCGGCGTAGATCACACATCGCGTAAGTTCCGGAAACATGGCTAACGAGTTTGCGGACGCAGTCCCCACACCCAAAGATGCATCGACGGTAATTCTGGTGCGCGATTCCGCACCAGGGATCGAAATCTTCCTGCTTCAGCGGGTGCAGGGGATGGCGTTTGCCGGCGGAATGACCGTGTTCCCCGGCGGTGGCGTCGACAAGTCCGACGCTACGGCTGACGTTCAGTGGGCAGGCCCGTCGGTGGAGTGGTGGGCCGAGCGATTCAGCACGGACGTCGCCCGCGCCAAGGCCCTTGTCTGCGCCGCAGTGCGTGAGACGTTCGAAGAATGCGGTGTCCTGCTGGCCGGACCCAGCGCCGACAGCGTCGTTGCTGATACGTCCGGCTACGCGACTGCACGAGTTGCGCTCGAAAACCACGAACTCTCGTTCAGTGATTTCCTGAAGCAGGAAAATCTGGTCCTGCGCACCGACCTTCTCCGGCCGTGGGCGAACTGGATCACGCCGATCGCCGAGCAGCGTCGTTACGACACCCGCTTCTTCGTGGCCGCTGCGCCCGAAGGGCAGGTGGCCGACGGTGTCACCTCGGAAGCCGCCGCAGTGCGCTGGCAGAGTCCGCAGGACGCGCTGGAACACTGGCGCGCCGGTGGCAGCATCTTGTTACCGCCCACCTGGACTCAGCTGATGGAACTGTCGAAGTACGGGTCGGTCGCCGAAATTTTGGCAGCTGAGCCTGAGATTCCGGTTATCTTGCCGACGCTGTTTCGGGACGAGACCACATTCCGGATCGATTTCCCCAATATGGATGGTTACTACGCTGACGGACCGCATCCGTGGGCACCCAAGCCCTCCAAATAGCCACCCAAGTAGCCTCTCGATCATGGCTGAATTTGTAACTCTCGAGGTTTCCGAAGGTATTGGCACGATCCGTCTCGCACGGCCCCCGATGAACGCATTGAACCGTCAGGTTCAGGACGAACTGGTTGCTGCTGCTCATGCTGCAACCGTCGACAAAGCTGTCAAGGCTGTCATCGTCTACGGCGGCGAAAAGGTATTTGCCGCCGGTGCGGACGTCAAGGAAATGGCCGAGATGAGTTTCGGTCAGATGAGCGATGCCATCGCCGGGATTCAGGCCGGAATCGGCGCCGTCGCGGCAATCCCGAAGCCGACCGTCGCTGCCATCACCGGCTACGCGCTGGGCGGCGGTCTCGAAGTGGCGCTTGCCGCGGACCGTCGTATCGCCGGCGACAACGTCAAGGTCGGCGTCCCGGAAATCTTGCTGGGAATCATCCCCGGTGGCGGCGGAACTCAGCGTCTCGCTCGTCTCATCGGGCCGGCGAAGGCCAAGGACCTGGTGTTCAGCGGCCGTTTTGTCGGCGCTGACGAAGCATTCGCGATGGGACTGATCGACGAGGTCGTAGCGCCCGACGACGTGTACACCGCGGCGCGTACGTGGGCGTCGCAGTTTGTCGGAGCGGCTTCGCGGGCCCTGGCTGCAGCGAAGGCCGCAATCGACGAGGGCCTGAACACGGATCTGGAATCGGGCCTCAAGATCGAGCAGCATCTGTTCACCGGACTTTTTGCCACCGAGGATCAGACGATCGGTATGGCGTCGTTCATCGCGAACGGCCCCGGTAAGGCCGCGTTCACAGGGGAGTAGGCTCCCCTAAACTAGAACTTGTTCATCTCTTACCAGCGAGTAGGATAGCCGCATGACTGCCAGCCCAACTGACGACGCAACCGTCACGCCGCCCGTCGCTGTCGACGCGTCGACAGCCCCTGTTTCAAGCGTTGACGCCTCGGTTGTCGACCCCGCACCACGGCCACACGCAACGGCCGAAGAGGTCGAGGCCGCTCGTAAGGACACCAAGCTCGCGCAGGTGCTCTACCACGACTGGGAAGCCGAAACCTACGACGACAAGTGGTCCATCTCGTACGACGAGCGATGCATCGACTACGCCCGGGGTCGTTTCGATGCCGTTGCCGGCGATCTGCCCTTGCCGTACGAGCGAGCGCTCGAACTGGGCTGCGGCACAGGCTTTTTCCTCCTCAATCTGATGCAGGGTGGAGTTGCCAAGACAGGCTCGGTTACCGATCTGTCCCCAGGCATGGTCAAGGTTGCGATGCGTAACGCCGAGCACCTCGGCTTGCCGGTCGACGGCCGTGTCGCCGACGCCGAGACAATTCCCTACGAGGACAACACCTTCGACCTCGTAGTCGGCCATGCGGTGCTGCACCACATCCCTGATGTAGAGCAGTCGTTGCGTGAGGTCCTTCGTGTCCTCAAGCCCGGTGGACGATTCGTCTTCGCCGGTGAGCCGTCCACGGTCGGCAACCTCTACGCTCGCTGGCTCGGCCGCGCGACGTGGGAAGTAACCACCACCATCACCAAGTTGCCGTTCCTTGCCGACTGGCGCCGCCCGCAGGAAGAACTCGACGAGTCTTCCCGTGCAGCAGCACTCGAAGCTATCGTCGACCTGCACACGTTCGATCCCACGGACCTCGAGAACATGGCAAAGTCCGCCGGTGGCTCCGAAGTGCGTGCTGTCACCGAGGAATTCGCTGCGGCGCTGCTCGGCTGGCCGGTACGTACTTTCGAGGCAGCAGTTCCGCCCGAGAAGCTCGGCTGGGGTTGGGCAAAGTTTGCATTCGGTGGGTTCAAGACGCTCAGTTGGGTCGATGAGAAGGTTCTGCGCCACGTCGTTCCGCGCGGATTCTTCTACAATGTCATGATCACCGGCGTGAAACCCGGTTCTGCGTCATGACGGCCGACATCAAGCCCGGCAACTGAATTGGGCTACGACTTCACCCTCTCTGATGTCGACTATCTCGGAAGTGGCTCCGGCGTAGCGGCATTGGCTGAGGTGGATCAGCTCGAACTGTCCACGCGTACGCGCTTGGCCGACATCGGCCGGGCGCGTACGCGTTTCGGCGACCGCATGCCCGCGCTCGTCGACACGGTACTTCTGCGTCGTAAAGCTGCCCAGAAACTCCCCGGCAGTGACGGTTGGTTGTTCACCGACGACGCTATGCAGCAAGCCACTCCGGCGGCGGTTGCGGTTCACCGGGCGCAGCGATTGATCGGTCGCGACGTCCACGACGTGACCTGTTCCATCGGGGCTGAACTGCACGCGCTCACCGGGGTCGCCTCACAGGTGATCGGCAGCGACATCGACGCTGTTCGATTGGCGATGGCACGCCGCAACGTGCCCACGGCGACTCTGCTGCGCGCTGATGCGCTGCGTCCGACCACGCGGGACACAGTTGTTCTCGCCGACCCGGCACGTCGATCAGGCGGACGTCGAACCCACGATCCTGCAGCGCTGATGCCGCCCCTCCCGGATCTACTCGACGTTTACCAGGGCCGCGACATTGCCGTGAAGTGCGCTCCCGGACTCGATTTCGACTCCCTCGACTGGGGCGGCGAAGTAGAGATCGTGTCACTCGACGGCGGCGTGAAGGAAGCCTGCCTGTGGTCGGCCGGTTTGGCGCAGGCAGGAGTGTCTCGTCGAGCGTCGGTGCTCCGGTCCGACGGAAGCGGTTGGTCTGTGACCGACGCCGAAGACGACACGATCCCGGAACAGGAACCGGGGGAGTGGATCATCGACCCGGACGGCGCGGTAGTGCGCGCAGGCCTGGTGCGTCACTACGCCGCCAGACACGGACTGTGGCAGTTGGATCCGCGCATTGCCTATCTCACCGGTGACAGTGTCCCTGAGGGGGTTCGCGGATTCCGGATCCTCGAACAGATCAAGTACTCGGAGAAGCTACTGAAACAGACTCTCTCGAAGCGTGATTGCGGCGTCGCCGAGATTCTGGTCCGTGGCGTCGACGTCGATCCCGCGATACTGCGTCCACGGCTCAAGCTGAAAGGCTCGGTGTCACTGAGCGTGGTGATCGTGCGGATCGGGCGTTCGGCGTCGGCATTTATCTGCGAGGCGTCGCGCTAGATCACTTGAAAACGAACAACTCGCCGATTGCACTGGGTGTCAACACTTCACCGTCGGGGCCGATGGAGGTGCCGACGGTGAAGCCCACAGCGCCGGGCAGCGTGTCCTGATCCAGGGTTTTGCCGGACGTCGTGTCGAACGTGATCAGGCTCAGTCCGTTCGCGCCCTCGCGAACAACGGCGTACCCGGTGTCGCCGGCACTCTGAGCCGGAACCCCCAGCTGGAGCAGGTCTTTGCGCTCCCACACCAACTCAGCGTGATCTCCCTTGTCCTGAACGGCCAGAAGATGCCCGTTGCCACCGCCCGACGGAATGATCAGACCGTCGTCGGAGGTGGATGCGCTGCCTGCGGAGTTGAAGCCGATGTCGTAACTCCAGAGCGAGTCGCCGGTTTCGGCGTCGATCGCCCAGAGCTTCCCGTTGTTGTCGGTGACGTACACCTTCTTGGTGTCCTTCGACAGATCCGGACTCGAGGCCGTTCCGCCGGGTAGTGCGTCGGTGGACCACTCGGGCGTGATGGACGGGTGCTCGCCGCCCGTGTACTTCATTGCCACAATCTCGGCGGCCTGTGCGCCCGGCCGGAAGAAGGTGAAGAAGAACTTGCCGGTCGCCAAATCGATTGCGGGAGTATTGGCTACCGGGCACCCTGCCGTTCCGAGGAAGCACTCGCGCAGTCCGCGGTCATCGGGAATCAGTGGGGAATTGGGTGCTTCGATGGAGGGCGGTGGAATCAGGTCGAATGACGACACGACCTTGGCGCCGGTCTGTGGATTGAGCACATTGATCTGCCCGAGTTGCGTGATGAACAGCAGATTTCCGTCGCCGGTGAACTGAGCCGAGAGAGGAGTGCCGACAACAAGTGTTCGCCAACGCAATTGGCCGTTCTCGGTGAACGACATCATCGCGCCGCTCTCGCCGACATAGACATTGGTAGCGGTGTCCACGATGGGCGTGGAAGCGACGGCGCCGTCGTTCAGCCGATTGCACCACTTCTTGCGGCCCGAATCCATCTGGAACGAAAAGAGATTGCAGCCGTTCTCGGTCCGGGCAGTCACAAAACTCTGGCCGTTGGCCGCCACCGACGCATAGGCGGCAACCGGCCCGCCGAGCGGACGCGACCACGCGAAGTCGAGATCGCGAGATCCCGTGACCGCACTGGTGTCGCTGTTACGGGCGTCGGCGTGCATCGCCGGCCAACCCGCCGACGAGTAGCGGTCGACTATGGAGCTCTCGCTCCCGCAGCCGGCAACCAACACCGCTGCGACCGCCGTCATCACCATCACGGACGACCGTAGGACCCGCCGCATTACATATCTCCCTGCCATTACCGAAAGTAGTTCGGAGCAGAGACTATCCCGCCGGAGGGTACGTGACGGGGCACACCCTCGGGTCGGTGAGTCGGCTGCCCGTAGTCTGATTACCCATGACGAGCATGTGGGGCGCACCGTTGCGCACTCGGTGGCGGGGATCACGCCGAAACGACAGCGATCAGGCCAAGTTCCTGACGGTCGATTCTCTGAAATGGGTAATGGCGAACAAGGCCTACACACCCTGGTATCTGGTGCGGTACTACCGTCTCGCCAAGTTCAAGATGGCCAATCCGCACGTGATTCTGCGCGGCATGGTGTTCCTGGGTAAGAACGTCGAAATTCATTCGACCCCGGACCTTTCCCGCCTCGAAATCGGTCGCTGGGTCCACATCGGCGACGGCAATGCCATCCGCTGCCACGAAGGTTCCTTGCGCATCGGCGACAAGGTCGTCTTCGGCAAGGACAACGTCGTCAACACCTACCTCGACATCGAAATCGGTGCCTCGACGCTGGTGGCCGACTGGTGCTACATCTGCGACTTCGACCACCGTATGGACGACGTCAATACCCCGATCAAGGACCAGGGCATCGTGAAGGGTCCGGTTCGTATCGGCCCCGACACCTGGGTGGCCGCCAAGGTCACCGTCCTGCGCAACACCCGCGTCGGCCGCGGTTGCGTCCTCGGCGCTCACGCCGTAGTCAAGGGCGATATCCCGGACTTCAGTATCGCCGTCGGTTCACCGGCCAAGGCAGTCAAGAACCGCAAGGCCGAGTGGGAATCCGGAGCTGAAGCGCGCGCCGAATACATTGCAGCCCTCGAAGACATCGCACGCAAGAAGGCCGCAGCCGAAGCAGCGAAGTAGGAGTGCGGCATGAGTGAAAAGACACCCGACGCGGTGGTGGCGCAGCGAAGCGAACTGGTGACCTTCCTCGACGGACTGAGCGCGCAGCAGTGGAACACCCCATCCCTGTGCGAGGGGTGGCGAGTGCGTGAAGTTGTCGCTCACATCACCATGCCGTACCGATACCCGGCTTCTCGATTCGTTCTCGAGATGGTGAAAGCGCGCGGCAACTTCAACCGCATGTCCAACCGTCGAGCGTTGGCAGATGCACGAGAACTGTCGGAGACGCAGTTGCTCGATTCATTGCGCGAGAATGTTGCGTATCCCTGGAAACCGCCGGGCGGCGGGTTCGACGGTGCGCTGTCCCACGACGTCATCCACGGCCAGGACATTCGCGTCGCCCTCGGCGACACCTACGTGGTGCCGGAAGACCGCCTCAGCCGCGTCCTCGACGGGTTGTCGCCCGAGAACGCGAAGTACTTCGGCGCCGATCTCGAAGGGGTGCGCCTGCGCGCCGACGATCGGGACTGGGAATTCGGTGCCGGCGCAGAAGTGCACGGCGCCGCGCAGGATCTGCTGATGGTTTTGTGTGGCCGGATTCTGCCGCCGGGCCACTTGTTCGGCGATGCGCGGATGCGGTTTACAGCGCAGGCTCACGCCGGCTGAGCGCTGTTTCACCCCAACGAAATGAGCGAACGTACCTTTCGGTCGATCTAAGGCGCCGAAAGGTACGTTCGCTCAAATAGGGGTGGGGGAAATGCCCGCCTTCAGCGTCCGGGGAGTGGACGCTCCGGGATTTCTGGGCGGGCCAGCGGATGGCGCACCCGACGCTTTGCGCCCGCATAGACGTGCGCGGTTTCTTCTGCGACCTGGTGCCAGTCGAAGTCCGAGGTCAAACGCGCCCGTGCCGCGACAGCTCGCTGCTGGGTGGCGGCCGGATCGTCGAGTACCTCACGTACTGCTGAGGTCAACCCGGCAACGTCGCCCGGCTGGAAGGACATTCCTGTCACCCCGTCGACGACGGCTTCGCCCAGACCTCCGGCGGTGGAGGTGATCAGCGGAGTGCCGGCAGCAGCTGCTTCGAGTGCGATGATGCCGAAGGGTTCGTACCGCGACGGCAGGACTATGGCGTCGGCGCCGTGGAGCCAGCTCAGCAATTCGACGTGGTCGAGATTGCCGAGGAAGTTGACGGCCCGCACGACGCGGTGGGTGCGCGACTGTTCGGAGAGCCAGTCGAACTGGGTGCCCTCACCGGCGATGGAGAGTGTCGTGCCGGGGTGGCTGCGACGGATCCGCGGGAGCGCCGCGATGGCGTCCTGCACACCCTTCTCGTATTCGAGGCGTCCGACGAAGAGAAGTCTCGGCGGTCCGGACCGGGGTGCGCGTTCGCGAAAGTTCCACGTGGTCA
>NZ_JASHKR010000149.1 GCF_030056815.1 Rhodococcus sp. IEGM 1379
GGTCTTGGGTAGAACATGATTTTGGGGTGAAGTTCATATCCAGCACTGAACTCCGTGTAGAAGAGTACCGCACACGGGAGCGCTTCACCAACTCGCCCACAATCCGAACGCGCCACAGGAAGCCCGAAGGTCGCCGATCGCGTCCCATTCCGGACGAGTCATCGCACTCAGCGTCATCTGCCTTGCCGAATTGCTGGTCGTCCTCGACAACACGATCGTGAACGTGGCATTGCCCTCCGTCGGCGTAAAACTTCGTACCAATGTCAGCGGACTTCAGCGGGTTGTCGACGCCTACACATTCACGTTTGCCGGACTCCTACTCGCCTTCGGCAACCTCGGCGACAGGCACGGTCGACGAAAGGTCATGGTCGTCGGATTGATCGGCGTCGGCGCCATGTCTGTCGCGGGTGCGATGTCGGGTTCACTGGAACAAGTCATTGCAGCCCGTGCTGCGATGGCCGGATTCGCTATCGCCATCGGTCCGATGTCCGGCGGCTGGCTTCTCGAGCACTTCTCCTGGCATTCCGTATTCTGGATCAACGTTCCGGTCGCCGCCGTCGCAGTCCTTGCAGTCCTGCGTTGGGTTCTGGAGTCGAAGTCGTCGAAGGTTCACACACTGCCTCACTGGTCGCGACCGGATCCGTTTTGATCTGCGCAGTTGTCGTCGCCGTTTTCCTCTCCTGGGCAGCCGCGGGCAACGCCTCGGTATTGCTCGCTTGGCGCAAGAAAGACTGAAAACAGCAAGAAGGCCGGCAGGGAGTAATCCCTGCCGGCCTTCTAGTGTTCAGCGAACTGCTTACGCGTCTGCAGCATCCTCGAGGAGGTTGCGCGTACGGTTCGGATCCACCGGGATGCCCGGACCGGTGGTGGTCGAAACCGTGATCTTCTTCACGTAACGGCCCTTGGCCGACGAGGGCTTCGCACGCAGGATCTCATCCAGCGCTGCGCCGTAGTTCTCCACCAGCTTCTCATCGTCGAACGATGCCTTGCCGATGACGAAGTGCAGGTTGGCCTGCTTGTCGACGCGGAAGTTGATCTTTCCGCCCTTGATGTCGTTGACAGCCTTCGTGACATCCGCGGTAACGGTGCCCGTCTTCGGGTTCGGCATCAGGCCACGGGGTCCGAGGACTCGGGCGATACGGCCGACCTTGGCCATCTGGTCAGGAGTCGCGATTGCGGCGTCGAAATCGACCCATCCACCCTGGATGCGCTCGATCAGGTCTTCTGCACCGACTACGTCAGCGCCTGCAGCCTCAGCTTCTGCTGCCTTCTCGCCAACAGCGAACACGATGACGCGAGCGGTCTTACCGGTGCCGTGGGGCAGGTTGACCGTTCCGCGGACCATCTGGTCTGCCTTACGGGGGTCGACGCCCAAACGAACTGCAACCTCAACGGTTGAGTCCATCTTGCTGGACGACGTCTCCTTGGCGAGCTTTGCAGCCTGAAGCGGGCTGTAGAGCTTGTCTGCGTCGATCTTCTCAGCGGCGGCGAGGTACGCCTTGCTGCGCTTTGCCATTTCTTCTGTCCTTACTTCTCACCGCAGTGCCGTACAACCTGCAGCGGGTGAATGGTTCAGTTGTGGTCAGGGCCTGGCCGGCCCTCCCACGCAATGCTGTGGAGCGGGCTAATTCAGCCCTGGACCGTGATGCCCATGGAACGAGCGGTGCCAGCGATGATCTTCGCGGCCTGCTCGATGTCATTGGCATTGAGGTCTTCTGCCTTGGTCTTTGCGATTTCGCGCACCTGATCCATGGTTACCGAAGCGACCTTGGTCTTGTGCGGCTCGCCGGAACCCTTGGCAACGCCTGCAGCCTTGAGCAGCAGTCGCGATGCGGGAGGGGTCTTCAGCTTGAAATCGAAGGTCCGGTCTTCGTAGACCGAGATCTCGACAGGCACAATGTTGCCGCGCTGGGACTCAGTCGCCGCGTTGTATGCCTTGCAGAACTCCATGATGTTCACGCCGTGCTGACCGAGCGCGGGACCCACGGGAGGTGCAGGGTTAGCCTGACCTGCGGGGATCTGCAGCTTGATGAGCCCTGCGAGCTTCTTCTTCTTTGGGGGCATCTCTAGTTCCTAGTTTCTAGCTTGGGTGTGTGTCTTGCGTCTTACAGTGCAAGTGTGGGGGTCAGATCTTCGCGACCTGGTTGAAGTTGAGTTCAACCGGAGTTTCACGACCGAAGATCGATACGAGAACCTTGAGCTTCTGCTGCTCGCCGTTGACCTCGCTGATGCTGGCCGGCAGAGTAGCGAACGGGCCATCCATGACGGTGACGGATTCGCCGATCTCGAAGTCGACCTCGATGAGGGGCTTGCCGAAGGACTCGGACGGTGCCTCGCCTGCTGCGACAGCAGCCGCTGCTGCCTGCTGCTTCTTCTGCTCCTGCTGCGGAAGCAGGAACTTTACGACGTCATCGAGAGACAACGGAGACGGACGCGATGTGGCGCCGACGAATCCGGTGACGCCCGGCGTGTTGCGCACTGCGCCCCACGACTCGTCGTTGAGCTCCATGCGGACCAGGATGTAGCCGGGCAAAACCTTGCGGTTGACCTGCTTACGCTGACCGTTCTTGATCTCGGTGACCTCTTCGGTGGGAACTTCCACCTGGAAGATGTAGTCACCGACGTCGAGGTTCTGAACGCGGGTCTCGAGGTTGGTCTTGACCTTGTTTTCGTAACCTGCGTACGAGTGAATGACGTACCAGTCGCCCGGTGCGCGGCGCAGAGCAGCCTTCAATTCCGCAACCGGATCCTCGACCTCAAGGTCGGCTTCGGGAGCAGCTTCGTCGGAGTTCTCGGCGTCCTCGGAGATGACGTCTTCTGTTGCTTCGGTCTCGACAGCGTCTTCGGTCTCGACAGCGTCGGCCTCGGTGCCATCGGCACTGTCAGCATCGGTGCCTTCGGCAACCACGACGTCTACTTCGGCTGCCGCCTCGGCAGAAACACGCTCTTCGGCCAAGGCCTCATTCGTGTCGTTCTCGGGGGTGCTCACTGGGGCACTCGCTTCCTCTCGTTACTCGGACCCGGGTCGGGTCGTGTCGCGCTCGCAGGCAAAGACGCCCGGTTGTACGGCGATCAGCCGAACAGCCAGGTGACACCCTTGATCACAGCGATATCGACGCCGCTGATGAAAGCGACCATGAAGACCACGAACGTCAGCACGACGCTGGTGTAGGTGATCATCTGCTTACGGTTCGGCCAGATGACCTTGCGGAGTTCTGCGATGACCTCGCGGAAGAACTTCCGAAGGCGCTTGAAGATATTGTCCTTCTTCGCCTTGGGCTTCTTACCGGGGTTCTTTGCAATCGGCTTTGCCGCTGCCGTCCGGGCCGGAGTCTTCACGGTGGACGTGCTGACCGAGGTGCCGCGTGCAGCGCGCTTTCCGGTCGGCTTGTTGGAAACCCCACTAGACGTGGAAGGCGACTCTTGGTCACCGTCCTTGTCCAGCGAGAGATCGGAACGCGTGGCCGCGTCAGCTGCAGTGTCGTCAACACCGGTCGAATCGGCAGACGGTGACGTCTCCGCATTCGATGTGTCGGCGTCGCGCTTGTCGCGCTCCTCGCTCACGTCGTTCCTCTCAGTCGCTGGCATCCGGGGGCAGGGGCGACAGGACTTGAACCTGCAACCTGCGGTTTTGGAGACCGCTGCTCTGCCAGTTGAGCTACGCCCCTTTGGTTGACGTCTACGGCTGACATTTTCATGCCTGTCGTTTCGATCAACCGCTCTGCGATCACACAACACACGCGCTACCCAAGGTGAATATCTTGCGACATTCAGGGCAGCGCGCAGCGCTGAGGAATCCCAGAAATCTCAGTGTACTTCAAAGCCCCGGAACAAACACAATCTACCCGGCTATCAGGCCAGACGGACGGTGGCAGTGGCGCGACCGAAGATTTTCTTGCCTTCGGACTTCGCCACAATTGCCAGTACTGCAGTCTTACTTTCTTCGTCGATCGACTTCACCTTACCGGTGAACTCGATCTCGGCAGCCTTGTCAGCTGCCACGATGACCGGGCTAGTGAACCGTACATTGTACTCGGTCACAGCGCCCGGGTCCCCCAGCCATTCGGTGACGTAGCCGGCACCGATGCCCATGGAGAGCATGCCGTGCGCCACCACATCGGGCAGGCCGGCAAGTCGAGCAACCTCGTCACTGAAGTGAATCGGGTTTGGATCACCCGCGACACCAGAATAGTTGGCGAGGTTTCCACGCGTCAGCGTGACGGCCTTCTCCGGAAGGAGATCGCCGACGCTCACGTCGGAAAATTTACGAAGCGACATGCATCATCACATCCTTGACTGCGTGGGCGATATTCTCGTCCACCTCGCCGCCGGTGCGGGCAACCAGAGTTGTCCACATCGTGACGACCTTGTCGTCGTTCTGATCGGTGATGATGTTCTTGGTTACGATGATGTCGCTACCTGCTGCCTGCCTGAACGAATCCAGGTAGACGTCGCAGAAGAGTCGATCCCCAACCTGAATTGGCTTATGCAGCACAACCCGTTGGTCGGTATGGAGAATCTGACTCAGGTCGTAGCCGGTGACGATTTCATCGAACAGACGTCGCTGAGCAATACTGCCCACGATCGCAACAAACGTCACCGGAGCAATCAGGCCATCGTATCCGAGGCCTTTAGCTGCGGTTTCGTCATAATGCGCGGGGTGCACGTTCTGGACAGCGCGAGCAAACTCGCGCACCTTCTCGCGCCCGACCTCGTAGAAGTCTTCGACACGATAGTGGTGACCAACCATCTGGACGGCATGAGCGGCCGGGTCCAGGGGGACCTCGGCCGCTGCCTCGTTCACTTGCAAATCTGTCACGCGGAAAAACTCTCTTCTAGCTTGGACCCGAAGACGCAGGCCCGGAGAGGGTTTTCCGCGAAAATCGCTGTCCGGTTAAGGACTGTGCTACTTCGACTCGCGATGCGACTGGTGGGTTCCGCAGTTGGAGCAGAACTTCTTGAGCTCCAGGCGATCGGGGTCGTTGCGCCGATTCTTCTTGGTGATGTAGTTACGGTGCTTGCATACCTCGCAGGCCAAGGTGATCTTGGGCCGAACGTCGGTCGAGGAGGCCACGGGATGCCTTCTTTCGGGTGTATCTGATTACGAGCAATCAGGGTGGATCATGCATATTGTGTAGCGGTGACCGGACTTGAACCGGCGACGCAACGATTATGAGTCGTTTGCTCTA
>NZ_JASHKR010000050.1 GCF_030056815.1 Rhodococcus sp. IEGM 1379
ATGCATCCGAACACACTGTGCCACCGAATATTCACGTTAATGTGACAATGCCGTTTAGACGCTGGATGAGCGAAGGCGCACACCCCGACACGCTGGTCGAGACGCAACTAGAAGTCATTGAGCTCGCTCTTAGCCGCTTTCCGGAGCTCGGTTAACCGGCTCGTCCCGGTAGCGCGTGAAATTTACCCGGTGTCGCAACACGACGAAGGCCCGGGGGTCTGCTGCGATGTGTGTTGTCTACGCACAACAACCGCAGAAATACCCACGAGCCATGGCTGGGCCTATCGGCTCGCAGCGCGATGCTGCGAGCGCACTCTTCGACCTGCCCGGATACCGCGTAATCGGAGTCAATGACGAACCCGCGTCGGCCGCTGGGTCGAAGTCGAAATCGATCATCCCGCAGTCTGCGGGACTGCGGCATCACCGCGTCGAGAGTGCATTCTTTCGCGCTGCCAACGGATACGGGACGTCCCGCACGCGCTGATCGTGATCTGGCGCAAACGCCGCTAGTTTTGTGACAATACTTATTGTCCTGCAATAATATTCAGTGAATGCACCGACCAGGTGCCCGCCTATGCGCGGTCCACCGCCCGCCTCGGGAACTATGTATCCGATGCCGTCACCAAGTCCGGACGGGCCATCAGCGAGGTCGCCGCGGCCTGCTCGGTGTCCTGGTGGCTGGTGCAAGCGTGCCTGCACTCGGAGACGCACACACTGCCGAACGTGAACGAGTTGGCGGTGTGGCGGATCGGGATCGACGAATACCGCTTCCGCCGGGTGCGGTTCTTCAAGGACACCGCCGGCGCGTGGGGTCGGTCCGAGCCTTGGATATCCAAGATTGTCGACCTCGACACCAGCCAGGTTCTCGGGGTCGTCGACGGCCGCGACAATGCCCGCGTCAAGGGGTGGCTCGCCGAACGGCCGCAGTCCTGGCGTGATCAGATCGAGGTCGTCGCGATCGATCCCTCCGCCGCGTTCGCCAAGACGATCCGCGAGATGTTGCCCAGGGCGGCGGTCAGTGTCGACGGTTTCCACCTCGTAATGAAAGCCAATGACATGGTGACCGCTGTGCGGCAACGTCTTTCGCATCAACTGTTCGGCCGGCGGGGCCGCAAGTCGGATCGGGTGTGGGCGCATCGAATGTTGTTACTTCGCGGTCGGGACACCCTTTCCGGGGGAGGGGTGGCTCGACCGCACACGCTCTTCCGCGTCGATGATGTCACTGGTGATCTCGAGGCTGCGTGGACGGTCAAGGAACTGCCCGGGGGTTTCGCAACGAGGATCATTACCGAACCCGTATTCTTCTTGCCAGTGCCGCCTGGAGTGCGGCATGAACACGCTCACTGCAGAACCCCGGCGCTTTCACGCGCTACCGGGAAGAGCCGTATAAGTACGCAGCGGGGCCGCGGGCAATGGTGGACCATTCAACGCCGAAGTCCGCGCCGCAAGGCCACGCGATTCGTGTCCCGCCGGGCCCTGCGTGTGGTGAGCGCGAACAGCTAATCACCCTCTGCACCGCGCGGTCAGATGTGCGGTGCAGAGGGTTCCCCCAGCATCGACTTCACCCATAGCGGCGGGCGCTGCCCGTACGTCGTCGACCGATAGGACCGACCCGGCCGGCAGATCAACCAGAAATAATCGCCGCCCGCCAGCGAACCCTACCGGTCACCGCACTAGCTTTTCGAGCGTTTCGGCGAGCTCGGAGCGTCCGGCGACACCAAGCTTGTCGTAGGCGTTCTGAAGGCTATCGCGTGCCTCGGTGTACGCCGAGTGGGTATTGCCGTCGAGCACGGGGTCGAGAACGCTAACCATGGTTGTGCCTTTCGCGGGGAATCGACCGAATGTGTGTCTTGGGTCTCATCGAAGCGTACACTTGAACTCGGCGTCAACATTGAGTTTGTTGTGAATGCCATTCAATGGCAGCGAACTTCACGAAAAGGAGAGCAGTGTGCTCGACAACGATTCTCGGATTTCCGCGCTGCCGCTCGCGCCGCCGGCGTTGCATCGCGATCCGCCCAGTACCCAACGTGGTGCCAGGACCCGAGCAGCGCTGGTCGTCGCTGCTCGTGATGTTTTCGAGCGTGCCGGCTATCTCGATGCCCGCCTGACAGACATTGCGAAGGAGGCTGGGTGTGCTACCGGTTCTTTCTACACCTACTTCGCCAACAAGGAGGAGGTTTTCGCGGCGGTCCTCGAAGTTGCGCGTGAAGAAATGATGCATCCGGGCATCGGCCGGGTCGCCGGTACGGACGATCCGTATGCAGTGCTGGAGGCAAGTAATCGTGCGTATCTTGCTGCATACCAACGTAATGCGAAGTTGATGGGCCTTATGGAGCAGGTCGCGCACATCGACCCGGAGTTTCGTAGGATCCGCAACGAGCGCGCCGACGCCTTTATCAGGCGCAATGCCCGGGGTATTGCCGATTTGCAGAAGCGCGGCATTGTCGATGTGTCCCTGGATCCGATGACTGCGTCGATAGCGTTGTCCGGCATGGTAAGCCGGTTTGCGTACAACGTATTCACGTTGGGGGAAGGTTTGATGGACGGTCGGCCAATCGACTTCGAAGACTTGGTTGTCACCGTCACGAAACTATGGGCAAATGGCCTGAAGTTCCCTGAGCGCGGCTGATTTCCCGAGGTTGGGAATGCCCTGGCCGGAATGCGGCCAGGGCATCGGTGATCTCACCACGTTCAGCGGCCCAGATCGTCAGGCCTGCTCGACGACTCGAGCAACCGACTCTGCAACGGCGACGGGCTTGTCCGAGCCTTCGCATTCGACTACCTGGCTCATCGTCAGCTGAATTCCACCCGCTAACTGCTCGACGGAGACCAAGGTTGCGCGCATCCGGATTCGAGATCCCACGGGTACCGGCGCCGGGAAGCGGACCTTGTTGTATCCGTAGTTGAGGCCGTGTGCGAACCCGTCGAGCGCCAAGAGTTGATACGAGAATTGTGGCCCGAGCGAAAGGCTGAAGAGGCCGTGCGCGATGGTCGTACCCAGCGGGCTGGTTTTTGCGCGCTCCGGGTCCACATGAATCCACTGGTGATCGTTGGTCACTGCTGCGAAGGCGTCGACGCGGTCCTGTGTGATGTCGTACCACTCGGTGGGGCCAAGTTCCTGCCCGATCAATGCCTCGAGTTCGGCGAAGGTGGACGGGCGTACGGGCAGTTCGTGTGCTGTCATCTTTTGTTCCCTTTACTCGCAGTTCGCGGTGGCAAATTCGGTGGGTTTCGAGAGAAGCTGAGCGTCAAAGGTTGAAGTTGACGCCGGATTCAACTATACATGAGGAGAGACGTGGATCACTGATAGGAGCTTCCGGTGAATGCAAGCGAGAGGAATCGAACGTGAAGGTTGCCCAGAAGGTTGCGATAGTCACCGGTGGAGGCGGAGGAATTGGGGGTGCACTTGCCCGGAAGTTGGCAGCTGAGGGCGCCCGCGTCGTTGTCGCCGACCTCAACGCGGATGCCGCGACTGCAGTTGCCGACGCGGTCAATGCGGCGCACCCGGGATCAGCCGTTGCCTCCGCAGGCGATGTGTCCGACGCCGGAGTGATCGAGGGTTTGATTGCACTTGCCGAGGAGTCGTTCGGTCCGGTAGACCTCTACTTCGCGAATGCCGGCATTACCGGCGGTCTGGGCCTCGACGTCGACGAAGAAGGCTGGGACATTGCCTTCGACATCAATGTTCGGGCCCACATTCGGGCTGCTCGTTTGCTTGTTCCCGGTTGGGTCGAGCGCGGAGAGGGCTATTTCATCAGTACCGCTTCCGCGGCCGGTCTCCTCACTCAGGTGGGTTCGGCGGTGTACGCGGTAACCAAGCATGCTGCGGTCGGCTTTGCCGAGTGGCTGTCGATGACCTACGGAGACAAGGGCGTTCGAGTCAGCTGTCTCTGTCCGATGGGAGTCAATACCAAGCTCCTCTACGAGGGCAAGGATTCCGGTGATCCGCTCGGCGAAGCCTCGACGGGTGCAGTCCTTGCCGCCGGTGAGGTCATCGAACCCGACCAGTGCGCCGAAATCGTTCTTGCTGCAGTCGATGCCGAGCAGTTTCTTATTCTTCCGCACCCGAAGGTTCTGGACATGTACCGCCAGAAGGGTTCAGATTACGACCGCTGGTTGCGCGGAATGCGCCGCTACCAAGCGTCGTTGCTTGCAGGAAGCCGATGAGCCACCTTGAGCGTCGAACCCCGAACTTTCCTTCCCTCTCGATCAGGAGCCCACATGTCATTCTTTGAATTCTCGGATCGCACCAAGAAGTACCAGGCCGAGTTGAACGATTTCATGGACAAGCATGTCTACCCGGCTGAAGCTGTCTACGAAGTGCAGATGCGTGAGTCCGGCAATCCGCATTTCCAGCCGCCGATCATCGATGATCTGAAGAAGGAAGCCAAGGCACGCGGGCTGTGGAACCTCTTCCATCCCCATCTGGAATGGGGTCCCGGCCTGACCAACCTCGAATATGCGCCGCTCGCAGAGATCATGGGCCGCAGCCATCTTGCGTCCGAGGCAACCAACTGCGCCGCCCCCGACACCGGCAACATGGAGGTGCTCACTCTCTTCGGCACGAACGAACACAAGGAGAAGTACCTCAAGCCCCTTCTCGAAGGCGAAATCCGCTCAGCCTTCGCAATGACTGAGCCTGAGGTGGCGAGCTCCGACGCCACCAACATTCAGCTCCGCATGGACCGGGACGGTGACGAATACGTCCTCAACGGCCGTAAATGGTTTGCCTCCAACGCATTGCACCAGAACTGTAAGGTTCTCATCGTCATGGGCAAGACCGACGTCAACGCCGCGACGCATCGTCAGCAGTCGATGATGGTGGTTCCGATAGATGCTCCGGGTGTCACGATCGTCCGAAACCTGCCGGTCTTCGGATACCAGGATCGTGAAGGACACGGCGAGATCACCTTCGAGGACGTACGCGTTCCCGTCAAGGACATCCTCGCCGGCGAAGGCGAAGGCTTTGCCATCAGCCAGGCACGTCTCGGACCCGGTCGCATTCACCATTGCATGCGCGCCATCGGAATGGCTGAACGCGCACTGGAACTCATGTGCAAGCGTGCATCCACCCGCATCACGTTCGGCAAGCCGGTCAGTGACAACGCGAACATCCAGGACTGGATTGCTGAGGCTCGCATCGACATCGAGATGGTTCGACTCCTCACGCTCAAGGCCGCGTACATGATGGACACGGTGGGTAACAAGGAAGCACGCACCGAAATCGCAGCGATCAAGGTTGCGGCACCGAACATCGCACTCAAGATCATCGACCGTGCGATTCAGGTCCACGGCGGCGGCGGCGTCACCGACGACTTCCCGCTGGCAATGGCTTACGCCCATATGCGAACCCTGCGTCTGGCCGACGGCCCGGACGAGGTGCACAAGCGCGCTATCGCCAAGCAGGAACTGCGCAAGTACCGCGAAGTTAGGTGAACTGACATGGCAGGACTGGATCTCACAGGCAAGACGGCGATCATCACCGGTGCCTCGCGAGGCATCGGCCTGGCGACTGCACAGGCAATCGCAGCGGCCGGCGGAAACGTTGTCCTGACCTCGCGCTCACAGGAATCCGCGGACGCTGCCGCAGCTCAGATCACCGGCAATGCGATCGGGGTCGGGGCACACGCAACGGATGAGGATGCAGCACGTCGGTGCGTCGAGCTGACCATCGAACGCTTCGGCAGTCTCGACATCCTCGTGAACAACGCGGGCACCAATCCGTCGTTCGGACCGATCATCGATCAGGATCACTCGCGTTTCGCCAAAACCTTCGACGTCAACGTGTGGGCTCCAGTCCTGTGGACAGGGCTTGCCGCGCGAGCCTGGATGAGTGAACACGGTGGCGCCGTGGTTAATACGGCGTCCATCGGCGGTATGGCATTCGAGGCCGGTATCGGTACGTACAACGCATCGAAGGCCGCTCTCATCCACATCACCAAGCAGTTAGCTCTCGAACTGTCTCCGAAGATCCGGGTCAACGCGGTTGCCCCGGGAGTAGTGCGAACCAAGCTGGCCGAGGCACTGTGGAAGGAGCACGAAGAAGCAGTGTCGGCGTCGACAGCGCTGGGACGCATCGGTGAACCGGAAGACGTGGCCGCAGCTATCGCCTTCCTGGTTTCCGATGCAGCCGGGTGGGTTACCGGCGAGATCATGACGATCGACGGCGGGCAGTTGCTCGGTGATGTACAGCCGTTCAGGCAAGGAGCGTCTTTCGGTGGCTAGTGTCGAAGTAGTCGGGTTGGATACCGAAGCTGTCACCCGGTGGATATCGGGACTGGGAATCGACGTCACCGGTCCGCTGACTTTTGATCGAATCGGCTTGGGACAGTCCAACCTCACGTATCTCGTTCAGGATCAGGACGGCGCGAAATGGGTGCTACGACGCCCACCTCTCGGTCATCTTCTGGCGTCGGCACACGACGTGGCACGCGAAGCGCGGATCCTGTCCGCTCTGGAATCCACGGAGGTGCCGTCGCCCCGAGTTTTCGGGTTGACGGAAGACCCCGCCGTGACCGAAGTTCCTTTGCTGCTCATGGAATTTGTCGAGGGCGCGGTAGTGGACCGAATGCCCCTGGCAGAAGCGTTGTCGCCGGAACGGCGCCGGGCAATCGGCATCTCGATTGCACAGACGTTGGCCAAAATTCATGCCATCGATCTGAAGGCTGCGGGACTGGACGATTTGGCCAGCCACAAACCCTATGCAGCCAGGCAATTGAAGCGGTGGAGCGGACAGTGGGAACAGTCGAAGACTCGGGAGTGCCCGGATCTGGATGACTTGACCCGACGCCTGATTGCCGCACAACCGCAGCACACCGAAACCACGTTGGTGCATGGCGACTTTCACCTGCGCAACGTGATTACATCGGCGCTCAGCGGTGAGGTGGTTGCCGCCCTCGACTGGGAACTATGCACACTCGGTGATCCGCTGGCCGATGTCGGAAGTTTGCTTGCGTATTGGCCGGAGGCCGGGGAAGATACCGCCGGAGATTTCCCGGCGTCGGCGCTCCCCGGATTCCCGTCGAGAGAAGAGGTGTCGCAGGTGTACGTCGATGCCACCGGTCGGGATCCGGCGGCCCTGAAGTTCTGGCACGCGTTGGGGCTGTGGAAGGTTGCGGTCATTGCCGAGGGCGTGATGCGTCGGGCCCGCGACGAACCGCAGAATGCAGCCGAGAGCGGGACTCCCACGGTTGAACGTATTGATGCCTTGGTTGCTAAAGCCCGGGACATTGCAGATCAAGCCGGAATCTGACGAGATAACCGGTTCCACCGCACGATATTTGGAGGACAAGTGAGTCAGGAACGCAGAACGGCGATCGTCACCGGCGCGGCGCGGGGAATCGGCGCGGCAGTGGCAAAGCGTCTGTCGGCAGACGGCTTTGCCGTAGCCGTACTCGATCTCGATGAAGCAGCGTGTGCGGGCACCGTCGATGCGATCAATGTTGCCGGCGGTGAAGCACTGGCGGTTGGAGCCGACGTTTCGGATGAAGCGTCGGTCGCTGCCGCGGTCGAGCGGATTGCAGCGGATCTCGGTTCGCCCACGGTGTTGATCAACAATGCCGGTATCACGCGGGACAATCTGCTCTTCAAGATGACTGTTGCGGAGTGGGATTCGGTCATCAACGTTCACCTTCGTGGTGCGTTCCTGATGTCGCGCGCTGTGCAGAAGTACATGGTGGAAGCCAAGTTCGGCCGTATCGTCAACTTGTCGAGCACGTCGGCACTGGGTAACCGGGGCCAGGTTAACTACTCGGCAGCGAAGGCGGGAATGCAGGGATTCACCAAAACTTTGGCCTTCGAATTGGGCAAGTTCGGCGTCACGGCCAACGCGATTGCTCCGGGGTTCATCGAAACCGAGATGACTGCGGCAACGGCTGAGCGTATGGGTGTCGGCTTCGAGGATTTCAAAACCGCTGCCGCTTCACAGATTCCGGTCAACAGAGTGGGTCAGCCAGAGGATATCGCGCACACCGCGTCGTTCTTTGTCAGTGAGGGCGCAGGATTTGTCTCCGGCCAGGTTGTCTATGTTGCCGGCGGACCCAAGGATTGAGCTTCACCCCCATCGCTCGAACCGTAGGAGTTGGTATGGCTTTTGATGAAGAGGCAGTATCGCGTGATCTTGCCGAGAAGGTGAACACGCTTCTTGCCGAGCATGATCCGGCGAAGACGTCAGTATCGAAGTTCCTCGGCGCACGATTCGACGCCGGATTGGCGTGGGTCCACTTCCCCGAAGGCCAGGGGGGATTGGGTGTACCGCAGAGCTTTCAGCGTCAGGTCAATGAACAATTGGCAGCAGCGGGTGCGCCGGGGCCGGATGTGGGTAAAAACGGTATCGGGCTCGGCATGGCCGCGCCCACCATTGCCGCATTCGGTACGGAGGAGCAGAAGCGGAAGTTCCTGCGCCCCTTGTGGACTTCGGAGACTGTCTACTGTCAGCTGTTCAGCGAGCCGGGCGCCGGTTCGGATCTGGCCGCAGTAGCTACGCGCGCAGTGCGTGACGGCGACGACTGGATTGTGAACGGGCAGAAGGTCTGGACGTCGGGTGCTCAGAACGCGCAGTTGGCGATTCTCGTGGCCCGGACGGATCCGTCGCGTTCCAAACATGCCGGGCTGAGCTACTTCATCTGCGATATGACCGATCCCGGCGTCGACGTCCGTCCGCTGCGTCAGATCACCGGTGAGGCAGAGTTCAACGAGGTATTCCTCACGGACGTAAGCATTCCGGATGTCAACCGCCTCGGTGCGGAGGGGCAGGGCTGGAAGGTTGCTACCACCACGCTGAACAACGAGCGTGTGGCCATCGGATCCGGTGCTCCGCGTGAAGGCGGAATGATCGGCAAGGTTGCGCAGGCTTGGCGAGAAGAACCTCAGTTGCGTAACTCGGCGATGCACGACGAGTTGATGCGGCTCTGGACCGAATCCGAAGTTGCCCGTCTGACCGGTGTACGGCTCGGTCAGCAACTGGCGGCCGGGCAACCCGGACCGGAGGGTTCCGGCATGAAACTTGCGTTTGCGGGTCTCGCCCAGCAGATTTCGGGCTTCGATCTCGAACTGCACGGTGAAGCCGGATTGCGCTACGACGATTGGACGCTGAGGCGACCGGATTCCGTGGACTTCACCGGACGCGAACCTGGCTACCGGTACCTCCGAGCAAAGGGCAATTCGATCGAAGGCGGGACGTCGGAGATCCTTCGCAACGTCATCGCAGAGCGCGTTCTCGGGTTGCCGCCCGAGCATCGCGTCGACAAGGACATCGCCTGGAAGGACCTACCCCGATGAGCGCCGATCTGCTGTACACCGAAACCGAACAAGACCTGCGCGCCAGCGTTCGACGCTTACTGAGCGAGCGCGCCGCAGCCGAGACAGTGGTGACCGCGTACGACGAGGTGCCGGCAGACTTTACCGGTCTGTGGAAGTCCCTGGCATCGGAACTCGGGTTGGCCGGATTGCTGATACCCGAGGAGTTCGGGGGAGCGGGTGCGTCTACCCGCGAGGCGGCGGTGGTGATGGAGGAGATCGGCCGCGCCGTCGCGCCCGTTCCGTTCTTCACCAGCGCAGTGCTGGCAACGACGGCACTGTTGAAGGCCGGTGAACGAGAAGTTATCGGGCGCTTGGCTTCCGGTGAGTCGACGGCAGCGTTGGTGATCCCGCTCTCGACGTCGCCCGGTACTTTCGTCGCTTCGGTCAAGGCTACGGATTCAGGTCTTGTCGGCCGTGTCACGACGGTTGCCGGTGTTGCCGAGGCAGATGTTCTTGTTGTGCCGGTGTCCGGCGCGAGCGGTCTCGAACTGCATACCGTGCGTATCGCTGATGCCAACGTATCGCCGGTGTTGTCGTTGGACATGACTCGCCGGCTGGCGGACGTCGAGTTTTCCGGAGCGCCGTCGGTGCGGGTAGACAGCGGGAACGCCGTCGACGCGGTAGAAGAGGCGCTGATCGTTGGAAGCGCGCTACTGGCGTCGGAGCAGTTCGCTGTTGCTCAGTGGTGCTTGGAGACCACGCTTGCCTATGTAAAGGAGCGCAAGCAGTTCGGTCGAGCGATCGGCTCGTATCAGGCGATCAAGCACCGTCTGGCGGATTTGTGGCTCGAAGTCAGCTCCGCCGGCGCGGCCGCGCGTTATGCCGCAGACACTTACGCGCGTGGCGACGCGGATTCCGGAGTTGCCGCAACGCTCGCTCAGGCATTCTGCAGCGACGTCGCTGTTCACGCTGCCGAAGAATGTGTGCAGCTCCACGGAGGTATCGGAATGACGTGGGAGTATCCGGCGCACCTGTACCTCAAGCGTGCCAAGAGCGATCAGCTGACACTTGGTTCGGCATATCAGCATCGGGCGCGGCTTGGCGAACTCGTCGACCTTCCTGTTTCCTGAAACACACAATCACTACCTGAGTGGAGAATTTCTGTGAAGGCTTGGCGCATCAACGAACTCGGTGAACCCCGAGATGTACTGAAGCTTGAAGAAGTGGCAGAACCGACGCCGAAGCCCACCGAGTTGTTGGTGAAACTCCTTGCCGCACCGGCTAACTTCCCCGATGTGCTGATGTGTCGCGGCGAATACCAGATCAAGCCGCCATTGCCGTTCACGCCCGGCGTCGAGATGTGTGGTGAAGTTGTCTCGGTCGGAGAATCCGTCACTAAATTCTCGGTCGGCGATCGAGTGATCGGCAATCCGAGCTTGCCGGATGGCGGTTTCGCCGAGTTTTCGATTCTCGACGAAACCAATACGTATCCGGCACCGGCCGCGCTGGACGATGCCGAGGCGTCTGCTCTCACCATCGGCTACCAAACGGCGTGGTTCGCGCTGCACCGTCGTTCGCAGCTGCTCGAAGGCGAGACTCTCTTGGTGCATGCTGCAGCCGGTGGTGTGGGAAGTGCTGCCATTCAGATCGGTAAAGCCGCCGGCGCCAAGGTGATCGGTGTGGTCGGTGGACCGGACAAGGTGGAGTACGCACGCAAGCTCGGTGCGGATTTGGTTGTCGATCGGCACAGTGAAGATTTTGTCGCAGCGGTGAAGGAATTCACCGGCGGTAAGGGCGCCGACGTGGTGTTCGATCCGGTCGGCGGCGACGCCTACGCAAAGTCGACCAAGTGCATCGCTTTCGAGGGGCGCATCGTGATTATCGGTTTCGCGGGCGGCACCATTCCGCAACCGGCTCTCAATCATGCTCTGATCAAGAACTATTCGATCATCGGTCTGCACTGGGGTCTCTACAAGGCGTACAACCAGCAGGCTATCGACGATTGCCATGTCGAGCTCACCAGGCTCGCGGATGCAGGGTTGATCAAACCGTTGATCAGCGAGCGGTTGCCGTTGTCCGACGTTGCTGACGGTGTCGCTCGACTCGGGGACGGCGCAACCGTCGGCCGCGTTGTTTTTGTTCCCTGACTCCTGCTGTGCGCCTTTATTACCCGCCCGCGGGCAATAAAGGCGCACAGCACCACGTGCGAAAGGTTTGATCATATGAGCTTGTTGGATGGACTGTTCGACGTCAGTGGCAAGACGGTCGTGGTGACCGGCGGGTCGCGCGGAATCGGCTTCATGATCGCTCGCGGATTTGTCGAGGGCGGCGCGACGGTCATTATCTCCGCACGCAAAGCGGAGGCGTGTGATGAGGCAGCGCAGGAACTCTCGGAGTTCGGCACGTGCATTTCGCATCCGGCAGATTTGTCAACTGACGAAGGTATCGAGAGTTTGGCGGCCAAGGTCGCCGAGGTATCGCCGACGCTCGACGTGCTGGTCAACAATGCCGGCGCGACGTGGGGCGCACCGGTCGACGATTTTCCGGCTGCAGGGTTCGACAAGATCTTCGATCTGAACGTCAAAGCGATCTTCTTGCTGACGCAGAAGTTGTTGCCGCAGTTGCGTGCTGCGGCGACAGCCGAGGATCCGGCGCGTGTGATCAATATCGGTTCGATCGACGGACTGGTGGTGTCCGGCTCCGAGAACTTCTCTTATGGTGCGAGCAAAGCTGCCGTGCACATGTTGACTCGGAAGTTGGCGGCAACGCTTGCAGCGGAAAAGATCACGGTCAATGCGATTGCTCCGGGACCTTTTCCGTCGAAGATGATGGCGTTCCTTCTCGAAGACGAGGAGAGCGCCAATGCCGTCGCCGCATCGGTTCCGCTTGGGCGTGTGGGTTCTCCGGAAGATGCTGCCGGGCTGGCGTTCTTCCTGTCCTCCCGCGCCGGTGCTTATCTCACCGGCGCGGTGATTCCGCTCGATGGTGGAGCTAGCGGAGCACGCTGATCGGCACACTGATTCGAGTTGTTCGGATTGGCCTGAAAGTCGGACTACTATGACTTTTAGGCCAATCCGTGTTTGGCGAAGTGCGATATCGATGACTTTTAAGTGGCCGGGCAGGGGACGCCATACATGAGTGTGTCCCGTGCTGAGGAGGCCAGATGGTCGACACCGTGACCCGCGGCACGGCCGTTCCATAGTGAACGGTGTGAAGGTGCAGTCTGAACCGGTCTGCGATCCGGGGACGGGCAGCACCGAGTAGCGGGGGTCTTGGAGAGTACTCCACGTACTAGTACGTACCGCACTAGTACGTGCCGCGCACGACGAGAAGATCGTGAGCGCTCAGGAAACCAGTGCCCATGGGTGGTTGAGAGTGGACGGCCCAGGGTCAAGTTTAAGGGATACGTCACGAATATTATTGCAGCGGTGATAGATTCGAGGAGTCGGGTCCCGTGAAACTCTGAGCTGGTCGCAAAGTTGTCGCAGATCTCGCAGACGTTGACCTAAGGGCATGCGCGAGCGGCTGCATTCCTGGAGAAGTGACTTAGTGCGACAAGGGTTTTGAGCATCTCGCCACTGACCCGCGTCCCGTTGTCCGCGACGTTCGGCTTGCCAATGGGAGTGAGGGTGAGGCGCTGGATAAGCGAAGGCGCACACCCCGACACGCTGGCCGAGAAGCAACTGGAAGTAATATCGCCCGCTCTTAGCCGTTTCCCGGATCTAGGCTAAATGATGGCGCCAGGTGCCGAGCACCTGGCGGCCGTCGGGGGTCGACCCCGAGTGGTCGGTGAAGCCTACGACCAGGTTCGGTTTGACACCGCAGACGGTGTCCGAGGTGAGATAGGCGCCGTCTGCCGGGAACAGTTGGGTGACCAACTTGCGGTAGCCGGGTGCGGTGATCATGAAGTGCACGTGCGGTGCCCGGTACTGATGCCGGCCGGTGGCTTCGAGCATGTGACCGACAGGTCCGTCGTCGGGGATCGGGTATTCGTGCGGCATGATCGACCAAAACTGTAGGCGGCCAGCGGTATCGGTGTGGAAACGGGCACGCAGTGCCGGCCCTATCAGGTCGGGCAGTTGGACATCGTAGAAACCGTCCTCGTTGGCCTGCCACACATCGACGGCTGCGTCGGCTATCGGGTTCCCGTCGGGGTCGGTGACGTGCACATCCACCCACATCGGGGTGCCGGTAAGCCCGGCGGCGAGGTCGCTGCCGCGCTCCGCCGCCGGGGTCCCTCGACGTAGAAGGGTCCGAGTACCGCAGACGGTGTCTGTGTCGCGGCGCGGGAATTGGTGAGGATGTCGACCATCGTCGATATGCCGGGGGTGTCCGACAACAGAATGAACTCCTGGCGGGTGTCGCTGCAGATCTGCCCGGTGCGGGTGAGGAAGTCGACGGCGAAAGTCCGTTCGTCCTCGGTGATGTCGTTGTCGGTGACGAATTGGTGGGCATGGCGGACGAGGTCGGTCATCAGGGCGCGCAGGCGCGGGTCGGGGGTGTCGGCGAAGCTCGCGATCACCTCGGCGGTGGTGTGGTCGAGCTCGGCGCGCGGGAAGGCTGCCCCGCCGCCGGGACGGCTGCCCCGCCGCCGGGACGGCGTCCCTCGTAGGCTGCGGTGAGCAGGTCGGTGATACCTTCACCGGTCACCGGGCGCGGGTTGGGGTAGGGCTTGGCGATGGCCAATTCGGTGGCGCTGTCGATGTTCTCGCGGGTGAATCCGAGCTCCGCGAGAGAGGTGGGCCCACCGAGGGCGGCGATCAGGTCGTACACACCGGCGGCGGCGTCGGGGACCCGCATGGCGTCGGCGATCTTGGCCATCACCTCGGGTGCGGCAGCGGCGTTGTAGGCCATCGCGTGCGGCAAAATCACGGTGTGGGTGGGGGCGTGCGGAAGGCTGAAGCTGCCGCCCAAAGTGTGACAAAGCTTGTGGTGCAGGCCCATTCCGTCGGCGCCGAGGCACTGGCCTGCCAACCATGCCGACTGGAGCAGGTCGGCGCGGGCATCGAGGTTCGTCGGGTCGGCCATCACGATCGGCAGCGCACGGGTGATAGCGGCGATGGCGCCCTGGGCCATGCTGTCGATCACCGGGTTGGTCTCCGGGGAGTAGAGGGCCTCGACTGCGTGAGCCATGGCGTTGATCGCGCTGGTGAGAGTGAGTTCGGTGGGTAATCCGACGGTGAGGTCGACGTCGTAGATGACCGTCTCGGGCAGGATCTCCGGGCCGGAGCGAGTGGTCTTGACTCCGTCGGTGGTCTCCCCGAGGACCGGGGTCACCTCCGAGCCCGCGTAGGTGGTGGGTACGATGATCTGGTCGTATCCGGCGCGGGCGGCCAGTGCCTTCGACAGCCCGGTGGTTGATCCACCACCGACAGCGACGACACAGTCGACGGCGTGTTTCTCGGCGAGGGCGAGTGCGCGGGTAGTGACCTCGGTGGGGGTGTGCATGGTGGCGTCGTCGAAGCGGGCGACAATCAGTGGGCCGAGAGCTTCGCTGATGGCGGTGGTGACCGTGGTCAGACGCGGACCGCCGAGCAGGAGCACCCGGCTTCGGTGCAGACGATGCACTTCGTTGCCGACCTCGGCTACGGTCCCGCTGCCGAACACCACCCGCGAGGGTGTCGAGGTGTAGGTGAAAGTTTTCATTGCCGAGCTCCCAACTATTGCGCGGTTCCCGTTGCACACCAGCGTGAACCGGCGCCTCTCCGTCCGCTCAGCCTGCTTGTCCGGCGATCGCGGCGTGCATCTCCCACACGATGATCTCGGCGCCGGTGTCGGTGGTCAACTGTTGGCCCCCGCCGCCGCTGAGCCGAATCGCGTCGCCCTCTTCGAGAATCCCGACTCCCTCCATCGAGGCCTGCCCTCGGGCGACGAACACGTGCAGGAACGGGGCGTCGGGCACAGTGATCGGCGCCTGGCCGGGTTGCAGACGGGCGACGTGCATGGCCGCGTACTTGTTTTTGATTCGGATCGCCGAGTGGTCGGAGTGACCGGGCATCCCGGAGGCGACCGGGACCAGCCCGCCGGCTAACAGCTCGTGGTCGACCTCGAGTTGTTCGTAAGTTGGGGTGAGACCGGACTCGTCGGGCACGACCCACATCTGGATGAAGTGGACCGGGTCGCTGTGGTGGTCGGCATGCGGGCCGGCGATCTCGCCGAGCCGCCAGGAGTCGTTCTTCTCCGAGTGCAGGATGCCGGTGCCCGCGCTCATCCGCTGGGCGAGGCCGGGATAGATGACGCCGGAGTGTCCCATCGAATCCTGATGCACCAAGGAGCCTTGCAGTACCCAGGTGACGATCTCCATGTCCTGATGCGGGTGGGTGTCGAAGCCCATCCCGGGCACCACGATGTCATCGTTGTTGACCATCAACACCCCGTGATGGGTGTTCGCTGGGTCGTAGTGGCGACTGAACGAGAAGGAATGCTTCGAATCGAGCCAGCCGGCCCGGGTCTTGAAACGGTCATCGGCTCGGCGGACGTCGAGCTGCGGACGGTGCAGGGCTGCGGTCATGGGAGAGAGCACCTTTCAGGGGGCAAGCGGTATTGCGAGAGGGAGAAAGGGCGTAGTGGGCGGATCTGACGGACTTCGGGCCCCGGTAGATCCGCCCACGAGTGCCGATAACTACTGCGCGAGGGAGCCCGCGATCTTGACCACGCGGGTGGCCATGTGGTCGAGCGCGGCGAGGGTGGCGTCGTTGAGTTCGTTCTGGTTTTCCGGGCCGGTGATGTGGCTGACGCCGTACGGGTTGCCGTCGACGAACTTGAGGCCGTCGGTGTAGCCGGGCGGCACCAGGACGCCACCGAAGTGCATCAGCGAGGTGTACAAGCCGATCAGGGTGGTTTCCTGGCCGCCGTGCGCGGTCTGGCTGGAGGTGAATGCGGCATAGGCCTTGTCGGCGAGTTTGCCCTGTGCCCACAATCCGCCGAGCGAGTCCATGAACGTCTGGAACGGTGCCGCAGTGCTGCCGAATCGGGTCGGGGATCCGAAGATCACCCCGTCCGCCCACATGATGTCGTCGCCGGTGGCGGCGGGCTGATCCTTGGTTTCCTCGTAGTTCGCCGACCATGCCGGGTTCTCGGCGAAGGTCTGGGGATCGCGGGTCTCGGCGACGTGCCGCACGCGTACTTCGGCGCCGGCTGCTTCGGCTGCCGCCGCGAGCCGGTGGGCCATCGTGGTGCCGTGTCCGGTGGCGGAGTAGTAGATAATCGACAGCTTCGTCATGGGGGTAGTGCCTTTCTGGTCGGTGCGCTCCGGTGAACGGAGACGGCGGTGTTCGGTCACTGGGTCGGGTGCCCGATCGGAGGTGGTGTCAGACCGGCGGAGGAGTGGTTGCGGTGATGAAACCGCGGAGTTCGCTGTAGAGGGCGGTGGGAATGGCGTGGCCGCCGTCGTGGCCGAGGACGCTGACTTGTGCTCCCGCGTTACGGAATTGGGTGGTTAGATCGCTGGTATCTTCGGTCGATACCAGTTGATCGTGGGTACCGTTGACGATCGCGACCCGTTTATCGGTCAGATCCACCTCTCCGATTCCGCCGCGGTAGGGGACCATCGCGGCGATCAGGACGGCACCGGCGAGCAGGTGGGGATGCCGGGCCAGCAGGGAGGATGCGATATTGGCGCCGTTGGAAAAACCGACCGCTATCAGTGAACCTGGTTCGATCGCGTACGCCGACGAGGCAGCGTTGATGAATGCGGCGAGTTCGTCGGTGCGTTCACGAAGGTCGTCCTCGTCGAGAACGACCTTCCTTGATGCGGCGGAAGAACCGCGGCATCGAGCCCTCAAGGACCGTGCCGCGAGGGGAGAGCAGCGGGGAGTCCGGGGCCAATTCTGCGCCCAGCGGTAGCAGATCGTGCTCGTCGGCTCCGGTTCCATGCAGCAGTAGTAGCGGCGGTGCGCCGGTCCCGGCCCGCCAGATGTGGGGGCGGGCGAGGGTTGACCCGTTTATCTCGCTCATGATCGCTTTCGGTTCGACGGTGGGGGCGTTCTCACAGCACGTGGGAGCCGTACATTTCGCCGAGCGGGTCGGCGATCAGCTCGAGGCGGGCGCCGTCCGGATCGCGGAAGTACAGCGACACCTCACTGTGCTCGATCAATTCGATACCGGCGGCGATTAGCTTGTTGCGCAGGTGCTCCCACTTGGTGGGTTCGACGCTGATCGCGATGTGGTGCAAACCGCCGAGCACTTCCTGATACGGCCCGACATCGAGACCCGGGAAGTCGAAGAAGGCCAGCAGGTTGCTATTGCCGATGTCGAAGAAGAAGTGCGATGACCCCGGGTAGTCCCGGTTCTCGATCAGCTCCGTCAAGGGGAATTCCAACACGTCTTGGTAGAAGCGCACGGTCCGCTCGACGTCGCTGCTGATCAGCGCGGTGTGATGCAGGCCGCGAGCCGAGGAAGCAGGGCGTGATGCGGCCGGCTCGAGATGCTCGGCGCGGATCCGGTCGCGCTGCTCGGAGAACTGCTGCGAGCGCTGTTGTTCCTCTGTGGTGCTCATGGGCGTGTCCCGTCTGAAGGGAGGAGCGCAGATAGTTGCGCTCTCAACTACATTCCACAGTACTCAATTTAGTTGCAGTGTCAACTACTTAGGCTATGCTGGCGGAATGGAAGCGACCCGATGGCTCAGCGACGACGAACAACACACGTGGCGCGCCTACCTGGATGCGACCCGCCTGCTGCTGCAGAACCTTGATCGCCAGCTCGTGCGGGATGCGGGCATCTCGTTCACCGATTTCGAGCTCCTCGTCGTGTTATCCGAGGCGCCGGACCGCCGTTGCCGCATGGGGGAACTCGCGGACGCGGTCACCACGACACGCAGTGGGGTGACGCGGGCGATCAGTCGGCTTGTTGAGTTCGGGTGGGTGCGCCGGGTGGAGTGTGAGGACGACAAGCGGGGCATGCTGGCCGAGTTGACCGACGCGGGCGCGGCGAAGCTCGCCGCCGCCAGTCCCGGGCACGTCGGCGAGGTGCGTAAGAACATGTTCGACCTGCTCAGCCCCCGTGACGTCGCGGTCTTCGGGCGCGCCTATCAGGAGATGCGCACTCACATGCTTGAGCGTTCCTGATGTGCTCACTCGCCTCGCGCGATACGGGCTTCCGTCGCGTCGCACTGCGTTGCGTCGTGTCTGTCAGAGGACGCGCCACTGCGGTAGTTCGGTGGCTTGCGGGACCCGGTCGACCAACTCGTTTGTTCTGAAAGTTTCTGGGAGTCCTGCCCAGCGACTGAATTTTAGTTGACAGCGAAATTAGATTAACTTATCGTGATAGTTGCATATTCAATTACTTTCTATTCCTGCCTTGCCTGAGATCTTCGAGGAGTCCCATGACCACCGCCACCACCGTCCTGCCGAACCTGACCGCAGGCACCTGGGCCATCGATCCGGTGCACTCGACAGTCGGATTTTCCGTACGCCACCTCATGGTCAGCAAGGTGCGCGGCACGTTCAACGACGTCTCCGGCGCGATCACCGTCTCCGAGGACGGCACCGCATCGGTGACCGCCGAGATCGCGGTCTCCTCGATCGACACCAAGAACGCCGACCGCGACGCGCACATCCGCTCCGCCGACTGAGCCCGGATCGGGGATTCCCGCAGATCCTCAACCATTCGGTCTGGTTCCGTGGTGTGCTCGCACGGGACTCGGGTGCGCAGTGGAAAAAGACCGGCGTGATGCGTGTGATGAACCCGACTGCACGGGGCGCCGCTTGATCCGCGGCACCTGATGTGGAAAATGCATGTCATTTAGGCCCCGGCACTATGGACTTCGGACGCTGCGATCGCCGATTCCACCGACCCCGCTGAGTCGGCCGATCGCCGTCGCCCGCGCACCGACTCGCTCGCACCGCCGAGTCGAAGGAGCGGACCGCAGCCGCGACATATTGAGGAAGGAATCAGACCTTCAACCGAGATCGTGTTGTGCCCCGCCCCACTCTGATCCTCGGCATAGTGGCCACGAACGGGCACCCATGGTGAGTAGGGTCAGGTCATCGAACATTTTTTGCACACCGGTATCTCGCCGGTGTCGCTTACAGCGTTTGGATGTGACCGATGGTCGACTCCACCGATCCACCTACACCGCCGAGTGCGGCTCCCGATGCCGCGCGGACTCCTGCTGTGGCGCACAGCTTCCGCACACAATTGACCACAGGCGCGGACGTCGTCGACCCCACCACGTGGGCGGGTTCGGTACCGTACGCCACCGGCATCGCACCTCGCATGCGCATCGGCCACAGCAGATGGTTCAACCTGCTCTGGCTGCTACCTATCGGATTCGTCGTCTTGATCGGGGCAGTCGCAGCGGCGCAACACCTGCGCAGCATGTCGTCCGTGCAGGTGTTCATCGAGCAGCACCCCGGTGCGAGTGAGCCCGGCCCAGGCGAAACGTCGGCCCTCCCCGCATGGTTGGGTGCGCAACACTTTCTCAATCTGTTTCTGATGGTCTTCATCATCCGGTCGGGAGTGCAGATCCTCACCGACCACCCCAGGCTGTACTGGACTCGCCACAGCACACCTGGCCGGGAATGGTTCCGTATCCAGAAACCTGTTCCTGCCGATCCCTTGTGGACCGCGAAGAAGGACTCGATCAGCCTGCCCGGGCAAGTGGGTTTACCGGGGATCCGGCACTCGATCGGCCTGGCCCGGTGGTGGCATCTCGGCACCAACACGCTGTGGCTGCTCAACGGTCTGATCTTCTACGTGTTGCTGTTCGTCACCGGGCAATGGCGGCATGTGATTCCGACCAGCTGGGACGTCTTCCCCAACGCCATCTCTGTACTTCTGCAATATCTTTCGCTCGACTGGCCGACCGAAGGCCACTGGGTGGCGTACAACGGGCTGCAACTGCTCGCCTACTTCATCACGGTCTTCGTCGCCGCGCCGACCGCGATCATCACCGGGCTGGGTATGTCGCCGGCGTTATCCACCCGCTTCAGACGAGTCAGCAAGGTATTGAGCATTCAAACCGCCCGCTCGCTGCATTTTCTCGTGCTGATTTGGTTCCTGGTGTTCATCGTGATCCACGTGGCGATGGTCTTCACCACCGGACTGCTCCGCAACGTCAATCACATGTACGCGGCGAGGAATGACGACAGCTGGATCGGCTTCGTGATCTTTGCGGCTTCGATGGTGATCGTTATTGTCGGGTGGGTTGCGGCAACCCCGTTCACGCTGCGTCATCCACGAGTGGTTCAGCGAGTGGGTTTCGCACTCATCGGACCAGCGCAGCGATTGTTCGAGCACGTCGACTCCAAGCCTGGCGAATACACCGAGAAGGACATCTCCCCGTACTTTTGGCACAACGGGCAGTACCCCGACTCCGAGGAGTACAAATCTCTCTTGGCCGGCAACTTCGTCGACTACCGGTTGCGGGTCAACGGACTGGTCGACAACCCGGTGGAATTGGACTTGGCACAACTTCGCGCACTGCCACCACAGGAGCAGATCACGCAGCACTTCTGCATCCAGGGATGGTCGGGAATCGCCAAGTGGGGCGGCGTATCGATGCAGACGATCATGGATCTTGTCCACCCGAAACCGGGCGCGAAGTGGGTGGTGTTCTATTCACTCGGCGACGGCCCGGACGGGGGTTCCTACTATGACGCGCACCCGATCGAACAGATGGGATACCACCTGACAATGCTTGCCTACGACATGAACGGAGCTCCCTTGCCGTTCGGCCACGGTGCACCGCTGCGGCTCCGCAACGAGACTCAGCTCGGATTCAAGCAGGTCAAGTGGATCAAGGGTGTGGAGTTCGTGGCGGACTATTCCGAAGTCGGTGGCGGCTTCGGCGGTTATAACGAGGATCATGAGTTCTTCGGGTACCGGCAGTCCTTGTAAACCTGTCCTGATAGACGACTGATGGAGTGGGAATGAAGAAAATGTCTTTGACGGCGCTGGGACGCGAACAGCTCGCCCGCGCAGAGCGTGCGTCGGCGGGGCGCAGCGCCAGCACCGTATACGGGGGCCATGAACACGTCATGCGTCAAACTTTGATCGCGCTCGCTGCGGGTCAGAGACTCGAGGAGCATGAGAACCCGGGCGAAGCCACGGTCCATGTTCTGCACGGTCGCGTTAGGTTGACCGCGGGCGATGAGGCTTGGGAAGGCTCGCCCGGGGATCTGATTATCGTGCCCAATTCGCGGCATGCACTCGAAGCGCTCGAGGCATCCACGGTGTTGCTCACGGTAGCGAAATTGCCTGCTCCACCGGTAAATACGTAGTCGGCGCTCACCGGAATCGTCTGTCGATAACTTCGCGGGGTAGCTGTTCGGGAGTCGGATAGGTGATCAGCACACGAGTATTGTCCGGGTCGATGCCGTCGACAAAACGGATCCCGTCCTGTGTGTTCGAGTACGTACTGTCCTTCTTCGCTGTCGGCGGACCAGATGATCTGATCGACGCCCACAGCATCGGTCTCGCGTCCCCGGCCCGCCGTGTGTGCGCGTAAGTACATCTGGAAGCCGCTCGGCGTCAAAAGAAGGGCGGCGTCCGGGCTCGTGAATCGGGACCGTGCAGTCGAACACATCGCGGTAGAAGGTCACGGAACGGTCCAGGTCGGACACGCGCATCAAGCACGATGAAAATCCTTGCGGCAGTACACATCTCGTTTCCCTTTCGCAATGTCCGATGAGAATTCTTACGTTACCGCCGGTGCAGCGTCTTCGGATGTCGTCGCGCCCACCCGCGGTAAGGTCTGCGGTTACGGGCGGTGCCGGGAGCTGGGGGCACGGTTGGCGGCTGAGTCGGCGGGGGCTATGGGGATGATGCGTAGTCGCCGCTGAGAAAGCGTCCGAGAACTCGTGATGGTGAGCAGCGCTGGCGGATCGTGGGTGGGTCAGTGATGACAAGTCGCGGCCCGTACCCAGGAGTCCACAATGTCATCATCGCCGATGTCGATGTGCCCGTCGTGCCCGTCCCACGCGTCGGCGGGGCACCGATGCGCGGTGTATCCGTCCTCGTCGCTGACCGACGCCCAATGGTCGGTCTTGGAACCGCTACTGCCGCCACCGAGCAACATGGCGGGTCGCGGTGGACGGCCCGAAAAGCATTGTCGCCGTGTGATCCTCGACGCGGCACTGTCACGTTAGTTGAAAAGCCCAGCAGCGACGCCTGTTTGGGACAGTCTTTACAGGACACCGCCCTGCCGTTCACTTGCAGGCGGCGGCGTCGGTCGAGGTGACTTCTTGCCAGACAGCGAAGCGGCCGGCCATCTCGGTACGCCATTCGGGCGCCGAGAGTCTATGCCGTTTGGGCCGGAAATGCGGTGAGATGCCCGAGAAGGTGGACAGGAATCGTTGCGCGTGCCCAGGCGATGTGAACCGTTTAATAGCCCGTTCGCGCTGCCTGGTGGGTTGATGCGAGTTCTCGGCCCGGTTGCTGAAAGTACTTGGATTGGCGATGCTCGACCGAGGCCAGCATCTCGCGGTGGGCGACCTGGTAGCTGGCGAGCTTGTCGGTGACGATCACCCGCGGCACATAGTGCAAGCCCTTGAGCAGCTTACGGAAGAATCGCTTGGCTGCGTTGCCGTTTCGTCGTGACTGGACCAGTACGTCGAGCACGTTGCCGTGCTGGTCGACCGCCCGCCACAGGTAATGCAGGGTGCCGTTGATTTTGATGAAGACCTCATCGAGGTACTACTTGTCACCGGGTTGTGGGCGTCGGCGGCGCAGCTGGTTGGCGTATGTTTGCCCGAACTTGGCGCACCACCGCCGGATCGTCTCGTAGCTCACCACTACGCCGCGTTCGAGCATAAGTTCCTCAACTTCGCGGAAGCTGAGCGGGAACCGGAAGTACAACCACACGCAGTGGTTGATGATCTCGACCGGGTAGCGGTGGCCTTTGTACGACAGCATTGGGGTGGTCACGCCTCATTCTCCCAGCTTGCTGGGTTCAACAACGTGACAGTGCCCTTGTGAGAGCGCCGGGCGTGGCATCTGATCTCCCACAGCGGCTCGGTGGGGGATATACATGCCGACAGGTACGCTGCGGCGAGGAGATGGCCGCCGACAAGGTTGCATTTAGGTGAACCGATGTCCGGCCGCCGAACCAACAGTGAGGAGCAAGGAATTCTTGAGCATCCTCTGATTCAGCGATGTGAAAGCATCGGAATCGTCACAGCCCTGAAAGGCGCCGTAGCCGTCGTCATCGCGTGGGTGGTCGCGAACGACGTCTTCCACAGTCCAGAAGCGTTTCTCGCCCCGTATGCTGCACTTTTTATCATTGGGAACACTGTACGGAACTCGATGCGGGTGGCCGCCCGTCAGGTGAGCGTGGTCGTCCTTGGAGTGGTGGTAGCCGCGATCGCAGCGGTGACACTCCCGACCGTCGCCGCGTTGGCACTCGCAACGGCGGCGGGAATGCTCGTCGGCCGAATTCCGCGACTGTCACCTGACGGGGTTTGGGTGGCCGTCACCGCGGTACTGGTCCTTCTGTACGGAACAGCGACAAACCCATACCTTGTCATGCACCGCATAGGCGATGTAGTCCTTGGAGTGTTCATCGGTATCACCGTCAATGCCGTGTTGGTTCCGCCTGACTATCTTTCCGACGCACGGGACCTGTTGGTGGCGCGTACCCATGAGGTCTCGGACATTCTTCGACAAATGGCCGAGGGCGTGAAAACCGGTGATGGAAATGGCGATCTCTGGCGTCGACGGGCACTTTCGGTGAACAAATCCGTCACTGCGGAAGCCGCAGTGACGGAGGGTGAAGCCAGCCTTGTCGGAAACTTCCGGAAACGTGGCTGGTTGCGGATCGGGGGTGCGGATCTGTTCCGCCCTGCCGCTGAAGCTCTAGACGGAGCGGCATTGCATCTCATGGGATTGATCCTTGCTGTCGAGGACAGCAACTTCGACAAGAACGAGACATTGAAGGGATCCGTCGCTGGCTTACTCGACGCGATGGCCGGAGCATTCGAGGATGCCGGACGAGGCCCGGTACACGATCCCGCCGACGGTCACGCTCTCGCCACGCTGCCTCTCGCCCGAGAAAAGTTGTCGGAACTCGAAAAGCTCTTGCAGCAGGGAAAAGTCACTACCGCTGCCGCGCCTACGATAATCCTGTCCAGCCGCGGTCTACTCGCAGCGCTCCGCGTCCTCGACGGAGAAGAACATAAATCCGAGAGTGTTCACGACTGAGCTTCAACAGCCAGGCATCCGGGTGGCGTTGTCAAGTTGTTTGGAGTGCAACTGTTTTCGGGGGCAGTAGAGAATCAACGGAGCGATATTCAGGCCTTCGAGTACGTCGACGTCTGGCGTGTGCCGCTGGTTCCGACGTCGGGCGACGGTGCTCCCACACAGATCGTGGACGCGTGCTCTGCGGTCGGCAGCGACCTTCATTGCCGCAGGCACGGGCCGGATGTCTACCTGGAGAATGCGGTGTGGACGATATCTCTGCTCGAGACGGGTGATTGCCACATCGGGCTTGAACCGGGTCCACGCCCGCGGCACAAGACAGCCGGTGTGGAACCGTTGAAGTCGTTCTCGTTCGGTGGGCTACACATCGACCAGTCGCTCGCCGAGGCCACTGTCCTGATCGCCGACACCGTGCAGGGTGAACTCGCAGGCTATCCGCCGTTCATTCAATGGCCGATCGAGGAGAAGCGGTTGCTGATGCCGCTCGTGCGCGACGGCCGAGCAATCTGGCGTGACCCGCGTACGGACCGGCAGGTTGCTGAGATCGGTCTGTTGAGGTCGGCGTAAGTGGCGTGCCTTGGATGGTCCCTTACTTCGGTCGGAGACCGAAGGTGGAGATCGCGTGTGGGGGGTGGATTCTGCCGTACGGGAACCGCATTGGCGTCTCTGGCAGTCCTCGATGGTGTCTCGGGTGAGGACGCGGTCGCCTATGTGCGCGAACACTACTCGGGGCGGGCGTTGGAAACTACGTGGCAGCGGTGGTTCGTGTCTCGGCTGTCCGGTGTCGACGCGTATGTCGAGCGGGGCCCGCGCCGTCGGGTGCTTGTCCGCTTCTTTCGGGAGTTTCTCGTGCCGCAATGTTTGCTCTGATCTGCTGTTTCTTCTATTATGAAGATAATTTTCGGAGACAGGACGGGTGATGGCTGCAACCACGGTGGCATCTCGGGCGTCGCGGCGTTCGGCGAGGCAGGGTTCTGCGCGCGCCCAGATCGTGGGTTCGTCGGAACGGTTTTGGCATCGCGGCGAACTCCCCGGATCGCCGAAGACGATCAGCAACGTGTTCTCCGAGCTTGTCCGTGAGGGTGAATTGTTTCCGGTGCGGCGCGGTGTGTACTGGCGAGGGGTGAAGACGCCATTGGGTATGAGTCCGCCGCCGGACTCGGCCGTGGTGGCGGAGTTGGTGGGCAATATGAAAGGTGTAGGTCCTGCGGGGTTGTCCGCGGCGAGCGCGTTGCGGTTGTCGACGCAGGTTCCCAGGTTCCGACAGATCGCGGTGCCCGGTAGGGCACCGGTCGGGACGTCGACGATGAAATTTTTGACCCGTTCGGCGCGTCCGGGTCGTGTCAAGGCGGATCTGAACGGTCTCGAGGTGGCTTTTTTGGAAGTGCTCGGTGATCTGTCGGTCAGTGAACTCAGTGCCCAGTTGTCGTGGAACCGGTTGCTCGAGGTGCTCGGATCCGAGTCGGTACGTCCGGATAAACTGGCGGTCGCTGCGGTCACTGAACCAGGTGTCACACGTGCTCGGTTGCGGGCGATGCTGACGAGTTGTGGGCGGGGCCGGTTGTCGGCACAGATCCCGCCGGCGGACAAGCGGACCGCGGCGCGTGCACTCGATTTCGAGCACGAGAAGTGAGTTCGACCTCAGTCGTGTTGTGGCGGAACGAGAATGCGTCCATCTTCTCTCAGACAGTGGCTGCGGCAGCATCGAGATTGAACATTTCGGAGTTGGCGGTCGCCAAGGACTACTGGGTGTGCGAGGCGCTGCGGGCGGTCGTCTCACACGCGGGAGATGACCTTGTCTTCAAGGGTGGCACCAGCCTGGAGAAGATGCGTCTCGTGCAACGGTTTTCCGAGGATCTCGACTTGTTGGTCACCGGCCGGTACGGCAACAAGCGGGCGACGGAACGAGCGTTGAAGGGGATGTGTGAGGCTGCTGCCGGCGCAATTCCCGGGGCGGTCGCAATCAAACCTGACAACGGGTCCGGCGGAGAGAAAGGCGCCGAGGGCGTCGACGACAGTTTCTGGCGCAAGGTCTATATCGAAGTGCCTCTCGCTCCGGAGTTGGACACGATGGGGATCGCGGATTCGACCCGCATCATGCTCGAGCTCGGTCAGGCCGGGGGACCGACACCGACGCAGATGATGCCGGTGACCAGTCTGCTCGGACGTGAACTCGCGTCGGCGGGTGTGCCGATCACCGAGTATCCGGATCTGACCAGTTTTCCGGTGCGCATGTTGCATCCGAGTCGGACGTTGATCGAAAAACTGTTGCGTATGAACAACTTCGTGGCACGAACCCGGGACGGTAGGGGTCAGGCCGATGGGTGGTCGAGGATTGGTCGGCAACTCTACGACGTGTGGGCGTTGCTCGGTGATCGCATGGTGCGGGAATTGTTGTCCGACAAGGAAACCTCGCGTGCGATCGTCCGTGACTGTATCGCCGTGTCGCAGGCTTATCCTCTACCGGATGAGGAACCTCCGGTAGGTGGGTTCGCGGCATCGGAAATCTTTTCTCGCGAGTGGAGGCACTCTGGAGTGTTGAGGGTGGAGCACGAGAAGGCGATGCGGGGGCTCTATTACGGTGTGGACGCGCCGTCGTTCGATGTGGTGCTCGATCGAGTGGATGAGCATCGCAGCTTACTTGACCTGGACGTTTCAGATAGGGGCTGAATGTTCCTGCGGCGCAATAAGCTCGAGAACATGAAGCTTTCTTCCCGACGATATACAGGCTATGGAAACTGCTGCAGTTGAGGGAGACTGGGTGGCCCACCGGCGTGAAGGTGAGTGTCAGTCCGGCGGGCCGTGCGCGCCCGAGCCGGCAAAGGGGGACGCGCAGCTGTGATGTTACGTCGCGCACTCCGTCCGGGCTTCACGGCCCGGACGAATCTCGTTCCGTTCATCGGTGGAGCAGAGCCGAACTTCGAGTACTTGGAGTGTGTGACCGGCTGAGCGAACGGCTCGGGGCAATTCCGCATACTGGTGACTGCGCACTCCGACGCTGACTAGATAACCTGAATGTTTGCTGACCGCATGGTATTCGGTCCTGGTCGAGGGCGGGCGGTACTCGATTGATCCATGCAGCCGGTCGGTCAGAGGTTCCACAGCTCGAGTAGTGCGCAACCGACGAAACCGACAGCGAAGCGAACACCCGCGTCGAACGATTCATCACCTGGCACCTCCGCGCCGGCCAACTCGTCTTCGACCGACACATCGCAGAAGAGCACTTCGACGAAAACGTAGACGAAATCGCCCAAGCCTTATCAGTGATGTTGTACGCCGTCGAACGCCACGCCACCGCCATCATCCCCGCGAAATCCAGCCGAAACGACGGGATCACACGGCACATCTTCGCCGCCGCCCCAATCCCCGACCAAGGGATACTTCGTCGAACACGACACCGCGCGGACATCGTCGCGATAGCAACCCAAGCCGGATTCACCCGGATACGTAAACCCTGACCGAACAAACCCTTCGCCATATCGCACCCCTCAGGAACACTGGAAACAGCCAACGACGGGACACACCATGACAAACCCCACCGCACCGAGCGATCTCTACCTCCAGTTGCAAGACCAACTCGGCGAAATCCGAGACCTGGTCCGCAAAGTCGTCGACACCACCGCCGAATACCGACTACACGAACCGGAAACCCTCGAAGTAGACACACTCGGCGACCCCACCACCGGACCCGAAGCCCTCGCAGCAGTGCTCCGCGGACTGAAACTCGTCGACCAAGCGCTCGACGCCACCGACACCGCCTACCGGAACGTCCTCGCCGACGCCGGACGTCTCTACGTCAAAGAATGACCAGCCGGCCGAATCAGCTGAAGATCAACCCAAGCAGGGCGACAGCCAGACCCAGAGGAACGACGGTCAGGGCTACGAACATCATCACTGTCGGACCCGTCAACTAGTCTCGGCATCGCGACGAGCACCGGGTCGCCACATCGCTCAGACCGGAGAACTCTCGCCGGTCCTGATCTGTAGGAAACCCCTCAGATCGGGCAGCAGTGTGGCGACCTGTTTCTCATTCACCCAGTGCGTCCATCACGGGGCCGACGATCCGATCTCGAACTGGCCATCGGGTCAGGTGTGCATTCGGACCAGGCGGTGGCGGTGGTGACGGGCAGGTCGATCGAGAATTGGTTGAGCAGGGGTGCGGTGGTGAGGAAGGTGTCGTCGCAGGGCTGCATCTCGAACCATTTCGGCATCACCAGATCGTATCTGTGTACTCCTGCTGTGACAGGGTTATCGGTCTGATTATGTTGCAGCAGAGTGTGTTTTGTCGGAGGGTCGGGATTTTGCGTGGTGTGTGGGCCTCGCCGCGGCGGGTCGATGAGTTGATTCCGCGCGTGACCTGGCCATGTGGGGTGCGGTTGCGGATCGTCGCTGATTCGGCCGCACACTGTTGTGGGTCTACCGGGCCGGTGGTCCACTGTCTGCGGAGACACCATGCCTGGGCTGTGGTCGGGTTCGCCGAATCCGATTCGCCGACGGCGCCTCGGATCGGTCCGTACTGTGCCCGCATGGGGACTTCACGAGTAGTGGTGGGATTGGCGGCTATCGCATTGGTCGCCGGTTGTGGAACGTCGGGCGAGGACACCGGGGGCGCCGCAGCGGCGCCGACGCCCCGGGTGAGCGTGCCGGGTTTGGTGGAGCCGACGTGCCTGGCCGGCAATCTTCTGGGATTCTCCGATCTTCCGCAGATGGCCGCACCGGTCCCCGACCCCATGCCCATCCCGGCCGAGTTCGTGCCCGTCCGCGCGGTGACATGTGAGGGGGACTGGAATGCCGGGGTCACCGACCACACGGTCTTGTGGGTCGAGGAACGACGTGAGGGCAGCATGGACGCTGTCCTCGCGGGGTACCGGTTGCCGTCCGAGTCGTCGTTCGACCAACCAAGATGCTTTGTGAATCAAATGACTCCGCCGATCGTGTGGCTGGTCGACGACGAGGGTCTGGGCCTGCAGGCTCCCGGTTTGCCGACGGGGGAGTGTGGGGTGTTCAAGTGGGAGGCGATCACCGCGATCCGGGCGCTGCCGTTGACGGAGCGGATCGTGCACTGCATCCCGGTGTCTTCGAAGATGGAGGCTCGTTTCAACGGTGAACCGGTCTGAGTGCATGTGGCGTGGGTTCGACTGCGAATGGATGGGTTCTCGAGTAACCGCGGTGGGAATAATCAGTCCGAGACCTACGTGATGAGAGCCGATGGCCGCGATATCCGGCCGCTTACGGAACATGATGTCGGGGCGAAGTATTCGCCGGATGGTTCGAAGATTGTGTACACCCATGCGGTGCAGGAGCCCCGCACCATCGTCGGGATACATGTCATGAACGCCGACGGAAGTCAATCACGTTCATTGACTTCCAAATCATTGATGGGCCTTGACCCCGGAAGCTGGACACGGGGTTTGTGATTACGCGGCTTGCTGCAGGCTATCGGATGTGTGGGCGTTTTCGTAGTCGGCAGGACTGAGATAGTTGCAGTACGAGTGCCGACGCCGGGTGTTGTAGCGGGTGATCCACCGGAACACCGCCAGCCTTGCCGCCCGAGGTGATTCCCACCGCTGGGCGCCTTGTAGTGTTTCGCGTTTGAGTGTCGCGTTGAATGACTCGGCCAGGGCATTGTCTGCGCTCGTGCCGACCGATCCCATCGATTGCGCGACACCCAACTTCGCGCAGAGCATCGCGAAACCCTTTGAGGTGTACTGACTTCCGCGATCGGCGTGGAACACTGCACCGGCAAGGCCGCCGCGGGTCAGTGCTGCGGCACCCAGGGCATCTTCGATGAGTTCGGTGCGCATGTGGTCGGCGATCGACCACCCGACCAGGCGTCGGGAGAAGCAGTCGATCACCGTGGCCAGATACAAGAACTCACTGTCCCCGCATGGCAAGTACGTGATGTCGCCGACGTATCTGGTGTTCGGTGCGGCTGCGGTGAAATCACGGTTGAGCAGGTCCGGGGACGGAGTGTCGGCTGGTTTTGCGATGGTGGTGCGGTGTTTTCGGCGCAGCCGCAGGCCCTCGATGTTGTTCTCGCACATGACCCGTCCGATCCGTTTGTGATTGATCCGTTGGCCGGCGGGTTGCCGGTGATTGATCTCGGCGGTGATCCGGGGCCGCCCGTAGGTGTTGTCCACTTTGTGGATGGCGCGGATCTTCTCGGCGAGTTCGGCGTCGGCGGCGGCGCGGGCAGCCCGCGTGTCGGCGGCGTTGATCCACGCGTAGTACGACGAGCGGGCGATATCGATGACTTGGCATAACCGCTTCACCGGGTAGGTGTCAGAGTGGTCTGCAACGAACTCCGAAGCGGTTCACCAGTTCGACTCTCCGGCGAAATATTTGGCCGCCGACCGTAGGATGTCTCGCTCGGTCTCGAGCTTGGTTTTCTCCGCGCGTAGGTGTGCGACCTCGGCGCGGAGCCTGGCGGCTTCCTGCTCGGGTGTTTCGCTGGGGTCTGGCCGCGGTGCGCTGCTGGTGCCGTGTCTGCGGATCTGGATTCCCGCGTTTTTCAGCCATGTGGTCAGGGAGCCGTGGGATATGCCGAGATCGGCGGCGATCCCGGCTACGGTCGCGCCGTCGGTGTCGCGGTAGAGCTCGACTGCGTCGCGGCGGAACTCTTCGGTGTAATTCTTTTTGGTCATCGGGTTAGATCTTCTCGCTTTCCCTGGTCTGAGACCAGGATCAAGCGTGTCCATCACCCGGGGTCAAGGCCCCGTGTCGTTTCGACGTCGATGTGGTCGATCGAGAACAATTTGTCTTTGGTGAACATGGATTTCAGTAATTTCGCGAGTGCTGCTGACAGGGCAGAAGATCGGATATTCCGAGGATTCTGACGGGGTCCATTAAGTCGGATCCGGTCGCGATTATGTGACTGCAGAAATTGAAGCGAAGACATCGCACGTTCGGGGATCAGTCGACACCAACCCCAGATTAGGAGTTCTCGACAGATGGACGAAATGAGCGGCTGGGTCATGGCAGAGTACAGATCAATCTGCCTGCTC
>NZ_JASHKR010000199.1 GCF_030056815.1 Rhodococcus sp. IEGM 1379
ATAGCCGGTACGGCAATTACGCCGCGCTATCGCCCGACGGAACACAGCTGGCGTACACCCGCGGAGGGAGGTTCATCGAGCTCGTGGACCTCGATTCCGGTGAATCGCGCACTGTTCGCGAGGGTGGCCATCAGCCTGTCTTCTCCCCGGACGGGTCCCACATCGCGTTCAGCACTGGCAGCGGTATCAGCATCATGAACACCGACGGTTCCGACGTGCGCGTTGTCGCCGAGGAGGAGGGCGGATCCGATGCGACGTTCTCGCCGGACGGTTCGCGGGTGGTCTTCAGAGTCGGCGGATACATAGTCGAGACACCGGTGACGGGTGGAGAAACGAAGGTGGTTCTGCGGGACCAATTTTGGAATGCGGACCCCGCCTACTCGCCCGACGGTTCCACTCTGGTTTTCTCGAGCAATCGCGGTGGGAACAACGGCTCGGAGATCTACTCGATGCCTACCGGTGGTGGAGAGATCACGCCGCTGACCGACACGTACGCTGTGCATCCGAAGTTCACACCGGATGGTTCACACATTCTCTACAACAGAGCAACGACACTGTCGGGGGATTTGGTTGTCGATATTTCC
>NZ_JASHKR010000150.1 GCF_030056815.1 Rhodococcus sp. IEGM 1379
GCCCGTCGCGACGAAGCCCACCCCAACAAGAATCAGGCTCGGCGGTCTCGGATCAAGCCGTAGCCGAGTACCAGGATTGCCCTACCGGCGCCTTGCAGACCACGACCCAGCAAGAAGATTTCGAAGGTCGGAGCAATGGCAGCGATGAGGGAGCCTACGGCGAACACTCCCGCCGAGATCACCATCATCTTCTTCTTGCCGTAGATGTCACCCAGCTTGCCGACCACCGGTATCGCAGCGGTGAGCACCAACGTCCCGATCGTGATGACCCAACCGACATTCGAGGTTGCGAAGTGAGCTGAGATCTCACCGAGCGCAGGTGTGACGAAGTTGTAGGCAATCGGAATCAGACAGCTGGGCGGCAAGTATTCGAGCGCATATCCCACCCCACGATGTGACGCGGCGTACTTTAGACGGCTGAACCTGCCATGTCTCGGTAATCGAAAAAGAAGCGCTCATACTGAGCGGACAGCCCAGCGTAGTGCCTGGAGGAAATAGGAATGCACCGCCTGTGGTTGCACTTCACAACAAAGCTTTTGCCCGCTTCAGAAAGGCACCACCTCAATGTCGGTCCCACTTTCCATCCTCGATCTCGCGCACATCAGCGCGAACGAGACCGCCAAAGACAGCTTCGACGCCAGCGTCACGTTGGCTCAGCGAGCCGAAGATTGGGGTTACAAGCGCATTTGGTACGCCGAGCACCACAACATGACGTCCATCGCGTCGTCGGCCACAAGTGTCCTGATCAGCCACGTTGCTGCTCACACGTCCAAGATCCGTCTCGGCGCGGGCGGCATCATGCTCCCCAACCACGCGCCGTTGACCATCGCCGAACAGTTCGGCACACTCGAGACACTGAATCCCGGACGCATCGATCTCGGTCTTGGCCGCGCTCCTGGCAGCGACCAGAAGACGATGCAGGCTTTGCGCCGTGACCCAAGCTCATCCGACAGCTTCCCGCAGGATGTCCTCGAGCTTCAGGGCTATCTGGGCGACACGTCGCGGATCCCGGGCATCAACGCTGTCCCCGGTAAAGGCACGCACGTCCCCCTCTACATCCTGGGTTCGTCGCTGTTCGGCGCCAAGCTGGCCGCGATGCTGGGACTCCCCTACGCCTTCGCTTCGCACTTCGCGCCCAATGCGCTTCGCGACGCGGTATCCATCTACCGCCGCGAGTTCAAGCCGTCCGAGCAGTTGGCCGAACCGTACGTGATCGCCGGCGTCAACGTCATCATCGCCGATACCACCGAGCAGGCGCAGCAGGATTTCCTCGCGTCGAGGCGCACCCGCGTCAGCCTGCTACTCGGGCGCGGACGCACGTTCACAGACGACGAAGCAGACATGCTGCTCGACTCCCCCGCCGGCCAGCAGGTTCTGCAGATGGCCCGGTACAGCGCCGTCGGAACGCCGTCCGAAGTTCGGGCCTACCTCGACGAATTCACCGAGCACGCCCAGGCCGACGAGCTGATCACCGTATCCACCGGCACCAACCGCGAAGCCTGGCTGCGCACCTTCGAACTACTCGCCGACGTCAGTAATCTGGTGCCCGCCTAAGCTCTCGGGCATGGGCGATCCATCCCGTCGCGGGTTCATCTCGGTACTGGCCGTACTTCTCGCGACGGGTTGGGCCGCCAACCACTTTGCCTCCCTCATTCCCGTACTGCGGGCACACGAGGGGCTCTCACATGCGGTACTCGACGGCGTGTTCGGCATCTACGCGCTTGGCCTGCTCCCCGGCTTGTTGACCGGTGGAGCACTCTCCGACCGTGTCGGCCGAGCTGCCGTCGTATTGCCCGGAGCTCTGGTTGCATCTCTGGGTACCGTCATTCTTCTGCTGTGGCACAACGCTTCCGGGCTGATGTTCGGGAGATTGGTCGTCGGCATCGGCGCCGGATTGGCGATCGGTGCCGGTACCGCGTGGGCTGCCGATCTGCGAGGTAAAGCCGGAACCGTCATGGCCGGAGTGGTTCTCACCTCCGGATTTGCGTTGGGTCCCTTGTTCTCCGGCCTGATGGCACAGTTCTTTTCATTTCCATTGGCGACGCCGTTTGTCGTATCGGCAGTCCTGTCGGTCTGCTCGGTTGCCGCCGCAGCGACGTGGAACCGCACCACTACTTCCGCCGCAGTCCTTCCACTACCTACCGATGGTGAACGCTCGGCGCGATCAGCATTGATCTGGGCATTACCGTTGGCGCCCTGGGTTTTTGCCAGCGCAACCGTGTCATTTGTGACGATGTCTGCCCGGCTCGGCGACCGCTATTCCGGTCCCCTACTTCCCGGATTTGCCGCAGCACTCACACTGGGAGCAGGCATTATCGTTCAAACTATTGCGCGTCATCGCAATTGGGGCCGACAAGCCGGAACCGTCGGCGCCGCACTCGCCGCGATCGGGTATTGCCTCGTGGCAGCCGGCGGCGCACACCCGTCGCTGCTCCTGTTCATCTTCTGCGCAGTAACTCTCGGAACCGCCTACGGACTGTGCCTACGTTCCGGACTCCTCGACCTCGAAACTCTGGCGCCTCCCGACGCGCGTGGAGCATTGACGGGCGTCTTCTACGTCGGAACCTACCTCGGCTTCGGGCTGCCCGTGCTGCTCGTTGTCCTGGAACCCACGATGGGTCCGTCGCTGCCAATGCTGATTCTCGCGGCAGTGGCAGCAGCAGTCGCCACGGTCCGATTTCGCGCACTCTCGGTGGAGTCTCCCACCGAAGCCGCTGCCCGGTGTTAGCGTCGTAGCTGCCCGTCGACATCAAGGAGTTGCACCATGAATCCCCGTATTCAGCCTGGCAGATTCAGAGACCTGGGCCCGATCAACTGGGGAATCTGGCGGGTCCTCTCCACAGCGGCAGGCGCACCCGACGCCCACCTGTTCAGCACACTCGGCCGCGCGGGCGGTCTGTTCCGTGGCTGGCTGCATTATTCCGGATCGCTGATGCCCGGCGGCAAGATCTCACGCCACGACACCGAACTGATCATCCTGCGCGTCGCCCACCTACGTGAATGCCAGTACGAGATGGATCATCACATCAGGCTCGGCCGCAAAGCAGGAATCGACGCCCCGGAGCTTGCCCGAATCTTTGAGGGCCCCAACGCTTCCGATTTGAGTTCTCGTCACCGTGCAATCTTGACGGCGGTTGACGAGTTGGTCGCCTCCAAGGACATCAGCGACAAGACCTGGACTACGTTGTCCCAGCATTTCGACGACCGGCGGCTCATCGAATTCACTTTGCTGGTAACCCAATACGACGGACTGGCGACTACCATTGGAACCTTGCGCGTTCAGAGAGACTTTACGTAGTCCGATGTAAATACCCGTGCGCACCGGGGCATGGTTCCACCCCGGTGCACACGTTGACTATTCGGCTGTTCAAGCTGCTGTCGGCGGATAGAACCGGGTTTTCCGATCATCCCCGAAATCGACACTCCACTCGGTGTGGTGGAGCAGTCGATGATGGTGGCCGCACAAAAAGAAGGCGCATCCACCATCTCTGACGGCCAGGGCTCGCCGCTGCACCACCTGACAAGCCTTGAGGGCGTCGATATCACCGTCGTGAAAGAACTGTGCGACTACGGATTCAAGCATGAACAACCGCGCGAGCGAGACCAGTTGACTGCAGTCGCCGATCTCGAGGTTGGCGGACGGATGCAACCACTACACGATAGCGCGGAAGCCGGTGTCGGGGAGAGCGTCACGGGTGAACATTTCGACAACGAGGTGCCCCATGCGCGATTGCATGTCATGGCGGGCATTGACCAGGTCGAGGACCACTATTTTGAGTTCCTCGCCGTCCAGCTGGCAAGCTTCCCGATTGTCCATGCGCTAATTCTCATCGAAACAAGATTTCGATCCCTAGTGACATTCCGGACAGGTTTTGAGGACTTTCACCCGAGACCGATTGACATACAACAGCATTCGAAAATTCAGACACTACGGCTTACAGATACGAATCGTGGACTCGCGCACTACGTCCCGTCGACGCGCGATTTCCACTGCGTCGACCGATTGATTGTCGGCGAGGCCCGGCGCCACCACCCAAGCGAACACAAGACCGAACACCACGGTGATCAGATCCTGTGGATCCCAGTGCGGCGCAATGACGCCATCGTCCTGCGCCTTACGAATCGCGGCCATTCGTGGAACCCAACTGGAATGCTCCTCAGCCTGTTTGCGCATCCGCGGCGCCTCGCCTTGCAGCTGCCCCCAGATCATCATTCGCTGGATTTGCGGTTTGCGGACCATGGCGTCGAACAATTCAACCGCATGGGACGGCATGTCCTCGCCCTGGAATTCGACCTCTTCCATCGCTTGGGCGAAATCTGCGTCGAGTACTGCATGAAAGAGCGCGACCTTGTCCCCGAAGTACGCGTAGAGGCGCTCCTTGCTCGCCTTGCCGTTCTTGGCAATGCGGTCGATGCGCGCGCCGGCAAGTCCGTAAGTGCCGAACTCTTCTTGCGCAGCATCGAGGATTCGTTGCTTCGTCGCGGTCACATCAGTGGGAGCCATAGTGATTATCGTAACCGAACGAACTATTTCGTTTGACTCATGTCGGACGCTGGATTAACTTTTATCCTTATGACCACCACCACCTCTGACGTGGGAAGCGGCACCCCGCCGCCGTCCCCGGTCACCTCCGAGAACCCGAACCATCAACGCCGTTGGCTGGTGCTCTGCATCGTCGCGTTTGCGCAACTCATGGTGGTTCTCGACGGCACCATTGTCTCCATCGCCCTTCCTGCCGCGCAGGAAGAACTCGGCATCAGCGACCTTGATCGCGCCTGGGTTGTCACCTCGTATGCCCTGGCATTCGGCGCGCTCCTCCTGCTCGGTGGCCGTATCGCCGATTACTGGGGACGCAAACGTTCCTTCATCGTCGGCATGGCGGGCTTCGCCATCGCCTCCGGCATCGGCGGTTTCGCTCAGACCGGCATGGAACTTTTCATCGCCCGCGCCGGCCAGGGCATCTTCGCTGCCCTCCTCGCGCCCGCCGCACTCTCGATGCTCACCACCACCTTCATCGGCGAGAAGGAGCGCGCCAAGGCTTTTGCCGTCTACGGCGCAATCTCCGGCGGTGGCGCTGCCATCGGCCTGCTGCTCGGTGGCGT
>NZ_JASHKR010000051.1 GCF_030056815.1 Rhodococcus sp. IEGM 1379
AGAAGTCTCGGCGGTCCGGACCGGGGTGCGCGTTCGCGAAAGTTCCACGTGGTCAAGTCGATTCCGTTGCGGATGACGTTGAGCGGTGGCAGTGTCGGTCCGTAGAGTTCGGTCACTTCTTCGGCCATGGATGCCGAACACGTTATGAGAGCGTCGGATTCGTTGGCCAGCCACCATTCGACGGAGTGGACCTGGCGGTTGATGCGCCCGGAGATCCAGCCACTGTGCCGTCCGGCTTCGGTCGCGTGCAGCGTGGAAACCAGTGGTACGTCGTAGAATTCAGCCAAGGCGATCGCGGGATGCGCGACCAGCCAGTCGTGGGCATGGACGACGTCGGGAACCCAGCCGGCGCCGACGCCGGGCTTGTGTAGTGCCATTCCGGCGCGGACCATCGCGTGACCCATGGCGAGGGTCCAGGCCAGCATGTCCTCGCCGAATACGAAGTGCGCGGGATCTTCAGCGACGGCGACGACGAGTACGCCTTCGGAGATGTGAGTGATGGTGGGGTGCGTCGACGCGTCGGTTCCGGACGGTCGACGCGAGAGAACCACGACCTCGTGCCCGGCGGCAGCCAGGGCGGTGGCGAGGTGGTGGACGTGCCTACCGAGCCCGCCGACCACGACGGGTGGGTATTCCCACGAGACGATGAGAATCTTCACGACGCACTCCCGGCCGACAGTTCGGTATCGGGCAGGCGGCGCGCATCGAGACCGGGGAACAGTCCGTCGGCGCGGTTCCAGCCGTCGGCAAGGCGCTCGGCTACCGCATCCTTGCCCGAGACGACGGCCTGGGAGATTTCCCGGGTCGCGTGGGCATGCTTGTGGGCGCGTTCGCGGGCGTATCCCGCCGCTGAATCCTTGCTCACCATGAACGCCCAATCGCTTGACACCGTCATCAGTGTCTCGCGAAGTACCTGATCATTGACGCGGTTTCGCACTTCCGGGCGTCCGGGAGCGTTGTCGTGGCCGCGGGATTTGTCGACGGCGTTCAATGCCGTGTCGACAACTTCGGCGTTGAGTTGCACCAGATCGGAGACTTGATCTCCAGCCCAGACGCGCCAGTCCTTACCTGATCCCCACGACGAATCTTCCAGTTGCACAGGCTCGCCCACATATCCGGTGGCTTGGGCGTCGTTCAAGGTTCCGATGCGGATACCCGCTTCGGGGAGTGCTCGCAGTACCTTCTCGAGCCACTGTGGACCCTCGTACCACCAGTGCCCGAACAGTTCGGTGTCGAACGCCGCAACTACCAGCGCATCGCGCCCGATTCGTGCCGATTCTGATCGCAGGCGGTCTCGGACGGCTTCGACGAAGTCCTCGACATGCTTGTCGACGGCGGCCGCGGCAAGTTCCGGATCGTAGGGAGCCTTGTCCGCGGAGTCGACGGTACGGCCCGTGACCCGAGACGACTTGAGGCCGGTCTCGTGGTCGTAGGTGTGAAAATCGCGGTACGCGGCGTGGCCGGGGTATCCGGATTTCGGGGACCAGACGCGGTAGCTGACCTGCAGGTCACGGCCGAAAGCGACGACGTCGGAATCGCGGACGGGACGGCCGAGTGTGGTGTCTCCGCGCAGTGCGGGTCCGTCGACCATGAAGTGGGTGACACCGGCTTCGGCGTATCCGCGCTCCATGCCGGGGGTGTATCCGCACTCGGGTCCCCAGATGCCGGTCGGGGTGTGGTTCCAGCGGGAGTGCGCGTCGGCGAGGCCCTCACGGAGCGAGAAGGCACGCAGGCGTGGGTCGAGCAGCGGCTGGAACGGATGTGCCAGCGGACCGCCGAGTAGTTCGAAGGCCTCGCGATCGATGAGATCCCGGAAAACCGGGGAAGATCCGTGCTGCCAATGGGTTTCGAAGTCTTCCAAAGCCGCCGCCGAGGCGCGGTGTTCGCGCGCTCCGAGTTCCCGGTGAGCTGCGTCAGGCATGCCAGCGGCCTCGTGAGCCCGGATCTGCCAGTTGCCGAGCCAATGGTGCATCCCGGCAAGGCAGTGCGGATCGTCGAGCTGCGCCGCGAGAACCGGCGTGATGCCCAACGTCAGGAGGTGGGAACGACCTTCGTCGGCGAGGCGTCGTAGCGCCGCGGCGAGGGGCAGGTACGACCCGGCCCACGACTGATACAGCCATTCTTCGCCGACGGGCCAGCGCCCGTGGTTGGCGAGCCACGGGAGGTGGGAGTGCAAAACCAGGGCGAACATCCCCGGTTCTGTTACGGGTGTTGCAGTACTCACGCCTTGGGGTCTTTCACTGCCGGGTCCTTCACCGCGATAGCCACGAGGTCTAGGCTGTCATCGATATCGGGTTCGCTGATGCTGAAGTCGTCGACGGTGATGCCTTCGACGTCGCGGGTCAGATCCTCGGGCCACGGCTCGCCGGCGAGCGCACGGTCGATCTGGGCGCCGATGAACGAGCCGCCGTGCTTGGCGTCGAGTTCCTTCAGGCGTGTTCCGTGGTGGACGCCGGTCATGAGCTCCACGCGGAATCCGGCGTCGACGAGAAGTTCGGTCATCTCGTCAGCGTTGAGTTCACGGGTGTGGAACGGGTTGAGTGGCGTGTCGCGGCCGGGGGAGAAAGTAATCCGGTTGGGGGTGCTGATCAGAAGTTCACCGCCCGGAGTGAGAACACGGAAGCACTCGCGCAGGAACTGTCCCTGGTCCCACAGGTGCTCGATAACCTGAAAATTGACGACGACGTCGACGGAGTTGTCTTCGAGGGGCAACGCGGCGAGATTGCCGTGAATCATCTCGACACGGGGGTAGCGGGCACGGACGTGTTCGACGGCCGAGACGTCGTAGTCGAGTCCCGTCACGGATGTTGCGACGTCGGCAATCATGTTGGCGCCGTAGCCTTCTCCGGAACCTGCCTCGAGTACGCGGCGGTCGGTGCAACGCTCCAGTAGCGCGCGGTAGACCACTTCGTGGCGTCGGAACCAGTAGTTCTCCTCGGGGATTCCGGGCACTGTCCGTTCGCCCGTCAGGGGCAGGGGTGCGTCCTCGTGGTTGCTGACACTTGTTTCACTCACCCGTGCGAGATTAGTGCCATCGGGTTAGAACGTGTTCACCGTGGTCCAGATCACAGCAATGAATCCCCGTTCGTACGGTTATGGTGGACGTGGTTCCACGCTAAGTTACCGGCGGGTAACTTAGCGTGAGGTAATCTAACGCACAGCCGACGTGAGGCGAGAAATCCGTAAGGGATGCCACTCGTATCCGCGTGCAGCAGCTCAGACGATTTATCAGGTGAAGTACACACAGGAGGTCGAGAAAAGACCCATGACGAATATCGTTGTTTTGATCAAGCAGGTCCCCGACACATGGTCCGAGCGCAAGCTGACCGACGGCGACTACACCCTTGACCGTGAAGCCGCAGACGCAGTGCTCGACGAGATCAACGAGCGCTCCGTCGAAGAAGCCCTCCTCATCAAGGAAGCTCAGGGCGGTGAGGTGACGGTGCTGTCCGCAGGCCCCGACCGCGCCACCGACGCTATCCGCAAGGCACTGTCGATGGGCGCCGACAAGGCTGTCCACATCAACGACCCCGCACTGCACGGCTCCGACGCCATCCAGACCGCGTGGACCCTCGCTGCTGCACTCGGACAGATCACGTTCGATAACGAAGAGCCTGCAGACCTGATCATCGCCGGAAACGAGGCCACTGACGGCCGCGTCGGTGCTGTTCCGGCCATCATCGCCGAGTACCTGGGCATCCCGCAGCTCACGCAGCTGCGCAAGCTCGTCGTCGCCGACGGCAAGGTCACCGGCGAGCGCGAGACCGACGAGGGCGTTTTCGGCCTCGAGGCTTCGCTGCCCGCAATCGTCTCGGTCACCGAGAAGATCAACGAGCCGCGCTTCCCCTCCTTCAAGGGCATCATGGCCGCGAAGAAGAAGCAGGTTCTCGTCTACACACTGGCCGACCTCGGCGTCGACCCGGATACCGTGGGTGTTGCCAACGCCGGCACCACCGTGACGGCCTCCACTCCGAAGCCCCCCCGTACCGCTGGTGAGCGCATCGCCGACGAGGGAGACGGTGGCACCAAGATCGCCGCTTACCTCGTCAGCAACAAGATCATCTGATCGCGCCTCGCGAAACAACCAGCAGAGACACTCAGGGAGAGTTAAGTCATGGCAGAAGTACTTGTGCTCGTAGAGCACGCAGAGGGTGCGCTCAAGAAGGTCAGCCTCGAACTCATCACCGCTGCACGCGCATTGGGTGAGCCGTCGGCAGTTGTCGCCGGCCCCGCGGGCACCACGGCCAAGCTGGCCGACGCACTGGCAGCAGCCGGCGCGGCAAAGATCTACGTCGCCGAGTCCGACGACATCGACGGCTACCTCGTCACCCCCAAGGTTGACGTTCTCGCCGCGCTCGTCGAGTCCACCAGCCCCGCAGCAGTCATCACCGCTGCCGGCACCGAGGGCAAAGAGGTTGCCGGTCGTCTGGCCGCACGTCTGGGTTCCGGACTGCTGACCGACGTCATCGAGATCAAGGCTGACGGCACCGGCATCCACTCCATCTTCGGTGGCGCGTTCACCGTCGAGGCCAAGGCCAACGGCGAGGTCCCCGTCTACTCGGTTCGCCCGGGTGCAGTCGAGGCAGCTCCGCAGGCCGCAGCCGGCGAGCAGATCGTCGTCGAGGTTCCGGCTCAGGACGAGAGCGCCGTCAAGATCACCTCGCGTGATCCCATCGTCGGTGGCGATCGCCCCGAGCTCACCGAAGCCACCGTCGTGGTTTCCGGTGGACGTGGCGTCGGCAGTGCCGACAAGTTCTCCGTCGTCGAAGAGCTGGCCGATTCCCTCGGTGCTGCAGTCGGTGCTTCGCGTGCCGCTGTGGACTCGGGTTACTACCCCGGACAGTTCCAGGTCGGTCAGACCGGTAAGACGGTCTCCCCGCAGCTGTACATCGCGCTCGGCATTTCCGGTGCTATCCAGCACCGCGCCGGCATGCAGACGTCCAAGACCATCGTCGCGGTCAACAAGGACGAAGAGGCACCCATCTTCGAGATCGCCGATTACGGCATCGTGGGCGACCTGTTCAACGTCGCACCGCAGCTCACCGAAGCTGTGAAGACTCACAAGGGCTAAAAAGCACAACCTACTGTGCGCCTTTGTCAACCCGCCGCGGTTGATGAAGGCGCACAGTGCTTTATTAACCGGACCTGCATCGCTACGTCACTTCGCTGATACCGCACGGACTTTCGCGCTCGATATACCTGGCGCATGACAATTACGTCAGTCCTTCGCCCCGCGAGTGACAATCTCGGCCGTGAGGTCGCCGCGCCGAGATATTCCCTGATCGTCTCCTCCGACCGCGAGCATCGAGTGGCCGCGCAGCGCCTTCGATACCGAGTGTTTGCCGCCGAGCCCGGATTCTCGATTCCCGTGTCACCTTTCGAACTGGACGTCGACGCGTTCGACGAGTTCTGTGATCACCTTCTGGTCCGAGACAACATCACCGACGCCTACGTCGGTTGCTACCGGATGCTCACGCCCGACGCCGCAATCAAAGCGGGCGGATATTACACCGCAACGGAATTCGACATCTCAGCTCTGGACCCGGTGGGCAATCGAGTGGTCGAGATGGGCCGCGCGTGTGTTGATCCGGCGCATCGCAACGGATCGGTTCTCGGGATCATGTGGTCCGGGATCTTGCAGTACCTCGAACTGACGGGCCACGAATGGGTGATGGGGTGCGTCTCCGTCCCGATCGCGCCGCATCCCGGGGCCGTGCCGGGTGCCGATGTTCGGGCTGTCCGTGACTACGTGATGAGCAAGCACCCCGGCCCTCTGGATCAACGGGCAGTTCCTCGCAATCCCGTGGTGCTCGGTGGTCGCACTCTCGAAGAGATCGCTGCGCCGGAGCGTCTGACAATGCCGCCCTTGCTCCGTGGATATCTGCGGATGGGCGCCGTGATCTGCGGCGAACCGGCCTACGATCCCGCATTCGGGGTAGCGGATTTTGTTGCCCTGCAAGGTTTGCGGACAGCGAACACGAGGTATCTCGAGAGACTTCGATCAGCTGCTGCGGCCCAGGAAGGCTCGGCGGCTACGGAAGGACGAGCAGGGTGAGCCCGCACTGGGTTCCGTCGAGCCCCTGCGGCGACGGGTGTTTGCCGGCAGATCCTGACCGTGTGTCGATTATCACGGTGATGGGCCGCGCGATGTTGGTCGCTGCCGCATTGATCACAGCGCCGGTGCTCTCGGCGGGCTGGTTGCTACCGAGACACCGGCGCACTCGGATGCAGCGTGCGTACTCGCGAATGTTGCTTCGGTGCCTCGGAATGAAATTGAGCGTCGACGACCAACGGTTGGGCCGCCCTGAACCTGCCGGGGTGATGGTTGTTGCCGGCCACGTGTCTTGGACGGATGTTCTGGTGGCGAGCGCCGTGGCACCCGCGAATTTCGTGGCCCGTGCGGATCTGCTGGATTGGGCGGTCCTCGGATCGCTGGCGCGGCGGATGAGCGTCGTGCCGATCGATCGGGCTCGCCTGCGTGAGCTGCCCGCGGTGGTGGACACCGTCCGTGAGCGTTTGGACCGTGGCGTGCGCGTCATGGTGTTCCCGGAAGGAACCACGTGGTGCGGACGTGCGTACGGAGGCTTTCGTCCGGCGATGTTCCAGGCGGCTGTCGACTCACAGTGCCCGGTTCAGCCCATGGCGATCCGCTACGCGAACGCCGACGGCACGTTGTGTACGGGTCCGTCGTTTGTCGGAGAGGAGACGATCGGTCAGTCCATCGGTCGAATTCTGCGGCAGAAGGGCGTTGAGGTGATGGTCCGATTGGCGCCGCTGGAAGAGGCCGGGGAGTGCCGACGGTACCTCGCACAGCGGTGTGAGCGGGCGGTACGCGGCAATCAGGTCATCGACCTGGCAGCTCATGACATTTTTGATCCGGCAGAGACGCAGATCACTGCAGTATCGGCGATGACGGCTTAGTGAGGTAAGCGAGGCTGGGTGAGTCGCGGTGCTGGGCTATCCTGGTCAGGCCATGACTCTGCCGCCTCACAGTGCCCACACCGGATTTCCGGTGTACCTCGATCATGCCGCCACCACACCGATGACGGCAGCTGCTATCGAGGCGATGACCGATACCTTCAAAACCGTGGGCAATGCGTCCTCGCTGCACGGCTCGGGCCGCGCAGCCCGGCGACGCGTCGAGGAATCGCGCGAGTCCATCGCGGCCTGCCTGGGAGCTCGTCCGTCGGAGGTCATCTTCACCTCCGGCGGCACCGAGAGTGACAACCTCGCAGTCAAGGGCATCTTCTGGGCCCGGCGCGACGCAGATCCCAAGCGAAATCGAATCCTCGCGAGCTCGGTGGAACATCATGCCGTTCTCGACGCCGTGGAATGGCTCGAGCAGCACGAGGGCGCCCTTGTCACGTGGCTGCCTGTCGACGCGAATGGTGTCGTAGACCTGCAAGCTTTGCGTGACGAGCTGTCGGTGCACGCCGACGAGGTTGCACTGGTGACGATCATGTGGGCCAACAACGAGGTCGGTTCCATCATGCCGATCCTCGAATTGGCCCAGGTATCAGCAGAATTCGAGATCCCGATGCACAGCGACGCGGTTCAGGCCGTGGCGCAGTTGCCGGTAGATTTTGCTGCAAGCAAGCTCGCGGCGCTGAGTATTGCGGCGCACAAGTTCGGTGGTCCCCACGGTGTGGGTGCACTCCTGCTGGGGCGTCAGGTTCCGTGCGTGCCGCTCTTGCACGGTGGTGGACATGAACGCGATCTTCGTTCGGGGACGCCGGATACAGCCGCCGTTGTCGGTATGGCGGCGGCGCTCCGCGAGACCGCTGCGGACTTCGAGTCCAGTGCAAGAGAATTGGCAGTTCTGCGCGATCGATTGATCGACGGCGTTCTCAGAATTCTGCCCGATTCGATACTGAACGGCCCGACCGGTCCGGATCGCCTACCCGGTAACGCACACTTCACTTTCCCTGGCTGCGAAGGAGACTCACTACTGATGCTCCTCGACGCCGCGGGCATCGAATGTTCCACCGGTTCGGCCTGCACTGCTGGTGTAGCCCGAGCAAGCCACGTCCTGATCGCCATGGGCGTCGAGTCCGCGACAGCGCGAGGCTCACTGAGATTTTCACTCGGACATACGTCGAGTGTCACCGATGTGGATGCGCTCCTTGCAGCGCTGCCACAAGTAGTAGAGCGCGCCCGTGCCGCCGGTCTTGCCGGCGCCGTGTCGCGTGGAGGGGATCGCTGATGCGAGTACTCGCAGCCATGAGCGGAGGCGTCGACTCCGCAGTTGCCGCCGCCCGCGCAGTTGCCGCAGGCCATGACGTCGTGGGAGTGCATTTGGCATTGTCCACTGCGCCCGGAGCATTGCGTACGGGTTCGCGCGGATGCTGTTCCAAGGAAGACGCCGGAGACGCACGACGCTCCGCCGACGTCCTCGGAATACCGTTCTACGTCTGGGATTTTGCAGATCGCTTCAAAGAAGACGTGATCGACGATTTTGTGGCCTCGTACGCTGCCGGCGAGACACCCAACCCGTGCCTGCGATGCAACGAGAAGATCAAGTTCACCGCTCTCGCAGATCGCGCGATCGCACTCGGATTCGACGCCGTGGCCACCGGTCACTACGCCCGTCTCGAAGACGGAGTCCTGCGCCGGGCCGTCGATCCGGACAAGGATCAGTCGTACGTTCTCGGAGTACTGACGGCAGAGCAGCTTTCGCGCGCGATGTTCCCCATCGGTGACACACCGAAGGAGCAGATCCGCGAAGAGGCTGCCGAGCGCGGACTCGCTGTGGCGAACAAGCCGGACAGCCACGACATCTGCTTCATCCCGACCGGCGACACACGAGCATTCCTCGGCGCCCGGATCGGTGTTCGTCCGGGAAGCGTTGTCGACGCAGACTCCGGTGAGGTCCTCGCCGCCCACGACGGCGTGCACGGCTTCACCATCGGTCAGCGCAAGGGGTTGGGCGTCCAAGGCCCGGCAGTGGACGGACGTCCGCGTTACGTGACGTCGATCGAACCCGAAACCGGAACTGTCCGAGTCGGTTCGGCAAAGAATCTGGACGTGTGGGGAATTACCGCGCAGCGTGCGATCTGGACGTCGGGTCAGACACCCGTCGGGCCGATCGAGTGCACGGTGCAGGTTCGTGCGCACGGCGGATTGGCGAAGGCAGTTGCCGAGGCTGTCGACGGTGGCATCACTATTTCTCTGCGTGAGCCGTTGACCGGCGTCGCAAAGGGTCAGGCCGTGGTTCTCTACCGCCCCGACAGTGAACTGGGCGACGAGGTTCTCGGCAGCGGCACCATTGCCGGAACCGAATCGGAGCCGAACACACTGTGACACAGCCGGTTTCCATCGGGGGCCTGGTCACCGGAATCGGATCGTGGCCGGGCACGGATGCCCGCGAAAGCGCCGCCACCATTCTCGGTGAACTGGGCGGCTTTCCGCACCTGGTGGAATTACCGGCTCGCGGACTCGGCGCCGACATGGTCGGCCGGACCGGCGGGATCCTCGTCGACATCAACCTCGACGCGTCGACGCGGTCGTATCGTGTTGCGCCGCGTCGTGGAAACATCGCGAAGCGTTCCGAGGACTTCCTGAACCAAGATCTGGACGCACTCGAGGAAGCCTGGGAAAACGCCAGGTTGGTCGGCGCCGATCACGTCATCAAGCTGCAAGCTGCCGGGCCGCTGACACTCGGTGCCGAGATCGAGGTCGCCAACGGTTCACGCGTACTCGTGGATCGCGGCGCGCTGCGGGACATCGCTGAATCTCTCGGCGAGGGCCTGGCCCGTCACGCCGCCGAAGTGACCCGGCGGACCGGTGCTCGCGTGATCATCCAACTCGACGAACCGCAGATGCCTGCCGTTCTGGCCGGATCCCTGCCGGGACGTACGAAGATGGAAAGTGTTCCGGCGCTTCCGGAGCCAGAGGCTTTGGCGATTCTGGACTCGGCCATCGAAGGCTGCGTGCTGCCGACCATCGTGCATAGTTGCAGCACCGATCTTCCGTGGGACCTACTGCGTCGCAGCAAAGCATTTGCCGTCAGTTTCGACATGTCTCTGATCACGTCGAAGGATCTGGACGGCATCGGTCAGTTGTTCGACGCGGGTAAGCAATTGGCACTCGGACTGGTTCCCGCCTCGGAGCCGGAGAAGCCGGTTACGTGGAAAGAATGCGCAATGCCGGCGGTGACGCTGATCGATCGCCTCGGATTCTCGCGGGAACTTCTCCAGACCCAGGTGGCTGTGACGCCGCGCTGCGGGCTGGCGGGGGCGGGCCTCGAGTGGTCGCGTTCCGCGCTGCGTCTGTGCAGCGATGCCGGCGCGGCGATGGTGGATGATCCGTCGGCGTTCTGACGCCTGGCGCTGCTTGTCAGTCCCAACCGATATTCTTCTTCCGTGAGTGAAACCGCAGAAGGAACCGTGCAGCCTGCGCCCAACGAGGCGCGCGAGAAGTGGGCGCTACTGGCTGATGAAGTCCGTCAGAACCAGTTCCGCTACTACGTTCGTGATGCACCGGTCATTTCGGACGGCGAGTTCGACGTATTGCTCGGCGAGCTCAACGCTCTCGAAGAGCAGTATCCGGACCTGCGTACCCCTGATTCGCCGACACAGGTGGTGGGCGGCGGGTTCACCACGGATTTCACGTCCGTCGATCACCTCGAGCGGATGCTCAGTCTCGACAACGTCTTCGACGAGTCCGAATTGCGCGGCTGGGTCGCCAAGGTCGAGCAGGAAACCGGACCGGATCTGCATTACCTCTGTGAGGTCAAGATCGACGGTGTGGCACTCAACCTCGTCTACGAGAACGGCAAGCTCGTACGTGCTGCCACTCGTGGCGACGGCCGTACCGGCGAACTGGTCACGCTCAATGCACTCACGATCAACGACATCCCGGAGCACCTCACCGCCTCCGACGAGTACCCGATTCCCAGCCTCCTCGAAGTTCGCGGCGAGGTATTCTTCCGCCTCGAAGACTTCGCAGCACTCAATGCGTCGCTGGTCGCGGAAGGTAAGCCGCCCTTTGCGAACCCCCGTAACTCCGCAGCCGGTTCGCTACGGCAGAAGAACCCCGCGGTCACCGCGCGTCGACGCCTCGGCATGATCTGCCACGGTTTCGGCCGCCTGGAAGGCTTCGAACCGGCTTCGCAGTACGACGCCTATGTTGCGCTCGCCGCGTGGGGTCTTCCGGTGTCCACGCACACGTCACGTGTGGTCGGGGCTGACGCTGTGGTCGAGAAGATGAAGTACTGGGGTGAGCATCGCCACGACGTCGAGCACGAAATCGACGGTCTGGTGGTCAAGGTCGACGAGATGTCACTACATCGCAGGCTCGGCACCACCTCTCGTGCGCCGCGGTGGGCAATCGCGTTCAAGTATCCGCCCGAGGAGGTCACGACCAAGCTCCTCGATATTCGCGTCAGCGTCGGCCGCACCGGCCGTGTGACGCCCTTTGCGTACATGGAACCGGTCACGGTTGCCGGTTCCACTGTGTCGTTGGCCACGCTGCACAACGGTTCCGAGGTTAAACGCAAAGGTGTGCTGATCGGTGACACTGTGGTGTTGCGTAAGGCCGGCGACGTCATTCCCGAGGTGCTGGGTCCGGTCGTCGACGTTCGGGACGGGACCGAGCGTGAGTTCGTCATGCCGACACAGTGTCCCGAGTGCGGCACGGAGTTGGCGCCGGCCAAGGAAGGCGACGTCGACGTGCGTTGCCCCAATCAGAGGTATTGTCCCGCGCAGCTACGCGAGCGTGTTTTCCACGTTGCCGGCCGCGGTGCATTCGACATCGAGGTGCTCGGATACGAGGCCGCGGCCGGGCTCCTCGAGGCAAAAGCCATCGAGGACGAAGGTGATCTATTCTCGCTCGACGCAGACACACTGATCGACGTTCCGATCTTCCGGACGAATGCAGGATCTTTGTCCGCCAACGGAAAACGCTTGCTGGCCAACCTGGACTCGGCAAAAGACAAGCCATTGTGGAGAGTGCTTGTGGCACTGTCGATTCGGCATGTCGGACCTACCGCTGCGCGAGCACTGGCGGGGGAATTCGTTTCGCTGCAACGCATTCGGGAAGCGTCGATGGATCAGCTGGCAGCTGTCGACGGGGTCGGTTCCACGATCGCCGCCGCGGTCGTCGAGTGGTTCACGGTGGATTGGCATCAGCAGATCGTCGACAAGTGGGCGGCTGCCGGAGTGCGTATGGAGGACGAGCGCGACGATTCCATTCCACGCAACCTCGAAGGCCTATCGATCGTTGTCACCGGTTCCCTCGAGACGTTCTCGCGCGATCAGGCGAAGGAAGCGATCCTCGTGCGGGGCGGCAAAGCAGCCGGTTCGGTATCGAAGAAAACTGCGTTTGTCGTTGTCGGTGAAGCGCCCGGTTCCAAGCATGACAAGGCCGTCGAATTGGGTGTGCCCGTGCTCGACGAAGACGGTTTCCGGAGGTTGCTCGAGGGCGGTCCCGACGCCGTCGCACCCACCGAATTGGACGAGTAGGACAGGCGTTCTTCGATTTCCGAGTTCGGCACCTCGGGTGCGATAGTGACGCCATGATCGAGATTCGTGAAGTTCTCCCCAATGAGTTCGAGACCGTCGGGGAACTGACTGTGCAGGCGTACGTCGGCGGCGGCTTTGTCGCCGATGGATCACCGTACGTAGAAAGTCTGCGCGACACGGCAACTCGGGCGGAGCGGGGTCGTGTCCTGGTTGCGGTTCTCGGAGATCGTGTTGTCGGATCCCTCACACTGGCCGAACCCGGAACGCCGTTTGCGGATGTCGCGCAAACCGGCGAACTCGAATTCCGCATGCTGGCAGTCTCACCGGACGCCCGCGGCACGGGCGCCGGCACCGCGTTGGTGCGTGCCGTGATCGCCGAGGCCTACGACCGCGGAGATCAATCAGTAGTCATGTCGACTCAACCCGAGATGGTCGATGCGCGTCGTATCTACGATCGCAACGGCTTTGTCCCCGACCCGGAGCGAAACTGGGAGCCGGTCAAGGGCGTGGAACTGACTGTGCTGGTACGCGAACTGGTCTGAACGGCTCGAACGGTTCAGCCCAGGACCGTTGCGATGATCCCGGCCAGATAGCCCAGTCGCGCAATTTCCGACGGCCGGAATTCCGGTCCGCCGGGGCGTCCGAGCATCAGAACTCGTCCGTCGCTGCCCAAAGGCGCAGCGGCGAGAGTGGTGTCCATGGTGCGCCAGACCTCGGGCACCCAGTCGCCTTGGCCATCGAGCGCGGTGGGCTTGTCCAGGGGCATCCACGGGATCTCGGTGGCATGAGTTTCGGGCGCACCCGAGCTCCCGACCACACGATAGACGCCTTGCGGACCGAGATCGGCAATGACGCACCAGCCCACCCGAAGTACGCGCGGGGCGCCGTCGACCAGAACTTGGAGTCGGTCGTCCTTGGCGGTGGCCACGGAGTCGATCAGTTCGAGTTCGCGGTGTGTGTCGAGAATTCCGGCATACGGACGGATCGAATCGACCGTCACATTCGGCAGGTGTTCGGCCGCCGTGATCAGTGTGTCGGGGAGTGCCCCTGGTTCGACGTCGACAACAAGGTCGTCGATCGCAAAACCGTCGCCTCGCTCCACGACGTCGAGGGAGAGGATGTCGGCTCCGACGGAACCCAGCGCGACGGCGAGTGCGCCGAGGCTACCGGGACGGTCGGGCAGACTGACGCGGAGCAGGTACGACACGTTCGTCCCTTTCGCTTTCGGTTCACGCCCGAGCCGTGATGGCCCGCGCAATAGTCATCTTTGCACTTGTCACACGCACTGTGGTGAGCGCCGTGGCCCTGTCACGCCAGCAGTACACGGTTGTGACGCGACCGAAACAATTCGCCTGATTCCTTGCGTGGCGCGGGGCACCCTGGGCGCGACTACAGGTCGGCGGGGCCGAGCAACTAGGCTGGACCGGCAATGTTTACGTCCTCTTCCGAAAGGGGCCCCGCGGTGCCTGCCATCTCCCGTGACGAGGTCGCGCACCTCGCGCGGCTGTCCAGACTCGCCCTGTCCGACGCCGAACTCGACGAGTTCGCCGGCCAGTTGGATTCGATTCTCAACCACGTCAAGGTGGTCACCGAGGTTGCCGTCGATGATGTTCCGCCTATGGCGAACCCCAACGCCGTCACCAACGTCACCCGTCCGGACGTCATCGTGCCGGGCTTGACCCCCGAGCAGGCGTTGTCCGGTGCACCCGCAGTCGAACAGGATCGCTTCGCGGTTCCGCAGATCCTTGGAGAAGGCGAATGACCGACCTGACCACGCTGGACGCCTCAGTTCTGGCAGAAAAGATCCATTCGCGTGAGGTCTCCTCCGTAGAGGTCACGCAGGCTCACCTCGATCGCATCAGTGCCGTCGACTCCGAGTACCACGCCTTCCTGCACGTTGCAGGCGAGCAGGCACTCGAAGCTGCTGCAGCTGTCGACACCTCGTTGGCCGCCGGAAACGCACCTGCGTCGGCGCTCGCCGGTGTCCCGATCGCACTCAAGGACATCTTCACCACGACGGATATGCCGACGACCTGTGCGTCCAAGATCCTCGAAGGCTGGGTCGCGCCGTACGACGCGACCCTGACGACCAAGCTGCGTGCCGCGGGAATTCCGATCCTCGGCAAGACCAACCTCGACGAGTTTGCGATGGGTTCGTCCACCGAGAACTCCGCGTACGGTCCGACGCGTAACCCGTGGGACGTCACGCGTATCCCCGGCGGCTCAGGCGGCGGCAGCGCTGCAGCACTCGCATCGCGTCAGGCTCCGCTGGCCATCGGCACCGATACCGGTGGATCCATCCGTCAGCCGGCCGCCGTCACCGCAACCGTGGGTACCAAGCCGACGTACGGAACCGTTTCACGATTCGGCCTCATCGCCTGCGCGTCGTCGCTGGACCAGGGCGGACCCTGTGGCCGTACGGTTCTCGATACCGCGCTGCTGCACGAGGTCATCGCCGGACACGATCCGCGTGACTCCACGTCCATCGACGCACCCGTACGCCCGGTAGTCGCTGCTGCCCGTGAAGGCGCTCACGGCGACCTGCGCGGCGTGAAGGTCGGCGTCGTCAAGGAACTGCACTCCGACAGCTATCAGCCCGGCGTCATTGGATCCTTCGACGCCGCAGTCGAGCAGCTCAAGGCTCTCGGCGCCGAGGTTGTCGAGGTCTCGTGCCCTAGCTTCGAGTACGCGCTCGCGTCGTACTACCTGGTGCTGCCCAGTGAGGTTTCTTCCAACCTCGCTCGCTTCGATGCCATGCGTTACGGCATGCGCGTCGACGACGGCAACATGAGCGCCGACCAGGTCATGGCAGCCACCCGCGCTGCCGGCTTCGGTCCAGAGGTCAAGCGCCGCATCATGATCGGCACCTACGCACTGTCTTCGGGCTACTACGACGCCTACTACGGCTCGGCTCTGAAGGTTCGTACGTTGATTGCCCGCGATTTCGACAAGGCTTACGAGCAGGTCGATGTTCTGGTCTCGCCGACCAGCCCGTTCACCCCGTGGAAGCTGGGGGAGAAGGTCAACGATCCGCTGGCGATGTACCTCTCCGACCTCTGCACCCTGCCGACCAACCTGGCCGGGCACTGCGCGATGTCGGTTCCTTCGGGACTTTCGGCTGACGACAACCTGCCGGTGGGCTTGCAGATCATGGCTCCCGCCATGGCTGACGAGCGTCTCTACCGCGTCGGTGCGGCGTACGAAGCAGCTCGCGGCCTGATCGGTACCGCAGTCTGATTTCTGCTGTGCGCCTTTATTCCCCGCCCGCGGGCAATAAAGGCGCACAGCTGTTTCAGGAGCAGGATGCCAATTCGGTACCTTGCTGCGTTCCGTAGCGGTGGCCGTGTCCGGCCGGGACGTCGAGCGAGACGAGCATGTCGATGCTCGTCTGAAGAAAGCTGACCACTGGAATCCACGGCGGGGTCGGGGCGTCCTGAACCGCTCGACTGAGGTCAGGGCGCTGGGTGGCAAGGTCAGGTGACCACCACACCACCGGGTCGGAAGTATTTGCGAGAACGGTCACACCGTCCGATACCGTTGCGCCGGCCGGTGGTCCGGCCCAGAGGGCATCGCAGGGCAGCACGGGGTTTTCTACGGAAAGTGCCGCACTCCCACCGACTGCGCCGAGGCTTTGCCCGTAGAGATACAGATCTGGTCGTTCGGTCACCGGCATCGCGGCAATGTGTGCGCCGACGGCAGTGAACAACGCCCGAGCAGATTCCTCGGCGTCGCTGCGCTGAAACAGAAATGCCGCCCAACTGGGCGCGGCGGAGTACTGCTGGCCGACTATCGAGACGTTGCCCCCGAACCGCTGCTCGATGCCGTCGACAGCGTGGGTATCGATCCACCCGGAACCGGTGGGAATAGCCACAACAACACTGCTGCGGGCGAATCCACCGACACGATCGAGTTCGCCGACTGCGAGAGTCGCACGTGACGAGGCGTCCGGTGCAGAATCCAAGTCGGCATACACGCGTACCGAGGCAGTTCCGGAAGCAAGAAACTTCTGCCTTTCGGACACCGGTGACTGAGATGCTGCGGTGTGGACGGTCGCTGCAGGATTGATGCTCCCGAAGGCAAGGTGGAGTCCGACGACGCACAGTGCCGTGGTCGTAACGGCGCGGGCAAAACCCAGACGGTGCAGGACTTTTCGCATTGCCGCTACCATCAGGCCGAGAATCAAGACGGTGAGTGCAGCAACACATCCGGCTTCGGTCCAGTACAGGATTCCGATCGACGGCGCGCTCATTGTTGCCCGAAGTGAGTTCTGCCACCCTGCAGCGGCAAAGGTCGCGATGGCGATTGCTGCTGCTGCCACGCCGAATGCACCTAGACGCCAAGCGCGTTCGTCGAATCGGGCTTTGGCTCGTTCCGGAGTCACCTTGCGGGCGATGGCCGAGAGTGCCCACATCACAAGGAGTCCCACGGCGACGAGCAATCCGCTGAACACCCCTTGAAGCACCGCCGATCTCGGGAGTAGTCCGGGGGCAAGTGACACGAGGGACATCGAAGCCGCCGCTAGCGAGGTAGAGACGCGGGGTACCGCCAGCGTGGAGATTCGGGTGAGGGCAGAAGGCTGTGTTGCATTGAGAACGCTCATGCTGCAACCGCTTTCGTTGGCAGGAAGAAGTTGTCGGACGGATCGACCCGCCGCGAACGTACGAAGCTGAAGGCGAGAACTGATGCGCCCAGAACGCCGGCAGTGCCGTACTCGAACCCGGATTCCTTCACCGGTGTCAGATAGTTCTGACGCCACGAGTTCCCGTTGACCGCGGTAGCTGCAATGTCGGCCATCGAGAAGCAATAGGACCGGGAGGCGGGAGAAACCCGGCCGTCGCAGGCCTCGTGCATCCGACGATCAAGTTGACTGTCGAGAGCCTGACGCGCCCAGGGGCCGAGTTCGGCGCCGTGAGAATGCGCGTAGCGCAGAAGGTCGTAGCCGAGATCGTGTGCCTTGCAGGCCGAATCGAACTCGTCGGGCAGCGGGATCGGTGAGGAGCAATCGCCGTTCGGATTGGCAAGGTACCCGTCGATGACGACGGGGTAGTAGCCGGAGAACACGGCAAAGTCCGACGGCGCGGTGGCCACGCCGTCCGATGTCACTGCCGCAACGGCTTGCGCTGCAAAACGATGTTCCTGGCCGACAGGCTGCGCACTTGCACCGCTTGCTCCAGCCGTGACTGTGATTGTCGTGAATGCAGTTGCTGCCAGTACCAGTGCTGCTCGTGTGATCCGCATGTTGACTGACGCTATGAGCGGGCAGTCCGCGTCGACATCGCTCCGAAGTGTGGTTTGTCCGAAGGCGAAAGGGTGAGTTATTCGACCGTTCTGATACTTCGGAGGTATGGGTATCTCACTCTGCAGTATGACGACTTTCGGCTCGACACTTCCTAGGCTTGATGGGTGATCACGGTCAGAACGAACAGAGCGAGCCAGACCTCCAAGCGCGTCGCGCGGGCAACCAGAAAGATGACGCGCGATCAGTTCTGGAATGTGGGAATCATCGTGGTCACGCTCATTCTCTTCACCATCGCGTGGCCGACTCTGCATCTCACGCATGTGGTTGCGCCGCCGATTCAGCCGTTCATCGCTGCACTGGCCGCGTTTCCGTTTGTGCTGACCCGCTTGAATCCTGCTCTGGGCTGGGCAATCTCAGCGGTATCCGCGTTGGTTATTCCGCATGTGTTCGACCTGCAACTCGGCTACGGCTATCCCTGGCAGGTTGTGCATATCCTCGTCATTCTGGCGTTGCTCACGGCGGTGAGCCTGACCGCGCCGTTGCAAGTGGTCGCGGTGGCTGCAGTATCGACTGCTCTTCTGTTCTTCGCGGAGACACCCGGAAGTGACGGTGCCGGTTGGGCGGTCGGCCTGACCGCCCTCGTTGTCTTCTGCCTACTGATTCGTCGACTCGTGGCATCGCGTCGACAGTTGGCCGAGCAGGAAGAGGTCAGTGAACTCGAACGCACACGCCGAACGGTGTTGGAGGAGAAGGCCCGGATCGCTCGGGATCTGCACGACATCGTCGCCCACCACATGTCGATGGTGGTGGTGCAAGCGCAAAGTGCGCCTTACCGTCTCGCCGACGTGACTCCCGAGATCCGGGCCGAGTTCGACTCCATCGGCGAGACCGGGCGAGCTGCACTCAACGAGATCCGCGGATTGTTGGGCGTCCTCCGTAGTGACGGTGAAACCGCGCAGACGGCACCGCAACCGGGCGTCGATCAGCTCGACGAGCTTGTGGCGGGAAGCTCCCGCGCCGGTATTCCTTTGTCGTGGAACATCAACGGGGACCGCTCGAGGGTATCGGAGTCGACGGGTCTAGTGGTGTACCGAATTCTTCAGGAGTCGATCACCAATGCCGCGAGGCACTCACCGGGCGCGCCCATCGACGTAGCGGTGTCCTTCGGTCCTACCTCGGTGAGTATTCGGGTGGACAACGAAAGCGCGGCCGATAAGGCTCCAGTAGTACAGGAAACCACCGGCGGCAACGGAATCCGGGGAATGCGAGAGCGGGCTGCGGCCGTCGGCGGCATGCTCCTGACGCACGAGCGAGACGACGGAGGGTTCGAGGTCCGAGCCGAGTTGCCGGTGACCCCGGCCTAGGCTGTCGGAGTGCCCATCACAGTGTTCATTGCCGACGACCAAGCGATGGTTCGACAAGGGTTCGGAGCCCTCCTGTCCGCACAACCGGATATCAGTGTGATCGGTGATGCACCGAACGGCAAGATAGCCGTCGCCGAGGTCGCGAGGTTGCGCCCGGACGTGGTGCTGATGGACGTTCGAATGCCGGAGATGAATGGACTCGAGGCCGCGCGCCTCATCCTTACCGCCGGTGGAGAACCGCCGGTGCGGGTTCTCATGCTCACCACGTTCGACATCGATGACTACGTCTACGAAGCCCTCAGTCTCGGTGCAAGCGGATTCATGCTCAAGGACGCACCAGCCGAGGAACTCGTCCGGGCGGTCCGGGTGGTCGCCGACGGTCAGGCACTGTTGGCGCCGACGGTCACCCGCAGGCTCATCGCCGACGTGACCAGTCGTCGCGCGACCCCGCGAACCCGCCCGGCGGCACTCGACGCATTGACGCCACGCGAACGCGAAGTGCTCGAATTGATCGCTCGCGGATTGTCCAACACGGAGATCGCTGAGAAGTTGTTCGTTGCCGAACAGACGGTCAAGACGCATGTCGGCAAGGTCCTTTCAAAACTCGACCTCAGAGATCGCGCCCAGGCTGTCGTGTTGGCGTACGAAAGTGGACTCGTCACGCCTCGATAGCCTGCAGCGACGTGGCCGCTGGGGGAAGATGGAACCGCACGAGTTTTACGAACATCCAATGCGAGAGGTGCAGTCACAATGCGAATCGGAGTACTCACAGGTGGCGGTGACTGCCCGGGATTGAACGCAGTGATCCGGGCTGTCGTGCGGACGTCAGCGGGTCGGTACGGGAGTTCGGTTGTCGGATTCCGTGACGGGTGGCGGGGACTTCTCGAAGATCGCAAGGTTCCACTGGCCGCGGACGATCGCATCGACCGAATCTTGACGCGCGGTGGAACCATTCTCGGCACCGCACGCGTCAATCCCGATAAATTGCGCGCCGGGCTGGATCAGATCAAGCAGACTCTCGACGACAACGGGATCGACGTCCTGATCCCCATCGGCGGCGAGGGAACTTTGACGGCGGCGAGTTGGCTGTCGGACAGCGGCGTGCCTGTCATCGGTGTTCCCAAGACCATCGACAACGACATCGACTGCACCGACGTCACTTTCGGTTTCGACACCGCGCTTGCCGTGGCCACGGATGCCATCGACCGCCTCCACACGACGGCGGAGTCGCATCAGCGCGTCATGCTCGTCGAGGTCATGGGCCGCCATGCCGGTTGGATCGCTCTGCAGGCCGGCTTGGCTTCCGGTGCGCACCTCACGCTGGTTCCGGAGCAGCCGTTCGACGTCGACGAAGTGTGCGCGATGGTCAAGAAGCGTTTCCAGCGCGGCGATTCCCACTTCATCTGTGTGGTGGCGGAGGGTGCGATGCCCGATCCGGCATCGATGACTCTGCGCGAAGGTGGCATCGACGAGTTCGGGCACAAGATTTTCACCGGCGTCGCTCAGCAGTTGGGCAACGAGATCGAGCGTCGGATCGGCAAGGAAGTTCGGACGACGGTTCTCGGTCATATTCAGCGCGGAGGCACCCCGACACCGCACGATCGCATCCTCGCGACACGCTTCGGAGTCCACGCCACCGACGCTGCTCATCGTGGAGATTTCGGGAATATGGTGGCCCTGCACGGCACGTCGATCGACCTGGTTCCACTCGAGGAGGCAACCCGTCGGCTCAAGACTGTGCCGCAGGAGCGATACGAGGAGGCAGCCGCATTCTTCGGCTGAGCGTCCGGCGCATAAACTAGTAGCCATGACTGCTGTCGATGCGCCCGACATCCTCGATTACGACGAAGTGCTGACCAAGTACGAGCCTGTGATGGGTATGGAGGTGCACGTAGAACTCGGCACCGCTACCAAGATGTTCTGCCCGTGCCCCACCGAGTTCGGTGCCGAGCCCAACACCCAGGTATGCCCCGTCTGCCTGGGCCTGCCCGGATCCATGCCGGTGGTCAACGCCTCCGCCGTAGAGTCCGCCATCCGGATCGGCCTTGCGCTCAACTGCTCGATCACCCCGTGGGGTCGATTCGCGCGCAAGAACTACTTCTACCCGGATCAGCCGAAGAACTACCAAATCTCGCAGTACGACGAGCCGATCGCCACCGAGGGCTACCTCGATGTTCTGCTCGACGACGGCACCACCTGGCGCGTCGAGATCGAGCGCGCCCACATGGAAGAGGACACCGGTAAGTCTCTTCACGTGGGTGGCGCGACCGGCCGAATCCACGGTGCCAGCCACTCGCTGCTCGACTACAACCGCGCCGGTGTTCCGCTGGTGGAAATCGTCACCAAGACCATCCACGGAGCCGGCGAGCGTGCTCCCGAGGTTGCCCGCGCGTACGTCACGGCGCTGCGCGATCTGCTGAAGTCCCTCGACGTCTCCGACGTTCGGATGGACCAGGGTTCGATGCGTTGCGACGCCAACATTTCGCTGATGCCGATCGGCGCCACTGAACTGGGAACTCGCACCGAGACCAAGAACGTCAACTCGCTCAAGAGCGTCGAGGTCGCGGTTCGCTACGAGATGCGTCGTCAGGCTGCGGTACTCGACGCAGGCGGCGAGATCATTCAGGAAACCCGCCACTTCCAGGAAGCCGACGGCACCACCTCCGCCGGTCGCCGCAAGGAGACCGCTGAGGACTACCGCTACTTCCCGGAGCCGGACCTCGAGCCTGTTGCGCCCAGCGCAGAGTGGGTCGAAGAACTGCGCGGAACCCTTCCCGAGCTTCCGTGGATCCGCCGTGCACGCATCCAGAAGGACTGGGGAATCTCCGACGAGGTCATGCGTGACCTCGTCAACGCCGGTGCAATCGATCTGGTGATCGCCACCACCGAAGCCGGCGCGTCGCCTGAGGCTGCGCGCTCCTGGTGGCTGTCATACCTGTCCCAGCAGGCAAATGCCCGCGGCGTCGAACTCGGCGCACTGCCGATCACGCCGACGCAGGTCGCTCAGGTTGTGGCATTGATCGACAGTGGCAAGCTCAACAACAAGGTTGCCCGCCAGGTTGTCGATCACGTTCTCGACGGCGAGGGTGATCCGGAGCAGGTTGTTGCCGCGCATCCGGAGTTGGTTGTCGAGCGCGACGAAACCAAGCTCAAGGCAGCTGTCGACGAGGCCCTGGCCGCCAACCCCGATATCGCGGACAAGATCCGTAGCGGCAAGGTTCAGGCCGCCGGAAAGATTGTCGGCGACGTCATGAAGGCCACTCGTGGACAGGCCGACGCAGCACGCGTCAAGGAACTTGTCATCGAGGCTTGCAGCTAGTCCCGCATACATAGTTCTGATGCCCGGCCGATTCAATTCGGCCGGGCATCAGTGCTTTTCAGGCTTTCAGCTGCCGCCGCCTCCGCTCGGCCCGTCAGTCGATGCCGCCGCCTCCGCTCGGCCCGTCAGTCGATGCCGCCGCCTCCGCTCGGCATGGGAATCTTGATTACCCTGTCGTCATTGGGGCCAGGTTCGCCGGCGGTCTTGTTGATAGTGCTGACCCACAACAGTCCGTCTGATCCGACGGCCAGGCCGCCGAGTTGACCGTACGTATCCTTGGCAACCGTCCCCGGGGCAGCGGTGATTGCTCCCGTGCCGGGGTCGGAAGCGAGAGACGAGACTGCTTTACCGGCGCCGAGTGCTACCGCCACGACTCCTCGGGCGGCAACACACCCACCCACTCCTGGACGGTCCGGCCACGTCCAAGCCGGCGTCGTGACGATTCCGTCGATGCCCACACGTTGGAGGCGGTCTTCGAGTGCGGTGCGATCGGTGACCCAGGTCGCGATCCCGGGATCAACGCAAACCCCGCCGCCATTGCCGATGCCCGACAATACGATCTCAGGGCGAGGCGGGGTCGGCGACGGACTCAATGACCGAACTCGAAGCAACTTTCCGGCCAGAGATCCGGGATCTGTTGCCGCAGCGGGGTTTCCGGTATCTCCGGTCAATACCATCAATTGATCGGGTGCTGCGAATTCGAGTGATCCACCGTTGCCGTTAGCGCCGCGCGGAATTCCGCCGAGAACTTCCTTGGCAGAGTCTCCCGGGGCGATTCGGACCACCCGATTGTCGGTGCCGGTTGTGACGTACGCGTAGATCAGATTGTCTTCGACGAAGGTGGGGGAGAGTGCGATGTCGAGAAGTCCTCCGTCGCCACTGCCGTCGACGTCGATCTTGGCCACTTCGACGGGCGTCTGCCCCGGGGCGACTTGCATGATTCGGCCGGTGCGGCGTTCGGCGACCAGGCCTGTGGTTCCGTCGGGCAGGGTCAGGAGCCCACCGGTGGTGTCGAGACACGTCGCGATGACGGACGGGTCGGGATCCTGGCACGGACCGAGGGGGCCAGACGGAGGTTGAGGCGTCTCGGTTGTCGACGGCGGTGGATTTTGTGGTTGGACGTCGACAACGGATTGCTGGACAGGTTCCGGGGTGAACGGGGTCGTTGTCGACTCGTCGAAATGCGCACAACCACCCAGAAGGACGGTGGTCATTGTCACGGCACATGCAATCGACGTTCTGTGCCCACCCGTAGTCATGGGGAAGACGTTACGTAACAGATGGCATGTCCCGCCACGCCGGAGTAGGTTCCCCGACGAGTTCGCGAAACGGACCTAGGCTCACCACTGTGACTGACGAGCGGAAAGACCCCAGCGAAGTTCCTGAAACGGACACAGCGTTGGGCAAAGTATCGAGTCCTTACGATCTTCCCACCGAAAAATTTCCGACGGTGAGTGCCAAGAATCCCTTGCCGCGTACCGACGACGAATTGGAGTTCGGGTCGGCGAATGGAAATTCCGTGACCGAACAGCTTCCGACCTATCGTGCCCCGGGTGCCGACAAGCAGACTGAGGTGCTCAGTCGCGATCCCGCCTACGAGATATCGGCTGATCAGGTTCCGGTCGCTGATCCGGTGCCGGTGGTCAGCGACTCGTCGGACTTGTCGACCGGACGGGGAACGCTCGATCTCGGTCTGCTGGTGCTCCGTCTGGCGGTCGGTGGGACGGCATTGGTGCACGGACTGCAGAAGCTGACCGGTATCTGGAACGGTCCGGGTCTGGGTGGTTTCGAAACGATGTTGGCCGACGCCGGGTTCGAGCAGGCAAAATTGCTCGCGATCCTCGGTGGAGTCGGCGAGGTTGCCGGTGGCGCGCTGCTCATCCTGGGCCTGCTGACGCCGGTAGCCGCTGCGTCGATTCTGGCCGTGATGATCAATGCCTGGGCCTTGCGTCAGGCGAGTGCGCCCGGACTCGAGTATTTTGCACCTGACGGAACCGAATACGAGATGCTGCTGGGCCTCTGTGCTGGTGTCATCATCTTGACCGGTCCGGGTCTTCTGGCCTTGGACGGGCGCCGTGGGTGGGCAAAGAGGCCGTACGTCGGGTCGCTGGTGGTCCTCGTTCTCGGTATCGCTGCGGGTGTGTGCACGTGGATCTTCCTGAACGGTGCCAATCCGCTGATCTGATTGTGTGACTGGTTCACCAAAGAACCGCCGCCCTCCATTCAAGGAAGGCGGCGGTTCTTTGGTTAGCGGGCAGTGTCAGTCTTTGACAAGCACCGGTGCGGCATTCGCCGACGGGATGACTGTCCCGTCCTTGATCTTGCGGCCGAGTACCGACTTGCGGTGTCCGTACAAGAAGTAGACGACAACGCCGATCGCCATCCAGACGACGAATCGGATCCAGGTCTCGACCGAGAGATTGAGCATCAGCCAACCGCAGGCGAGAACGGCGAGAATCGGAACGAACGGAACCCACGGCACGCGGAATCCGCGCGGCAGATCGGGGCGAGTGCGACGCAGGACGATGACGCCGATGCAGACGAGTACGAATGCGAACAGTGTGCCGATGTTCACCATTTCTTCGAGCGTTCCCATGGGGAAGAACGCTGCGAGCACAGCGACGATGCCGCCCACGATGAGAGTAATGCGGACCGGGACGCCCTTGTCGTTGGTCTTTGCCAGCTTGCGGGGCATGAGGCCGTCACGCGACATTGCGAACAACACTCGCGTTTGGCCGAGCATCATCACCATGACGATGGTGGTCAGGCCGGCCAGGCCGCCGAAGTTGATGGCAGTTTGGGCCCAACCGATCCCGTTGGCCTCGAAGGCAGTGGCCAGCGTGGCACTGGAATCGCCGACCAGCGGGCTGCCGTCCTTCAATTCCGTGTACTTGACCATTCCGGTGAGCACCAGGGTCACCGCGACGTACAGGACGGTCACAATCGCGAGGGATCCGAAGATTCCGCGGGGTAGGGCCTTCTGGGGGTCCTTTGTTTCCTCCGCAGTGGTTGCGACGACGTCGAACCCGATGAAGGCAAAGAACACCAGGCTGGCTGCGGCCAGCAGACCGTAGGCGCCGTAGCTACTGCCACCGGCACCGGTGAGCCAGGAGAACAGGGTCTGATGGATTCCACTTGCCGAACTGTCGGCACCTTCGGCCGGCGGGATGAAGGGAGAGTAGTTCTCCTTCTTGATGTAGAACGAGCCGACGATGATGACCAGGAGTACTACGGCAATCTTGATCGCGGTGATGACCGCGGAGACGCGAGAGGAAACCTTGGTTCCGATGGCGAGGATGGTCGTGATTGCCGCAATGATGAGCAGTGCGCCCCAGTCGAAACTGATCGGTCCGAGGTGGGCGGTGGTACTGCCACTTGCCCCGATGACATTGCCTAGATAGAGCGACCAACCCTTGCCGACAACTGCCGCGGCGAGCGCGAATTCGAGGATGAGGTCCCAGCCGATAATCCAGGCTGCGAACTCTCCGAAGGTTGCGTACGAAAATGTGTACGCACTGCCGGCGACAGGAACAGTCGACGCGAACTCGGCGTAACAGAGGGCTGCGAGCGCGCAGGCGATGGCCGCGAGGACAAACGCGAGCGAGATCGACGGGCCGGCAACGTTGCCTGCGGTTCTGGCGGTGAGCGTGAAGATACCTGCGCCGATGACGACGGCGACACCGAAGACCGTCAGGTCTTTCGCGGTCAGTTCCTTTTTGAGCTTTGTTTCAGGCTCATCGGTGTCCGCGATCGATTGCTCGACGGATTTGGTGCGCCATATGCCGACTCCGGGCATGTATTGCTCCTAGGTTGATTCCCGGCGACCTTGTGGGGGCCGGGAGGTGGCTGACTGTTGTCGAATGTGATGTGGGTCTCAACGACCTGCTGAGGGAACCATTGGTGAGCGCAGTGCGCAAGTCGAGACGACCGAACTGACTGAAATGATTACTTTGGTTGCTGTTGAGCCCCTCTAGGTATCTGATTTGATCAGCTGGCGTCGTGCACACTACGGCAGGGTGAGTCTACTCACCTATTTCACCTTCGAGGGTGTCTGAAATGTCTGGCGTGCCAGGTTGTTTCACTGGACCGGGCCTCGCCAGGGTGCTGAATTTTTCGGTACCTGTCGGTCGGTCCTGCTATCAACGAGTAATCAAACGCGACGTCAGCGTCGGCTCGGCCAGAAGGAGATCTTGATGGTGGTCACCCACCTCGGCGCACTGCGCGGTCTTCCGGCATTCGATTTTCCCAACCCGGCAGCTTCGTGCGGCGCGTTGCCTGGCGCCGACGCCGTAGCCTGGCGAATATCGGTGGAACCGTACGCCGATGACGCGGAGGAATTTGCTGACGCCTGGGCGAGGTTCGTGGAGACGGTGGACCTGTCGGCGGTCCAGGCGTTGATCATCGGTCAGTGGGGGAAATTGTACGAGGTTGACTCGTCGTCGATCGTGGAACTGATTGTCGGACAACAAGAACGGTTGACGTCGCTGCGCGCGCTGATTCTTGCCGACATCACGCAAGGGCAGCAGGAGACCTCCTGGATTCAGCAATCCGACGTCACCCCGATTCTCGCGGCGTTTCCGAGGTTGGTCGAATTGGGGATTCGCGGCGGGACCGAATTGCAGTTCCCCCCAGCAGGACATGCTTGTCTGCGCCGTTTGACCATTGAATCGGGTGGCCTGCCTGTCGACGTAGTCCGCGGAATATCCTTCAGCGAATTCCCGGCCCTCGAGTCTCTGGAACTCTGGCTCGGCGACGACGGATACGGCGGCGACACCACCGCCGAGGATCTCTCTGTCCTTCTCCGCGGTGAATCCTTGCCGTCGTTGAAGCATCTCGGCTTGCGGAACAGTGAGATCCAGGACGCCGTTGTGCACGCTGTAGTGGCAGCCCCGCTCCTTGCCCGGTTGCGCACCCTGGATCTGTCGCTGGGCGTTTTCACCGACGACGGTGCTGCGGCATTCCTCGCCAGCCGCCGGTTCGCCCATCTCGACTCGCTCGATCTACACCACCACTTTCTTTCCGACGCCGTAGTTGCGGACCTGACCCGGCACTGCGCCGAATTGGCGGTTCACGTCGACTTGTCGGAGCAGATGTCGCCGGACGCGTACGACGGCGAGGTGTGGCGGTGTGTTGCGTTCTCCGAGTAGATAATTCAGGATTCGTCGAACCGATCCCACTGCATGTGGTTCGGTGACAAAAAAGGTCCCCAGCCGCACGCGCCTGGGGACCTTTTCGGGTGCTGCTACTTACGGGACGTAGCGAACCGCGCCCTTGTCAGCTGACGTCGCCAACGCTGCGTAGGCGCGCAGGGCGGTGGTGACGGTGCGCTGACGATCAACCGGGTGCCACGGACGCTCGGAAGCTTCCATCTTGGCGCGACGATCAGCGAGGACGTCGTCGTCGACGAGGATCTCGAGGCGACGAGTGGCGACGTCGATGCGAACCTGATCGCCGTTCTGGACCAGGCCGATAACTCCGCCGGCTGCAGCCTCGGGGGAGATGTGGCCGATGGACAGTCCGGAGGTTCCGCCGGAGAAGCGGCCGTCGGTGATCAACGCGCACTGCTTACCGAGGCCGGCGCCCTTGAGGAATGCGGTGGGGTGCAGCATTTCCTGCATGCCCGGGCCGCCCTTGGGTCCCTCGTAGCGGACGACGAGGACGTCGCCCGGCTTGATCTTCTTCTGCAGGATCGCCGAGACGGCTTCTTCCTGAGATTCGACGACCAGCGCGGGGCCCTGGAAGGAAAAGAGATCTTCGTCGATGCCTGCGGTTTTGAGGATCGCGCCGTCGACGGCGACGTTGCCGCGTAGGACCACAAGGCCACCCTCGACCGTGTAAGCGTGTTCGACGTCGCGGATGCACCCGCCGGCTGCGTCGGTATCGAGTGAGCTCCAACGGTTTTCGGTGGAGAAGGGCTCGATCGTACGCACTCCGCCGGGAGCGGCGTGGAACAGTTCGATCGCTTCGTCGGTCGCCTTGCCGGAGCGGATGTCCCAGTCGTCGAGCCACTGGTCGAAGCTTTTGGTGTGCACGGTCGACACGTCGGTCTCGAGGAGTCCACCGCGGCGCAGTTCACCGAGCAGTGCGGGGATTCCGCCGGCGCGGTGGACGTCTTCCATGTGGTAATCGGAGTTGGGGGAAACCTTGGACAGGCACGGCACCTTGCGGCTGATGGCGTCGATGGTTTCGAGGTCGAAGTCGACCTCACCCTCCTGTGCGGCGGCCAGAATATGCAGGACGGTGTTTGTCGAGCCACCCATTGTGACATCCAGAGCCATTGCGTTACGGAACGCAGCCGGGGTTGCGATATTGCGCGGCAGCACCGACTCGTCGCCGTCGCGGTAGTACTTGAGAGCAGCCTCGACGACTGTGGTGCCGGCGCGAGAGAAGAGTGCGTGCCGAGCCTTGTGGGTCGCGAGGGTTGAACCGTTGCCGGGCAATGCGAGGCCCAGAGCCTCGGTGAGGCAGTTCATGGAGTTGGCCGTGAACATGCCCGAGCAAGAACCGCACGTCGGGCAGGCGCTGCGCTCGACCTCGTCGAGGCCCTCGTCGGAGACGGCGTCGTTGGCGGACGCCGAGATGGCGGTGATGAGGTCGGTGGGGGCCTGCGCGACGCCGCCGACGACCACTGCCTTACCGGCCTCCATCGGTCCGCCGGAGACGAAGACGGTCGGGATGTTCAGGCGCATCGCAGCATTGAGCATGCCGGGCGTGATCTTGTCGCAGTTGGAGATACACACCAAGGCGTCAGCGGTGTGTGCGTTGGCCATGTACTCGACGGAGTCGGCGATGATCTCGCGGCTGGGCAGCGAGTAGAGCATTCCACCGTGACCCATGGCGATGCCGTCGTCGACGGCGATGGTGTGGAACTCGCGCGCGACGCCGCCGGCTGCCGCGATTGCCTCGGCAACAATTTCGCCCACGTTCTTGAGATGCACGTGGCCGGGTACGAACTGGGTGTACGAGTTCGCGACGGCGACAATCGGTTTACCGAAGTCGGAATCCGTCATTCCTGTGGCGCGCCACAGGGATCGGGCTCCGGCAGCATTACGTCCGACGGTGGTGGTGCGTGACCTCAACGGGGGCATGGGCGTATTCCTTATGTGATCGTTGCTGATCTACTTCTTTGCCGCGCGAAAGTCAGGTGCAATGCACCGCGCGGCGAAAAGAATTGAAGCGAGGGCGATTCAACGCTACTCGGGCGTTACTTTTGTTCTTCTTCGGGCTGCTTATCCGAGTCGGTTGCCGGCTGTTCGGACTGGGCTGATTGTTCGGCCTGCTCTGCTTGTTCTGCGTCGAACGCTGCTGCCGCAGATGCGAACGGATCGGTGATGCGGCCACCGCTGGCGATTGCGATCTCGGGGAGACGGTGGAAGCTGACCGCCGGCAGCGGCACCTCGGTTCCGTCGGTGAGTTCGGCGCGGGCCCAATTGCGCTTCGGAAAGCGGAAGCCCTTGACTTCGTCCCAGGAGAGGGTGCGCTTCGAGAACATCGAACGGACCTCGAGGCCGTCGTTGCTGACGGTTGTACGTAGCCGTGCAACCAGATATACGGCGAAGATCGGGAGGATTACCAACCACCCGAAGGCGACCGGCCATCCAAAGATGGGGAAGCTGACGGCGAAGAGGAGAAACGCGCACGCCATGTAGGCGAGCTGCGAAATGCGGATGACGTACCGAAGTGGTTTCGGCGTGTGGGATGATTGAGCCGGTGGCACGGGCTGCTGCGAAGTTGACACCTCTACATCTTCGCATTGCAGCTGATGTATCTCAGATTCTGGGACGGTTGACTCACCAAGTTTGCCGTTCGCGACTAGCGCCTCTACTGTCGAGTGCGTGAAACAGAATGAGTTGCTCGTAATCGGCCGGCGCGTCGTCGCTTGAGTCGATAATTTTCAACTCACCAGATAACGACGCGCCACCCTCGCTCAGCAGACGCTGACGGGGGTTTTTTGTTGCCCGGATCCAGAATCAGAGGATTTCCAAGTGAGCGCACCAACAGCACGGCCTCAACCTTCGCCGCGAAAGTCAGGGACACCGAGCCCGACAACCGCGGCTGCCGCAACGCCGACGGTCAACCGTCGCCAGCTCCCGCCTGAGCGGGTATCCGGCGCGCAGTCTGTGGTTCGAGCCCTCGAAGAGCTCGAGGTGGAAACGGTATTCGGCATTCCCGGTGGAGCCGTCTTGCCGCTCTATGATCCGCTCTTCGATTCGGTCAAGGTGCGTCACGTTCTCGTTCGCCACGAGCAAGGTGCAGGTCACGCTGCCACCGGCTACGCCCAGGCCACTGGCAAGGTTGGCGTCTGCATCGCCACTTCGGGTCCCGGTGCAACCAACCTGGTGACCCCGCTCGCCGACGCGCAGATGGATTCCGTGCCGGTCGTTGCGATCACCGGACAGGTCGCCCGCAGTCTCATCGGTACCGATGGATTCCAGGAAGCCGATATCTCCGGCATCACGATGCCGATCACCAAGCACAATTTTCTCATCACCGACGCTATCGATATCCCGCGGATCATCGCGGAAGCGTTCTACCTCGCGTCCAGCGGTCGCCCCGGCGCCGTGCTGGTCGATATCCCCAAGGACATCCTCCAGGCGCAGACCACGTTCTCGTGGCCGCCGGAGATGCGTCTGCCCGGCTA
>NZ_JASHKR010000005.1 GCF_030056815.1 Rhodococcus sp. IEGM 1379
GCCCCGTCGTCTAGCGGCCTAGGACGCCGCCCTCTCAAGGCGGTAGCGCGGGTTCGAATCCCGTCGGGGCTACAAAAGAAAGACCTTCCAATCATTGATTGGAAGGTCTTTTCTTATTGATACTGAGATCGAGTGAAAACAATCACCCCAGCCGAATTCGACTGGGGTGATTGTCATCTCATACGTGCTTGTTCACCTCAGACGTATGGGGTGTGCGGCTTATCCGCTCTTGCGGCGGAATTCGCGCTTGTGGTCAGCGGAGCCGTGAGTGTTGTGGACTTTGGACTGACCGTCACGATGATCGGCCGACGTCGCATTGCCGTGGTTCTTGCGATCGAGTGCTTCGCGGAACTTGCGCTTGTTGGCCTCCGCTGGTGTTTCGGACTCCGGCGGGGTGCTGCTGTCCTGCTCGCTCATCTGTGTACTCCTTCGTTGCGGCCTGTTGGTGAAGCTTGGGGCCTTGATGGTCAAGCTACGCCCTCATGGGCGGGAGCTGTAGACCCGGACAGCGGCATGGCCGGCATGGCGAGCTTGCGGTGATCCCACGACCGAGTGCGCGCGGGCACGAATCGCACTGCCACACGCTTGTGGAGCATGGCGTCGACAGCGGGGCGGAGATCCTCGGAATAGGGTCCGGTGTATCGCTCCCAGACACTGACACCCACGGCAAAAAGCGCCTCGGGGTCGTCGACGATTTCTCCGACCCCTTCCATCGAGACTCCGCGCAGGGTGTCGTAGGTGAGGCCGTCCTCGATCAGTATCGACATCCGCGAGTCGCGTCGAAGGTTTACAGCTTTCTGGGACTTCGCTTTTGTCTCGAACCAGATTTCGCCGTCCACGATCGCGAACCACATCGCGATGAGGTGAGGCATGCCGTCTGCGCTCAGCGTGGCCATCGTTGCGGTGCGGTTCTTTTCGACGAACTCCGAAATTTCGGAGCCGGTCATCGTGATCTGACTGCGCTGTTTCCCTGTCATGACGGCGGAGCTCTCCTCGATCGTGGTTGGGAGGTGCGGTTCTTGAAGTCCTTACTGTGGCACGGATTACATGATTACGTGTCCGATTACAGGCGCTTGTGCAGCGCTTCTGCCGCTGCGAGAAGATCGGCTGCCCATCGTGCTCCCGGGCGTCGACCCATCCGGTCGATCGGTCCGGAAACCGAAATCGCCGCCACCACCGTGCCGGCCGAGTCCCGTACGGGCGCTGCCACGCTGGCGACTCCGGGTTCGCGTTCGGCTGCGCTCTGCGCCCAACCGCGCCGGCGGACTTCGAGAAGAACTCGCTCGCCGAAGGTTGCGTCGGCGAGAACAGTGCGCTGTGTCTGCGGATCTGCCCACGCGAGAAGGACCTTGGCGCCCGAGCCGGCATTCATCGGCAGTCGTGCGCCGACCAGGACGGTGTCACGCAGACCGGTCGGTGGTTCCATCGACGCGACGCAGACGCGCTGCGTACCTTCGCGTCGATACAGTTGGACACTCTCGCCGGTGATCTCGCGTAACCGGGGGAGGATGAGACCTGCAGCGGCAATTAGAGGATCATTGGCAGTGGCAGCCAATTCGGCGAGTCCGGGACCGGGGCACCACAGGCCGTCGGAATCACGGGCGAGGAGTCGATGGACTTCGAGGCCGACGGCGAGGCGGTGAGCCGTTGCCCTCGGTAGCCCTGTGCGCGCACAGAGTTCGGTGAGGCTGCACGGTTCTTCGGCTACTGCATGAAGCACGCCCATTGCTTTGTCCAGCACGCCGATGCCGCTATGCTGTCTCATAGGTCGATACCAGTTTCTCGCATAGTGGGATAGTAGCGCATGATCTCCTACAGGTCACCAGCTTCCACTTCCGGGGATTAATGCGCAGCATGAAAAGTGTTGGGCTGTCGGACTTATCTTCACGCGCGGCGGGCCAGCCCGTAGTTCGTCGACGCGAGGCTACGTACAGAGGTGGAAGACATGGCACAGAAAGCACGCACTCTCGCCGAGAAGGTGTGGGACGACCACGTTGTCGTGAAGGGCGAAGGTCAGAATCCAGACCTGATCTACATCGACCTTCACCTCGTCCATGAAGTGACGAGCCCGCAGGCATTCGACGGACTGAGATTGGCGGGACGGAAGTTGCGTCGCCCCGATCTGACGATCGCGACCGAGGATCACAACGTCCCGACCATCGACATCGACAAGCCGATTGCCGATCCCGTCTCCAAGACTCAGGTCGATACGCTGCGCCGAAATTGTGAGGAATTCGGAGTTCGCTTGCACCGCATGGGCGATCTGGATCAGGGGATCGTGCATGTCGTCGGACCGCAGCTCGGTCTGACTCAGCCGGGAACGACTGTCGTCTGTGGTGACTCGCATACCTCGACCCACGGCGCTTTCGGTGCTCTGGCAATGGGAATCGGCACCAGCGAGGTCGAGCATGTGATGGCGACACAGACACTGTCGCTGCGCCCCTTCAAGACAATGGCGATCACCGTCGACGGTGAACTGCAGCCCGGTGTCACGAGCAAGGACCTGATCCTCGCCGTCATCGCCAAGATCGGCACCGGTGGCGGGCAGGGATATGTTCTGGAATACCGCGGCGAAGCGATCCGCACATTGTCGATGGAATCGCGTATGACCATCTGCAACATGTCGATCGAGGCTGGTGCCCGCGCCGGCATGATCGCACCGGATGAGATTACCTACGAGTTCATCAAGGGTCGCCCGCACGCGCCGACAGGCGCGGACTGGGATGCCGCAGTGGCGGCTTGGGAACAGTTGAAGACCGACGACGGAGCGGTATTCGACAACGAGGTTCGCATCGACGCGAGTTCACTGACACCGTTCGTCACGTGGGGAACCAACCCGGGACAGGGCGCACCGCTGGGTGATCGTGTGCCGAATCCGGAAGAGATCGTCGACGAGAACGAACGTCAGGCAGCCGAGAAGGCGCTTACCTACATGGGTCTCGACGCAGGAATGCCGTTGCGCGATATTTCCGTCGACACCGTTTTTGTCGGCTCGTGCACCAACGGGCGAATCGAAGACCTGCGTGAGGTTGCGGGCGTTCTCGAGGGTCGCAGTGTGGCAGAAGGTGTTCGGATGCTGATCGTTCCCGGCTCCATGCGGGTCCGGGCGCAGGCCGAAAGTGAAGGCCTCGGAGACATCTTCGTAGCGGCGGGCGCGGAATGGCGTCAGGCGGGTTGCTCGATGTGCTTGGGCATGAACCCGGATCAGTTGGCGCCGGGGGAGCGTTCGGCATCGACCTCGAACCGGAATTTCGAAGGCCGACAAGGCAAAGGTGGCCGGACTCATCTGGTTTCACCACTCGTCGCAGCCGCCACCGCAGTCCGTGGAACTTTGTCGGCACCGTCCGATCTGGCCTGACGTACCTACACACTCGAGGAGAATTTTCGATGGAATCCTTTACCACGCACAAGGGTATCGGCGTACCGATGCGACGCTCGAATGTCGATACCGACCAGATCATCCCCGCCGTTTACCTGAAACGGGTGACGCGCACCGGATTCGAGGACGGACTGTTCGCCGGATGGCGTAGCGATCCGAACTTCATCCTCAATGTCGCGCCTTACGACAAGGGCAGTGTCCTTGTGGCCGGACCCGATTTCGGAACGGGATCCTCGCGGGAGCATGCCGTTTGGGCGCTATCCGACTTCGGTTTTCGGGTCGTGATCGCTTCGCGCTTCGCAGATATTTTCCGCGGCAACGCCGGAAAAGCGGGTCTGCTGGCAGCACAGGTCGAGCAGAGTGACGTCGAATTGCTGTGGAAGTTGCTCGACGAGCAGCCCGGACTCGAATTGACTGTCGATCTCGAAAATCGGACAGTGACAGCCGGAACGACGGTGGTGCCCTTTACGATTGACGACTACACACGGTGGCGTCTGCTCGAAGGACTCGACGACATCGGACTGACATTGCGGCAGGTAGAAGCGATTTCCGAGTTCGAAAAGTCAAGGCCTTCATGGAAACCGACTACCCTCCCGGCCCAAATTTCGCAGGGCTGAACGGAAATCGCCGATAGCGGCGAGAGAGAGAAATAGGTCACCATTTCGGGGTTACGTTGATTGAGAATTGGCGTGGCACATAGACTCTTGCCGTTATCAGGTTTACCGTAGTTCTCAGTCGGTCCTACGGTGGACCATTATTTGCGGAGGAATTTCAATGAACAAGGCAGAGCTCATCGATGTTCTGACTGAGAAGCTGGGTTCGGACAGGCGCACAGCAACCGATGCAGTGGAGCATGTCGTGGACACCATCGTCCGCGCCGTCCACCGTGGCGAGAGCGTGACGATCACCGGTTTCGGCGTCTTCGAACAGCGTCGTCGTGCGGCACGTGTCGCACGCAACCCGCGTACCGGCGAGACCGTCAAGGTCAAGCCGACGTCGGTTCCGGCTTTCCGTCCGGGTGCGCAGTTCAAGGCCGTTATCGCTGGCGGCCAGAAGCTTCCGGCCAGTGGCCCGGCAGTCAAGCGTGGCGTAGCCGCACCGGCTACCAAGGCAGCAGCCAAGAAGGCAGCAGCCAAGAAGGCAGCAGCCAAGAAGACGGTAGCCAAGAAGGCTCCGGCCAAGGTTGCAGCCAAGAAGACGGTTGCCGCTAAGGCTCCCGCCAAGAAGGCTCCGGCCAAGGTTGCAGCCAAGAAGGCTCCGGCCAAGGTTGCAGCCAAGAAGGCTCCCGCCAAGAAGGCTCCGGCCAAGCGCGCTTCCAAGTAGTCGCTTTCGGGTGAAATACCCGATGCAGTAAAAGAAGAGGCGCAGTCGCGATCGAAATCGCGACTGCGCCTCTTCTTTTGTATTCGACGTTTATGAATTCGTCTGCCGGTCAATACTTTGCGTAACTACCTTTATGCGTTGGAGACCTTGGGGAGGGGGCTGTCCAGATGATCGGCTGCAACCAATTGGTCGCCGACGAAGGACAGCACCCAGGTGCTCGCTTTGCGGTTGCGTGCGGACGGCAGTGTTACACCGGCTGATTGGCTCCACCAAGCCATCAGATCCGGAATGACGCCTCCTTGGCTGCAGATGACCGGTGTGCCGCCTGCAGACGCAATCTCGAGGATTCGCGCCCGAGCGGCCGCTGTATCCGCCTCGTAACCCTCTTCGCTCAGAAGGGGTTCCGCCGTAACCTCGACTCCCAGCGCTTCGGCGAGTGGCAACACGGTATCGATGCATCGAGTTCGGTCGGCGGCATAGACGGAGTCGGCGCCGAAGATCCGTAGCTGACTTGCCAACGCCGCGGCCTGTTCCTTGCCTGTGGCATCGAGAGGCCGGAGAGTGTCATCGCCGTTGTACCGCTTGCGACTTCCCGCCTTCGCATGACGTACCAGCAGGACCGTCCGGGTATCGGTCGGTACCGCGACGAAGCGGCGCAGGATCATCCGATCCATCGGATACGAGAGATGGTCCGGGACTTCGTCGATGGGAAGCCAATGCAGTACGTCGACCTCGCTGTTCGCGCCGAACTCTCCGCCGACTGATTCAGCCGCCCAGTATTCGACTCGTTTCAGCTTGCGGTGCCCCGGAATCGGATAAGTGACACCGCCGAGATGACGACCGAGCCGAACACTCATCGACGTTTCTTCCTGAACTTCGCGGACTGCGGCTGTCAGGAAGGTCTCACCCGGATCGAGTTTTCCCTTGGGGAAAGACCAATCATCGTATTTGGGGCGATGAATGACTGCGATCTCGATCGACTGCGGATTATCGGGTGCCTTTCGCCATAACACTGCGCCGGCGGCAAAGATATTCGCTTTCACAGGTTTGTCAGTCATGGTGATCGCGACCGTCAGGATCCGCTGGAGGTACGACTTCGCATCAACGAATGTTGATGCTCGCGTACATCCTCGCCGTGTTCGGGAGACGCAACCCAACTTCCGTCGGGATGCAGTACCCAGCAGCGGGTGCGGGGGTCGAGCGAGGAATCGAAGACTTCGCTCAACTGCCTGGCCAACTTCGGATCCTTGACCTGAACCATGACCTCGACGCGCCGATCGAGGTTGCGATGCATCATGTCTGCGCTGCCGATCCAGAACTCGTCGGCGGCGCGGAAATGGAACATACGTGAATGCTCGAGGAATCGTCCGAGGATGGAACGGACTTCGATGTTGTCGCTGAGTCCAGGCACTCCCGGCTTGAGAGCGCAGATGCCGCGGACCACGATCTGAACCGGCACGCCGGCTTTGGAGGCGCGGTACAGTGCGTCGATAACCTGTTCGTCGACAAGCGCATTCGCCTTCATACGAATGGCTGCGTCACGCCCCGCGAGTTTGTGCGCGATTTCCGCTTCGATGCGTTCGATGATTCCGCGTCGCACTCCATAGGGAGCAACCAGAAGGTTCCGGTAATCGGTCTTACGCGAGTAGCCGGTCAGGGAGTTGAAGAGGTCGGTGAGGTCGGCACCGACCTCCGGTGCGGCTGTGAACAATCCGACGTCCTCGTACAACCGCGCGGTCTTCGGATTGTAGTTTCCGGTACCGATGTGGCAGTAACGACGGATGGTGGAGCCTTCACGCCGGACCACGAGGCAAGTCTTGCAATGCGTCTTGAGTCCGACAAGTCCGTAGACGACATGCACTCCGGCTTGTTCGAGTTTGCGAGCCCACTTGATGTTGGCCTGCTCGTCGAAACGAGCCTTGATCTCGACGAGAGCGACAACTTGCTTGCCGGCTTCGGCGGCGTCGATGAGTGCGTTGACGATCGGTGAATCACCGGATGTCCGGTAGAGGGTCTGTTTGATCGCGAGAACCTGCGGGTCGGCGGCAGCCTGCTCGATGAATCGCTGAACGCTGGTGGAAAACGAATCGTAAGGGTGGTGGACGAGAACGTCGCCGTCACGCAGTGTGGAGAACACGCTCTTCGGTGTTTCGCGTTCACCGAACGCGGGGTGCGTCGCCGGAACGAACGGTGCGTCTTTGAGCGCGGGTCGGTCGACGGCGTAAACCTGCCAGAGGCAAGACAAATCGAGCAGACCCGAAACTTCGATGACATCGGCCGGGTCGACATCGAGTTCGCGAAGCAACAATTCGAGCATGTGCTCGGTCATGTCGTCAGCCACTTCGAGTCGGACGGGAGATCCGAAACGACGGCGCGCGAGTTCACGCTCCAATGCTTGGAGGAGGTCCTCGTCGCGGTCCTCCTCGACTTCGAAGTCGGCGTTGCGCGTGATCCGGAAGGCGTGGTGCTCCACGATTTCCATTCCGGGGAACAAGACGTCGAGGTGCGCCGAGATCAGTTCTTCCATCGGAATGAACGAGTCGATCGTCGACGACGATGTCGTGCTCTTCACGCGAACGAAGCGGCCGACGTTGTCCGGCACCTTCACGCGGGCGAAATGCTCGCCGCCAGTGACGGAATCCTTCACGGTCACTGCGAGGTTGAGACTTAGGCCGCTGATGTAGGGGAACGGGTGCGCGTGATCAACGGCCAACGGCGTGAGCACGGGGAACACCTGTTCGGTGAAATGAACCGACAGTCGCTCGTGATCGTCCTCGCTGAGATCGGACCACCGGACGATCGAGATTCCTTCTGCCGCTAGAGCCGGGCGGACGGATTCGAGAAAAACGTGCGCATGCTTGTCTGCGAGTTCCTGCGTCCGACGCGCGATCAATGCCAGTTGTTCGCGCGGTGAAAGTCCGTCAGCGGAACGGACGGACAGTCCGGTCTCGTCGCGGCGCTTGAGGCCGGCGACCCGAACCATGAAGAACTCGTCGAGGTTCGACGCGAAGATCGCCAGGAATTTTGCACGTTCCAGGAGGGGGAGCGACTCGTCGGCAGCCAAAGCAAGAACGCGGGCGTTGAAGTCGAGCCAACTCAGTTCACGATTGAGATAACGATCTTCGGGTAACCCGCCGAGGAGCTCGGCCGGAATTGCCTTGGTGGCGGCCGGCGGCGCGCTCGGAATGTGGGTGACTGAACCCGGAATCGGGGGTCGCACATGAACTGACGCAGCAGAAGGTTGATGCCGGTCCCCGGTTTCCGATGCGCCGGTGACAGTTCCGTCCGGGCTGCTGGTGCCTGTGTTGTTTGCGGACTTGCGGTGCTCGAGTGCTTCGCCGTTGCTCACACGTCGATCATCCCCTACAAGCGCGCGCTTCGACAATTGTCGACAAAGAAAGTTACCGCGTGTTCGACGCAGTTCGGTTGAGCCGTTTCAGGGAAGCTCGTGTGGCCGGCCCGACGCCCAATGCGCGCACCGTTTCCAAGTCGGTCCCCGTATCGACATCCGTGCGAAGCCCCGGCCAGTCTCCGACGAGCCGGCGCGCACCGGAATCTGTATGCCCACGAGCGGATTCGGGTCCGAATCGTGGATCGAGAGGCAGATCGGGATCGCAAGAGAACAATGCCGCCGTACCGGTCCCGTGGTGATCGACGACTATCGACCGGCCACCGGTTCGGGCGTCGGTGAGGGCTTCGAAAAGTTCGCCGGGCTGCAGCGACGGGAGATCAGCTTGCAATACAACGAGATCCACCCGGCCGGACTCGGCGCGGATGTGGGTTGCCGCCGCGCTGAGTGCGGAATTGAGAGAGCTTTCCTTGCCCGACGCCTGACTTGTTCCGGGCGCTTCACTGCGCTGCGACGACGTCGGGTCGGCGTACACGTGAACGCCCGCTGCGTAGGCAAGTGCGGCAACCGTCGGATCCGGCGTCACAACAGTTACCCCGTCGATGGCGGCGACGTCGGAGACCGCGGCAAGAGTGTCGTGGAGCATCGCCAGCACCAGATCGGCACGTGCGTCGGCATCGAGTTCGGTGGCCAACCGGGACTTCGCAGATCGGAGGTCCTTGACCGCGACGATGGCATGCATGGGGCGACGCCCTGACGGGACGGGTAGAGGCCGACTCTCCGATCTCGGCGTGCTCGGCTCTACTGTGCTCATACTGCGATCTTGCCAGTCGTCTCCCGGCGTGTCTGTCTCTACCTGCCGAGTCTGGGCGTCGACCGCCCTGACCGGGGGACTGGCGATAGTCTGTGCACACGATTTCTTTGCTGGTCGCAACACAACCGGCGTCTTGGCGAACGTCACGAGGGGTAGACGAGGTGACTGTGTGAGTAAAGCAGCAGTATTGGGCGCAGGTTCATGGGGAACGGCCCTGGCCAAGGTCATGGCGGAGGCAGGCACCGACGTGACGATGTGGGCTCGGCGGGCGGAGGTCGCCGAGCGGATCAACGACGCGCACGAGAACAGTGACTATCTTCCCGGCATCCTCCTACCCGAGTCCATCCGTGCGACGGACCGGCACGAGGACGCGATGGAGGGAGCCGACTTCATAGTTCTGGCAGTTCCGTCGCAGTCTCTCCGGGGAAATTTGGAGGGGTGGAAGGATTCGATCGGCCCGGACGCAACTCTGCTCAGTCTGGCAAAGGGAATCGAAACCGGCACCCTGATGCGGATGAGCCAGGTGATCGTGTCGGTCACCGGCGTCGAACCCGGTCGTGTCGCCGTGTTGTCGGGACCGAATCTGGCGTTCGAGATCGCCAGTCGGCAGCCCGCTGCAACGGTCATTGCGTGCTCGGATTCTTCGCGGGCATTGGCTCTTCAAAATGCCTGCGCGACAGGATATTTCAGGCCATATACCAATTCCGACGTGATCGGCTGTGAGATCGGCGGGGCCTGCAAGAACGTGATCGCGTTGGCTTGCGGCATGGCTGCCGGTAGCGGATTCGGCGACAACACGATTGCCAGCATCATCACCCGGGGTCTGGCCGAGACAATCCGCTTGGGAGTTGCACTCGGCGCCAAGGCGTCGACTCTCGCCGGTCTCGCGGGAATCGGCGATCTGGTTGCAACCTGTACATCGGACCTCTCACGAAACCGCACTTTCGGTGAACGGCTGGGGCGCGGCGGTTCGATGGAATCGGCGCAGAAAGCAACCAACGGACAGGTAGCCGAAGGCGTGAAATCTTGTACGTCGGTGCGCGCGCTCGCTGCAGGCTACGACGTTGAGATGCCGCTGACCGACGCAGTCCACCGGGTCTGCCACGAAGGCATGGCCGTCAGTGATGCCATCGGTCAGTTGCTCGGGCGTCGGACCAAACCTGAATGACGGCACCGTTCATATGACGGCAGCAGACGGTTACGGTGATTCCACCCGGTGCGTGAGCGGGGTCGCCGGACCACTCGTGCCCGGTCAACCGATGCAGGTCGGTCCGGTATTTGCTGCGCCGTATCAGCTTTCGGCAGACGAGGGCTCCGAAGAAGATACGTATGCGCGGGCCTCCCATCCGGGGTGGCGGGCTCTCGAAGCTGTGCTCGCCAACCTCGAAGGTGCCGACCGCGCCGTCGTGACGGGATCGGGGATGTCCGCCGTCACGATCACATTGCGAAGCCTGCTGGCGTCCGGGGATACCGTGGTCGTGCCGTCGGACGGCTACTACCAGGTGCGCCTGTACGCCGAAGAGGCTTTGGCCCCCCGGGGAATCGGTGTCCGCGAGGTGGCGACGCCTGCGATGGGTGATCCGGGTTTCGCGAATCTTCTGGCGTCGCTGCTGGGGAGAGTGGTGGTTCTCGCGGAGACGCCGTCCAACCCCGTGCTCGATGTAGTGGATCTGCGTGCGCTGGCGCAGATGTGTCATGCATCGGGCGCAGTTCTGGTGGTGGACAACACCACTGCCACACCACTTGGTCAGCGTCCACTGGAGTTGGGCGCGGATGTTGTCGTGGCCAGCGGAACGAAGTCACTGAGCGGGCACAGTGACCTGTTGATGGGATACGTCGCAACGTCCGATGCCGATATAGCCGCGAAGATCGAACGTGAACGAACACTGTCCGGAACGGTGCTCGGTCCGTTCGAGACGTGGCTCGCTCATCGCAGCCTCGGGACGGCCGGTCTTCGGTTCGGCCGACAATGTGAGAACGCGCAAGCGCTGGCCGAGATGTTGACGCAGCATCCGGCCGTGCGGTCGGTGCGCTATCCCGGGTTGTCGAACGACCCGTCGTTCGACATCGCGTCCACCCAGATGCGTAGGTTCGGCGGCCTCGTCAGTATCGAGCTGGAATCTGCGTCGGCATTCCATTCGTTTGTCGCGGCGAGCAAACTTGTGTCCTCGGCTACCAGCTTCGGTGGCATTCATACGACAGCTGATCGGCGGGCGAGGTGGGGTGATCGTGTCAGTGAGGGGTTTGTCCGGATCTCGTGCGGCATCGAGGACACCGCCGATTTGCTCGCCGATGTCGAGCGCGCGCTTACCGGACGTCCGTTCGGTCCATAGATTCAGGGTCGGGGCGAGCGAAGCGACGGGGGAATCGACACGGCCCTGCGCGCATGCCGAACGCTATTCGACGGTACGGTTTGACGCGTGAATAACAGCCGTACCCGCGTAGCCGTGATCTTCGGTGGCCGGAGCAATGAACATTCAGTGTCCTGCGTCTCGGCAGGGAGCGTCCTGCGCCATCTTGATCCGGAGCGGTACGAGGTCGTGCCCATCGGAATCACTACCGACGGCGCCTGGGTCCTGGCCTCGACCGACCCCGATTCGCTGGCCATCAATGGACGTGAGTTGCCGACCGTCGACAAAAACGGAACCGGCGTCACACTGACCGCTGATCCCACCCGGTCCGGTGCTGTGCTGGCACTCGACGGAGCCGATGCCGGTGCCGTACTGGCAACCGTCGACGTCATCTTCCCGGTACTGCACGGCGCCTACGGCGAAGACGGCACCATTCAGGGGCTGCTGGAAATGGCCGGCATTCCCTACGTCGGCCCCGGCGTTCTGGCGAGCGCGGCCGGAATGGACAAGGAATTCACGAAGAAGCTCCTCGCAGCCGAAGGCCTTCCCGTCGGCGTGCAGGTTGTTCTGCGCCCGGGAACGGCAACACTGACCGCAGCGCAGAAAGAGCAGGTGGGCCTACCGGTCTTCGTCAAGCCGGCACGTGGCGGATCATCGATCGGCATTACCCGAGTGACCGGTTGGGATGGACTCGACAACGCGATCGCTCACGCACGCCTGCACGATCCCAAGGTGATCATCGAAGGCGCGATCGTAGGGCGCGAAGTCGAGTGTGGTGTTCTCGAATTCCCGAATGGCGACGTCAAGGCGAGCGTAGTTGCCGAGATCCGAATGCCGGCCGACGACGCAGACTCCGACGCGTTCTACGACTTCGACACCAAATACCTCGACGACGTCTGCGAGTTCGACGTACCCGCCGTCCTCGACCCGGCGGTCAGCGATCAGATTCGTGACATGGCTGTTCGGGCGTTCGCCGCCCTCGACTGCCAGGGACTCTCGCGGGTGGATTTCTTTGTCACCGAAGACGGCCCGGTGATCAACGAGATCAACACCATGCCCGGATTCACCTCCATCTCGATGTACCCGAAGATGTGGAAGGCGACCGGAATCGATTACGGCACTTTGCTTTCGACGCTGGTCGATACCGCGCTTGCACGCGGCACCGGCCTGCGTTAGTGCCTTTTAAGGCACCGCGATCGGCGCCGGGTCCAGAGGTTGTTGCGGAAGCGTCGCGGAGATGGTGTCCGAGAACTCCTGGATCGGCGTCGGGCCGTTCCCGTCGGGAACGGTGATTCCGATGTACTCACCGCGGTCCACCGCAAACCAGGTGCTGGCCGCCAAACCGATGTCGGTTCCCGAGACCTGGAACCACTGGACACCGTTCACAACCTGCAGTGCTGCGGCCTGATCGAACTCGGCCGGTCGGTCGAGTCCGCAGCGCAGGACGATCGGTTCGCTCTCACTGCGCTGCCAGGCCGCGGCACCGGCAGGGGCTGGTTCTAGGAGTTCGGCGCGTTCGAAGTCGCCGATGGTCTCGGGGAGCGCTCCGAGAAGTGATACGCATGCAGCGGAATCCGCAGTCGGGGCCGGAACCGGGCCCAGAGCCACGGGTTCGAGTTCCGGATTCTTGCCGGCAACAACGGCAGCGATCACCAAACCGATGATCAATGCCACGGGAAGCGCGGTGGCGGTGGCGATCAACGCCGGGCTACGACGCTCGACGGCTTCGGCGTTCTCTTCTGGGGACGTGTTTTCAGACATGCTCAGTTCTTCGCTCGGTTCCAAGTTCGGTCACTTGAGGGGTACGCACGTGCTCATCGGTAGGATTGCCGATGCACCCGTGAGCTACCCGATAAGTTCAGGGCCACAGCTTTTAAGGTACCGCAGGCCGTTTTCATCGGCCCTGCGCCGGCAATTGGGAGAGCCCATCTCGTCATCAGGATCGACCCCGAGCGAAGACACACGAACAGTGGCCGACGTGGGGGAGTTCGGTGTCATCTCGCGCTCACTCGAGGGCCGAATTCAGCCGCTCACGACGGAGTTGGGTCCGGGTGACGATGCTGCAATCGTCACTGCTGCCGACGGTCGCGTCGTCATCTCTTCGGACATGCTGGTCGAGGGCAGGCATTTTCGGCTCGATTGGTCCTCGCCACGAGACGTCGGGCGTAAAGCGGTGGCGCAGAATGCTGCCGACGTTGTCTCGATGGGGGCTCGGGCAACGGCGTTCACGGTATCCATCGGCTGTCCGCCGTCGACGCCGATCGAAATCGTGGACGGGATCTCTGCCGGAATCTGGGACGCTGCAACAGATCTGGGCGCGGGGGTCGTCGGTGGTGATCTGGTCCAGTCGCAGGAAATTGTGGTGTCGGTGACAGTTCTCGGTGATCTCGGAGGAGGGCAGGTCGTAACTCGCGCGGGAGCGCAGGTAGGCGATCGTGTCGCCGTTTCCGGGCTGTTCGGTTGTTCTGCAGCGGGATTGGCACTTCTCCTGGCCAAGCGTCGAACCTTCCCGGATCTGTTGGCGAGGCACCGGGTTCCGCAACCGCCTTACCAATCTGCTTGGACTGCAGCCGGCACAGCCCATGCCATGACCGACATCTCGGACGGACTGATTGCTGATCTTCGTCACCTGGCGACTGCGTCCGGCGTACAGATCCGGATCGGTTCGAGTTCCGTCCCAACGTCTCCGGATGTGGCAGACGCGGCAGCTTCATTGAATGTCGATCCGCTGGAATGGATTCTGTCCGGTGGTGAAGATCACGGATTTGCAGCCACGTTTGCTCCTGACAACGAACTGCCGACTGGTTGGACCGTGATCGGGGATGTGGTGGCCGGTTCCGGTGTTGTGGTGGACGGCGCCATTCGGCCCTCGGGCGGCGGATGGAACAGCTTTTCTGCCACCGGCACCCCCGCGGTATAGGTTCTCTTCATGGCTGTTTATGCACTAGGAGACAAAGTTCCGGACATTCACCCGGAGGCATACGTGCACCCGGATGCAGTGGTCATCGGGAACGTGAAACTTGCGGCGGGTACATCGATCTGGCCGCAGGCTGTTTTGCGCGGCGACTACGGAACAATTTCCGTCGGTGCCGGATCGAATATTCAGGACGGCACTGTGATTCACTGCACTGCCACCGACCCTACGATCATCGGGGCGGGATGTGTTGTGGGCCATAATGCGCACATCGAAGGCTCCACCATCGGCGATGGTTGTCTGATCGCGTCGGGATCGATCGTCCTCAACCGATCGGTGATCGGAGCGGGCTCGATAGTCGGCGCAGGCGCCGTGATCGCGCGCGGCTTCGAGGTTCCGCCGCGCAGGATGGCTTTGGGCGTACCGGCCAAGATTCGGGAAGGCTACGAGGTTCCTCTGGGGCATCTCGAATCTAATGTGGCGATGTACTCCGCCAATGCCGCGCACTATCGAGACGCATTGCGCAGGATCGACTGATGGTGCCGCTCACGGACCTCATGGAACCGGGCTGGGTCACTGCGCTCGAACCCGTTTCGGAGCAGATCTCGGCGATGGCCGATTTCTTGGATAGCGAGATCGCCGCCGGGCGAGAGTATCTGCCACGACGTGAGAATGTCCTGCGCGCGTTCACAAATCCGTTCGACGACGTCAAAGTGCTGATTGTCGGCCAAGATCCGTATCCGACACCCGGTCATGCTGTGGGCCTGAGCTTCGCGGTGGCCCCGGACGTTCAACCCATCCCGCGGAGCCTGACCAACATCTACAAGGAATATCATCAGGATCTTTCATTGCCGATTCCTGACAACGGAGATTTGACGCCGTGGTCGAATCAGGGTGTGTTGCTTCTCAATCGAGTGCTCACAGTAGCTCCGGGGTTGGCAGCATCACATCGGAAGAAGGGGTGGGAACCGGTGACGGAGCAGGCGATTCGCGCACTTGTGGCCAGGACCACGCCGATGGTGGCAATTCTGTGGGGCCGCGACGCAGCAACTCTGGCACCGCTACTGGGCGATACGCCCATCATCGAATCTGCGCACCCGTCACCGCTTTCGGCCTCGCGAGGGTTTTTCGGATCGCGGCCGTTCAGTCGGGCAAATCAACTGCTGACCGAGCGGGGTGCCCAGCCGGTCGACTGGAATCTGGGATCGACCGCAGGCGTGACCGAACCGCTGTGGTGAGAGGGTTCGGTCACGCAGATCGGATCAGGCCTGCTTTGCGGCCACAAAATCGGGGCGACGCTTCTCGACAAACGCGTCAACGCCCTCGCGGCCGATAGGACCGTTGGCGGCACGCGCGATCGATGCGGCTTCGGCATCGAGTTGCTCGGCGAGCGTGTTGGTGCGTGACGAGCGCAACAGTTCCTTGATACCGGCGTACGACGAACTCGGTCCGTGCGCGAGGGTACGGGCGAGGCGGAGGGCTTCTTCCTGAACTTCGTCGTCGCCGACAAGGCGCGTCAGGATGCCCAGGCGTACGGCTTCGTCGCCGCCGAGGACGGAATCGTTGAGCAGGATCTCGCGGGCGCGTGCTGCCCCGACGATGCGGGGGAGCGTCCAGGACATTCCGCCGTCCGGGGTGAATCCGATCGACGGGTACGCGGGGCGAAGTTTGGTGCTGGTGCCACCGATGGCGACATCTGCGAGGCAGACCAGACTCATGCCGGCGCCCGCTGCCCAGCCGTGAACTCCGGCAACAACCGGAGCCGGTGCGGCGTCCAGTGCACGTACGAAGTTGTGGAATGTCCGGGCAACCTGGCCGACGTATTCGCCGCGATCCGGCGCAGACGCGAAGGCTCGAACGTTGCCGCCTGCGCAGAAGTTGGAGCCTTCGCCGACCAGGAGAATGCTGCCGACGTCGTTACCGAGAGTTTCCAGAGCTTGTGCGCCCTGTTCCATGCCCTCGCCGTCGAGTGAGGTGCCGTTGGCGGCGGTGGAAATGGTGATGCGGAGAACGCCCTCGTCGAGCGTCACTTTGCTGAGGTCATCGATGGAAGTCACCTCAAGCACATTACGGGTGCTGTGCGCGCCTACTCACAGGGGTATCGCCGGGTGAAGCAACCTGCAAAAACAGCTCTGCCCCCGACACCGGAAGTGTCGGGGGCAGAGCTTGCAATTATTGTGCTCGGGCAATCAGCCCCGAGCGACCTTGCCTGCCTTCAGGCAGGAGGTGCACACGTTGACCTTACGGGTGTTACCCGGGGCAACCTCGGTACGAACAGACTGAATGTTCGGGTTCCAGCGACGATTGGTTCGCCGGTGCGAGTGCGAGACCGACTTACCGAAGCCGGGCCCCTTGGCGCATACGTCGCAGACGGCAGCCATAGTCGCGAACTCCTTGTTAGAAATGAATATTGAAGTGGTTACCCTACATTGCAGGGCGGCCGGAATAACAATTCGAATATACGCTGTCGATGACTGCGATACCGAATCGGTCTTACGTCGCTCATTGTGTAGCTCATTGTGTAGTCGAACGTTGCAACAGTGAACACTGTTGTAGACAATGTGCCAAAATCGCACGGTTTGCAGCAGTGTTTGGTGTAGCCCGTTCGAGGCAACCGTGTAACAGTAACTGTTGACCGGTGGATTGACCAAACCGGCTGCCGTGACGCCGTCTGCGGTGCCCGCCGGACTACCCTCGACGGCATTCGTCTGGTCCGTACCGAGGGGAGCTGTTCAGTGGGGGAAGTGCAGCGGCTGAGCACCGGTGGGACTGCGGACGGGAGTGCTGACGGACTCTTGTTGCGCCGGTGGGCGCGGCGCTCGGTCGATTGCCTGGAGACGCGGCGTGGAGAGATCAACAGTCTCAACGTCTTTCCCATCCCGGATTCCGATACCGGTACAAACCTTCTGTTTACCATGCGCGCTGCGCTGGACTCGGCCGAAGCATTGGACGCCGACGTCACCAGTGCCGGTCGGGTAGCCAATGCGCTTGCTCGGGGAGCGGTGTCGGGGGCCCGCGGTAACTCCGGCGTCATCTTGTCGCAGGTGCTGCGTGGGATTGCCGAGTCAGTGCGGGGTGACTACATCGACGGCCACGACCTCGCGGTGTCGTTGAAGACGGCAACCACACTGGCAACACGTGCGGTCACGGACCTCGTCGAAGGCACCATCGTGACGGTTCTCCGGGCTTCGGGCGAAGCGGCCGAGGCGTGCGTCGGTGCCGACCTTGGTTCGGTGGCGCTCGTTGCGGCGGATGCGGCGGCGCAGGCGTTGATCAAGACACCTGAGCAACTGGAGGTCCTGGCGTCGGCGGGTGTCGTCGATGCCGGTGGGCTCGGCCTGGTGGTGATTCTGGACGCCTTGGTCGAATCCGTGACCGGACGAACTCTCGATCGGACGGACCTCGGCGACCTCGGGTGCAGCCCCGGGCTTATCGCCGATATCAGCAGGCTGGACCACGATTGGGCCAGGAAATCAGGCCCGGTCGAGTGTGGTGACGATTCGGCTCAGGACTTCGAAGTGATGTATCTCGTCGACGATTCGGACGACGAGAGGATGGCAGCTCTGCGCACCCGGTTGGCAGTGATGGGCGACTCCATCGTGATCGTGAGTGACGGTTTCGGAGGTTGGTCAGTTCACGTGCACTGCTGTGATGCGGGTGCCGCGGTCGAGGCAGGCCTCGAAGCCGGACGAGTTCACGGGATTCGAATCAGCAGTTTCCTCGTCGACGAACGTGATCAGTTGGTGGCGCGTCGTGAGACGAAGTTCAGTGGCTACGACGCTCGTGGGGTGCTTGCCGTGGTCGCGGGCGACGGTGCGGCAGCGTTGTTCGAGAGCGAAGGTGCCTCGGTGCTGCGGTGTGACGACGCCCCGGTGACCCGCGCTCAGTTGCTGGGCCGCATCCGGACGATGGACCGCAGTGAAGTACTCGTACTACCGAACGGTGCGTTGAGTGCGCAGGAGTTGGTCGCGGTGAGTGCTGCCGCTCGTGACCCCCTTCACCAGGTGCTTCTACTGTCGACGTCCTCGATGGTCCAGGGATTGGCTGCGCTCGCAGTCCACGACGGCACTCGCAATGTCGCTGACGACGGATTCACCATGTCGGAATCAGCGGCGGCTACCCGCTGGGGCTCGCTGCGGATCGCAGTGGAGCGGTCGTTGACCTATGTCGGCACGTGCGACCCGGGAGACGCCATCGGTTTGATGGGCCACGAGGTGGTGGTCATCGGACCCGACGTGGTGGCGTCGGCGTCACGATTGATCGATTTGGCCTTGGGGTCCGGCGGAGAATTAGTGACGCTTCTCATGGGTGCCGACGCGACGGACGGTTTGGCCGGGCGGTTGCAGGAGCATGTCGAGGCCACGTATCCCGGCGTTGACGTGCTTGTTTATCAGGGTGATCAGCCCGGAGACCTGTTTCAACTCGGCGTTGAGTGAGTTTCTCTGTCGGTGGCAACTGGTAGATGAAGAGCTGTGTTTATCGACAACCTGCGGAGGAATTGATGGCGACGCTTGCCGACGGGCTCGATCAGTTGCTGGGAAAGAAGACTGCGGACGCCCTGGCCGAGGCCTTCGAGATTCGCACGGTCGAGGACCTGCTGCGTCACTACCCGCACCGCTACGCGTCGGCGGGCAAGGGCCTTGCCGACAAGGAGCCGCCGGAAGGCGAGCACCTCACGATCATCGCGCGTGTGGCGTCCGCGACGGTGGTGAACATGAAGAACCGGACCGGGCAGATGCTCAAGGTCTCGCTCACGACGGATACGCAGACGGTGGACGTCACTTTTTTCAACCCGTACAAGGTGAAGCATGCCATCAAGCCTGGCGTGCGAGCGATGTTCTCGGGCACGGTCAAGTACTTCCGGAACAGTTGGAGTTTGACGCACCCCAGTTATCTGATTCTTCCGGAACCTCTTGTCGGGGAAGAAGATTCGGTGGTTCCACTGAAGTCGGTCAAGGGTGCCGGTGACCTTGCGGGCTTGGCCCGGGCAAGCTCCGGTCCGGGTGCAGAACTCGACTATTCGATCTTCGAACGCGATTTCATCCCACTGTATCCGGCAACCCGCGAGGTCGAAAGTTGGACGATCATGCGGTGTGTCCGGCAAATCCTCGATCAACTTGATCCGGTTCCGGAACCCCTGCCCTCCGACACTCTTTCCGAACACAAGTTCGTCGGGTTGGACGAGGCGCTGCACACGGTGCATCTACCCGATACCAAGGAAGACATCGAACGTGCGCGGGAGCGACTGCGATTCGATGAAGCACTGTCTTTGCAGTTGGTTCTCGCAATGCGTCGACACGATAATTCCGAGCGAGTGGCACCGGCGTGTACACCCGTCGCGGGCGGTATCGCCGAGCAATTCGAGGAGATGCTTCCCTTCACTCTGACGGAGGGGCAGCAAGCGGTCGCGGCGGAAATCTCGGCAGACCTTGCCCGAACGCAACCGATGAGCAGACTCCTGCAAGGCGAGGTGGGCTCCGGAAAGACAATCGTCGCCCTGCGCGCAATGCTCCAGGCCGTCGACGCGGGGTATCAATGTGCGCTGCTCGCGCCGACGGAGGTGCTGGCCAATCAGCACGCGCGGTCCCTGCGCGCAATGATGGGTCCGCTCGCTACCGGCGGCGAACTGGGCAGCGTCGAGCACTCCACCCGCATCGCCCTGCTCACCGGCTCACTTCCGGTCGCAGCCAAACGCGCCGCGCTACTCGACGCCGTGACGGGTGACGCGGGAATCGTGATCGGGACGCATGCGCTCATTCAGGACACCGTCGAGTTCTTCAACCTCGGCATGGTTGTTGTCGACGAGCAGCACAGGTTCGGCGTCGAGCAGCGTGATCAACTGCGCTCCCGGGCCCGTGAGGGTCTGAGTCCGCACCTTCTTGTCATGACGGCGACGCCGATCCCACGAACTATCGCGATGACGGTGCTCGGCGACCTCGAGGTGTCGACGCTGCGCGAACTTCCGCGGGGACGGACACCGATCAAGAGCAGTGTGGTGCCGGCAAAACAGAAACCGCAGTGGGTGGATCGTGCCTGGGAGCGGATTCGTGAGGACGTCGCGGACGGACGTCAGGCGTACGTCGTGTGCTCGCGGATCGGTGACGGAGAACAAGCTGCCGGGGAGGATCAGTTCACCGAGGAGAAGCAACCCGAAACCAAGTCTGCTGTGGACGTCTTCGAAGAGTTGTCGAGTGGACCGATGGCAGACTTGCGGGTCGGACTCCTCCATGGACGCTTACCGTCGGACGAGAAGGACGTCGTGATGAGCGCGTTCAACGTCGGCGACATCGACGTGCTGGTCTGCACTACCGTCGTCGAGGTCGGTGTGGACGTCCCCAACGCGACGGTCATGGTGATCGTCGACGCGGAGCGTTTCGGTGTCAGCCAGTTGCATCAGTTGCGTGGTCGAGTCGGGCGCGGAAAGCACCAGGGTTTGTGCATTCTGGTGACGGGAAGCAGCCCCGGCGGGCCGGCATACGCACGGCTTTCGGCCGTTGCCGCCACCAACGACGGATTCGAGTTAGCGCAACTCGACCTCGCGACGCGACGCGAAGGAGACATCCTCGGTGCGGCGCAGTCCGGCACAACGTCGAACCTGCGATTGCTGTCACTGATAGCGCACGGAGGCATCCTCGAATCGGCCCGGGAGTTCGCTTCCGGAATCATCGAGCGTGATCCCACACTCGATGCGCATCCCGCACTCGCGTCGATGGTGACGGCGGCCTTGGACTCCGATCGGATCGAGTACCTCGAAAAGTCGTGAGAGGTATGACGACAAGCTGAAAACGAATAGCAGCAGGACCACGGGGTTTGTTTCTCGATTCAGTCCGAAATATGAGATGCCGCCCGCCGGCACCAAGTGAAATCGGGGTAGTTTTCTCCAATGTTCTCCAAAGTGCTCGTCGCGAACCGTGGCGAAATTGCGATCCGTGCCTTCCGTGCCGCCTACGAACTAGGCGCCGGAACTGTCGCGGTGTTTCCGTACGAGGATCGGAACTCGATCCACCGTCTCAAGGCAGATGAGAGCTATCAGATCGGGGAGAAGGGGCACCCGGTTCGGGCGTACCTGTCGGTCGAGGAAATCGTGGCCGCGGCACAAAATGCCGGTGCCGACGCTATCTACCCCGGCTACGGATTCCTGTCCGAGAACCCCGACCTGTCGGCAGCCTGTGCGGAGGCGGGCATCAAGTTCGTCGGCCCCTCCGCGGAGATTCTGGAACTGACCGGAAACAAGGCCCGCGCCATCGCTGCGGCGAAGGCGGCCGGCCTGCCGGTGCTCGCATCGTCCGAGCCCTCCTCCGATGTAGCCGAACTGCTGGCTGCAGCCGAGAACATGACGTTCCCGATCTTCGTGAAGGCTGTTGCCGGCGGCGGTGGCCGCGGTATGCGCCGCGTCGCCGAACGTTCCCAGCTCAAGGAATCCATCGAAGCCGCTGCACGCGAAGCCGAGTCGGCGTTCGGCGATTCGACGATGTTCCTCGAACAGGCGGTCATCGATCCGCGGCACATCGAAGTGCAGATTCTGGCGGACGAGCACGGCAACGTCATTCACCTCTTCGAGCGGGACTGTTCCTTGCAGCGTCGCCACCAGAAGGTGATCGAAATTGCTCCGGCGCCCAACCTTTCCGAGGAACTGCGCGCCAAGATCTGCGCTGACGCCGTGGCGTTCGCGAAACAGATCGGTTACACGTGCGCGGGCACCGTGGAGTTCCTGCTCGACAAGCGTGGCAATCACGTCTTCATCGAGATGAATCCGCGAATTCAGGTGGAGCACACGGTCACCGAAGAGGTTACCGATGTTGATCTCGTTCAGTCGCAGCTCAAGATCGCATCCGGTTCCACTCTCGAAGAGTTGGGCCTGACGCAGGACAAGATCAAGCTTCGGGGCGCTGCGCTTCAGTGCCGCATCACCACCGAGGATCCGGCCAACGGTTTCCGCCCGGACACCGGACGTATCACCGCATACCGCACTCCGGGCGGCGCGGGCATCCGCCTGGACGGCGGTGCGACCTTGGGCGCCGAGGTCGGCGCCTACTTCGACTCGATGCTGGTCAAGCTCACTTGCCGTGGCCGTGACCTCGAGGCTGCCGTGGCACGTGCGCGGCGTGCGGTTACCGAGTTCCGTATCCGCGGCGTCTCCACCAACATCCCGTTCCTGCAGGCAGTTCTCGACGACGAGGACTTCCGTGCCGGCCGCGTCACCACCTCGTTCATCGAGGAACGCCCCCAGTTGCTGACACTGCGCAGTTCGGCCGACCGCGGTACCAAGATCCTCACGTACTTGGCCGATGTCACGGTCAACAAGCCTCACGGTGAGCGCCCGTCGTCGGTGTACCCGCAGGACAAACTGCCGGTCATCGATCTCTCGACGCCGCCGCCGGCCGGTAGCCGTCAGCGTCTGCTCGAACTCGGCCCCGAGGGTTTCGCGAAGGCGTTGCGCGCGCAAAAGGCCGTCGCCGTCACGGACACAACTTTCCGTGATGCGCACCAGTCGTTGCTGGCCACGCGCGTCCGCACCAGCGGACTCCTCGGAGTTGCCGGTCACGTTGCGCGGTTGACACCGGAACTGCTGTCCATCGAAGCGTGGGGCGGCGCGACTTACGATGTGGGACTTCGCTTCCTGCACGAGGATCCGTGGTATCGCCTCGCCGCACTGCGCGAGGCAGTCCCCAACATCTGCCTCCAGATGCTCCTGCGTGGCCGAAACACGGTGGGCTACACGCCGTATCCCGAGAAGGTCACTCGAGCATTCGTGCAGGAGGCTACCGATACCGGAATCGACATCTTCCGAATCTTCGACGCGCTGAACAACGTCGACCAGATGCGACCGGCCATCGACGCGGTCCGCGAGACCGGAACTGCGGTTGCCGAGGTGGCGCTGAGCTACACCGGTGACCTGTCTGATCCGAACGAGACGCTGTACACGCTCGACTACTACCTCCGTCTCGCGGAGGAAATCGTCGACGCCGGTGCTCATGTTCTGGCCATCAAGGACATGGCAGGACTCCTGCGTGCGCCGGCGGCCACCAAGCTCGTGACTGCCCTGCGCAGCAACTTCGATCTTCCGGTGCACGTGCATACCCACGACACCCCCGGCGGGCAGTTGGCGACCTACTTCGCGGCCTGGCAAGCGGGTGCCGACGCCGTCGACGGTGCTTCGGCCGCGATGGCTGGTACCACCAGCCAGCCGGCGCTCTCGGCCATCGTCGCTGCTGCGGCGCATTCGGAGTTCGATACCGGCCTGAACCTCGAGAACGTCTGTGACCTCGAGCCGTACTGGGAGGCGCTGCGAAAGGTGTACGCGCCGTTCGAGTCCGGGCTTCCGGCCCCGACCGGACGCGTCTACACGCACGAGATCCCCGGCGGTCAGCTGTCCAACCTTCGCACTCAGGCTGTCGCTCTCGGACTGGGTGACCGCTTCGAGGAAGTCGAAGCCAAGTACGCCGACGCGGACCGCATGCTCGGCCACCTGGTGAAGGTCACGCCGTCGTCGAAGGTTGTCGGTGACCTTGCGCTGCACCTGGTCGGTGCCGGTGTTCCGTCCGAGGAATTCGCTGCTGATCCGGCCAAGTTCGACATCCCCGATTCGGTGGTCGGCTTTCTGCGCGGAGAACTGGGCACACCTCCCGGCGGCTGGCCGGAACCGTTCCGCAGCAAGGCGCTCGAAGGCCGTGGACCGGCCAAGGCCGAAGCGGCGCTCTCGCCGCAGGACGAGGCTCTGCTCGAAGGTTCGTCGAAGGATCGTCAGGCAACGTTGAATCGTCTGCTGTTCCCCGGTCCCACCAAGGAATTCCTGGAACATCGCGACAAGTACGGTGACACCTCGCGGCTTTCGGCCAACCAGTTCTTCTACGGACTGCGACGCAGCGAAGAACACCGGGTTGAACTCGCACCGGGTGTGCAGTTGATCATCGGACTCGAAGCCATCTCCGAGCCTGACGAGCGCGGTTACCGCACCGTCATGTGCATCCTGAACGGGCAGTTGCGTCCGGTCTCGATTCGCGACCGCTCGATCGCCAGCGATGTTCCGGTGGCCGAGAAGGCCGACAAGAACAACCCCGGACACGTTGCCGCGCCGTTCGCGGGTGTTGTCACACTCGCCGTCGCCGTAGGCCAGAAGATCGAGGCCGGCGATACCGTCGCCACGATCGAGGCCATGAAGATGGAAGCGGCAATCACCTCGCCGCGCGCCGGCATCGTTTCCCGTATCGCGATCAGCGCTGTCCAGCAGGTTGAAGGCGGCGACCTCCTGGTCGTCGTGTCGACAGGGGAGAGCGCAGCAGAGTGACACGCATTATCGCCGGACTCGCAGGCGGCCGACGTCTGCGAGTCCCGCCGGTCGGCACCCGGCCCACTTCGGACCGGGTTCGTGAGGCTTTGTTCAGTGCACTCGAGGCGCGGATCGACCTCGACGGTTGCGCCGTTCTCGATCTGTTTGCCGGTTCGGGAGCCCTTGGCCTCGAAGCGCTTTCGCGGGGCGCCGAGCATGTGATGCTCGTCGAATCCGACGCGAAAGCTGCCGCTGTGATCAAGGACAACATGGCAACGGTCTCATTGACCGGAGCGGTTCTGCGGGCCGCTCCGGTCTCGGCCGTCGTGTCGGGGCCGAGCGCGCGGGAATACGACATCGTGATCGCCGACCCGCCGTACGCGATTACCGACGAGGACGTGATCTCGATGCTCGAAAATCTTCGCAGTAACAAGTGGGTAGGGGAGGGGACGATCGTGGTGCTCGAACGCTCGTCCCGCTCACCCGAGACTGCGTGGCCGGAGGGCTTCGAGGCGGTCAAGGCCAAGAAGTACGGCGAAGCCCGGATCGAACTTGCAACCTGCTACGGTCTGGACTCATGACTGGCGCCGTTTGCCCCGGATCCTTCGACCCCGTGACCAATGGTCACCTGGATGTAATCGGAAGAGTTGCTGCGCAATTCGACGAGGTTGTCGTCACGGTGATGATCAACAAGAGCAAGCGTGGGATGTTCACCGTCGACGAGCGAATCGAGATGCTCGAAGACGCGACGAGCCATCTGCCCAATGTGCGCGTGAGTTCGTGGCACGGGCTCCTGGTCGACTACGCGAAGCAGGAAGGCCTCACCGCGATCGTCAAGGGCCTTCGCGGTGCCAATGACTTCGATTACGAACTGCAGATGGCTCAGATGAACCAGAAGCTCAGTGGCGTCGATACGCTCTTCGTTGCGACCAACCCCACGTACAGCTACCTCTCCAGCTCGCTGGTCAAGGAAGTCGCGACTTTCGGTGGCGATGTAGCCGACATGCTGCCCGAGAACGTACACACCCGGTTGCTCGCCCGCATCGCGGAACGTGCCGCCGAAAACAGCTGATCCCCGACACACCGCACCCGCACACACCTGGTGAGCCCATCTTCCGGCAAACTTGACGAGGAACGGGCACAGGTTCATGTGAACCCGTGACGATGTGGGCCGACATTGGCCGGTAAAGATTGGGGTTGCTTGTGTACCGGGTATTCGAGGCGCTGGACGAACTGGTCGCGATTGTCGAAGAGGCACGCGGCGTCCCCATGACTGCCGGGTGCGTCGTCCCCCGTGGCGACGTGCTCGAGCTGCTCGACGATGTTCGTGACGCTATTCCGAGTGAACTCGACGACGCTCAAGACGTCCTCGATCACCGTGACAAGCTGGTTTCGGACGCACGCTCCACTGCCGACAAGACGGTCAGTAGCGCCAACGCCGAAGCAACCTCGACGGTCGAAAATGCACGCGATGACGCCGATCGGATCCTTTCCGACGCGAAGGCCCAAGCCGATCGGATGGTTTCCGAGGCGCGCGCGCACGCCGATCAGCTGGTCGCCGATGCCGAGGAAGAAGCAGAACGTACCGTCACCGACGGTCGACGTGAGTACGACGCCGTCACCGGGCGGGCACGCACTGAGTCCGAGCGCATGATCGACGCCGGCAAGGCGTCGTACGACCGTTCTGTCGCCGAGGGAAGCGCCGAGCAGGCGCGACTGGTGTCGCAGACCGAGGTCGTCCAGAACGCGCACACCGAATCGGCTCGGGTGATCGATGCCGCGCATGCGGAATCCGATCGAATGCGCTCCGAGTGCGATCGGTACGTCGATACCAAGCTTGCGGAATTCGAGGAGTTCCTGAGCGGGACGGTGAGGTCCGTCGGCCGGGGTCGTCAGCAATTGCGGACCGGTTCAGGTGTGCCGGACTACCTCGACGAGGAGCGGCGTCCCGAGCGTCGACGCTGAATATTTTGTGAAGTAGAGGGGCTCATCCGCAAGGGTGAGCCCCTCTACTTCTATCCGGATTCGGTCTGGCCTGCATTCTCGGGTATTGTTGAATGGTTGCCCATCCCAGTTTCAACAGTTAGGTGAGTTCTCTTTGTCGAAGTATCGCCGCAATTCATCGCATCAGTCTTCTGATGTGGGATTTTTGCTGGACACGGTCAAGCTTGGTCGGCGTCCAGGGTCGATGCGCACCGTCGAGAGAACTTTTCCTTCCCCGAGCCGCGTCGGTCTTGATCTGATCGCGATCGAAGTAGGTTCGGACATAGATCTCGACCTCCGCATGGAAGCGGTATCCGAGGGCGTTCTCGTCACCGGTACCGTGCACGCACCCACTGCGGGTGAGTGCTCGCGTTGTCTGGAGCCGTTCACGAGTGTTGTGGACGTCTACCTCACGGAGTTGTTCGCTTACCCGGACAGCACCACCGAGGAGACAACGGAGGAGGGTGAGGTTTACCGGGTCGAAGACGAAGAAATCGACCTGGAACCGGTCATCGTCGATGCAGTAGGACTGGCGCTTCCGCTCCAGCCTTTGTGCAGTGACGATTGCTTGGGATTGTGCTCAGAATGTGGCATTCGCCTGGCGATTGCGGAATCTGGGCATGGGCATGACATACTTGACCCTCGCTGGGCTGGTCTCGCGGCCAAATTTGGCGTGGAATCAAACACCAGTGAAAATCTTGTGATCACCGAAGCCGAGGAGAAGTAGAAGTGGCTGTCCCCAAGCGCAAAATGTCGCGATCCAACACGCGGTCGCGTCGTAGCCAGTGGAAGACCACTGTGCCCACCCTCGTTACCTGCCCCAACCGTGGCTGTGGCGAGAAGACCATGCCCCACATCGTGTGCCCGTCCTGCGGTACATACAAGGGCCGCCAGGTAACCGCTGCTGCGTAATTCTCCCCGGAGAATAACTATGACAAGCGACAATACAGTTTCAGCCGTTGGCGGCGAGGGCAATCATGACAAGCTCCTCGCCGCTATCGGCGTCGAAATAGAGCCCGGTCTTCTGACCCTGGCTCTTACTCACCGCTCGTACGCGTACGAGAACGGTGGATTACCTACGAACGAACGTCTCGAGTTTCTCGGGGATTCAGTTCTGGGTCTCACCGTCACGGAAAATCTTTACCTGACCCATCCGGATAAATCCGAGGGCGATCTCGCGAAGATTCGTGCGAGCGTGGTCAACATGCACGCACTCGCCGAGGTTGCCCGGACTCTGGGTGAGGGTGGGCTCGGAGCGCATCTGCTGCTGGGCAAGGGCGAAGAAATGACGGGTGGCCGTGACAAGCCATCCATCCTCGCCGACGGCATGGAATCCATTCTGGGGGCCATTCACCTGCAGCACGGAATCGAAACCGCGCGACGCGTGGTTCTCGATTTGTTCGACGATCTTCTGACTCGTGCTCCGCTTCTGGGTGCCGGTCTGGATTGGAAGACGAGCCTTCAGGAACTGACCGCTGAGCACGGCGCCGGTGTTCCCGTTTACGAGATCACCGCTACCGGACCCGATCACGACAAAGAGTTCACGGCCACGGTCCTCATCAGTGGCAAGCCTTTGGGTATGGGTGTCGGTCGTTCCAAGAAGGAAGCTGAGCAGAAGGCAGCCAGCACTGCGTGGAAGGCTATGTCGGAGAAAGCATCCGAAGAGGCTCCCAACGCGATTGTTGTCACCGATCTTGCCGGCTGAGTTCTGCTGTGCCTGAACTTCCCGAAGTCGAAGTCGTTCGCCGCGGCCTACAGTCTCATGCTGTGGGTGCGGCGATCGAGGCCGTCGAAGTTCTCCATCCCCGCGCTGTCCGGCGGCACGTTCTCGGATCCGAGGATCTGATCGGTCAGTTGACCGGGCAGACCATCGCTTCTGCCGAGCGCCGCGGAAAGTACCTGTGGCTGGTTCTGGAACCCGCCGGTGTCGGCGTGGTGGTTCATCTCGGAATGAGCGGCCAGATGTTGGTCCAGCCTCCGAGTGTGGACTGGGAAAAGCACCTCCGTATCCGTCTGGCACTGGATTCCGGGGCCGATCTCAGATTTGTCGATCAGCGCACTTTCGGTGGCTGGTCGATTTCGCCGTTGGTGGAGGTCGACGGGACACTGCTGCCGGAATCGGTGGCGCACATCGCCCGAGATCCGATGGACGAGGCTTTCGACCTCGAATCCGTTGTCAGCGTTTTGCGCGGTAAACACACCGAAATCAAAAGGGCATTACTGGATCAGACCGTGATTTCCGGTATCGGCAATATTTATGCCGACGAATCCTTGTGGCGGGCACAGGTTCACGGCAACAGAATTGCCGAGACCCTGGCCAAGCCGAAATTACGTGAATTATTGACCGCGGCCCACAGCGTGATGGGTGAAGCGCTCGAGCAGGGCGGCACGTCCTTCGACGCCTTGTATGTCAACGTCAATGGCGAATCCGGCTACTTCGACAGGTCACTGTCGGCCTACGGCCAGGAGAATCTTCCTTGCCCGCGTTGTGGCGCCCCGATCAAGCGTGAGAAGTTCATGAACCGATCGTCGTTCAGTTGCCCGCGTTGTCAGCCGGCGCCTCGTATGAAGCGAAGCGCCAAGATATAAGCAGTGTGAAGCGTTAGGTCCGCGCACTTCCTTTTTGTCGGAGTGGCAAGATTGCGGCATGGCTGAACAGACCCCTGACAAGACTGCATCCACCGAACTCTGGGTAGAGCGCACCGGAACCCGCCGGTATACCGGCAAGAGTTCTCGCGGCGCCGAGGTGTTGATCGGCTCGGAATCCGTACCGGGAGTGTTCACGCCGGGCGAACTCCTCAAGATTGCATTGGCAGCCTGCTCGGGTATGAGTTCCGATTTCCCCATCTCGCGGCGTCTCGGTGACAACTACGACGCCACCATCCGGGTATCGGGGACGGCGGATCGGGAGAACGAGGTGTACCCGCAACTGGACGAGGTCCTTGAACTGGATCTCAGCGAACTCGACGCGGACGCCCAGGAGCGATTGATCACGTTGATCGAACGTTCCGTCGAGAAGGTCTGCACCGTCGGTCGCACCCTCAAAGCCGGTACCAAGGTCACGCTGACAATCGACACGGACGCTTGATGCTCCGCGCCGGCGGTGTCGTCGCTGCGCTGGCAGTGAGTTACGCTGTGGCAGTTGCAGGTCCGGCGGCTGCGTCAGTCGGGGACGGTTGCGGTCAGTGGACGTCGACGCTCGTCACTTCCGGCGCGGGGATGCTCGAAAATCTGGAGTTCGACAGGGCCGGGTCGATGGTGCTGTCGCAATCGGCCCTCGTCGGTCAGGGTTCACTGCTGACGGTGTCCCCGGACGGAAGTCGAAAGACTCTGGTGAACAACGTGAACGGGGCTGGCGGGCTGGTTGCACAAGATGGTGCTGTGTATTTCACCACCGGAAACTCCACTGTCTCAGGCCTGTTCGGGATCTCGGATGGAACACTGGGACGGGTTGATACCTCAGATGGTTCGGTGACCACCGTCGCCAATTCTCTGGTGATGCCCAATGGCCTTGTCGCACTCGGTGGTGATCGTTTTCTGACGACGCGAACTCTTACCGATCCAGGACTCACGGTGATCGGGCGTGACGGCCAGGTGACGGTGGTGCGCAAAGATCTGGGGACCGTCAATGGTTTGGCACGTTCGGGCCGGAATGTCTTTGTCACAACAACGTTCGACCTCACAACGGCGATCCACATTCTCGACGCCGACGATCTGACTGGGCCGGTGAGGACCATCACGCTTCCGGGCTTCGGGCCGGTCAACATGGCTGACGATCTCACAGTTGGTCCGGATGGGGCGTTGTACGTGGCGTTCAATGCCGGTGGGAAGGTTGTGCGAGTGGATCCGGAGTGGGGCACGTCGTGTGAAATTGCAGTCGGTCTGCCGTTGACGTCGGCGGTGAAGTTCGGCGGCGGACCGGGCTGGGATCCGAATGCGTTGTACACCACCAGTTTTCTGGGTGACGTGCACCGCCTTGACCGAGTGAGCGGTGCTCCGGCGTGACTGATCAGGTGCGGTTGACCGCGTGGGTACACGGATTTGTCCAGGGCGTCGGGTTCCGTTGGTGGACCCGCGCGCGTGCCTTGGAGTTGGGTTTGGTCGGGTACGCGTCGAATCAACGAGACGGTCGCGTTCTCGTTGTCGCCGAAGGTGATCGAGAGTCCGCTGACAGGCTGCTCGCGCTGTTGCGTTCGGGTAGCACTCCGGGAACCGTCGACCTGGTGGTGGAGAGTTGGGACACAACGCGGGGAGACCTGTCCGGGTTCGTCGAACGCTGACTCCGAGGACGGTAAAGTTTCATCCATGCACCTCAAGAGTCTGACGCTCAAAGGCTTCAAGTCCTTTGCGTCGGCAACGACTCTTCGGTTCGAGCCTGGCATCACGTGCGTCGTCGGGCCCAATGGTTCCGGAAAATCCAATGTCGTCGACGCGCTCTCCTGGGTGATGGGTGAGCAGGGCGCCAAGGCGCTTCGCGGCGGAAAAATGGAAGACGTCATCTTTGCGGGAACGTCCGGCCGAGCACCACTGGGCCGCGCCGAAGTGACGTTGACCATCGACAACTCCGACGGCGCGCTCCCGATCGACTACTCCGAGGTGTCGATTACCCGTCGGATGTTCTTGGGCGGCGCCGGCGAATACGAGATCAACGGCTCGTCGTGCCGGTTGATGGACGTACAGGAACTGCTCAGCGACTCGGGAATCGGTCGCGAGATGCATGTGATCGTCGGGCAAGGCAGGCTCGCTGCGATCTTGGAGTCGCGCCCCGAGGATCGTCGAGCGTTCATCGAGGAAGCCGCCGGCGTCCTCAAACATCGGCGCCGCAAGGAAAAAGCAGTACGCAAGCTCGATTCGATGCAGGCCAACCTCGCTCGGCTGAGCGACCTCACGGCAGAATTGCGACGCCAACTCAAACCACTCGGACGTCAGGCTGAGGTTGCTCGCCGCGCCCAGACGGTGCAGGCAGACCTGCGTGATGCCAAGATGCGATTGGCTGCCGACGATCTGGTGACCAAGCGCACCGATTTGAACGACCAAGCGCAAGACGAGAAGGCGGCGCGCGAGCAGCACAATCAGGTGGCGGCCGCGCTTGACGAAGCCAATCTGGAACTGGGTCGGCAAGAGCAAGCGTTGGCGCGGCTCACGCCCGGTGCAGAAGCTGCGGCGCAGAGTTGGTTTCAGCTGTCGGCTCTCGCCGAACGCGTCAATGCAACGGTGCGCATTGCCCGGGAACGTGCGCGTCATCTCGATACCGAACCCGTCGGTGGCCGCACCCAGGATCCTGACGAGATGGAGGCGCGCGCCGACCGTTTGGCATCGGAGGAAGCCGAACTGGTCGAGGCTGTCGAGATTGCGCGCGCAGCCTCCGAAGCAGCCCGTGAACAACTGTCGGCTACCGAAGACGCTGCCGCAGAAGCGGAACGCGCTCACATAGCGGAAGTTCGGGCCGTCGCAGACCGCCGTGAAGGCTTGGCCAGGTTGTCGGGTCAGGTAGATACTCTCCGGACGCGAGTCGAATCGGTGGATGCCGATATGGCTCGACTCACCGAAGCCGTCGAGGAGTCGACGCGCCGCGCCGCCACTGCCGAGGAAGAGTTCGAGGCGGCGTCGGCGAGCATCGGCGATCTCGACGCCGGTGAGGTCGGACTCGACATCAATCACGAACGGGCGCTCGAGGCTCTTGGTCTGATCAATCGGCGAGTCGACGAGTTGCGTGCCGAAGAGAAGTCGAGCGGACAACGCATTGCTTCGCTCCGCGCACGCGTCGAAGCACTGTCAATGGGGTTGCAGCGCAAGGACGGCGCCGGTTGGCTCCTCGAGCACCTCGAAGGCGTTACCAGCTCGCTGGCTGGCGAGATGCGTGTGGAACAGGGAGACGAAACCGCGATTGCCGCGGCCTTGGGCCCGGCAGCGGATGCCGTTGTCGCGCAATCGCTGAACGTTGCTCAGTCGGCGGTGGCAGCTCTCGTGGAACGCGATGGTGGTCAAGCGTCGTTGATCGTTCGCGGTGAGGGCGAGACTTCTGTATCGGTCGATCTCCCTCCGGGTGTTCGACGCGCCGTCGACGTCATCGAGTGCCCCGACGATCTGAGGGCCGGAATCAATGCCTTACTGGGCGACGTCGTTCTGGTTGAGAACCTCGACGATGCGGTTCGAATAGTAGCTGAGCACCATGCAATTCGCGCCGTCGACAAATCCGGAAACCTCCACGGAACGGGTTGGCTCATCGGCGGCTCCGATCGACGTCCGAGCACACTCGAAGTCCAAGCCGCTATCGACATCTCTGCCGCAGAGTTGGACCAGACGCAGGCGCGGTCCGAGGAATTGGAAGCAGCATTGGCAGGGGGACTGGCCGAGCAGGCTGCACGGCAGGAAACCGCGGAACAGACTCTGGCTGCGCTCAACGAGTCGGACGCAGCGATGTCCTCCATCTACGAACATTTGGGACGCTTGGGTCAGGCAGTCCGTACCGCGAACACAGAATCGGAGCGGTTGAGCGCCCAGCGCGATCGCGTGGAATCAGGTCGGGATGAATCTCTCACTGCGCTAGCAGAATTGGAAGAACGTCTCAGGCTTGCCGAGAGTGACGGGTCCGCCGAGGCGGGAGCGCCGGAATCAACCGCCACCGACCGCGAGATGGCAGCAGCGGCACTAGCCGAAGTGCGCATCGTCGAAATGGATGCGCGGCTCACCGTGCGAACTGCCGAGGAACGAGCCGAATCCGTTCGAGGCAAAGCAGATTCGCTGCGCCGCGCCGCGGCGGCTGAACGGGAGGCACGGGTTCGCGCCGAGCGGGCACTGAAAGCGCGCGCTCACGCCGCCGAAGTTGCTGCGGCTGTTGCAGAATCCGGCCGACGAGTGGCGACGGAACTCGAGGGCGTCGTCGCGTCGGCGCTGGCGCATCGTGACGAACTGTCACAGGCGCGAACCGAATGCATGGCAAAACTCGATCAGGTTCGAGAGATCGTCAAAGCGCTCACCGGGCAGTTGGCGTCGTTGACCGATGCGGTTCACCGCGACGAGGTGGCCAAGGCCCAGGCCGCGCTGCGCATCGAGCAGCTCGAAGAGTCCATTCTCGAGCAGTACGGGATCGGCCTCGACGATCTGATTTCCGAGTACGGACCAGATGTGGAACTGCCCCCGACAGCGCTGGAGTTGGAAGAGTACGAGCAAGCCAAGGAGTGCGGCGAGCAGGTCACCGCGCCGGTGCCCGCGCCGTACGAGCGAACCACCCAGGAGCGTCGAGCCAAGCGAGCCGAGAAAGACCTCGCGACTCTCGGCCGGGTCAATCCGTTGGCGCTGGAAGAATTTGCCGCGCTCGAAGAGCGATACACCTTCTTGTCCACACAACTCGAGGACGTCAAAACGGCGCGCAAGGATCTCCTGGACGTGGTGGCGGACGTCGACGCCCGGATCCTCCAGGTGTTCACCGAGGCCTTCGCGGACGTCCAGCGCGAGTTTGTCGGAGTCTTCGCGACACTATTTCCCGGGGGAGAAGGCCGACTGGTCCTCACCGACCCGTCGGACATGCTGACCACCGGCATCGAGGTCGAAGCTCGCCCGCCGGGAAAGAAGGTAAAGCGGCTGTCTTTGCTCTCCGGTGGCGAGAAGTCGCTGACCGCCATCGCGATGCTCGTGGCGATCTTCCGCGCCAGGCCGTCACCGTTCTACGTCATGGACGAAGTGGAAGCGGCACTCGACGACACCAATTTGCGTCGACTCATCGGTTTGTTCGAACAGTTGCGTGAAAAATCGCAGTTGATCGTCATCACGCACCAGAAACCGACCATGGAAATTGCCGACGCGCTGTACGGCGTCAGCATGCGCGGCGACGGAATTACCGCCGTCATTTCACAACGATTACGCGGCCAAGACCTCGCCGTGCGGTAAGCCCTGGTCACTTTCTCTTGCCGAGCCTGAAAGAATAGCTCGGTGACTACCCAGGCTTGGATCATCATCGCGGCTGTAGCGGCCGTAATACTCATTGCCCTCGTGGCTGGTTTCCTGCGCTACCGCAGCAGTCAGGTGTCGCTCAAGGCACCGGAGACGAAGCCGGAACTCGGTGCCCCCGAGAAGGACAAGTCAGGCGGCTACAAGGCCGGTGGCGGGTTCAGTTTCAGTGAGGGGTCCACCGCGACGGCACCGCCGGTGACGGTGGAACCGGAAAAGCCCGTCGAGCCGAAACCGATTCCGGTTGTCGAGGAACCGGTCGTCGGGAAGGCTCCGGTTGTTGAAGGGCCGGTTGTTGAAGGGCCGGTTGTTGAAGAGCCGGTTGTTGAAGAGCCGGTTGCCGAGAAGACGCCGGTCGAAGAGGCGCCGGTCGAAGAGGCGCCGGTCGAAGAGGCGCCGGTCGTTGAGGAACCCGTCGTCGAAGAGGCGCCGGTCGTCGAGGAACCGGTCGTTGTCGAGGAACCCGTCGTCGAAGAGGCGCCGGTCGTTGAGGAACCCGTCGTCGAAGAGGTTCCGATCGTCGAAGAGCCCGTTGTCGTGGAACCCGCGCCTCGGGTTCTCGACGAGATCGACCCGACCGAGGGCCGGCTTGATCGCCTGCGCGGTCGACTTTCACGTTCGCAGTCCGCGGTCGGTAAGAGCTTGCTCGGCCTTCTTGGTGGCGGCGACCTGGACGAGGATTCGTGGGAAGAGGTCGAGGACACCCTGCTGATTGCTGATATCGGCTCGGCGACGACGGAGAAGATCGTCACCACCCTGCGGGCGCAGATGGCGGCTCGCAGTGTTCGAACCGAGGCGGCCGCACGCGCTCTGCTGCGTGAGGTCCTGATCGCGGAGCTGCGTCCCGAGCTGGATCGCTCGATCCGGGCAATTCCGCACGACAACCACCCCGCCGTCCTCTTGGTCGTCGGTGTCAACGGAACCGGCAAGACCACCACGACGGGCAAGTTGGCTCGGGTGTTGGTCGCGGACGGACGACGGGTAATTCTCGGTGCTGCAGATACGTTCCGCGCCGCTGCGGCCGATCAGCTTCAGACGTGGGCTGAGCGTGTCGGCGCCGAGGTGGTTCGGGGTAAGGAAGGTGGAGACCCCGCAGCGATTGCCTTCGATGCGGTAGCACGCGGTATCGACGAGGGTGTCGACGTAGTACTGATCGACACTGCCGGCCGCTTGCACACCAAGACCGGTTTGATGGACGAGCTTGGCAAGGTCAAGCGCGTTATCGAGAAGAAGGCATCGGTAGACGATGTTCTGCTGGTTCTCGACGCCACAGTCGGCCAGAACGGGCTCGCTCAGGCTCGTGTATTCGCTGAGGTTGTCGACATCACCGGCGTTGTGTTGACCAAGTTGGACGGCACGGCCAAGGGCGGAATCGTCTTCCAGGTTCAGCATGAACTCGGCGTTCCGGTCAAGCTTGTCGGCCTCGGAGAAGGCGCCGACGATCTGGCTCCGTTCGAGCCGGGAGCGTTTGTCGACGCCCTTCTGGGCTGACGCCCCTGTGCGCCTTTTTGGTAGCGACCACTACCAAAAAGGCGCACAGGGTTCGCAAAACCCCACTACGAAACTTACTTGCAACAAAATTGGGTAATTGGTTCACGTCCGCGAAACGCGAGCGCGCCACGGACGAAACACCAGCCCAGCAGTCTTCTACTCAACGACGTGCTACCCGGCACGTGCGACTAGGAGGTAGTAAGTGAGTACCGACGAATTGTTGGCGAACTCCGGTAACGCCGCATGGATGCTGATGGCCGCGTCCCTGGTCCTGCTGATGACACCTGGCGTCGCATTCTTCTACGGTGGAATGTCTCGCTCCAAGTCCGTGCTCAACATGATGATGATGTCGTTCGGTTCGATGGCCGTTATCGGTGTCATTTACGTGCTGTGGGGATGGTCGATGTCCTACGGCACCGAAAACATCGGTGGCATATTCGCGAACCCCTTCGAGTTCTTCGGACTCAAGGACAGCATCACCGACGCGGACGGTAATTTCATCGCCGGCGCCTGGGGTTATCCCAACGTCATCGATATTGCTTTTCAGGTGACTTTCGCAATTATCACGACCGCACTTATCAGCGGTGCTTTGGCTGAGCGCGTGAAGTTCAGTACGTGGATGCTCTTCTCGGGCATCTGGGTCACGATTGTCTACTTCCCGCTCGCTCACATGGTGTGGGGCGGCGGATTGCTTTCGGGTTCCGAGGACGGCATTGCCGCGAAGATGTTCGGAACCATGGTCAATGACGACGGAGTTACCGTCGCCAATGTCGCACCGATCGACTTTGCCGGTGGCACGGTCGTTCACATCAACGCCGGTATTGCCGCGCTGGTTCTCGCTCTGATCGTCGGCAAGCGTGCCGGATTCGGCAAGACCGCGTTCCGTCCGCACAACCTGCCGTTCGTCATGCTCGGTGCAGCGCTTCTGTGGTTCGGTTGGTTCGGCTTCAACGCAGGTTCGGCCTTTGCTGCTGACGGCAATGCCGGTCTCGCTTGGGTCAACACCACCACTGCAACGTGCGCTGCGATCCTCGCTTGGTTGCTCACGGAACGTATCCGCGACGGCCACGCCACCAGCCTCGGTGCCGCTTCCGGCGCTGTTGCCGGTCTGGTTGCCATCACTCCGGCTGCCGGTGCGTTGAGCCCGGTCGGCTCGATCTTCCTCGGCGCTGTTGCCGGCATTCTGTCCGCTCTGGCTGTCGGCCTGAAGTTCCGCTTCGGCTTCGACGATTCGCTCGACGTTGTGGGTGTCCACTTGGTTTCCGGTCTGTGGGGCACTATCGGTATCGGATTCTTCGCTACGTCGACAGGGTTGTTCTACGGCGGCGACTACAAGCAGTTGGTGGTTCAAATCGTGATTGCACTTTCAGCTCTCATCTTCACCGGTGTTCTCACCGCGATTATCGGCTTTGCTCTCAAGCCTCTCGGCTGGCGAATCTCGCCCGAGGAAGAAGCTCGCGGCATTGACGAGACCCAACACGCAGAGACCGCATACGACCTCGCGTGATCAGCACTTGATTAGAGTGAAATCGCAGCACTTCAGAGTTGGAAAGGGATGAGCACATGAAGCTGATCACAGCAATCGTCAAGCCGTTCACGCTCGAGGACGTCAAAACTGGGCTCGAGCAGGCCGGGGTGCTGGGTATGACAGTCAGCGAAGTTCAGGGTTACGGCCGACAGAAGGGCCACACCGAGGTGTATCGCGGCGCGGAGTATTCCGTGGACTTCGTGCCGAAGGTTCGGGTTGAGGTCGTTGTCGACGACGCGGCGGTGGACAAGGTGGTCGAGGTGATCGTGGAGGCTGCCCGCACCGGCAAGATCGGTGACGGCAAGGTTTGGGTTTCACCGGTCGAGTCGGTCATCCGGGTTCGTACCGGCGAACGCGGTAGCGATGCACTCTGACCCGAAAGGGTCCGAGAACTTCGGCCCTGGTTCCGTCGCCAAAGCGACGGGGCCAGGGCCGGTCTCGTCAGGGGGATCCGACGAAGCCGCGGACCTGGCCCGCGCACGCAAAGCTCTGCTGACCGGCGGTGCAGCGAAACGCAAGCTCGACGCTCCTGCTTTGCGACATGCTCTGGTGGACCTGCACGAGTTCTGGCTGACGACCAAGGGCGCAGAGCTGGGAATCAAACCGGATTGCGGATTTGCGATAGTGGCGGTCGGGGGGCTGGGGCGGCACGAGTTGCTGCCGTATTCCGATCTCGATCTGATCTTGTTGCACGACGACATGGATCCGGCTGTGGTGGCGCAGGTAGCGGACAGCCTCTGGTATCCGCTCTGGGATGCGCACATCAAACTCGACCACAGTGTGCGGACCATTCCGCAGGCACTTCAGGTTGCGGCGACGGATATCACCGCGTCACTGGGCATGCTCGAGGCTCGGCACATCGCCGGCGACGTCGAGCTGAGCAATCTGCTGATCAGCGGTGTACGACGCCAATGGCGGATGGATATTCGAAGCCGATTCGATGAGCTGATTGCTCAGACCCGTACGCGGTGGGAGCGCAGCGGTGAGATTGCGCATCGCGCCGAGCCGGATCTCAAGAGCGGCCGCGGGGGATTGCGTGACGTGCAATTGCTCAATGCCCTGTCGATCGCGCAGTTGACGGACGGCATGCCTGGTCTTGGTCCCAATTCGCCGGGCGGCGGCCTGGCTTTGGCGCATCGGCGCTTGCTGGACGTGCGTACCGAATTGCATCGTGTTGCCGGTCGTGCCCGAGATCAGCTGCGCGCGCAGGACGCGGACGAGATCGGTGCGGCACTGCGGATCGGTGACCGCTTCGACCTCGCTCGTCTGCTCAGTGAATCGGCGCGCACTATCAGCTACTCGGTGGACGTCGGAATCCGTACTGCCGGAAACTCTTTGCCTCGCCGTGGCTTGTCGAGGTTGCGCCGGCCGCCCGTTCGCCGTCCGCTCGACGAAGGTGTTGTCGAGCATGCCGGGGAAGTGGTGCTGGCGCGCGATGCCCGGCCCAAGAAGGATCCGGGACTCATCATGCGGGTGGCGGCCGCTGCGGCGTCCGGCGGTCTACCGATCTCAGCGTCGACGCTGAATCGGTTGGCGGACAACGCTCCTGAATTGCGTGAGCCGTGGCCGAAGAACGCTGTCAACGATCTTCTGGTGTTGCTCGGGTCGGGTTCGCGAGCAGTGCCGGTCATCGAGGCTCTTGATCGCACCGGATTGTGGGGGCGACTGTTGCCGGAGTGGGGCACCATTCGTGATCTGCCGCCGCGCGACGCGGTGCATACCTGGACCGTTGATCGGCATCTTGTCGAAACTGCCGCGTATGCAAGCGGATTCACGACGCGGGTCGCTCGGCCGGATCTACTGATGCTCGGCGCTCTGATTCACGACATCGGAAAGGGTCGCGGAGGCGATCACAGTGTTGTCGGCGCAGAGTTGGCAACCGCGATCGGAAATCGTTTGGGGCTCTGGCCTTCCGACGTGGCAACTCTGGCCGCGATCGTGCGACATCACTTGTTGTTGCCGGAAACTGCGACGCGTCGAGATCTGGATGATCCGGCGACGGTCCAGCGGGTTGTCGACGCTCTCGGTGGCGACGGAACGCTGTTGGATCTTCTGCATGCGCTCGCCGAGGCTGACTCTCTGGCGACGGGCCCGGGGGTGTGGGGTGACTGGAAATCGTCGTTGATCGGTGAACTGGTGCGCCGCTGCCGTCTGCTGATGGCCGGGGAGGAGTTGCCGGTACCCGATCCGCTCGACCCGCAGCAGTTGGAGGTCGCCGAAGACGGCGGTGTGCATGTGTCCTTGGTTCCGGCGGAGAATCTGCACAGCTTCCTCGTCACGATCATCGCCCCGGATACACCGGGCTTGCTCTCGCGCGCCGCGGGCGTTCTTGCCCTGGCGTCGTTGCGGGTGCATTCCGCTTCTCTGGGAGCCCACGGCGGATCGGCGGTCAATACGTTCGTGGTGACGCCGCGGTTCGGGACTCCACCGCAGGCGGTGCTGCTCCGTCAGGAATTGATCCGCGCTTCGGCGGGTGAGTTGAACTTACTCGAGCTGCTCGATGCCAAAGAAGCAGAAGCTCGGGCCGACCAGTGGGAAGATCCGATCCAGACGAACAAGAATTCGGCGGTGCCGGTTCTGTATGCCCAGGCCCCGCCGCGGGTGATCTGGTTCGACTCACCCGGTGAAGGTCAAGCGATTCTCGAGCTTCGTACCGAGGATCGGGTCGGGTTGCTCTGCCGTTTGGCTGCGGCGCTCGAGCACAGCGGCGCGGACATTCGGTGGGCGAAGGTCGCAACACTGGGTTCGTCCGTCATCGACTCGTTCTGTCTCGACTTCGGACAGGCCGATTCGCGGGCGATCCGGGAACGCGTGGAGGACGCAGTTCTCGGTGTTGTCCCGCTGCCACCGCCCGAGAAGATGCCCGAGTAGAGACACTCCGGGACGGTTACGTCCGCATCGGCTGGGATCGGTGCGGACGTAGCGGCTAGGCTGGTGCCCGAGAATATCCACGGCCAACTCGCACGACATTCAGGAGCGCACTCGGTGTTCGAATCCCTTTCCGACAGATTGACCGGATCTCTCAAGGATCTGCGTGGTAAGGGTCGTCTGTCCGGCGCCGATATCGACGCTACGGCCCGTGAGATCCGCCTCGCACTTCTCGAGGCCGACGTGGCGCTGCCCGTGGTGCGCAGCTTCATCGCCAAGGTCAAGGAACGCGCGAAGGGCGCCGAGGTTTCCGGCGCACTCAACCCGGCCCAGCAGGTCGTCAAGATCGTCAACGAAGAACTCGTTCAGGTTCTCGGCGGCGAAACGCGTCGACTGCAGTTCGCCAAGAACCCGCCGACGGTCATCATGTTGGCCGGTCTGCAGGGTTCCGGTAAGACCACGCTGGCCGGAAAGCTGGCCAAGTGGCTCAAGGACCAGGGCCACACGCCCCTTCTGGTCGCCTGCGACCTTCAGCGCCCCGGCGCCGTCACCCAGCTGCAGATCGTCGGTGAGCGCGCCGGAGCAGCAGTCTTCGCGCCGCATCCCGGCACCTCCATCGGTGGTGGCGACAACGCGCTCGGTGTCTCCGCTGCCGACCCCGTCGAGGTAGCTCGCGCGGGTGTCGAAGAAGCACGTAACAAGCATTACGACGTGGTCATCGTCGATACCGCCGGTCGCCTCGGTATCGATTCGGAGTTGATGGCTCAGGCCGCCGGCATCCGTGACGCCGTCAACCCCGACGAAACCATTTTTGTTCTCGACTCGATGATCGGTCAGGACGCGGTCAGCACCGCCGACGCTTTCCGTGAGGGAGTCGGCATCACCGGCGTCGTCCTCACCAAGCTCGACGGCGACGCCCGAGGCGGCGCCGCGCTGAGCGTCCGTGAAGTCACCGGCCAGCCGATTCTGTTCGCGTCCACGGGCGAGAAGCTCGAAGACTTCGACGTCTTCCATCCGGACCGCATGGCCAGTCGCATCCTCGGTATGGGCGACGTTCTCAGCCTCATCGAGCAGGCCGAGCAGGTCTTCGACGCCGATCAGGCCGAGGCAACGGCCGCCAAGATCGGCTCCGGTCAGCTCACTCTCGAAGACTTCCTCGACCAGATGATGGCCGTGCGCAAGATGGGCCCGATCGGCAATCTCCTGGGGATGCTCCCCGGTGCCGGCGGCATGAAGGACGCGCTCGCCAACGTCGACGAGAAGCAACTCGACCGCATTCAGGCCATCATTCGCGGTATGACGCCGGCCGAGCGTGAAGATCCCAAGATCATCAACGCGTCGCGTCGCCTGCGTATCGCCAACGGCTCGGGCGTCAAGGTTTCCGACGTCAACCAGCTGGTGGACCGGTTCTTCGACGCTCGAAAGATGATGGCCGCCATGGCCGGACGTATGGGCCTGCCCGGCGCACGTAAGCAGGTGCGTAGCAAGAAGGGCAAGAAGGGCAAGAAGGGCGGCAAGGGCCCGACGCAGCCCAAGATGCGCGGAGGCTTCCCCGGTATGGGCGGATTCCCGGGTATGCCTGGCGGAATGCCCGCGGGAATGCCGGATCTCTCCGGGATGCCTCCAGGACTCGACCAGTTGCCTCCCGGGCTCGAAGGCATCGACCTTTCCCAGCTCAAGCTCCCCAAGAAGTAAAAAATGAGTGTTCTGCATCTGCGGGGGATCGGTCTGCCCGATGCTGCGCCCATCGAACTGTGGGTTGTCGACGGCCGGATCACCTTCGAACCGGTCGCCGGCGCCGAGACCGTCGTGGAATCGGGCTGGATCGCTCCGGGACTAGTCGACGCGCATTGCCATGTCGGAATCCGCTTCGGCGGTGGTGGCGGGGAGAGCATCGAGGGTCTGATTGCGCAGGCCGAAACCGAGCGTGACGCCGGAGTGCTGTTGTTGCGCGACGCCGGTTCACCCGTCGATACCCGGTTCATCGATGAGCGTCTCGATCTTCCGCGGATCATTCGCGCCGGTCAGCACATTGCTGCGCCCAAGCGATACATCCCGGGACTGCCGGTCGATCTCGACGACGAATCGCAGCTCCCCGCCGAGGCAGCGCGTCAAGCGCGGGCCGGCGACGGCTGGGTAAAACTCGTCGGCGACTGGATCGATCGTTCCGTGGGGGACCTCGCGCCGCTGTGGAGTGACGAGATTCTGGTCGAGGCGATTGCGGCGGCCCATGCCGAAGGTGCCAAGGTGACGGCGCATGTGTTTGCCGAAGACGCTTTGCCCGGTCTGATCAACGCCGGTATCGACTGCATCGAACACGGCACGGGGTTGACGGACGAGACCATCGATTTGATGGTCTCCCGCGGCACCGCGCTGGTTCCGACGCTCATCAACATCGCGACATTCCCCGGAATTGCAGACTCGGCAACGCGGTACCCGATCTACGCCGCGCACATGCGCGATCTGCATGCGCGGCGTCATCAGACGATCGGCGCAGCCCATGAAGCGGGCATTCCGATCTATGCCGGCACCGATGCCGGGGGATCGATCCTGCACGGACGGATCGCGGACGAGGTGGCCGAACTCCACTTGGCCGGGCTGTCGGCGCACGACGCTCTCGGGGCGGCTTGCTGGGACGCACGTGGCTGGCTGGGGGCGCCGGGGATCGTCGAAGGGGCGCCCGCTGACCTCGTTGTATTCGAGGAAGATCCGCGCGGAAACACAGCTGTGCTGTCGAAGCCCACTCGAGTGATGCTTCGCGGAAACTTTTTCGACTGAATTCGGCTCCCCGGATTTCACCAGGGGAACCGGATCTGGCACAATAGACGACTGTTCGTCGCAATCGGTTACGTACCGCTGCGACGGTCACAGGTTAGAGGCAAAACCGGACTCACAAATTCGTGTGAGTTGCTGAATTGCACGTGACACGCGCGCCGCATTCGTGCGCGCTGAAGGAGTACCACAGCCATGGCTGTCAAGATCAAGCTCACCCGCCTCGGCAAGATCCGCAACGCCCAGTACCGCGTTGTCATTGCCGACGCTCGCACCCGTCGCGACGGCCGTTCGATCGAGACGATCGGCAAGTACCACCCGAAGGAAGAGCCTTCCTTCATCGAGATCGACTCCGAGCGCGCACAGTACTGGTTGGGCGTTGGCGCACAGGCCACCGAGCCTGTCGAAGCTCTCCTCAAGATCACCGGTGACTGGCAGAAGTTCAAGGGCCTCCCGGGCACCGAAGGCACCCTGCGTGTCAAGGAAGCTAAGCCCACCAAGCTCGAACTCTTCCAGGCTGCCCTCGCGCAGGCTGAGAGCGAGCCGGTTGCAGAAGCAATCACCCCCAAGAAGAAGAAGGCCGCCAAGGTCGAAGAGGTCGAGGCTGCTGCCGAGGCTCCCGCTGCAGACGCCGAGGCTGCTGACAAGTGAGTGCCGTCGTCGCTGATGCGGTAGAGCATTTGGTTCGCGGCATTGTCGCCAATCCTGACGACGTTCGCGTCGAACTGATGACCGGACGCCGTGGACGTACCGTCGAGGTGCATGTGCATCCTGACGATCTCGGCAAGGTCATCGGCAGGGGCGGACGTACCGCGACCGCTCTGCGGACCCTGGTCTCCGGTATCGGTGGCCGTGGCATTCGCGTCGACGTCGTCGACACCGATCAGTAGACGGCAGAAACAGTGGAACTCGTAGTCGGCCGTGTCGCAAAGTCACACGGCATCAAAGGTGAGCTTGTCGTCGACGTTCGTACTGACGAACCCGAAGAACGCTTTGCCGTAGGCGCCGTGCTGAACGGACACAAGCCGCGCGAGTCGACACTGAAGTCGTACACGGTGGAAGCTGCCCGGAATCATTCCGGGCGGCTTCTGCTGCGCCTTGTCGGCATCGCCGATCGAGGCGAAGCAGATGCCTTGCGGGGCACGATGTTTGTCATCGACACCGCAGATCTCGAACCGTCCGACGATCCGGACGAGTTCTACGATCACGAACTCGAAGGTCTGAAGGTCGTACTGGCCGACGGCACCGAAGTTGGTTCCGTGATCGAGGTATTGCATTCCGCCGCAGGCGAATTGCTCTCAATCAGGCGCACCGGTGAGACATCCGGCGAGTTGTTGGTTCCGTTTGTCGCTGCAATCGTGACAAAGGTGTCCACCACTGACGGTCTCATCGAGATCGCACCCCCGGAAGGGCTTCTCGACCCGGACTTCGGCGACAAAGCTAATTCCGATAGCGACTGATCTCTTCATGCGTCTCGACGTAGTCACAATCTTTCCCGAGTATCTCGAACCGCTTCGTGCTGCCCTGTTGGGCAAGGCAATCGAACGTGGCTTGATCTCGGTGGACGTTCACGATCTTCGATCCTGGACGCAAGACGTTCATAAGGCCGTCGACGATTCCCCGTACGGCGGGGGACCGGGCATGGTCATGAAGCCCACGGTCTGGGGTCCCGCCCTCGACGACGTCATCGGACGTTCCGAATCCGAAGGGCCGGACGACGCGGAAACAATTCTGGTGGTGCCCACTCCCGCCGGTGTTCCGTTTACTCAGGCCACGGCGGAGCGTTGGTCGAAGGCAAGACATCTGGTCTTCGCGTGCGGTCGGTACGAGGGTATCGATCAGCGAGTCTTCGACGACGCGGCCAAGCGTGTGCGTGTCGAGGAAGTCAGCATCGGTGACTACGTGCTGATCGGCGGTGAAGCGGCTGTCCTCGTGATGGTTGAAGCTGTTGTCCGTCTGATGCCCGGTGTTCTCGGCAATCAGCTTTCACACCAAGAGGATTCGTTCTCCGACGGACTTCTCGAAGGCCCCAGCTACACACGCCCGGCGGTGTGGCGAGATCTCGAGGTTCCGCCGGTTCTGCTGTCCGGCGATCATGCCAAGGTCAAGGCGTGGCGTCGTGAGCAGTCCTTGCAGCGCACCGCCGAGCGTCGACCGGATCTGCTTCCCTAGTTATTTCTCGTCAGCCAGGTGACGCTCGCGCCGTTGTCGAAAGACTCGGTGGCGGTGGGGGCGAACAGTGTCGGCTCGAAAGTTCCGGCAAACATCGGCACTCCCGCACCGGCCACCACTGGATATCTCTTGATAATCAACCCATCGATTTCGGGAAGCAGCGCTCCCGCGAGTATTCCGTCGCCGTACAGCCAGATATCTTGTCCTTCTTGCCTCGCGACTAGGGCTGGCCAGCCGGGCTGCGCCGGAACGAGAAGTAGCGGTGCCCGAAGAAGCTCACTCCGGCCACGATCAGCATCACCACTGCCTGCGCCGGTAGTGGTGGCGCATGGAAAACGGACACGGCAATTGTCGCCAGAATCAGGTTGAGAGCAAGTCCGCCTGAGTTGACGACGACAAACGCCGCGAGATCGCGGGCCACCTGGCCGCGTACCCGGAAAACCAGTGTCCGGTGCAGCACAAACGCTATGAGAACGCTGACGCTGTAGGCGCCGATCAGTGCAACCTGGTACAGCTTCTCATTGTCGAGGATCAGCATCCACACAACGAACAGCAGGTACCCGATCACCGTATTTGCCACTCCGACAATGGCAAACGCGATCGGCTGATGTTTCACGATCCGCAGAAGCGGCCCGGGGTCGGCCGTGTGGGCATCTTCGGTGCTCACGGTAAAGCGCTCGGAGCATTGGCAATTCGGTCACGTCGACGGCCGCGCAGGTACATCCATTCGAGGACGCCGAGTCCGGCCAATCCTGCGATCGCCGAGGCGGCACCGATCTTCCAGCCCGGGGGTCGCCAGGTCAGAACCAGTTCGGCATCTTTCGTGCCGGCCGGAACGTCCACGGTGACAAAGGACTTCGCGACTACGTCGATGGGTACCGACTCGCCGTTCAACGTCGCCCGGTAGCCCGGCCAGCCCAAGCGTGCGAAGACGACCTTTCCGCCGCTCTCCGAACTCACTCGAAGAGTGCTCGACATGTTCGATTCGGCGATCGACGTTGCTTCTACGCCTTGGGTATCGGAGATTCGACCGTTCCGCGTCGAGACCGGTCCGTCGACCCGTTCGAGTCCCGAAATGAAATTCTCGTGGCCGGGGTAGTCGACCCATTTCCAGCCGTCGGGCGCGGGCCCGCTGCGAGCATTCGGATACAGGGCGTTCTGCAGGACAACTCGGTCTACGTTCATCAGATCGACGAAGGTGCGGCCGGTGGCCGGTTCGACGCTGAAGGCGCGTCGGAAAGCGTCGGAGCACACGCTCATGTCCCAACGCATGCACAGGATATCGCCGAAGTAGTAGTGCCCGTTGGGGGTGTAGCCGCTGGTGTAGGTGAGCCCCAGATCCTTGGGGTAGTTGCCGAATGCGAGTGATCCGTAGGCGCCGCTCAATGTGCGGTCGCCCGGTGCGATCAGAGCGCGATCCGCGAGCTGCAGTGTTGTGCCGTCGAAATCGGGGAAAGCTGCAGTCATGTCCGAGCGAGATTCGGGAAGATTCCAGCTCATCGGCGTCGGCTGTGCGGCCCGAACCTGGGCGTAGGCAATGGGGGAGACGGCGACGATCGCGACGATGCAGGCCGCGGCGGTGCCCTTGTTGCAGCCGAGCCAGACCACGGCTGCCCCGAGGCCCGCTACCAGAACGGCTGAGACGAGGTGCCACTCGAGCAGGCTGGGAGCGGCTGACGCGGAACGCACCAGCAGCAGCCCGATCAGGAGTACCGCAGCGGTGGCGCGGCGTCGCAGGTTGTCGGTGGTGGCGTATCGGCCCAGGAGCGTGCAGACCAGCACCAGCAGTCCGATTGCAACCATCGGCAGCACGCGGGCAGGCCACCGCAAGGGGCCGATATTGCTCGGTCCGGCAGTCCACATCAACACGGCCACCGTGAAGATTCCGACGCTGGTCAGTTCGCGCGCCGCACTGCGGGCCTTGCCCCAGTCGATGAATGCCAGCGCGGGGATCAGGAACCAGGCGATGTAGACCATCGGCATCGTCTGGATATAGCCCCACCAGGAGGTGAAGGCAGGCATGGTGCTGGGCAGGCTGGCGTTCAGAGATTCCGACCAGGGAACAGCGAGGAATTGGTCGTTCTTGATCTCGGATGCGCCCCGCCAGGTGACATCGGCGGTGAGCACACTCGGGATATACGTGGCCATGCCGGCCAGCGCGGCGCTTGCAGCCACCGCAAGTAGTCGCAGCGACGGTGCCCAGCGTCGTTGGTAGACAACCTCGCCGATGGCCACCGCAGCGATCATCAGGGCGGATTCGACGGCCGGAAAGACATATTGGACGGATATCGCCAGATACAGGAACACGAAGGTCGGTATAGGCCCGCTCTTGCCGCGGGAGTACCGGATCGCCGACGCCCACGCCTGCACCATCCAGGCGGTGCCGGTGAACGCTGTCATCCAGCTGGCCTCGTCGAAGAACAGTAAGAATCCGGTGAAGGGAATTGATACCCCGGCGACCGCAGCCCAAGCCGGCTTCGAACCGTATTCGAGACAGATCCGATACACGCCGAGCCCGAGAATGATCGCAAAGACCAACTTTACGAGCGTGGCGTACAACGCCAAGTTGTCGAACGACGGCGCGATCAGGTTGATCAGGAGTTGCGGTGGGTTGAGAAGGCCGGCTTCCTCGATGGCGTAGTTGCCCGCCATCCAATGCTCGGGGATCAACACCGGTAGGTTGCCTGCGCGCAGGTGCTGTCCGAGCATTACCCACAGAGGGGCGTACTGGGACTCGGTGTCGTCGGTGTAGAAATGGCGAGCATTGGCGAGGATGACCGCCACATATCCCGCGATCACACCGACTGCTGTAACAGCGCCCCATTTGTACACATCGAGTCGGGCGTGACCACGAGTTTCCACCACGAGTTCCAGACCTTAACATCGGTGACCGGGCGCACGGCGACGCGTGTGTCCGAACTGCCGGGATCATTCGGGTCCGTCACGTATGCGCGTGTTAAAGTTCGCGACGGTGTGAGGCCGGTGGCGCACATTCTCGGCACAAGCCGAGACCCTCGAAGGGAGCAGAAGCGAGTGCACTCGATTTCCGTCGTAGTGCCCGTTTACCAGGGCGAAAAGACCATTACGGCGTTGGTCGAGGAATTGGATGGACTCTCCGGTCCGTGTGTCAGTTCCGCCGGTGCCAATTTCAGGGTCGACGAGATAGTTCTGGTTCACGACAACGGACCGGACCGGTCCGATGTTGTTCTTCTCGAGTTGGAACGTCGCTTCGAGCAGGTTCGTGTTGTCTGGCTCAGCCGCAACTACGGCCAGGACGCTGCGACGATCGCCGGGATGGCTGCTGCTCGCGGTGATTGGGTAGTCACGATGGATGAGGACGGGCAGCATGATCCGGCCTGTATAGGTTCCTTCCTGGACACGGCACTAGCCGAGCGTGCCGACCTCGTTTATTCCAAGCCAACCAACACCCGTCCGCACGGATTCTTGCGAAACGTGACGTCGAGGGGCGCAAAAACTGTTCTGGGGACGATATTTTCGTTCCCGGCATCAGCGCGATTCGAAAGCTTCCGGCTCATCCGCGGTGATATCGGTCGGCAACTTGCCGAGGTCGCCGCCAATGGTGCTTACCTTGACGTCGCCTTGACCTGGGTGGTGGGAAACACCGCGTCGGTCCCGGTTGCTCTGCGCGCCGAAGGGCGCGAGGAGTCCGGATACAACTATCGCCGGCTGTTCTCGTTGTTCTGGAAGATGGTCTTGTGCAGTGGAACCCGCGGCCTGCGGGTGGTCAGTCTGCTCGGTGTGACTCTTGCGCTCGCCGGTGTGATCGTGGCTGCGGTGATCTTCGTTCAAGCAGTGACCGGCGACAACAACGACCCCGAGGGGTGGGCGTCGATGATCGTGGCGCTCCTCGTGTGCTCGGGCGCAATCCTGTTCTCACTCGGCCTCATTGCCGAGTATCTCGGTGTGGCACTGCACATCCTGGTGGGCAAACCGCTGTATCTGAAGGTGGATTCGCCGCGGTGGGCGGATTCAGGTTCGAGTCGGCCGAGCGCTGCATGTGAAACGAATGGCGTAGCTCGTGAACACTGACCGCATCATTTTCAGTCGCCCCTACCGCGCCGCAAACGAATTGAACAATCTGGCAACAGTTTTGGAGTCGGATCACATCCACGGAGACGGCCGATTCACCGCGTCGTCGACGGCCAGAATCAAGGAGATCACCGGCTCGAAGCATGCACTGCTGACCACGTCCTGCACCCATGCGCTCGAACTGGGCGGGCTTCTGCTGGAACTCGGACCGGGCGACGAGGTGATCGTGCCGAGTTTCGCATTCAGTTCCGCGGCCACCGCAGTGGCGCTACGAGGCGCGACCATCGTGTTTGTCGACATCGACTTGGCGACCGGAAACATCGACCCCGCAGCAGTTGCCGACGCAATCACAGCGCGCACCAAAGCTGTACTCGTCATGCACTACGGCGGTGTGGCCGCTGACATGGAACCGTTGTCGGCGCTCGCCCAGCAGAATGGAATCGCTCTCATCGAGGACAATGCACACGGATTGGGCGGTTCCTGGCGGGGACGCAAACTCGGCACCATCGGGGCGGTCGGCACCCAAAGTTTCCACGATACGAAGAACATTCACTGCGGCGAGGGTGGCGCATTGTTGCTCTCCGACGACACGCTCATGGAGCGCGCCGAGATCATCCGGGAAAAGGGCACGAACCGGGCTCGGTTCCTCCGAGGTCAGGTGGACAAGTACTCGTGGCAGGACATCGGGTCGAGCTATCTCCCCAGCGAACTGAATGCGGCGGTGCTGGACGCTCAACTGTCCGAGTTCGAAACAGTCCAGGCGCAGCGGCATCGAGTGTGGGACGGCTACCGCACGGGCTTGGCGGACTGGGCGCAGGAGCGCGACGTCCATCTCATGACGGTCCCGCCGGATTGCGAGCACACCGCTCACCTGTTCTACGTCAGAATGCCGAACGAGCAGATTCGTGACGCAATGATTCGCCATGTGGCTGAGCAGGGAATCGTGGCACCGTTTCACTATGTGCCGCTCGATTCCAGTGCCGCCGGCAAACGCTACGGCAGAACGCCGCAACCGTGCGTCCGCAGTGAATTGTTTTCTACGACTATTCTGCGACTTCCCTTGTGGCCCATGTTGAGCGCAGATCAGCAAGCTCGTGTTGTGGATGCGGTGACGTCGTACCGCTGGTGAGAACTACCGGCCCGAAGCTTCCTGTGCCGGTTGATCATTCGGCGTCTGGGGTTTCGACCAATCGTCGATTGCTCCGTCGGGGAAGAGGATTTGTGTCACGCCCGTCACGGTGTCGCGTGCATGAAGCGCGCTGTCGTCGTCGATCACATCGGTGAACGACGTATCCGGGTAGGCGTCATCGTTGTCGTCGCCCGGATATTGAATGTTCTCGCGAGATGCAATCGCGACGATGTACCTGTTGTCCTCGCCGACGACGGCTGTGGACAGGTGGAGCCACCGATCGTTGATGCAGCACATCCACCCTTGTTTGACGCCGAGCACCGGCTCGTCGAACAGGGCTTCCGGGAGGCCGAAACGTTGGTCGTATCCATCAGCCGCTGTGGGTGCGGATTGGCGTAGGTAATTGACGAGCCGACTCGAGCGTTCTTCGCCTAGCTGCGTGACGTCGTCCAGAATGCCATCGTAGAACGTAATGAGGTCGTGGGACGTGGTCTCGGTGTTCCACCACATGCCGTCCACGGGAGCGGTTGTGGACATCAAGGAGTATCGCTGCGCGACTCGGGTCACGACATCGGGGCCGCCGGCGGCGTCCCACAGGGTGTTGGCCGCGTTGTCGTCGGAGGCCTCGAGCATGGCTTCTATGAGCCCCCAGTCGTCGTCGCTCAGGGCTCGTTCGCCGTGTGCATCCTGCTGCAGCAGGTCTTCGGCGATGAAAAGCTTTGCAACAGATGCGGTTTCGATCTTTTGGTCGCCACCGACTTCGAGATACCGGTTCGAGGTTCGGTCGAACACCGAAATCGACACGTCGGCGCCACGTTCGAGCGCCGCGGACTGGGCTTGAACGAGCCTGGCGTCGAGAGTCGGCGCTATGGGCACGTCGGTATCGGGGAAGGCCGGAGTTTGTGTCGCAGCGCCCACGTCGGGACTTTCCACGCCGCTGCATGATGCTGCAAAAGTAACTGCAGCCGCTATGGCGAGTATCCGGACGAACCGCGCAGTCATCGTTTCCCCCGGCGCTCTGGAGCCGGCGCTGTCTGCCGGTCTACTTGTCACAGGATAGCGGTAGGGTCGGATCTCGTGATTCTCAAGACCGTGAACCAGCGCATTGCCGAGGAACTCGACGTCCGTGAAGGGCAGGTGGCTGCGGCCGTCGACCTCCTGGACAGCGGTGCCACCGTGCCCTTTATCGCCCGGTATCGAAAAGAAGTCACCGGCACTCTCGACGACGCGCAGCTGCGACTGCTGGAGGAGCGTCTGCGCTATCTCCGCGAGCTCGACGAGCGCCGAGATGCCGTCCTCGCCGAGATCGAGTCACAGGGCAAACTAGATGATCAACTGCGTGGTCAGATCATGATTGCCGACACAAAGGCTCGGCTCGAAGACATCTATCTGCCGTTCAAGCCGAAGCGTCGCACCAAGGCGCAGATTGCCCGTGAGGCCGGTCACGAGCCCGTCGCCGACGCACTGATCGGTGATCCCACCACAGACCCAGCGCAGTACTCGGACGAGCAACGTGACGGTGCTCGCGCGATCCTGGTCGAACGTTTTGCCGAGGATGCCGATCTCGTCGGTGATTTACGAGAGTTGATGTGGACGCGCGGACAGGTCGTTTCCGCAGTTCGTAAGGGCAAGGAAACCGATGGCTCGAAGTTTGCTGACTACTTCGAATTCTCGGAGCCCTTCGCGAAGTTGCCCTCACACCGGATTCTTGCCGTTCTTCGCGGCGAGAAAGAAGAAGTCCTGTCGGTGACCATGGCGGCCGACACCGAGGAATTGGCGCCGGGGGAGCGGACCGTCTACGAAGGACGAATCGCCACCCGGTTCGACATCGCGGACCGTGGGCGCGCAGCCGATCGCTGGCTCCTCGACACCGTTCGATGGGCCTGGAAGACCAAATTTGCGGTCACACTCGGAGTCGATGTGCGCATGCGTCTGCGTCAGTCCGCGGAGAAGGACGCCGTCGACGTATTTGCGACCAACCTCAAGGACCTTCTCCTCGCGGCGCCGGCGGGCGCCCGTCCGACCATGGGCCTCGATCCCGGACTTCGGACCGGCACCAAGGTTGCCGTCGTCGACGGAACGGGCAAGGTTCTGGCTTACGAAACGATCTATCCCCATCAGCCGCACAACAAGTGGGATGCCTCGCTCGCGGTTTTGACCGGGCTGGTTACCAAGTACGGCGTCGAGTTGATCGCCATCGGCAACGGCACCGCCTCGCGTGAGACCGACACCCTCGCCACCGAACTGATCGCCAAGACCGGCGCCCCGAATCTGACGAAGATCGTCGTGTCCGAAGCGGGAGCCTCCGTCTACTCCGCCTCGGCGTATGCGTCCCAAGAACTTCCGGACCTCGACGTGTCGATCCGTGGAGCGGTGTCCATCGCCCGTCGTCTCCAAGACCCGTTGGCCGAGTTGGTCAAGATCGACCCCAAGTCCATCGGTGTCGGCCAGTACCAGCACGACATCACCGAGTCGCTTCTCTCCCGCTCGCTCAATGCGGTGGTCGAAGATGCGGTGAACGCTGTCGGCGTCGACGTCAACACCGCCTCTGTGCCACTACTGGCCCGCGTCTCCGGCATCGCCGGTTCGCTGGCGGAAAGCATTGTTGCGCACCGAGATCAAAATGGACCGTTCCGAACGCGCAAGGCGCTCAAGGATGTTTCGCGGTTGGGGCCCAAGGCATTCGAGCAGTGTGCGGGCTTCCTTCGAATCGTCGAGGGTGACGATCCGCTCGACGCGTCGAGCGTGCATCCGGAGGCGTACCCCGTTGTCCGCAAGATCGTTGCCGGTGCCGGCGGAGATGTGCGGAGCATCATCGGGAACACCACGGCTCTGCGATCGGTGCGCGCCGCCGATTATGTCGACGAACGATTCGGTCTCCCGACCGTCACGGACATCATCTCCGAACTGGAAAAGCCAGGTCGTGACCCGCGCCCGGAATTCAAGACGGCCACCTTCGCAGCCGGTATCGAAAAAGTGTCACACCTCAAGCCGGGCATGGTTCTCGAAGGTGTTGTCACCAACGTCGCTGCCTTCGGAGCGTTTGTCGACGTGGGCGTGCACCAGGACGGATTGGTTCACGTTTCGGCGATGTCCCACAGCTTTGTCAAAGATCCGCATGAAGTCGTGAAGTCGGGTGACGTCGTGAAGGTCAAGGTTCTCGAGGTCGACGAGGCGCGTCAGCGGATTGCACTGACACTGCGCCTGGACGACGAGGTGGGCGCACCGCGTAAGCCGGAAGGCTCGCGCGGCGGCCAGAGTGCGAGTCAGGGCCAAGGTGGTCAGCAACGCCGCGGCGGCGCCCAGCAGGGCGGTCGAGACAAGCGTCCCGACAACCGCGCGCCGGCGGCGGGTTCGATGGCTGATGCCTTGCGAAACGCGGGTTTCGGAAAATAGCGTCTTCGATGATGCACAAAGCCCGCTCTGCCACTCCTGATCGGGACCTGGTGGATTACCGGCAGGAACGAGGGCAGTGATGGGAGAGTGGCTCGAACGCGAGATCATCGGCCACGGAAGACTCCCGTTGCTGTTTTTTCTCCTCGGGTTTCTGTCCGCGTTCCTGTTGATTCGGCTGAGTGTGCGGATGATCCGCGCCCAGGTGAAATGGTGGCCGGGCAACATCACGCCGGGTGGCCAGCATGTTCACCATGTGGTGTTCGGGGTTGTCGCGATGATGATCTCCGGTGGCGCTCTGATAGCCGTCTACGTGGACGGCTCTCAGACAACAGGCGCTGTACTCGCCGCGATCTTCGGTATGGGCGCGGCGCTGGTACTGGACGAATTTGCGCTGATCTTCTATCTCAAGGACGTGTACTGGTCGGAGCAAGGCAGGACGTCGGTTGACGCGGTATTTGTCGCCGTCGCAGTCACCGGACTCGTGCTGCTCGGTTTCCGGCCGCTCGAATTGTTGGATCTGGCAGGGTTCCGGGAGGAACGAAATCCCTGGGTCAAGCTGATTTTTGTATTCATCGCACTGATCAATTTCGGGTTGGCTGCGATGGTGATTCTCAAAGGCAAGATCTGGACCGGTCTTGTCGGCTTGTTTGTTCTGCCGTTGCTGATAATCGGCGCGATCCGACTCAGTAGACCTGGCGCTCCGTGGGCGCGCTGGCGGTACACACGCAAACCGAAAAAGATGAGACGTGCGCTCGAGCGGGAACGGAAATGGCGTCGGCCGGTCATCCGGGCCAAGATCTACATCCAAGATGTCATCGCCGGTTCACCGAGCGTCGAACATGCGATGACAGCAGCGGAAGAAGTACTCGACCACACGATTCACCCAGCTCCGCCACCTCCGGTTTCGCCGATGGCATCGCCATCTGGCACAATGGACGGGTTGCCTGGACCAGGCAGCAGTACTTGATCTGGGCACGAACCAGACGAGCGTCGATTCGGGCAACCGGAGCGAGCGCCGCTCGGTTCCTCTGCTCCTGCAAACGCAAGGATTACACATGAACACTTTGGACTTCCTGGATAAGAAGTCGCTTCGCGACGACATTCCTGACTTCCGCCCCGGCGACACGCTCAACGTGAACGTCAAGGTTATCGAAGGCTCGAAGGAGCGCGTGCAGGTCTTCAAGGGCGTCGTTATTCGTCGTCAGGGTGGCGGCGTTCGCGAAACCTTCACCGTCCGCAAGGTTTCCTTCGGCGTCGGTGTCGAGCGAACGTTCCCGGTTCACAGCCCCACGCTGGCCTCCATCGAGGTTCTGACCCGCGGTGACGTCCGTCGCGCCAAGCTGTACTACCTGCGCGAGCTGCGCGGCAAGAAGGCAAAGATCAAGGAAAAGCGCTGATCTTTCTTTCTGGCCCGGCACCGCGTACGCGCGGTGCCGGGCTAGTCTGTTTTTGTGGAAGATTCTTCGAAGGAGCAGGCATTGTCGTCCGGTACCGAGAATCACGATGAATCCGTCAGTTCCGAGGAACCGACTGCGACGAATCCCCCGAAGTCAGACAAGAATTCACATCGTCCGCCTAAGAAGCAGCGATCGTTCTTTCGCGAACTGCCGATACTCATCGGTGTAGCGCTTGTCCTGAGCATTGTGCTCCAAGCCTTCGTCTTTCGCGTTTTTCTTATCCCGTCCGAATCGATGGAGCCGACCCTGCACGGTTGTACCGGATGTACGGGAGACCGCATCGTTGTCGAAAAAATCGGATACCGCTTCGGCGACCCGGAACCCGGCAACGTCATAGTCTTCAAAGGCCCCGATTCGTGGAACACGCGATACACGTCCAATCGGTCCGACAACACTGTGAAACGTGGCCTTCAAGAGGTCGGCTCGTGGGTTGGCCTGGTGCCACCGGACGAGAACGATCTGGTCAAGCGAGTGATCGCCACCGGCGGGCAGACCGTTGAGTGCTGCGATGAACAAGGCCGCGTCATGGTCGACGGCAAGCCGCTCGACGAGCCCTACGTCAAAATGGACTTTCCCTTCACTCCGGGCGTTTTGGATTGCACTACCGCCGTGAAATCAGGCCGGTGCTTCGCGCCCGTCACCGTTCCCGAGGGGCATGTGTGGGTGATGGGCGACAACCGCAGCAACTCCGCCGACTCGCGCTCCCACGTCCAAGACGAGCTTCAAGGAACCATCCCGCTCGACAACGTCATCGGGCGGGCACGCTTCATCGTGCTCCCACCCTCCCGTATGGGCAGCATCAGTTCGCCTAACCCCCAAGGTAATTGAGTTTGTAAGGCCGTGAGTAGTTCGAATAGTTGGCCACCTCGCGTTGTCATTCGCAGATCGACAGGTTTGCGAACAATGGAGTCTGCGCTGTATCGAACCGGGATGGGTCCGGTTGCCGGTGTCGACGAAGCTGGACGCGGTGCGTGCGCCGGCCCGCTCGTAATCGCGGCTTGTGTATTGGCACCCAAACCTCACGTAGCCCTTGCGCGACTGGATGATTCGAAGAAGCTCACCGAACGGGCCCGCGAAGAACTCTTTCCGGTGATCAAGCGGCTCGCTCTGGCGTGGAGCGTCATTTCGGTCGCGCCTGAAGAAATTGATCGGATCGGAATTCACGTCGCCAATATCGAAGGAATGCGACGCGCTGTCGCCGGCCTCGAGACGCCGCCGGGATACGTTCTCACCGATGGCTTTCGAGTCCCCGGCCTCACCGCGCCGTCCTTACCGGTGATCGGCGGTGACGCCGCTGCTGCGTGCATCGCGGCGGCCAGTGTTCTTGCCAAGGTGACGCGTGATCACGTCATGGAAGGGATGGACGGTATCCATCCCGGATACGGATTTGCGATACACAAGGGATACAGCACACCACTGCACATGGACGCGCTCGACGAGTTGGGTCCGTGCGCCGAGCATCGCATGACCTACGCCAATGTTGTTGCTGCGGGACTCCGGGTGCAGCAGCGTGCAGGCCATACGGGATGATAGATGTTCAGACGAACTGGGAGGACTGGCTAAACCGATGAGTGCCGAGGATCTCGAGAAATACGAAACCGAGATGGAGCTTTCGCTCTATCGCGAATACCGGGACATCGTCGGACAGTTCTCCTACGTCGTGGAGACGGAACGACGTTTTTATCTCGCCAACACGGTCGAGTTGCTACCGCATAATTCGGATGGCGAAATCTACTTCGAACTGCGGATGTCCGACGCGTGGGTGTGGGACATGTACCGCCCGGCTCGATTCGTGAAGTACGTGCGCGTCGTGACGTTCAAGGACGTCAATATCGAAGAGCTGGACAAGCCGGACCTGCGTTTGCCGGACTGAACCTACTCCACAGATGGCCCCGCCAATTGTCTTGGCGGGGCCATCCGTGTTTTGCGGACCTTGTCGGTTCTGCGCTCAGTCGCCCTTCACATTGACTATCTGACGTAAGGTGTGGCGGATCTCGACCAAGTCATTCGCGTCGTCCATCACCACGTCGATGTCCTTGTACGCTCCGGGAATCTCGTCCAGGAACGCCGTCGACCGCTTGTATTCGATCCCGACCATAGCCTTGTCGAGATCGTCGATCGTGAAAGTCTTCCTGGCCCGGTTACGGGCGTACACACGTCCGGCTCCGTGCGGGCTGGATTTGAACGACGGCACGTTGCCCTTGCCGACTACGACGTAGCTGGCAGTTCCCATGGAGCCTGGAATCAGTCCGGGCGTGCCGACGTCGGCTTTGATCGCACCCTTTCTGCTCAGCCACACGCCGCGACCCATATGGAACTCTTTCTGGGTGAAGTTGTGGTGGCAGTTGATCCGCTCGAGTTCCTCGATGACGGCTGGCGTGCCATTACCGACGAAGTGCGCGAAGTCCGACACCACCCGATCCATCATCTCCTCACGATTCAAGAGTGCAAAATGCTGCGCCCAGTTGAGATCGTTGATGTAACAATCGAATTCGGGTGTCTTCTCGATCAGGTAAGCCAGGTCCGGGTCAGGCAAGTCGATGTGCCAGCGGGCGCACAGGTCCTTGGCGATCTTGATGTGATGGTGCGCGATCTTGTTGCCGATACCGCGACTGCCCGAATGCAGGAACAGCCAGAGCGCGTCATTTTCGTCGACTGTGACCTCGATGAAATGGTTGCCGGACCCGAGTGTTCCGAGTTGAAACCGCCAGTTGTTCTTGAACTGATCGTAGAACGGCAAGCGATCACCGGCCATCGTCTCGAGTTCTGCGATACGTGGTTTTGCGGTTTCGGTCAGTGCCTTGTTGTAGACACCGGCCGATAGTGGGACGGAGCGTTCGATGCTGTGGCGAAGTGTGCTCAGGTCGCGGCCTTCGATGTCATAGGCGTTGAACTGAGTCTTGACCGCGATCATCCCGCAGCCGATATCCACGCCGACAGCAGCCGGCATGATTGCACCTTCGGTTGGGATGACCGAGCCGACCGTTGCTCCCGCACCGAGGTGTGCGTCGGGCATCAACGCCAGATGCGGCTGGACAAAAGGCATCTGGGACGTACGCAACGCTTGCTCGCGAGTCTTCTCGTCGAGAATCGATGCCCAGTTCCACAGCCTTTTGGTAATCTTCTCCATCATTTTCTCCCACATAGTGCACATCGGAACCTGGTGGTTCTTTTGTGGTGTGCAGGGATGACAATGCTCGCCGAGAGGTGCTGGGCGCAACCTATTTTCATGTGCGAAGGCCGTCGGCAAGCTCGTAAATTCTGCCGACATACTGTTCCTGGAAGGCTTTTCGGGCTGCTTCTGCTTCTTGCCGGGCACCGGCATGCGCGTAGACATACTCGAGGTGAACCAAACTCTCGCCGATATCGACGCGGCGCTGATCGAGCACCGTCAACTCGTCGACCAATCGCTGCAACTCGTGAGTTGCCTCTGTTGTCTCGTTCATGGCGGTCCTCGATGTGCTCGTCGGTGCGTCCTGTTTCAGGTTAGCATTGTTCGAACAAATATTCGAAGAATTTTGATCAGCTCCCAGGGATGAATCCTGGATAGACGAAGTGGCCGGGCCCGCCGCCGGGAAGACCGGATCCCGTCACGCTCGGAAAATTGGCCTGCAAACGCACAAGCTTGTGCGGATTTCCGTACTGATCGGCCTGCCAGCAGCCGGTCAGGGCTCCGTGAAAGGAAGTGCACACAATGCGCGTGCTGGTGCCGAACGGCGATGTCAGTCGGTCCTCGTTCACAAGCGGATTCCAGTACGCCGGGTTATCGGGGGTGAGGAAATTCGAGTTATCGAACGGCACCGACGGGCTCGGGTACGGGGGTATCGGCGGCCACTCGTCTTGAGCCGACGCCATCCCGGTACTGCCGAGGGCAATCGCCGCAACTGATGCTGCGACTACTGCAGCCTGGGTGAGGTGGCGTGTGCGAGGTCTTGTCATCTGTCGAGAATAGGACGCGACGGCCTCGGATAGAACAAAACCGTGGACCTGCTCGAAGTGCGGTGGCTTCGAGCAGGTCCACGGTTAGTGGAACGGAACTAGCTGCCGTTCTTGAAGATCCGGGAAATGACGTCGCCGATGAAGTCGCTGAGCGATCCGGTCGAGGACATGTTGCTGTCGGAAGATCCGAGGCCCGCTCCGTCGAGGCTGCCGGAGACCGATTCGCCGGCGTTCTTGGCACGAACGGTGAAGCAAGCGTCGAGGTTCGGCAAGTTGTTGCCGACGGCCGCGGTGCCTGCAACGGAGATGCCGCCGCTGGTGATCTCGTCGCCTACAGAAACGCCGGCAGGTACAAGGTAGGTCATCTTGACCGTCAACGGGTTCGATGCGGTGACGGACCATCCGCTGCTAGCGACCTTGTATCCGGTGCCGTCGGCAGTCGCCGCTACGGTTTCGGTTTTCAGGCCACCGATTGCGTGGAAAGCTGTTACTTCGGCCTGGACCGGTGCGCCGAATCCGCCGGGCGCGAAGTCAGTCACTCGGTCCACGAACGGGTTTCCAATTCCGCTGGTGCTGATGACCGTCTCGTAGGTCACCTCGGTGCCGGCAGCTACCTCGGCTTCGGTCACCGACTTGGTGTAGGTGTGACCGACACCGATCAGTTCGCCAGTCGAGGCGTCCTTCTTGGTCGCGCTCGAGGACTGCTCGCAGGTCGGTGCAGCGGAGGCAATTCCGGCGCCCATTCCGACGGTGACGCCGGCGGCGATGAGGGTGAGCGACGCGGTGGTAGCTACAGCGCGGCGTACTGAGGTGCGTGACATGTGTGGTTCTCCATTTGGTCGGGCGGTAGTGCAATTGCAGGTCCTGGACGCCCCCGCGTCAGGCTGGGGATACTTGCCTGGTCACGATGGATTGGAAACTTCGAGACCGAACGCGACTGCCTGAGACAAGCGTCCATTTTGCGGCAAGATCCACAGTTCGGATCGTATATGAGGTTTGCGCCTTAGTGACTATTCGGTCATCCTGACTTCCTGTAACCCGTGTCACTATGGGTTGCCGGGAACTCTCGTCAGATGGCATCGTGCAATCCTTACCTGCAGGAATATGGCGCCCGCTCCCTGTTGGGTTCGGCCGTCTGCGTGGGTTTTGGGCACGATATCGGTGGACGCATAGCTATTAACAAGCAAGTTCAATGTTGTCCGCCGGCACTTACGGTGAAGCAGTGGGACGTGTTGGACGGGATTCGTCAAGCTGTTCTGTCGACCAGAAATCTCGTTCAACAGGGTGTCGCATTCTAATGATTGGACGATTGTCCAGTCGTTTGCCCGAATCAGACGAATCGGCGGTTGCTCTGTGGTCTACTGCTCAGAACGTTGACGGTTTGGTGAGCAATCAGGATAAGGAGCCTTTCACTCGTACCTGTCGAGCTCGAATTGCCGCATGAGTGCCAATGGTCTCCGCGTGCAGGCGTCAGCGTTCGTTTCGAGAGCTCGAATTTTCGAGCGCTAACCAAGGAGTAGATGAATGGTATCGACGTTGGTTCGTAGAGGGGCGGTAACTGCCGCGTCCTTGGCTGGTTGCCTTGCTCTCGTAGTGGGTGGCAGCGGCATTTCATCGGCAGCGCCTGTGGATCGTCCGTTCACCGCGTCGTGCCACGGCTGGCAGTTTCCCGGGCCGATCACCCACAACGAGACGCGTGACTCCGGAGTCACGATCACCGCACCGGCTGCCGTCCCGCCGAACTCGACCTTCACGTATCGCATCGCGCCCAAACCGATGACGGTACCCAGCAGCGGCTACGACCTCAGAAACGTCGTGAACTGGACGCGCCTGAAATTCGATTTCGACATCCCCGCCGGCACAACATTTGTCGGCGCGCAGATCGCTGCCGGTACGAGTTCGAATCTCGGCGGCGTCGCACCGTCGGTCAATCGGATCAACGACAACGGCTCTTCCGACCCGAACGGTGCACACCTCCGGATCTCGGGCAACAACATCACCGCCGGCAACGGGCCGAGCACCAGCAACAACAGCGGCGGCGGGATCGAGGTCGGCGGCGGGCAGACATTCCAACTCCCCGCCGTCGATGTCACCGTAGTTTCGGGGGTAGTCGGTACCCAGATCAAGCCGATGCTGCGTGTGACCGACACCAATTCCGGTTCCTACGACAGCGCGAACAATTACCTGACCTTCCTGCAACAGGAAACGTTGCTCGGTGGGGTGAAGTATTGGCTGACTACCAATTGCTCACCACGCGACAACAAGTCGGCTGCGCTGAACTCGGGCGGTCAGCCGCTGACAACAATCAGCGTTGATTCGAATCTGGCCCAGACCGAGACGCGAATCAGCGCACCCGCCAGTGCAGTCGTCGGGGATTCGATCGAACTGACGGCGACAGTAACTCCGATGCCGTCGGGCGGAATGGTGCAGTTCCGTGACGGCGACGTCGACCTCGGAGCTCCGGTAGCCGTGGTCAACGGCGTTGCGAAGGTAAACCGGACATTGACCGCGGCCGGTGACCGAAACATAACGGCGCACTACTTGGGTGCCACGGGATACATGGAATCCATGTCCGGAGCCGTCACGGTCAATGTCACCGAACCATCGGTCCCCGAACCCGGGTCCGGCAGTCTCGGCAGCCTCGGATTCGGATCGTGAAAATTGTGAAGAGAGAACAGGATTCGTCGATGAAAACAGTGTTCCGGCGCGGCAGCGCGATCACAGCAGTATCCGCGTTGGCCGGCGGCGTGCTCATGGTCGCCGGGGGTGCAACCGCCTCCGCCGACCCTGAGATCAAGAACGTGGGTTTCACAACCGCGTGTCATGTCCGCGAGATGGACGGTGCCGCAAGCCCGATCACGTTCAACGAGACCCTTGGATCGGGGGTTACTGTCACCGCACCCGCTACGGCGACTCCGGGAGAAACCTTCACCTATCGTTTGCAGCCGAAGGAGATGAAGGCGAACAGTGGGGGCCATGCCAGCCGGGGGGTTGTGCATTGGGCGCGGATCAAATACGACTTCGATATCCCGGCGGGGGTGGAATTCGTGAAGTCCGAACTTGTGGTGAACAGCGCCTACGGTCTCGGATCCGACAGTGCCACTCCGACTGTCACCCGAATCGACGACAGTGGAAACTTGTCCGCGACCGGTACACATCTGCGGATTTCCGGTCTGAATCGCACGACCGGAAACGGTCCGGAATCCGCAGTTCGATCCAGTGATGGAATCATCGTCGGCGCAAACACCACATTCCGTCTGCCCGCGATCGATGTCACGGTCAAAGCCGGTGCCGCCGGCACCGAAATCAAGCCGTCGGTGCGGGTCTCCGATTCGGGTTCCGCCAATTACGACAACGACAAGAATGCCCTCACTTTCGTCCAGCGCGAGAAAGATGTTTTCGGGGTGAATTACTGGGAGCGATACAACTGCTCCCCCCGGGACAACAAGTCGTCCGGCCTCAATGCCGGCGGTCAAGCGCTCACCACGATTTACGTCAGTCAGCCGACTACGACGACAATGCAGATGCCGGCGTCGATACAGGCGAGTACTCCGACCGAGCTCGTCGCGAATGTCGGTCCGGCTCCGGTGAGCGGCAACGTGCAGTTCCGAATTAACGGTTCCGACATTGGTTCGCCGGTTGCGCCCGGGGTCGATGGTGTTGCGCGGCTACCGTATACGTTCTATACCGCCGGAACAGCACAAGTGTCTGCGGCATTTCAGGGAGTCAACGGATTCCTGAGTTCGAGCTCGACGGAGTCCACGGTGACGGTGACCGCAGCGCCGGTAGTCAAGCAAACCGACACGATTGTGACTGTGCCCGGTGACGCCAAGACCGGTACGTCGGTGACTCTGAAGGCGCAGGTATCACCGCTGCCCACCGCCGGTACTCTCCAATTCAAGGACGGTGCTGCAAATATCGGTGACCCCGTCACCGTGAGTGCCGACGGAAGCGCGACCTACGAACACGTCTTCACCTCAGCGGGAACACATGCTGTGTCGGCGTATTACTCCGGCGCAACAGGATTCATGCCGTCGATGGCACCAGCACAATCGGTGATCGTGTCGGATCCGGCTCCGTCGGACGTCGCGACTTCGGCTTCGCTGACTGTTCCGGCTTCGGCGAAACAGTCTGCCGCGGTTGAACTGTCGGTGACGATCGCACCGAACCCGGGTGGGGGCTCCGTCCAGTTCTTTGACGGTGACCAGCTTATCGGCGGGTCCGTTGTTGTCGGGGCAGATGGTGTAGCACGGATGGCGCACACGTTCACCTCGATCGGCGATCATCGGATCAAGGCTGTATTCAACGGGCGCGCTGGGTTCACTCAGTCGACGTCGGATGAATCTGTTGTGAGCGTGTCGGCGACGCCGGGAGATGGCGGCAACGGCGGAACAGGCAGCCTCGGCTCACTGGGTGGCCTGTTCGGTTCCTGACCTCAACCGAACACTACTGCCCCTGCTGGAGTAGGGCAGTAGTGTTCGGTTGGCAGTATTCTGTGAATGTAACTTTATGTTCGACAACATATTTCGGTAAATTTTCCGTACCAACTGTCGGTTGGTCTAGAGTTTCGTCGCGGATGTCCCAGCACCGAAAATCTGGCGATTGAACTCGCTTTTTCGACGAATGTCCTTGACCGCCGGCGCCCTCGCTCTCGGGGAGTTGGGTCACCCGGCGACTAAATACGCTCAGCGGTGGTCAGGTCGTATCACTCGGTCTCGCGGCGCAACTGTTGCGCCGCCCGGACGTGTTGTTGCTCGACGGGCCGACCAATAACCTCGACCTCGAAGCGAGGCACACGCTCTATGTGGCTTCGGTCTCGCTGGCAAGGCCGCGAAATCGGAGTGGACCGTGCGTCGGAAGCTGCAGAGGAGTACGGCACGACAATGGGCGGAGCTACCGGCATGCGCTGGTAGCTCCGCCCATTGTCTTTGCTTAGCTGGGTCAGCTCATATTGCCGAGCACATTGCCCAGGACTCCGCCGATGACGTTGGTCAGCGACCCCTGTGGGTCCGTGATCGAGCCGAAGACCTGGCCTGATCCGGTGTTCACGGAGCCGAAGCCCAGATCGTCGAGGCTGCCCGAACCGGCCTCGACGGGGTTCGGCGGACGGACGGTGACGCAGACGCCCATCGGGTTGATGTTCCAGCTGCCACTGGCAAGCACGATATTGGTGCCGGCACCGCTGTCGAGTTGAGTGCCGACGGGGACGTCATCGGGAACCTTGTAGGTGGTTTCCAAGGCGACAACGCCGCCACCGGCTGTGGTCCACCCACCGCCCTTGGCAATCACAGAATTGTTGCCGATGACGGCGGTACTGGTAACGTCCGTCCACTGCTGGTCCCCGATAACCCATTTGACGTTAACGCGCGCCTTAACCAACTGGAACCCTGCCGGGTGGAAGTCACGCATCTCGTTGACGAGTGCTCCGGAACCCGACACCTTGGTGAGGTAGGTGACGGTGTGTCCGGCTGCGACAGTGCCGTCGCCGGCAACCTCCTTGCTGAGGGTGTAAGGCGTACCGAAGGAGCCGGCCCACCGATCGGTGACTGACTGGGTGAGCGCACATGCGGGTGACGCGGAGGCAATTCCCGCGCCCATTCCCACAGTGACGCCCGCGGCAAGGAGTGCGAGGGAGGCGGTTGTGGCAACAGCGTGGCGTAGTGAGCGGCGTGACATGTAGTACTCCATTCAATCGGGCGTTCGTGCAAAGTGGGTCCTGGACGCCCCCGCGTCAGGTTGGGATGCAGGCCTGGCCTCGATTGGGTGGAAAATCCGAGGCCGGACGTCACTATGTTTACAGGACAAACGTCCGTCTTGGGGCAGGATCGACAAAAAGGCTCCAAAAAATGATTGCGAATCAGTGACTGTGTCGCCGCAAGTGTTCATGGTTGATTGGCTCACAAGGTATCGTCGCAACCTTGATCAACTGTGATAGTACGGCCATTACCTGCATGAACTTGGTCATCGTCCCCGCGTGGTTCCGGTGCCCGTGTGGGATCTGGGCGAGATTTTCGCGCCTCCTGGTTATCTATTGGCAAGTCATCTCGAAGTATGGTTTTGCGCCACCCTCAACTCCACAAGTGCCTGGTTATCCACAGGCTAGTTTCCTTTTTCCTGTCAATGGTTTCGGCGGGGCACTGTGACGCGTGGGACGCGTTTCGTATCTGCGGGCGCGCGGGAAGTAATAACTTCGGGGGTCTGTGATGGTGGGGAATATGGCGTTGGGGGCGCGGGGCGAGGATTTGGCTACCGAATTCTTGATCGGTGCAGGTCTGGACATCGTCGAGCGTAATTGGCGATGCCGGTACGGCGAGCTGGATGTCATTGCCACGGAAGACGATCGAATCGTATTCGTAGAGGTGAAGACCCGCAGCGGGTTGGGATACGGGTCGCCGGCGGAGGCAGTGACGTTTGCGAAGCGTCGTCGGATTCGGGTGCTTGCGCTGCAGTGGCTCGGTGATTCGGGCCGGTCGTGGTCGAAAGTGCGTTTCGATGTGGTGGCGGTCTTGATTCGTCGTAATCAGGAACCGGTGATCGAGCATTTCGTGGACGCGTTCTGATGGCGCTGGGACGGGCGCATTCGGTGGCGGTCAGCGGCGTCGACGGTCAGATCGTGGAGATCGAGGCTGATATCGGGCGCGGTCTGCCGGCAGTGCATTTGGTGGGTCTGCCGGATACTGCGTTGCATGAATCGAGGGATCGGATTCGGGCTGCGGTGACCAATTCGAACGAGGAGTGGCCGGACAGCAAAGTCATTTTGGCGTTGTCTCCGGCAACACTCCCGAAAGTTGGCAGTGTGTACGATCTTGCTCTCGCTTTGGCGGTGTTGGATGCGGCTAAGAAGTTGCCCCGCAAGGAGTTACGGTCAACTGTCTTTCTGGGAGAGTTGGCGTTGGACGGCAGGTTGCGGACGGTGCGGGGCGTGTTGCCGGCGGTGTTGGCTGCGAAGCGGGCGGGGTGGGGCACGGTCGTTGTTCCGCGGCAGGCAATGGCGGAGGCAGGTTTGGTGAAGGGGATCGAGGTGCTCGGCGCTGATGATCTGTCTTCGGTGATTTCGTGGTTGCGGGGTGAGATTTTTCTGCCGGTGCCGGAGCCATTCGAGCGGGCTGAGGAGATCGGGGTCAGTGATCTCAGTGAGGTTGTGGGGCAGGCGGATGCGCGGTGGGCTATCGAGGTGGCGGCGGCGGGTGCCCATCATCTGATGTTGACGGGCCCGCCGGGGATCGGGAAAACGATGTTGGCGCAGCGTCTTCCGGGGATATTGCCGCCGTTGACGGAGAGTGAGGCGTTGGAAGTGACGGCTATTCATTCGGTGGCGGGCGTGTTGACGGCGGATCATCCGTTGATCGATATGCCGCCGTTTATTGCGCCGCATCACAGTTCGTCGGTGAGTGCGTTGGTGGGTGGCGGTAGTGGGATGGCGCGTCCGGGTGCGGTGAGTCGGGCGCATCGCGGGGTGCTGTTCCTCGACGAATGCGCCGAGATCGGCGTCAAGGTACTCGAAGCATTGCGAACGCCCCTGGAAGACGGCGAAGTCCGCATTGCCCGCCGGGACGGCGTCGCGCGGTACCCAGCACGGTTTCAACTGATCCTGGCTGCCAATCCGTGTCCGTGCGCGCCGCCACGTGATGCTGATTGTGTGTGTGCGCCCGCGGCGAGGCGTCGCTATCTAGGCAAACTTTCGGGCCCATTACTGGATCGCGTGGATATCAGAGTGCGGATGCAGGCAGTAGCAACCGGTGCGCTGATCGACGAGGTGGGGGAGAGCACCGAGAGTGTGCGAATCCGAGTGGCGGCGGCGCGGGACGCAGCGTCGGAGCGCTGGAGTGAATACGGATGGCGAACAAACGCCGAAGTGCCGGGGCCGGCGCTGCGGCAGAAGTTCCGGCTTTCCCGCGACGCCTTGGCGCCGGTCGAACGTGCGCTTCGCAAAGGTGTGATCACGGCGCGCGGGGCTGATCGAGCAATCAGAGTTGCGTGGACCGTTTCGGATCTGGCAGGAGAAACGATGCCGGGGGCAGATCAGGTAGTGACGGCACTCGATTTCAGGGACAGGGGATTCCAATGACTGCGCATGATCCGCAACAACTGGCCTGGGCATACCTTTCGGCGGTTGCTCAAGGCCCGAGCATTCACCTGGCGACGCTGGTCGAGCACCTCGGAGTCGAGGAGACTGCGCACGCGGTGAAGACACGTGACCTGCCGTCGTCGTTGGAGGAGAAGACTCGCGCCCGCGCACATATCGATACGGCGCAACGTGATCTGGATCTGATGGCCGCGATGGGCGGAAGGTTGGTCACGCCGGATTCCCCCGAATGGCCGGCCTGGCGACTGCTCGCATTCGACGGGCTTGATGCAGCGGCGGGCGAGGTTCCGCCATTTGTTTTGTGGGTCTTGGGTTCTCGGGATCTTTCGGAATTGACGGAGCGATCGGTGGCGATTGTGGGAACCCGGGCCTCGACGTCCTACGGGGAACATGTCACCGCTGAGATCGCGGGTGATCTGGCAGTGGACGGATGGACAGTGACATCCGGTGCGGCCTTCGGGATCGACGGGGCGGCTCACCGTGCAGCATTGGGCGTCGGTGGGACCACTGTTGCAGTGCTGGCCTGCGGAGTGGATCGTGCTTATCCGTCAGGGCACGCTCGTCTATTGCGTCAGGTCGTGAACTCGGGCGCGGTCGTCAGTGAGTATCCACCGGGAACGACGCCGGCCAAGTTCAGATTCTTGGCCCGAAACCGATTGGTCGCGGCATTGTCCGACGGTGTTGTCGTTGTCGAAGCTGGATGGCGCAGTGGTGCGAGGAATACTGCGAATTGGGCACGGAAACTCGGGCACCCGGTCATGGCTGTCCCCGGGCCGGTGACATCTGCCTCGTCGGCTGGTTGCCATCGAATGATCCGCGAAGGAGAAGCCCATTTGGTGGCGAATGCCGTGGACGTTGTAGAGGTGTCCGGACCCTTCAATCTTGTCGACTCGGAATCCGATGCCGCAGCGGTTCGTGACATCGACTCATTGAAGGGTAATTCTCGTCTCGTCTACGAAGCATTACCCGGAGCCGGTTCTCGGAGCACGAATGAGTTGTCCGAGGAATCGGGGTTGCTGATTTCTCAGGTACGCGCAACGCTTCCGTTGCTCGAGTTGGAGGGATTTGTCGGTTCTGACGGTAGCGGATGGTTTCGTGCCAAATAGTTCCCGTTTTTTCGGCCGATTTGGTCGGTAATGGTGTGATTGGCCATTTGCTGGATCGTTCGTCGAATCATTGCCAGATCGGTGTGAGTGCAACAGATCAGGGTTATGGGCATGTCAGGGTGTTTTCGCGAGGGGGCTTGCGGATATGTCGGCGGTATGCGGGAGCGTCACTGGCTTCGCTCGCATCAATGTCGTGAGCAATTCTCAGGAAAGCCTCAGGTAGATGTGCTTAAACTCCGATTAGTCGGTATCGGCGAGATAGAGATGTGAGTGATGTCGTCTATCGGTCATCGAAATTAATCGTCCTGGGCGGTGCCAGCATCACTTTTGAAGCAATGCAATGTCGCTAACTCGCCGCTATACGTACCGTGGGGTCTGTTCGATGTCGGATCGATCCTGAGGGCATCTTTGTTGCATGGGCGAGAATCTGTGTATTGTGAATCGAAAGCGAAACATTCATTGAAAGAGGAGTGCAATGGCTGAGAAGCTGATTCGGCAACTCATCGACGATCTTGACGGTAAGCCGATCGATGACGGCTTTGGTGATCGTATCGAGTTCTCCTACCAGGGAACCGATTATGTGATCGACCTTCGTGCTACCAATGCAGAAAAGTTCGATGCTGCGGTCAAGCCGTTCGTTGACGCTGCAGCCAAGGTGACTACTCGTCGCGGCAAGAAGTCGCAGCTCGCATCGCCGCAGGCCACATCGGGTTCGGGGCGCTCCAAGGAGACCCTGCAGGCAATCCGTGACTGGGCAGCGAAGAATGGTTACGAGGTTGCACCGCGTGGTCGCATCAAGGCAGAAATCATCGACGCATTCGATGCAGCACACTAGAGTGCATTGAACTTCTCTGGCACCCCACAGAATTTGTGGGGTGCCAGAGTTGTATTTACCCTTCCATTGCTTTGATCGAAATTTGAAGATTTTCCAAGAAGATATCGTAACCGCATTTCCACTTCGTCCATTCAGGTTGGTCGGTTTGAGTGACTTATCGTCCGCTGATTCGGTCGGTAACTGCGACATCAAGTGGCCGTGCTTGCTATCGACCGTCGACAATCGGAAATCCATGTACCATCGTTAGGTAACACTAACTTTGGAGGATGTGGCTGTGGCCAAGCCGACGACAACGCTGACCGTCCTACGTACGAAAAAATTGACCCCACACATGGTGCGTGTGTTTCTCGGTGGTCCAGGATTTGATAGCTTCACTCCGAGTGTGTTCAGTGACTCGTATGTCAAGATCGAATTCGGGACCGCTGACGACTTGGTGCTTCGGACCTACACGATCCGAAGTTACGACAGCAAGGCTCGCGAGATTGCGATCGATTTTGTGGTTCATGGTGACATGGGGATAGCGGGCCCGTGGGCCTCGTCGGCATCAGTTGGTGCGGAGATAACAATGAGAGGACCCGGCGGCGCCTTTTCGCCGGCAGTATCGGCGGATTGGCATCTCTATGCGGGTGACGAATCTGCCATTCCGGCAATTTCTGCCGCTGTAGAGCGGCTTTCGCCTGATGCAATCGGTTATGTCGTCCTCGAGGTCGGCGGGGTCGAGGACGAGATTGCCATCGACCCTCCGAAGGGCATTGTCGTCAATTGGGTGTACCGGGGTGCGTCTTCGGACGTAGTCGGCGATGAATCAGCCGGCGACAATGCGCCGCTAATCGCGGCAGTGAGGGCGCTCGAATGGCTCCCGGGTTGTCCGCAGGTATTCATTCACGGCGAGGCACAGGCCGTCATGCATAATCTGCGCTCGTACATCCGGAAGGATCGCGGTGTTCCGGCGGGGTCCGCATCGATCTCAGGTTACTGGCGTCGTGGACGTACAGAAGAAGGATTCCGGGTATGGAAGTCGGAGTTGGCGGCGTCCGAACGCTAACCCTTTGTCGACAAGCTGTCTTCGAGATCGCCGCTTCGCGTGAGCGACGCCAACGCCACAGCGGCGAGTAATCCGAAGGTAGGAATCGATACAGCCATCGGAATGGCTGTATCCGGTCCGGCGATTCCTACTATCGGCGAAACGACTGCCGCCAATCCGAATTGACCCGCGCCCATCAGTGCTGAACCGGTGCCCGCGGCTTCGGTGACCTCTCCCTGTGCGAGAGCAGTTGCGTTGCCCATGATGAAGCCGATGCTCGAGATCGAAAAGAAGAGTGGAATCAGTAGTGCGGCTGGGTTTGTGGAGTTGAAAATCGCAGCAGCACAGAACAATGCGGCTCCTGAAGTAGATAGAAGGCTGACTCCGAAGATGAGGAGCGTGCGTGCGCTCACTCGGCCTAGTAATCGGGTGGTAATGGTAGCGGCCAGCACCATTCCGACGGCGTTGGCTGCAAAAACCATCGAGAACCGCGAAGGGCTGAATCCGAGTACGTTCTGCACTACGAAGGGTGACGCCGCGATGTAGGAGAACAACGCACCGAATCCGAAGATGAAACTGAGTGCGTAACCGAGGTACCGACGACTTCCGGTGACGTAGCCGAGATTCAACGCGAGAGCCTTCAGCCCGCCACCGTGGCGGCGCTCCGGTGGCAGCGTTTCCGGAACCAGTGTGATCACTCCGGCAACCATGACTCCGCCCGCAATGGTCAGCACCCAGAAGATGCCGCGCCACCCGACCGGGCCGAGTAGCGCGCCGCCGATCAGTGGAGCGACCACCGGTGCGATTCCGCCGATGATCATCATGATGCTGAACAGTTTTGCTGCTCCGTCGCCGCGAGCGCGATCGGCAATGCAAGCGCGGGCAAGCACGATCGCCGCGCCGCCGCTCAGACCCTGTATCAGGCGGGCGCCGATCAGGAATTCGATGCTGGGGGCGAGGGCGCACGCCGCACTGCCGAGTGTGGTGACAATCGCAGCGCCGAGCAGGAGGCATCGGCGTCCGATGCCGTCGGAGATCGGTCCGATTATGAGTTGGCCGATTCCCAGTCCCGCCATGAAAGTCGTGAGCGTCAACTGAATACTGGCAGCGGATGTGTCGAGCGAATCGGCCATAACTGGCAGTCCTGGCAAATACATGTCGGTAGCGAGTGGTGCGATTGCAGATATCAGCGCGAGAATGCACAGCATTTTTATGGGAATTGCTCGGTTCACCGACCTACCCTACCGGCGAGGGCGCTTGAAGTTTTCTGTGAGGAAGGTGACGGTATGGGCATGAGAGATGAATTGCCACGACGGTTGTCGATCCATCTCGACGCATATGCCGAACACTTGCGCCTCGGGCGCGGACGTTCGGAGCACACGATCCGCGCCTACGTCGGTGATGTGCGTTCGTTGCTCGAGCATCTTGCCGGGCAGGCGCCTGACGTCGAACTGGCTGAACTGGATCTGCGGGTACTCCGTTCTTGGCTGGCCGTACAGAATGCGGGGGGAACGGCTCGAACAACGGTTGCGCGGCGAGTGTCGTCGGCGCGGGGTTTCACGGCCTGGCTTGCGCAGACGGCGCGCATTCCGGCGGACCCCGGCTCGCGGCTGACGGCGCCGCCGGCCCAGCGGACTCTGCCGGTCGTGTTGCGTCAGAATCAGGCCATTGAGGCGATGGAAGCGTCGAAAATTGGAGCGCAGCAACATGATCCGGTTGCGCTTCGTGATCGATTGATCATGGAACTTTTATATTCCACCGGAATTCGTGTGGGGGAACTGTGCGGACTCGACATGGAATCCGTGGATTCGGATCGTCGTTTGTTGCGTGTGCTCGGTAAGGGAAACAAGGAACGGTCGGTGCCGTACGGGTTGCCGGCCGAATCGGCGATCGAGCAGTGGCTCGAGGCCGGACGGCCGATGATGGCGTCGGAGAAATCCGGCAGCGCACTGTTGCTGGGCAAGCGCGGCGGACGGCTCGATCAACGCCAGGCGCGATCGGTAGTGCACGAGAGTGTGGCGGCAGTTCCCGGAGCTCCGAATCTGGCACCGCACGGACTTCGCCATTCGGCAGCGACGCATTTGCTCGAAGGTGGAGCGGACCTTCGTGTGGTCCAAGAATTGCTCGGCCATTCGAGCCTGGCGACTACTCAGCTGTACACGCATGTATCGGTCGAACGACTCCGGGCAGTCCACGATCAGGCGCATCCTCGAGCCTGAAAATTTGCGCGGCGGGAGTTCTGTTGCGTGATTTGATAGCGTCGCGAAGTGAAAGAGTGGACAATCAGCAAGGTTGGACAACCATGTTACGCCGCTCGATGATATGCAATTTCCGGGGGAATCGTGAATCGCCAAAACGTGGAACACCTGCCGCAGGCCGGCCAGACTGCCTGGGTTGCAGGACCGACTCCGATCGCCCTGGCGCCGGTTCCTGCGCCGGAACCTCAGGTGTGGGCACAGGAATCGTGGATGGCGCCACCGCAGGCTGCAGGCCGGTCGAGTCAACAGCAAGTTACCAATCAGGATCTGGTTGCTGACGCATTACTGAGGCGGGCGAGACGGACTCCACGTGGCGGCTGGCGACGGGGTCTCCACCGGGCTACCGGAGGGTTTGTCAATGTCGGAGAGTCCAGTTCCGATCTCCGTGACCAGGCGCTGGTGGCGCGAATCGAGCAGCCGATCCGAAACGACTACCGAATTGCCCTGCTCTCGCTCAAAGGGGGGGTGGGCAAGACAACGGTCACCGTCGGGCTCGGATCGACATTTGCCTCACTGCGCGGCGACTGTGTTGTAGCTGTCGACGCCAATCCGGATTTCGGGACGTTGGCACAGCGTGTTCCGTTGCAGACACCGTCGACGGTTCGGGATCTGATCGCGGCGAGGCCGGATATCAACAGCTACTCGGATGTGCGGATCCACACTTCGCAGGCACCCAGTCGGCTCGAGGTCTTGGCCAGCGAGCAGGATCCAGCCATCTCCGAGGCTTTCAGCGAAGGTGACTATCGCCAGGTCATCGACATCTTGCAGGTTTACTACAACATCATCCTGACCGACTGCGGAACCGGAATCATGCATTCCGCAATGACCGGGGTTCTCGACCTCGCCAATTCATTGGTGCTGGTCAGTTCGCCCGCAGTCGACGGCGCGCGCAGTGCTGCCGCAACCTTGGACTGGTTGCAGATGCACGGATACGGGCACTTGGTGGAACGAACGGTTGTTGTCGTCAGCGCCGCGCGACCCGGTTCGAGTGTCATCGACATGGACGCGCTCACCGATTACTTCATGCGTCGGTGCCGGGCGGTCAAGGTTGTGCCCTTCGACGAACACCTTGCCGAAGGATCGGTCATGGATCTGGAATTGCTCCGGCCTGCAACCAAGCGGGCGTTCATGGAGCTGGCTGCAATGGTTGCCGACGATTTCGCCGATTCCGCTGGGCGTCACGCCGTTGCAGAATGGCGTTGAGGTCAGCGTCGAAGTGGTTTGAGTCGGAGCGGTTGATCGTGGATCAAGCCGAGAGGATCCAGGTACTCACGGGCCCGTCGTAGGCCCCAATGGAGACAGGCGGCCACGGCGCAGCGCTCGTGCCCCGGTTCGAGTGTCCCGATCATCGTTCCGATTCCCACGCGTTCACCCGCAGCGACCACTGCCGTGACAGGTTCGTAAGTAGTTCGGACGCCCCCGACATCGTCGACGGATACCACCGGCTTTCCCGCAACCGTCCCGGCGAAGGTCACGGTTCCGGCGCCGGCTGAGAGCACTGCCTGATCGACGGTTCCAGCCAGGTCGACCCCGCGATGCCCGGGGAGCCAGTTCTTCGCAGGATTGTCGAAGATGCGTTCGACCCGGGGCCGGGGCATCAAGGGCCAATCGAATCGCGAATCCGCGAAGGCTGACGGGCTGGTCGAAAAGGTGGCCAACATGGCCGGCGTGCACAGTGTGACGGCGATGCGCTGCAGCAATGCAGAAGGTGTCATCCCCTGAGTGTGACGCCGATTTGTGTCGTGAAAGCGCAGATCAGGGTGGTTATCCACAGGTTCGGGTGGTATCCCCAATTTCGAAGAAGGCCTTGCGATACCGAGCTGGTTATGGCATTGCCGGACAAGGACGTACACTTGTCGAGCGGTCTGTGTTCGCACAGTCCGACTTCGCGCGCCCGCGCACGTTTTTTCGGCCTTCGGCTGGTCCTGTATTTCCGGATACGGGTCCGACGGCCGTGTGGGCGCCAGGGCGCGGTGCCACCGGCACTGCGCAGCAACCGAATTGAAAGAGAGAACAACAATGCCTGTTGTAACTATGCGGCAGATGCTTGACAGCGGTACCCACTTCGGGCACCAGACCCGTCGTTGGAACCCGAAGATGAAGCGTTTCATCTTGACCGACCGCAACGGCATCTACATCATCGACCTCCAGCAGACGCTGACGTACATCGACAAGGCGTACGAGTTCGTCAAGGAGACGGTTGCCCACGGCGGCAGCGTCCTCTTCGTCGGCACCAAGAAGCAGGCACAGGAGTCCATCGCTTCTGAGGCCACTCGCGTCGGAATGCCCTACGTCAACCAGCGTTGGCTCGGCGGCATGCTCACCAACTTCACCACCGTGCACAAGCGTCTCATCCGCCTCAAGGAGCTTGAGGCAATGGAGCAGACCGGTGGATTCGAAGGTCGCACCAAGAAGGAAATCCTCATGCTCACGCGTGAGATGACCAAGCTGGATCGCACCCTCGGTGGTATCCGCGACATGGCCAAGGTTCCTTCCGCTGTGTGGATCGTCGACACCAACAAGGAGCACCTGGCAGTTGCCGAGGCGCGCAAGCTGAACATCCCGGTCATCGCGATCCTGGACACCAACTGCGACCCCGACCTCGTCGACTACCCGATCCCGGGCAACGACGACGCCATCCGCTCCGCAGCACTGCTCACCAAGGTTGTCGCTTCCGCGGTTGCCGAGGGCCTGCAGGCGCGTGCCGGACTGAGCGCCGACAAGGACGCAAAGCCCGAGACCGCAGCCGGCGAGCCCCTCGCCGAGTGGGAGCAGGAACTGCTCTCCGACGTTGCACCCGCTGCTGAAGCTGCTCCCGCCGAAGAAGCAGCTCCGGCTGCCGAGGCTGAAGCTGCCCCCGCCGCAGAGGCACCGGCCACCGAGGCCTGATTGCTTGAAACCGGCCCTGACCAGAGTTCCTTTGGTCGGGGCCGTTTTCGCCGGTAGGGCATTGCTTCACCAAAAGACCACGTCCGAAACAGACAAACGAGGAGGATCGCTCACCATGGCGAACTACACCGCCGCAGACGTCAAGCGGCTCCGCGAGCTCACCGGCTCCGGAATGATGGCGTGCAAGAACGCACTCGTAGAAACCGACGGCGATTTCGACAAGGCTGTCGAGCAGTTGCGCATCAAGGGTGCAAAGGATGTCGGAAAGCGCGCAGAGCGCACCACCGCTGAAGGTCTCGTTGTCGCCAAGGATGGCGTCATGATCGAGATCAACTGCGAGACCGACTTCGTTGCCAAGAACGAAGACTTCATCAAGCTGGCCGACGCCATCGTGACCGTCGCCGCAGCCGGTAAGCCTGCCGATCTCGACGCCCTCAAGGCACTCGAGCTCGACGGCAAGACCATCGCGACCGTCATCACGGAGCAGTCCGCGAAGATCGGCGAGAAGCTCGAACTGAGCCGCGTCGCAACCTTCGACGGCCCCGTTGCCGTGTACCTGCACAAGCGCAGCTCCGACTTGCCGCCCGCTGTCGGCGTTCTCGTCGAGTACATCGGCGAAGGCGATGCCGCTGCCGAGGCTGCTCGTGGAGCAGCTATGCAGGTTGCAGCACTCAAGGCCAAGTACGTCACGCGTGACGAGGTTCCCGAGGAGATCGTCGCTTCCGAGCGTCACATCGCCGAAGAGACCGCCCGCGCAGAAGGCAAGCCCGAGCAGGCTCTGCCGAAGATCATCGAAGGCCGCGTCAACGGATTCTTCAAGGACGTCGTACTGACCGAGCAGTCTTCGGTTACGGACTCCAAGAAGACCGTCAAGGCGATCCTCGACGAGGCCGGCGCGACCGTCAAGCGCTTCGTGCGTTTCGAGGTCGGCGCTTCCGCTTAATCCGGAGCCCGTACACATGGACCCCGCCAGAAGAGCATCGCTCATCCGGCGGGGTCTACGTGTACCTGTGGCCTCCGATGAGGCAGGATAAGAGTGCCTTCGGGACGCGTCTCGAAAGATCGTCCCGAAGATTTGTGAATCGCCGGTACCAATTCGGCGATTGAATAAGGAATTAAGGACCCCACCGGGTCTTGTATCGAACTGAGGAGAACAATGTCCGAACCAGCCAACGAACGTCCAGGATTCAAGCGGGTCCTGCTCAAACTCGGCGGCGAAATGTTCGGAGGCGGCAAGGTCGGACTCGACCCCGATGTGGTCACCAAGGTGGCTGAGCAGATCGCGGAGGTCGTCCGATCGGGCGTGCAGGTAGCAGTAGTCATCGGCGGCGGAAACTTCTTCCGCGGCGCCGAGCTGCAGCAGCGTGGTCTCGACCGCGCGCGTTCCGACTACATGGGCATGCTCGGCACGGTCATGAACTGCCTGGCTCTGCAGGATTTCCTGGAGAAGGAAGGCGTCGACACCCGCGTGCAGACTGCCATCACGATGGGTCAGGTCGCGGAGCCGTATCTGCCACTTCGTGCACGCCGGCACCTGGAGAAGGGTCGCGTTGTCATCTTCGGCGCAGGCATGGGAATGCCCTACTTCTCTACGGACACCACAGCGGCGCAGCGCGCACTGGAGATCGGTGCCGAGGTCGTCTTGATGGCGAAGGGCGTCGACGGAATCTTCACTGCCGATCCGCGTCTCGATCCGACCGCGACGATGTACACGCAGATCACGCACCGCGAGGTCATCGAACGTGAACTCAAGGTTGCCGACGCCACGGCATTCAGCCTGTGCATGGACAATTCGATGCCGATCATGGTGTTCAACCTTCTGATCGAGGGAAACATCGCACGTGCCGTGTCCGGTGAGAAGATCGGAACACTGGTCAAGTCGTGACCGACACCCACAATTCGTTCGACAATTCGATCCTGAACGACATGAAGCAGACCGACATGGAGGAACAGCCGTGATTGATGAAGCGCTCTTCGAGGCCGAAGAAAAGATGGAAAAGGCTGTCGCGGTGGCCAAGGACGATCTCGGCTCGGTTCGTACCGGACGCGCAAACCCCGGCATGTTTTCTCGCATCGTGATCGACTACTACGGCTCGATCACGCCGATCACGCAGCTCGCGAGCATCAATGTGCCCGAGGCTCGCATGGTGATCGTGAAGCCGTACGAGGCTTCGCAGCTCAATGCCATCGAGACCGCAATCCGTAACTCGGATCTCGGTGTGAACCCGTCCAACGACGGCAGCATCATCCGGATTTCGGTTCCGCAGCTCACCGAAGAACGTCGTCGTGAACTTGCCAAGCAGGCCAAGTCCAAGGGCGAAGATTCCAAGGTCACGCTCCGCAACATCCGTCGCAAGGCGATGGACGAGCTCAGCCGGATCCAGAAGGACGGCGACGCCGGCGAGGACGAGGTCGGACGTGCAGAGAAGGAACTCGACAAGACCACAGCTAAGTACGTGCACGTTGTCGAGGAGCTCGTCAAGCACAAGGAAGCGGAATTGATGGAGGTCTAATCCTCCTCGCGTTCCACGTGTTTGTTTGTCGGGAGTAGATCAGGGAGTTTGGGTGCACGCACAAGAGGGAACCGCCGGCGGTCCCGTCACGGACGGGCCGACGGGGGGCGCTGTTGGCGCGCAGCCGCCTACGTCGAAGGCCGGCAGGAATCTTCCTGCCGCCATCGGCGTCGGACTTGGTCTCGGAGCCTTGGTCATCGGGACCTTGGTTTTCTTGCCGCCCGGCTGGATAGCCGTTGTTGCCATCGCAATGTTCATCGCGACGTGGGAAGTCGCTACGCGTCTGCGTGAAGCTGATATCGAGGTTCCGCGGATCCCGTTGTTGGTCGGCGGCCAGGCAACGATCTGGTTGGGTTGGCCATGGGGTCCTGCCGGTGTGATCAGCGCGTTCACAGCCACAGTGTTGGTGTGCATGGTGTGGCGACTGTTCGACCACGGACTGAAAGCAACCCCGAAGAACTTCCTGCGCGACACATCGATCTCGGTGTTCGTACTGGCGTGGATTCCACTGTTGGCGTCGTTCGGTGCTCTGATGGTGCTCGAAGACGACGGCCCCGGGCGAGTCGCAGTCCTCATGATCGGTGTGGTGTGTTCCGACGTCGGTGGTTACGCCGCCGGCGTGCTGTTCGGTAAGCATCCGATGGTTCCCGCGGTCAGCCCGAAGAAGTCTTGGGAAGGCTTTGCCGGTTCGATGATCTTCTGTGTGATCGGCAGCTTGCTGACGGTGACGCTGATCCTCGACGCGAACTCGATGATCGGTGTTCTACTCGGAGTTGTTCTCGTCGTTGTAGCTACCTTGGGTGACCTCATCGAGTCGCAGGTCAAGCGTGAACTCGGAATCAAGGACATGGGCACCCTCCTGCCGGGCCACGGCGGAATCATGGACCGGTTGGATTCGCTTCTCCCGTCAGCGTTTGTCACATGGCTGATCTTGTACGCACTCGTCTGATCTCTCGTGCGTGAGTTGTTCTCGGGCCGGGCCAAGCCGATTCCCAGTCCGAACATCTTGCCCAGTCCCAACATCTGGCACTGGCCGGACGTGTACGAGGTCGAAAATCGAGCGCAGGACGTCGACGGCGCCGTCTGGGCAGCAATGCGGGCTGCTGTGGATTGGACTGACCGTGACGTCGTCGACATCGGTTGTGGTGCAGGCTTTCACCTTCCGGAATTTGCCCGCGACGCGCGTCGCGTCGTCGGAGTGGAACCGCACCCACCCCTTGTGAAGTTGGCGCGTGATCGAACTCGCGCTTCTGTCTTGATCGATGTGGTCGAAGGTTCCGCCGAGTCGACGGGAATCGACGAATCTTCGGTCGATCTTGTTCACGCCCGTACTGCCTACTTCTTCGGCAAGGGATGTGGCGCGGGAATCCGTGAGGCAATGCGCATTCTTCGGCCGGGTGGTGCGCTGATGATCGTGGATCTCGACGTCAGTGCGTCGCCGTACGGCGATTGGATGCGCGCCGACCTCCCCAAGTACGACGCGGCCGCTGTTGAATCGTTCTTCGCGGCTCAAGGTTTTTCCCTCGCCCGCGTGGATACCCGGTGGGAGTTCGCGACTCGGGACGATCTGCGTCGGGTTCTGGGTATCGAGTTCACCGAGAAGACTTCGGAGCGTGCGTTCGCGCAGGTCTCCGGACTGGCATTTCCCGTTCGCTATCGCGTGCACGTCCGATTGAAGCCGCGGTCGTTGGAAATCATCTGACGTGCCGGAATCTCACGTCAGGCGCTCCCGAAAGTCTGAGCGCCTGACGCCTTCTGCACCGATTCAGAACCCGAGAAAAATTAGCGCTGATTCGTGATGTGGAACAGGGTGGCAAGCTTGTGGATCTTCTTTGCCTTTGCGAGTCTCGGCAGGTCACTGCCGTCGCGTACCCGTGATCCGTCTTCGCCGAGGTCGTCGATGACGTCCTGCGCCCAGACTGCGTCGGCGATGGACGGGCTCAGTCCGGCATTGACAGGGGCGGTTTGCGCCGTGGTCATACACAGCTTGCCCGCCATACCGAGCGAGAGGGTGATTGCGCAGTCACGCGCGAGCAGATCTTGATCCGTACCCAACGTGGGGCCGTCGATCGGTGCGGCGATGCGGGCTGCGCGACTAGCAATGGTCAGGCGCGAGCGTGGGTACGACATCGAGGTGGGGGAGTCGTCCATCCCGGTGTCGCGTCGGAAGTCTCCGCTGCCGAATGCCAAGCGGAAGGTTCCGTCGGTGCGTGCGATTTCCGGTGCGGCTTCGAGTCCGACAGCCGATTCGACGAGTGCCAGGATCTTGGTGCCCGCGGGGAGTCGCTCGGCGGTGGCGTCGACCTGCTGGCCGCTCTCGGTCTTTGCGAGCATGACGCCTTCGAGTCCGGGCAGTCCGGCCAGTGCGGCGAGGTCTTCTTCCCAGAACGGGGTGGTCGCGTCGTTGATGCGCACCCACGCACGGTTGTGTGCGCTCAGGAAATCGACGACGTCTTTTCGGGCGGCAGGCTTGTCGGGCGGGGTGACTGCATCCTCGAGATCGAGGATGACGGCGTCGGCCGCGCTGGCAAGGGCGGCGTCGAAGGTGTTCGGTTTGGATGCAGGGACCAGTAGCCACGATCTTGCCTGTTCAGGAGCAATTCGTAAGGTCACAGGTCTCTCCATGTGAGTAGTCACATCAGGGCCTTTCCGGTGATTTCCACGACACCAATGATGCCTGGTGAGCAAGGGTTCAGGCCAATTGCGTAACTAGATTTCAGTCACAGTTGACGCTTCGCTGCGCGTCGAATCTGAACGATGCGTATACCGCCGGCCAACGCCATTATCAGTGCCCCGGCAATCGCCGAGAGCAAGATCGTGATGCCGAGCGGAAAATCTATCTGCCACGCCAAGATCTTGACCGAAACGCTCTCCAGATTCTGCAGGATGAACACCAGCAGAAGGATCAGCACGATCGCACCTATAACCAGGCCAACCCAGGTAGTGGCTGCGCGGGTGCGGTCGGTGACGGCGTTTCCGGGCGGCGTCGGGGAGGGCGGGGCAACAGGTTCAGGATCGTGCTTTTCGACGGCCGTCATATCGTCTGTCTCGGGTAGTTCCGGGTCGGATCCGAATCCGTCGGTAGGACCGTATACGGGGGCGTTCGACGGATCTTCGGGTGTGCTGGACATGAGTCGATCATCACGCAATAGCGGTGAACATGCACGCCCTACGGGCTCAGAAGCGGGCCGCGGTGGGGGTGAACGTCAAAACAATGGGAGAATGGTGTAACTATGGCTGCCTCTCTTCCCCTCGTCTTCAATGCACCCAAGCGTGGAATGCCTCCTCGGCACCTCGCCGACCTCGATTCTGCAGAGCGCAAAGAAGCGGTGAAAGAGCTGGGTCTGCCCGCCTTTCGGGCCGATCAGTTGGCTCGGCAGTACTACGCCAGGCTCGAAGCCGATCCCGAGAAAATGACCGACCTTCCGGCGTCGGTGCGGGAAAAGGTCGGGGAGTCGCTGTTCCCGAAATTGCTGACGCCGATCAAGCATCTCTCGTGTGATGCCGGAGACACTCGCAAGACCCTGTGGAAGGCGCACGACGGCACGCTGCTCGAGAGCGTCCTCATGCGTTACCCGGAACGGGCGACTTTGTGCATCTCGAGCCAAGCCGGTTGCGGAATGGCTTGCCCGTTCTGCGCAACCGGTCAGGCCGGCCTCGATCGGAACCTTTCCACGGCTGAGATCGTCGACCAGGTTCGTGACGCGGCCGCCGCGATGCGCGACGGCGAGATCGCCGGTGGACCGGGCCGACTCTCCAACGTCGTGTTCATGGGCATGGGAGAGCCGCTGGCCAACTACAAGCGTGTGGTTGCTGCCGTGCGTCGCATCACGTCACCGGCGCCCGACGGACTCGGACTCTCGCAGCGATCCGTCACCGTCTCGACGGTCGGTTTGGCTCCGGCAATCCGCAAGTTGGCCGACGAGGGCCTGAGCGTCACGCTCGCCGTGTCCTTGCACACGCCTGACGACGAACTTCGCGACACCTTGGTCCCGGTGAATAACCGTTGGTCGGTGGCCGAGGTTTTGTCAGCCGCACGTTACTACGCCGATCAGACTGGCCGGCGCGTGTCGATCGAGTACGCGATGATCAAGGAAGTCAACGATCAGCCGTGGCGCGCAGACATGCTCGGCAAGAAACTGAAGAAGGCACTGGGTGGCCTTGTTCACGTCAACCTCATTCCGCTCAACCCCACCCCGGGTAGCGAATGGGACGCCAGCCCCAAGGATGTCGAGCGCGAGTTCGTGCGCCGCGTCATCGCCCAGGGTGTTTCCTGCACAGTTCGCGATACACGTGGCCAGGAAATCGCTGCCGCTTGTGGTCAGTTGGCTGCCGAAAACTAAGAGCTCCAACACAAAAGACCTCCACGAACACTTGGTTCGTGGAGGTCTTTTGCTTGTCTGTCTCTATCGCGTGCGTCTGTCTCTATCGCGGGTGGCGACGGAGAATCATGTCGCGGATCAAGATGATCGCCATCAATCCGGCCGTACCGATCAGCCACAGGTCTTCGACCTTGCCGCTGTGATTGCCGATCATCATCAGGAGAAGGAATACCGTGAAGAACCATCCGGCAATACGCATCGCCTTGAGGCTTTCACCACTCCACCCCCATGCGGCTGAGGGGACCTCGGCCTCATCGACGTGCGAGACCACGACGGGGGCGCTGGACTTGACGTCCAACTGGGTATCGGCCACGGTCGATCCTCCTGCTCATTCGGTTTAACTACTGCCCAATATCGTGACATACGACCGGCCGTCGTACGTAGTTGGGCGTCGATAAGGTTGTTCTCAGGTCTTATCAGGAACAATGGACGAGTGCAGGAAACCAGACCCACCCGCGTCCTTCTCCTCGGCAGTACCGGTTCCATCGGTACTCAGGCCTTGGAAGTCATCGCCGCTAACCCCGAACGGTTCGAAGTGGTCGGTCTGGCTGCCGGCGGGAACAACATCGAGTTGTTGGCCCAGCAGATCGAAGCGACGGGGGTCAGTGACGTCGCCGTGGCCAATCCGGACGCAGCGGCGTCGCTCGATTCGGTAACGGCTCGTTCCGGCCCCGGCGCTGCAGCGGAGTTGGTACGCGAGAGCGGAGCCGACGTCGTTCTCAACGCCCTGGTTGGGTCGCTGGGACTGGAACCGACCTTGGCTGCTCTCGCGTCGGGTGCACGGTTGGCCCTCGCCAACAAGGAATCGTTGGTCGCCGGCGGCGCGCTGGTTACCAAGGCCGCGGCACCCGGTCAGATAGTGCCCGTCGACTCCGAACACTCGGCGCTGGCACAGTGCCTGCGCGGCGGTACGGCCGACGAAGTGGCGCGGTTGGTTCTCACTGCTTCGGGTGGGCCGTTCCGCGGCTGGACAGCGCAGGCTCTGGAGTCGGTGACGCCTGAGCAAGCCGGCGCTCATCCCACCTGGTCGATGGGTCCGATGAACACTCTCAACTCGGCAACCCTGGTCAACAAGGGGCTGGAGTTAATCGAGACGAATCTGCTGTTCGGTATCGACTACGACCGGATCGACGTCACGGTCCATCCGCAGTCGATCGTCCATTCCATGGTCACGTTCTTCGACGGTTCGACTTTGGCTCAGGCGAGTCCGCCGGACATGAAGCTCCCGATCGCCCTCGCATTGGGTTGGCCCGATCGAATTGCCGGCGCCGCTGCGGCATGCGACTTCACGAAAGCGTCGACGTGGGATTTCGAGCCGCTCGACGAAACGGTCTTTCCGGCTGTCGAGTTGGCCCGTAGCGCCGGCAAGGCCGGCGGCTGCTTCACGGCAATCTACAACGCCGCCAACGAGATTGCTGCGCAGGCATTTCTCGATGGCGTCATTACTTTCCCGACCATTGTTCGCACAGTGTCCGCTGTTCTCGATGAAGCGGGCGAGTGGTCGGCGGAACCGACTACGGTGGACGACGTTCTGGCCGCAGACGGCTGGGCACGCACGCGAGCGCGTCAGCTCGTGAAGCAGGAGGGCTAGAGCTTCGTGGTTTTCGCATTTGGCGTAGTGCTGTTTGCCCTCGGTATCGGCGTGTCCATCGCCCTGCACGAGGCCGGCCACATGTGGACGGCCAAGGCGCTGGGTATGAAGGTCCGCCGCTACTACATCGGCTTCGGTCCCAAGATCTTCTCCTTCCGTCGTGGTGAGACCGAATACGGTCTCAAGGCGCTTCCTCTCGGTGGTTTCTGCGACATCGCGGGTATGACGGCGCTCGACGAGATGACGCCCGAAGAAGAGCCGCACGCCATGTACAAGAAGGCGGCGTGGAAGCGCGTCGTCGTCATGTCGGGTGGCATCGCGATGAACTTCATTCTCGGGCTGCTCCTGATCTACGCCTTGCTACTCGGCTGGGGCGCGACCACTACGGCTCCCGCTCCGGCAGTTGTCGAGAAGCTTTCGTGTGTCGCTCCCACCCAGTACGGCCAGGACAAGAACTGGGATCTGGCGCCCTGTGAGGGCGGTGGCCCAGCCGAAGCTGCTGGAATTCTGCCGGGAGATCGCATCACCGCCGTGAACGGAAAGCCTGTCGACACGTTCAAGGAGGTGTCCGCCGCGATCCGCGATACGACGGGCACGGTTGATCTCACCGTCGAGCGCGGCGGCCAGACACTGCAGTTCCCGGTAGCGGTCACTTCTGCCGAGCGATATGTCACGGTACCGGGCAGCACGACGCCCGAACTCACCAAGGTCAGTGCGGTCGGAATCGTCGGAGTCACACCCGAGCCGGAGCGGTACAACGCGCTGACGGCTGTGCCCGCAGCGTTCGATTTCACCGGCGAGATCATGGTCGATTCGGTAAAGGCACTCGCCGACATTCCGTCGAAGGTCGGGGCTTTGTGGGAGTCCGTCACTGGCGGTGAACGAGCGCTGGACACTCCGATCAGTGTGGTCGGAGCCAGTGTCATCGGCGGTGAGGCCGCTGAACGTGCTGCGTGGCCGCAATTTGTCATGCTCCTCGCATCGATCAACTTCTTCCTCGGCGTGTTCAACATCCTCCCGCTGCTGCCCCTCGACGGTGGTCACATTGCAGTCGTGTTCTACGAACGGATTCGGGACTGGTTCCGTGCGCGTCGCGGTCTGATCGCCGGTGGTCCGGTCGATTACACAAAACTTTTGCCGATCACCTACGTCTTCATCGTCATTGGCGGCGCGTTCATGTTGCTGACATTGACGGCAGACATCGTCAACCCCATCAAGATCTTCGGATAGCGTCGACCAGTGCAATCGTCCGCGAGTGACACCCCGGCTAAACTTGCAGTGAAGCTATGAAAGTAGGCACAGACGTGACCATCCCTATCGGTTTGGGAATGCCCTCGGCACCCGCAGCGATTCTCGCTCCGCGACGCAAGACCCGACAGTTGATGGTCGGCAATGTCGGTGTCGGAAGTGATTTCCCGGTCTCGGTGCAGTCGATGACTACAACCAAGACGCACGACATCAATGCGACACTTCAGCAGATCGCAGAGCTGACTGCCTCGGGTTGTGACATCGTCCGAGTTGCCTGCCCCCGGCAGGAAGACGCCGACGCGCTGTCGATCATCGCCAAGAAGAGCCAGATCCCGGTTATCGCGGATATTCATTTCCAGCCGCGATACATTTTCGCTGCCATTGATGCCGGTTGCGCCGCTGTCCGCGTCAACCCGGGCAACATCAAGGAATTCGACGGCCGCGTCAAAGAAGTAGCCAAGGCTGCCGGCGATGCGGGCATCCCGATTCGTATCGGCGTCAATGCAGGTTCTCTGGATCCGCGGTTGATGGAGAAGTACGGCAAGGCGACGCCGGAAGCACTGGTCGAGTCTGCGTTGTGGGAAGCCGGCCTGTTCGAAGAGCACGGTTTCGGCGACATCAAGATCTCCGTCAAGCACAACGACCCGGTCATCATGGTTGAGGCGTACCGCCAGCTCGCTGCAAAATGCGACTACCCGTTGCACCTCGGCGTCACCGAGGCCGGTCCGGCGTTCCAGGGCACCATCAAGTCCGCAGTCGCCTTCGGCGCATTGCTCGCCGAAGGAATCGGCGACACCATCCGTGTCTCCCTTTCGGCTCCGCCCGCCGAAGAAATCAAGGTCGGAAACCAGATTCTGCAGTCATTGAACTTGCGTCCGCGCAAGCTCGAGATTGTGTCCTGCCCGTCGTGTGGGCGGGCGCAGGTCGACGTCTACACCTTGGCCGACCAGGTCTCCGCCGGTCTCGAAGGCATGGAGATCCCGCTGCGCGTCGCAGTCATGGGTTGCGTCGTCAACGGGCCCGGTGAAGCACGTGAAGCCGATCTCGGAGTCGCGTCGGGCAACGGTAAGGGTCAGATCTTCGTGAAGGGCAAGGTCATCAAGACTGTGCCCGAAGCGATGATCGTCGAGACCCTCATCGAAGAGGCGATGAAGATCGCCGAAAGCATGGAAGGTGATTCGTCGGAGGGTGCTCCGGTCGTCACTGTCAGTTGAGTAACACCGGGTAGAAACCTCCCCACAAATAGTAGGTTCGTGGCAATCTGAGTGCACTACAAGTCCAGTGACGAATGGACGCACCCGTGAGCGGAGGGGTTGGTCGATGCTGAAACTCCTTGGAGCCAGGCAGATCGGGAGTCGGGATCTCGACGATGTACGTCGTGTCCTCGACGCCGATCCGATTGCCTCCTGCATGATCGCCTCGCGGGTCGAGGAATTCGGCGTCGACCCGCGCATGATCCACGGTGAACTGTGGAGTCGCGGTGGCCCGTCGTCGTCGCTCTGTTTCGCCGGCGCAAATCTGGTACCGCTACGTGGGGAACTCGACGACATACGTGCGTTCGCCGACCGCGCCTGCCGGATCCCGCGAATGTGCTCGTCGCTGGTTGGTAGGGCCGAACTGGCATTGCCGCTGTGGGAGATGCTGGAACTGGACTGGGGGAGCGCGCGGGAGGTTCGCGCGGAGCAGCCGCTGATGGCTGTTTCCGAGCCGTTGGCGTGCGCGCCCAATCCGTCCGTCCGTCAGGTTCGCTCGGATGAGCTCGACATCTATCTGCCGGCTGCTGTGTCGATGTTCATCGAAGAGGTCGGTATCGACCCGCGGGCCAACGACGGTGGACGCGGATATCGGCATCGTGTGGCCAGCCTGATCGCGGCTGGGCGGGCCTGGGCCCATATCGAGGACGGGCAGGTCGTTTTCAAAGCTGAGGTGGGTTCGGTGTCGTCGCGGTGCGGTCAGATCCAAGGGGTGTGGGTCAATCCGGAATTCCGTGGTCAGGGGCACGGGATCACGGGAACTGCTGCCGTGGCCGAGTCCATCATGGCGAGCGGTCGCATTGCGAGTCTGTACGTCAACAGCTTCAACACAATCGCGCGCTCTACCTATTCGCGGGTGGGCTTCCGTCAGGTTGCGACGTTCGCGACTGTTCTCCTCGATTGAGTCGTGCCTGCGCTTTGCCGAGTGGGCCTCGACCTAGTATGGGATCCGATGAATACTCGGTCGTTCTCCCGTAGTCGTCCCGCGCAATTTCTGGCGTCCTGCACTGTCGTATTCCTGGCGGTGGGGATCACCTCATGCACCCCGAAGCCTTCGGGGCCGGAACCCGTCGCACAGCAGTTTCTGAGTGCGTTCGGTGATCGCGACATCGAGGAAGCTGCCTCGATGACGGATCGTCCTGATTCCGCGGGAGCGGTCATGAGCGATACCTGGGACGCACTGCAGGCCGATTCCATGACTGCGGAAACGACGTCGGTCAAGATGAACGGTGATACCGCGACGGTCGGCTACACCTACGTGTGGAACCTCCCGAAAGATCGTGTTTGGACGTACGACGGTGAAATTCAGATGGGTCGCAAGGACGGAAATTGGTCTGTCCGTTGGAGTTCTACCGACGTGCATCCCCGTCTCGGCGACAAGCAGACCATGTCTCTGCGATCGAAAGCCGCGCCGCGGGCTCGGGTCAACGAGCATTCGGGAACCGATGTCCTGGTTCCGGGAATCGTGTACCGGGTCAAGTTCGATCGGTCGAAGAGTGCAGACGTCATCGGTGCGGCAAATACCTTGGCCGCGACATTGGTTCGATTCGACTCGTCTCTGACCGGTCAGTCGATTGCCGAGTCATCCACCGCGGTCAAGGGCGACTACCTGGTGACACGTTTGCGCAGTGACGATTACGAAGCGGTGTCGGCGCAATTGGCTGGAATCCCCGGTGTGACCGTGTCCGACGAATCGGATCTGGTTTCCACGGATCCGGAATTTGCGCCAGATCTGTTGGGGCAGATCAAGAAAACCATTATCGACGAGGTCGACGGCAAAGCCGGCTGGAGCGTCGTCACGGTCAATCAGAACGGCGTTGACACCGATGTGCTGACGGAGACTGCACCGCAACCGGTTCCGTCGTTCACGATTAGTCTCGACCGCAACATTCAGCTAGCGGCTCAGCGGGCCGTGGCTGTCAGTGCGGATCAGGCGATGATGGTGGTCATCGAGCCTTCGACGGGCGCAATTCTCGCGGTGGCTCAGAACAAGGCCGCCGATCGTGATGGTCCGGTTGCCACGATGGGCCTCTACCCGCCGGGTTCCACGTTCAAGATCGTGACTGCCGGCGCTGCGATTTCCGGCGGTCAGGCGACGCCCGAGACTATGGTGCCGTGCCCGGGCCGCATCGAGATCGGGCAGCGCAGTGTGCCCAACTACAACGAATTCTCCCTGGGCACAGTGCCGATGGCGACTGCGTTTGCGCGTTCGTGCAATACGTCGTTCGCAAAGTTGGCCAGCGAAATGACTCCCGATGCCTTGACCACCGCAGCCTCGCAGTTCGGTATCGGACCGGAATACAACGTGGTGGGATTGCCGACGGAGTCGGGTTCGGTACCGCCGGCACCGGATCTGGTGCAGCGCACCGAAGACGGCTTCGGGCAGGGCTTGGTTGTAGTGAGTCCGTTCGGAATGGCGTTGGCTGCGGCGACGGTTGCCCAGGGGTCCACGCCGGTGCCACACCTGATTTCGGGTCGAGAAACCACCGTCGACGGTGACCGTCCATTGATCAGTGCGGAGATGGTCGACGGCTTGCGCGGAATGATGCGCCTGGTGGTGACCAGCGGTACCGCTGAGCGCGTCAAGGATCAGGGTGAGGTGTATGGCAAAACTGGTGAGGCCGAGGTCGACGGCGGCTCCCACGCCTGGTTCGTCGGCTACCGCGGGGACTTGGCTTTTGCGACTCTTGTTGTGCGGGGCGGAAGTTCGGACAATGCAGTGGGTGTGACGCGAGATATGTTGGCGGCTCTTCCCGAAGGCTACTGACGGCTCAGGGCAGTAGTCCCAGTTTTCTTGCCGTCACGACGGCTTCGTGCCGTGAGTGTGCGTCGAGTTTGCTCATTGCGCTTCTCAGATAGCTCTTGACGGTCTCCGCGCTGACGGAAAGTCGTCCCGCTGTTTCAAGGTTGGTGCATCCGAGCGCGACCTGTGACAGGACGTCGACCTCGCGTGGTGTGAGCGTCACGGTGTTTTCGGGGTCGATGCCCGTGGGGCTCAGGAGAAGTGCCAGCCGTTGGGACAGTCCCCGAAGTTTGATCTGCAGGTCGGAATCGGTGACAGTGTTTGCAACGCTGCGTAGTTCGGCGTGTACGTCACGAATCTCTTCGGTGGACATTCCGTCGCCGGTAGTGGCGGATGCGGCGTGCAGGAGTTGGAGTCGTCTGTCGACTTCGTCGCGGATCGCCAACTCCGTGCCCAGGCGCCGCGACGCGGACACCATGATGTCGGCAGTTCGGTTGCCGATCGGGGCGAAGTCTCGGATTGCGGCATAGAGCACCGCGCGCGATTTACCCGCCACCATGACCGGGACAGCGAGGATGGAATGAAGTCCTTCGCTCAGTACCGGTCGGTCGAAATGATGGGTGATCGATTGAGAATTGCCGTAGTCGTTGACTGCGAACGGCGAGCGTTGGGCGACGACGCGTCCGCCCATGCCCGATCGCGGCGGGATAGCGAGACCTTTGAGGTTGTTGGTGCGGGTGCCCACGAACTCGGTCAGGTGCAAAGTTTCGTCCTGCACTTCGCCGCCGAAGAGTACTGGAACTACTCCCTGAGCTGCGATTGATCGAAGTTCGCTTCGCATGGCGTCCCCGTCGCGGGGGCGTAGAAGGTGTGATGCAAGTCTGGACACGCCGTACCCCTTTCCGGGGGTAGTGAAGTTTCCTTGTGAGCTGGATCATAGGTGCAAGGCAGTACGTATGACGAGTCGGTCGTCGAACCCGCCGCCCAACCATACGACCATCAAAGGAGCACGTCGATGAGCACCGATCCCACCGCACGGGTGCGTGAGCTGTTGGAACAGTACGACACCCCTGGCGCCAGCGTCGCAGAACTCCTCTGCGACCGGCACCCTGCGGCCGGTGTTGCGTTCACCGTCATCGAGGCGGACCTCAGTTCGGTAGACCTGACTTACGGTTACCTCCGAGAACAGTCGTCGCGCTTTGCGGCGGCGCTCGCGGATCTCGGGGTGGAGCCAGGCGACAACGTTGCGACGCTCATGGGCAAGTCTGCTGATCTTGTGGTGGCGCTACTCGGAATCTGGCGTCGTGGCGCAGTCCACGTGCCGTTGTTCACAGCTTTTGCCGCTCCGGCGATCGCCTTCCGGTTGACGGCCAGTGGCGCGAAGGTTGTTGTTTCCGACGCAAATCAGCTGGATAAGCTCACGCCGGGCGAAGACATTCCGGCCGACTCGTCCTGGCGCGTGATTGTTGCCGGCGGCGCAGCAGGCGACGAGTTGGACTTCGACGCACTGGTTGCGGCGCAGGATGGCGACGACCCCCGCGGTGTTGCGCAGGCTGTCGGTGGCGACGCCCCGATGGTTCAACTGTTCACCAGCGGTACGACGGGAACTCCCAAGGGCGTGCCGGTACCTGTTCGCGCACTTGCGTCGTTCCAGGCCTACCAGGAGTTCGGTCTCGACGTCCGTGAGGACGACGTGTTCTGGAATGCTGCAGACCCGGGCTGGGCATACGGGTTGTACTACGCCTTGCTCGGCCCGCTGGTGGCCGGAACTCGCAGTTTGCTCCTGCACGCTGGGTTCTCGGCACCACTGACGTGGCAGATCATCGAGAAGTTCGGCGTCACCAATTTTGCTGCCGCGCCGACGGTCTACCGCAGTTTGCGTGCGGACAAGGCGCCGGTTCCCGACGGAGTCTCGCTGCGTCGGGCATCGTCGGCGGGAGAGCCTCTGACGCCGGATGTTGTTGCGTGGTCGAAGGGTTCATTGGGCGTCGAGGTGCGCGATCACTACGGTCAGACCGAGCACGGCATGTTCATCGTCAATGCGTGGGCCGACGAAATTCGTGAGGATGTACGGCCGGGCTCGATGGGTCGTCCGCTGCCGGGTTGGTCCGCTGCTGTGCTGGAAGATGATTCGGACGACGTGGCGCCCGCTCGCACTCCGGGACGGGTGGCGATCGATACCCACAACAGTCCGCTGATGTGGTTCACCGGATACGTCGACGCTCCCGAGAAGACGAAGCAGCGTTTCACCGAGGATGGTCGTTACTACATCACCGGTGATGCCGGAATGACGGATGAGGACGGATTCTTCTACTTCTCCTCCCGCGACGACGACGTGATCATCATGGCCGGCTACCGCATCGGGCCCTTCGACGTCGAGAGTGTGCTGGTCATGCACGAGCATGTTGTCGAGGCCGCTGTCGTCGGTATGCCGGACCAATTGCGTGGCGAAGTTCTCGAAGCGTTTGTCGTTCTGCGCGAAGGTGTTGACGGCAACGATGATCTGGAGAAGGAACTGCAGACTCTGGTGAAGAAGAAGTTTGCCGCCCACGCCTATCCTCGGACGGTGCACTTTGTTCCGAGTCTGCCCAAGACGCCCAGTGGCAAGGTTCAGCGGTACATCTTGCGTAAGCGATAGCAGGTTCAGCGTCGGCGGATCCTGCCGACCACCCTGAGGGCGCTAAGGGTGAGGGCCAGCAGCAGGGTGGTATTTGCTGCGGCAAGAAATACCTGGCCGCGGTCGGTGAGTCCGAAGATGCTGACCGGCAATGTCTTCCATGTTGCCGGGTAGACCATGACGGTGGCGCCGAGCTCGCCCATCGACAGTGCGATCGAGTTACGTGAAGCAGATCAGCAGGACCTCCACATGCCCAACCTGCCGGTCAATCCGCCGGCGGAAGTTGGCGATCCCGAAGTGTGGGCCGGCCGAGAACGGGCGCGGCTCATCGAGGAGAACAGAGACCTCGGCTTGATCGACGTGGAACTCGAAGGATGGTTCCCGTTCACCACTGTGCTGGTGACCTTCCAACTCTCGGTCGACCAGCATTGTGGCGAGGTGCTTCCACCTTACTGAGTTCCGTACACCTGGACATCATGGAAACCGGCGGCGTCCGACGCTTGAGGTCGCGATCGCACGACGCTTTCGGTCGAGTCTGGGTGTGATGCCCGATGCGCGGTTACTGTGCAGGTATGACCTGTGCCGTGATTTCCGGACTTAGAGGCGGCGACGCGACCAGTCGTGACGCCGAGGGCGGAGTCTTCGCGTCGGTGATTCTCGATTGGGGTCACCCGAGCGTCGAACAGTTTTATGCCGATATCACGCACGAGGCGATGTCGGAGCCGGAGTTTCTCGTGGCGGCTCACCGTGTGATCCAACAGAGAATTCGCGCTGTCTACGCACTCGACGACACCCAGCCGGTTTCGGTCACTCTCGGGCGGGGACGTGGCTCGTGCAGTCAGCGTCTTGCTGTTCTCGAGGCATTGGCACGCCGTCACGGGATTGCGACTCGGGTGACCGGGCTGATCCTGCGTGGCGAGTTCTGGTACCCACGATTTCGCAGATTGCATGCGTTCATCCCCGAGTACGTATTGCTGGCCTGGCCGGAGTTCCTGATCGACGGCAATTGGTGTGACGTATCTGAGGTGCTGGTGGAACCGACCGAGACCACGTCGTTCGAGCCGTTCGCCAATGCCGGAGCCGAGACCCTGTTCGACGCACTCTCGCGGGCTCCGATCAGGTGGACCGAAGCGAGCTCGTGCGATTGCCTGGACTTCTCCGAGTTCGTCGACGAGGAGCTGGGTACCTTCGATTCTCGCGACGCGCTTTTCGCGGAATTCGGCCAGACGATGTCTGCTCCGATCAGGGCAGTCATCGATCCCGTCTTCCGGAATTGGAGTGCGTCCGGCTAGCTCGAGGGTCGAGGTCTAGGCTGTTCTGCATGTCTGTGCGCACACCGTTGGTCCCCGGAACCGTCTCACCTGTACTTGCCGTGCCCTCCAAGATCGAGCGGCCCGAGTACGCGTGGAGGCCGACCGCCAAGGAAGGCAACGAGCCGTGGATCCAGACTCCGGAGACCATCGAGGCGATGCGTATTGCCAGCAAGATCGCTGCGCAGGCGCTGCACGAGGCCGGTAAAGCGGTTGCTCCCGGTGTTACCACGGACGAGCTTGATCGCATCGCTCACGAGTACATGATCGACCACGGCGCCTACCCGTCGACGTTGGGCTACAAGAGCTTTCCCAAGTCTTGCTGCACTTCCCTCAACGAGGTGATTTGCCACGGAATCCCCGATTCCACCGTCATTCAGGACGGTGACATCGTCAATATCGACGTCACCGCGTATATCGGTGGCGTTCACGGCGACACCAATGCAACGTTCCTCGCCGGGGATGTATCCGAGGAGCATCGACTGCTCGTCGAGCGCACCCACGAAGCTACGATGCGGGCGATCAAGGCAGTCAAGCCGGGGCGCGCACTCAACGTCATCGGCCGCGTCATCGAGTCGTACGCTCACCGTTTCGGCTACGGCGTCGTCCGCGACTTCACCGGCCACGGCATCGGTGAGACCTTCCACAACGGCCTCGTGATCCTGCATTACGACGAGCCCACGGTCGAGACCATCATCGAGCCCGGCATGGTCTTCACCATCGAACCGATGATCAACCTCGGCGGCATTGACTACGAGATCTGGGAAGACGACTGGACTGTCGTCACCAAGGACCGCAAGTGGACGGCTCAGTTCGAACACACCTTGGTTGTCACCGACACCGGTGCCGAGATCCTGACCCTGCCTTGACCCTGCGTGGTGCCCTGCTCGTAGCGGGCACGACGTCGGATGCCGGTAAGAGCGTGCTTGTGGCCGGTCTCTGCCGGATGCTGGCACGCCGCGGTGTTCGTGTCGCGCCGTTCAAGGCGCAGAACATGTCCAACAACTCCGTCGTCACCCTGGACGGCGGCGAAATCGGTCGTGCTCAGGCACTTCAAGCACGGGCCTGTGGACTCGAGCCGAGTGTGCGTTTCAATCCCGTGCTGCTCAAACCGGGAAGTGATCGCACGTCGCAGCTGGTGGTGCGCGGCAAAGCGATGACGACGGTCGGTGCTCGTGACTACATGCAGCATCGGGCGTGGTTGCGCGGCGTCGTCGCGGAAGATCTGGCGTCGTTGCGCGAGGACTTCGACGTCGTGATCTGTGAGGGCGCTGGTTCTCCAGCCGAGATCAACTTGCGGGCAACGGATCTCGCAAATATGGGGTTGGCCGAGGCGGCGCAGATTCCGGTGATCGTGGTCGGTGACATTGACCGTGGGGGAGTCCTTGCGCATCTCTTCGGGACTGTCGCGGTGCTGTCGGAAAGTGACCAAGCCTTGATCGCCGGGTTTGTGATCAACAAGTTTCGCGGTGACGTCGGACTGCTGGAACCGGGCCTCGAGCAACTGCGCGAGTTGACTGGGCGTCCAACGCTGGGTGTCATTCCCTTCGCCGAAGATCTGTGGCTCGACGCCGAGGACTCCTTGGGCGTGACCGGCAATGCTCCGGTGGGTCGACCCAGGCCGCCAGTCGGATCGTCGTGGCTGACCGTTGCCGCAATCCGATTGCCTCGCATCTCCAACTCGACAGATGTAGAAGCGCTGGCTTGTGAACCGGGCGTTGCGGTTTCGTGGATCACTGATTCCTCGCGGGTTCGTGATGCGGACCTCGTTGTCATCCCGGGCAGCAAGTCCACCGTGAGTGATCTCGAATGGTTGCGTAGTACCGGACTGGCCGACGAGATCATTGCCCGAGCCGGTCGAGGGCAGCCGATTCTCGGTATTTGTGGCGGCTACCAGATGCTGGGCAAGACGATCGTCGACGACGTGGAATCGGGATCCGGCACCACGCCCGGTCTCGGCTTGTTGAATCTCGATATCGAGTTCGCTGCGGACAAGGTGCTCGCCCAGGTAGACGGGCACGCCGATGGTATTGCAGTGTCCGGGTACGAGATTCATCATGGACGGGTGGTTCGCAACGGGGACTCGCCGTTGCTGCATAACTCTGACGGTTCTCCGGAAGGAAGTATTCGAGGGTCGGTTCGCGGGACTCACTGGCACGGGCTTCTCGAAAGCGACGAGTTCCGACGGATGCTGTTGACGGATCTCGCCGGCGACGGATTTGTTGTTGCCGAGAATATTTCGGTCGCTGAGGTCCGTGAACAGCAACTCGACCTCCTGGCCGACCTCGTCGAGAAATATGTCGATCAGGATGCGCTCGACAAACTGATCGGTGGGGGAGTGCCGAAGGGCTTGCCCGTCATCAGTTCTCGCGTCGGAGTCGGCTAACCGGACTGTTCTCGACCGACGTTCGGTTACGTGAGCGTACTCAGTAGCAGTGGTGTCGAAGTCAGGGGCATGAATCTGTCGATCAGGACCCGCTGGCAACCGTCCATTTCGACCACGGCGGTCTTCTCCACGTCGACGCCGTCTGCGCCTCGGACCTCTATCGACAGCGCAGAAACACGGGATGCGGGTAGCGAGCATTCGGACGCTGGTTCCAGAAGCGCAATCCCGCGCAGCAATACAACGTCATGCGCCCGGGTCGATTCGACGAACGAAACTTCGGACCCGTCGATGCTGTAGTGGCAGATCGAGCGAGCTGTGACCGACAAGGCGTCGGCGTCCATGGGTGTCAATCCAGGTGTCGGCAGCGACACATCAAGTTCACAGCCGGTGTATCCGTGTAAGCCGCTGGCCGAGAGGGTGACTGGCCGCGCGGTTCGGCTCGACTCCGTGAGCGCGCGTACCTCGCCGAGTCCATCGGGGATGTTGTACCCACACTCATCCTCCGGATACGAGGCACGCATTCCTCGACCCTTGTCGTCGATCAACCATAGATCCGGCAGTGACGCTTCCGAAGAAAATGGGCAGATCCGCGTTGTGTTGTCGAGTACCTTGGACGGAGCCTTCAGCGCCTCGAGTGCCGCAGTCGGATTGCCAGTCCATCGGACCTCGTAGAACGTTGCAGTCGGTCCTTCTGCTACGACTGAATCTGCCTGCAGCTCACAAGTAATCGCTGACACGGGATGGAAGTTGACAGGTACCGCGCCCGGCCTCGGGCTGAGGTTGCTGACCCGGTCCGTCAACGCGACCGCTTCGGGGGTGAACGGCACAGCGCACTCGGCGGCCTCGACAATCTCGGCCGGTGTGCGGACTGGACACCTTTCAGGGATTGTGGACGTGCAGCCAGCCACGGCAAACAGAGACGCTACCGAGGCGATGGCCAGAAGTCTCATCAGTCGTCCTCACTGATCGGGACTGCCGTGCCCGTCACCGCGATGCCGCCTTGCATCGGAATATCGACCAGCAGGATGCTCGGCCTACCGACATTCCGGCCCTGGTGAATGGTGATGCGGCGGGGAGTGTTTGCGGGATCGAGAGCACGAAGATACCCACCCGTCGAGGCTGCCGCGGATCCTGTAGCCGGATCTTCGGTGATGTCGCCGGCAGGGAAAACGTTCCGGGCTTCGAAGGTGTTGTCGTCCAATCGATGCAGGAATGTCACGGTTCCGGGCCAGCCTTGCGCATCCATCAGTGCGCGCATTGTGGAGGGGTTGAAGGTGAACTTGTCGAACGTCGACCGGTCCCGAAGCACCACGACGGGATGGGTGTTGCCGGCATAGGACAGTCGGGGAGGGAAGTCGGTGTCGATGGCCGAGGAGTCGAGACCGACGAGTCCCAGTAGGGCGGTGAGTACGGCGTGATCGATATCCGTCACCGACGGTTCGACGCTGGTGAAAGTGGCACGGATGCCTGATTCGTCGACCTGGGTCGTGATCGGCACGGGCCCGACGGAAGTCTCGAACACGAAGGTGCCGGCGCCGTCGCGTTCGGTGAGTGCCACGGCGGTGGCGATGGTGGCGTGACCGCAGAACGGGATCTCCGAAATGGGGGAGAAGTATCGAATTATGCTGTGCTGCTGGTTCTCTGCAGACCCTGGTTCGGTGATGAAGGCGGTTTCCGGATATCCGATGTGGGTCGCGATTGCCTGCAACTCTTCATCGTCGATTCCGCGGGCATCCAAAAGGATTCCTGCTGGATTGCCGCCGGCGGGATCGGAACTGAATGCCGTGTAGCGAAGGATGTCGGGTGCGAGGGCCATGGATCTATTCTTCACTGCGGAAATGCGGTGAGTGAAGGACCGGATTCTCGGAACTGGACTGCCCGACGCCGTGACTTTCGGAATTGATTTGTAGGTCACGCATCGACTATTTCGGCCCCTTGAGGTGCAGGACATCAGAAATCCCTATATACCCAGCCTTGGGTTCATTTGGAAGGCTGATTGGCAAAAGGCCCATGCTTTCCCGGCGTTCGTTAACCGAGAAAACCTACTGTGCTAATTGCGGCTTAACCTGCACGTCGGGGAACTGTGCGCGAAACTCCTCAATAATTTCGTAGACCTCGTCATACCAATCGAGGACATTTATCCCGGGACGCCAACGCGGCCGCGATGCGAAACCATCGATCTCCTCCACGAAAAACTTTTGAAAGCGGTCAGTCCTCGCGAGTATCTTCTCTCCCAGGGTATCGTCAATCCCAATTTGGCCGGGGAGAACGTACGGCTGCCTCGGCTGGCTGATTCTTACCAGTTCTTTCGAAGGCCAGAGAGAACTGGGATGGCCATAGTCAGGGTAGAGGCTAATGACAAGGCCGTCCGTGCCTCATATTTTCATTCTGACTACTTGAGTCTTCGCGAAACTGCCTGGGCACCTGTACTTTTGAGTATCTCGATTCAACTGTTGAGCCGTTCAATCCTTATATGCACGCTCCGTACGGAGGTGCCTCCTACCGGCCTGTTGCGTGGCCACTACTTACGGAAACGCGTACCAGTTGTCAGCAACCAGGCTATAACGACCGAATTGGTCCGGGTTCGGGGTGCAGTTCGCCGTGTATATCCACCCGGCATTGAGTACGACGCTCTGCTCGAGGTCGGCGAAATACACGCAGTTGTCCTCTCGGATATAGACGTGGAACTCGAGTCCGTCGATCACGGTTCTTCGGCCGGTATATGGTGTCTGGTTCTGCTGCATCGAGTCTGCGAGTTGTTCCATCTCACCCCGAGCCCGGTCGAAGGCGCCCTCCGTCGGCATCGGCACCAGCACAAACACAAAGGCTGTCGACGCCACGACCAGTGGGGCAAGCCCGATCTTCCACGACAACTGCTGTTCACGTTGCCAGTAACCGTAGGACCGGAAGATCCAGAGTGCGCCGACAACCGTCAACCCTAGAAGAGCTATCCCGACCGTTGCAGCTTCGAGGAGGATAACTGCGGGACGGGAGTATCGCCACCAGTCGTAGCGCACTCCAGCAAGCAGGGCTAGGAACGGGACTGCGGCGAGAGCGAAGCCGAGTCCAGGCGGACGTGCTCTGAGAAGCTTGTTGTCACGGTGGCCTCTCATTCTTCGCACATTGTCAGAGTAGCCGCGGGATTCGGCAATGATTCCCGAAGTGCTTTTTCAGATCGCAGTCTGTCAGCCCGGACAGTGACGTTGTTCTATTCGTCCACCATTTCAGCCCGATTGTTGGGTGCCGTAGGGAGTCGGGAGACATTTGATGTGGTGGCGTGTCGTTGTACTCAGATGTGAACGGTTGGCAGATCGTCCGGGAAGAATAAGCGGATGAGCCTGAGCGTGTGCACCGACATATCGGCGTCCGATTGGTTGGTTGGGCAGGATATGCCCGTGGTACCAACTCGCCGCGAAGGGTCCGGTCGGGTTTCCGGCCTATGCAAGGCTCCGGTTCCTTCCTGACACCCCTTTCGAGGGCCAGAAGACAACCGATGTGGGCTTTGCAGACAGTTGGTACGAGGACAATGCCGAGCAATTCGCAATTGTCCTGGAATTGCTGTCCCGCTACACCTCCACACCCGACGACTGCTTCTTCTGCTTGTGGGACGGCTGGGGATGTGAGGTCATCGGCGATGACGTTCCGATGGTGAAGATCCTCAACCGTGACTACTGGCTGTTCCGCGGTGCATTCACGGATTGGGGTGACTGGGGCCGCGATGCCCAGTTCAGTCCCCGCGGTGCGTCTGGCGCTGACCCGGCGTTCATCTGGCCGTCGGATCACGCGTGGTGTGTCGCAAATGATGTCGATCCTGACTTCGCAGTGATCGGAGGGCCGGCCGAGGCGATCCAACTTCTCATCGCAGATCCGCGGATCGATGCGGTAACCGTTGCCCCGTACACCGCCACCGATCCCGACCGCTACTACTGAATGTCGGTGGATGGCAAGGGAAATCCTTCGGTGCAAACGTGCGAGTCGTTCCGGGATTAGCAGCCCGACGTCAGGAACAACGTAAGCGCCACCGTCGTTGACCGAACTATGACTGACCACGCAGAAATCCGGGACACGTTGCTCGAGCTTGTTGCCAAAGGGAAACAGGGCGTCTTGGCGACGATCAAACACGATGGCCGACCTCAACTGTCCAACATCATTTATCTGTGGGACGCAGAGTCGCGAACTGCATCGGTGTCGATTACGGCGGACCGCGCGAAGAGCAAAAATGCAGCCCGGGACCCGCGCGTATCGCTGCATGTCAGCGCACCTGATTTCTGGAGCTATGCAGTGATCGAAGGGTTGGCAGAACTGACATCCGTGGCTGCGGATCCACACGACGAGGTTGTCGATGCGCTGGTCGAGTTGTACCGCGACATCAGTGGCCGGGAGCATCCCGATTGGGAGGATTACCGCCGTGCCATGGTCGCCGAGCGTCGCCAGATTCTGAGCCTGCGCGCGGAGCACGTCTACGGCGCGCCGGGGAAGTAAGCGAACGAGCAGTGAACACATTCGGACTCGTCGTGCGTTTGGTTGCAAATTTCCATTTGATAATAACGTTACGGTTTACTATGTAATTGTGAATTCCGAGATCCAACCCCGACCTGGACGTCCTCGTGACCTGAGCAAGGATCAGGCAGTGCTCGTGGCAGCACGTCGACTCCTGGCAGATGTCGGCTACCAACAGACAACGATTGCGGCGATCGCGCGGATGGCCGGTGTGAACACGCCTGCTATTTATCGCCGGTGGCCTACGCGGGAGGCTTTGATCGAGGAAGCCGTGCATGGCACGGGCGGACACCCCCTGCCTGATGAATCCGGCGACCTCCGGACGGACCTTGGCCTCTGGGTGCGTGTCTTCCTCGTTCGTGCTGCACGTCCGGCTGCGCGTGCCGGTGTTCCGGGTCTACTTGCTGATTCGCAAAGCCACGAGGCCCGTCAACGACTACTGGTGATCGGCGCGCCGGTCCGTACGGCCTTCCAAGGTCTGTTCGAAGGTGCCGTAGCGCGAGGCGAAATCCCGGCCGGCGTAGACGCAATGTTCCTGTTCGACTTGATGTCCGGTGCAACGACAATGCGTGGGTTGACCAGAGGTACCGAGGACGAGGACGGCTTTGTCGATTCGCTTGCGGGTTCCCTGTTCGTGTTGGCTGCGCACGCCACCGAGACGCGTGAAATGAAAGCGGTGGACAAGTGAAGGTCGACCTTCAGTTGAACGGCCGGCCCGAGGACGGGGCAGCACGGGCGAAAGAACTTGTCGCCCTGGGATCAGACGGCCTTCACGTTCGAGGGAGCGCACGACGTGGGAATCGCGAATTCGACTCGATGAGGGACCTGATTGATCGCGACATGATGAACGCCATTGCGGTGGTGGGAACTCCCGAAGAATGTGCAGCGAAGATCATCGCGCGATTCGGCGACCACGCCGATCGTGTGTGCTGCTATTTCCCGGGCTATCCGGTGGTGGATGAACATATCGCGGAGATGATTTCGGCGCTCGAGGCGGATCAATGACAACTGGGCTGTCGGTGGAAGTGGACAGTGGTGTCGCCGTCATTACCCTCGATCGTCCGCAGCAGCGCAATGCGTTCACCGGGGCAATGGGTCGGGCGCTGGGAGCGGCTTACCGCGCCCTCGACGACGACGATGCGGTTCGCGCGATCGTGCTGACCGGTGCACCTCCGGCGTTTTGCGCGGGCGCAGATCTCGGTGGCGGTGGTGACACCTTCGATGCACCTGTGGGCGAGGGATTTTCGGCCTCACCGGTAAATCCACCGGCTTTCGATCTACGTAAGCCCGTCATTGCCGCAGTGAACGGACATGCGATCGGAATCGGTCTGACCATTGCGATGCAAGCCGATATCCGGATTTTTGCCGAAGACGCAAAATATGCGATACCGCAGGTTCGTCTGGGTGTGTTGCCCGACGCCATGGCACATTGGACAGTTCCGCACATCGCAGGGATGGCTGCCGCGGCAGATATCTTGTTGACGGGTCGCACATTCGACGGAGCCGAGGCGCTCCGTCTGGGGTTGGCGAGCCGCTGCCTACCGGCGGACGAAGTGTTGCCTGCCGCGTTGGAAATCGCGCGTGACATTGCAGTGAACGTTGCGCCGATGTCGGTGGCGATGTCCAAACGGCTCTTGTGGCAGAGCGCGCAGCGCGGATACGGGCCGGGGCAAGTGGCAGACCTCGAAACGGAACTCCACCTGCGGGTGATGGGTAAGCCGGACGCCGTCGAAGGAGTTCGAGCGTTCATGGAACAGCGTGATCCCCAATGGGTTTCGAAACTGTCCGAGGAATGGCAGGAGGTTGCGCCGGAATGACGTCGCAGCCAACAGACGTCCTTGCGCTCACCACAGGCGATGTCCTCGCGGGCGTTGACGGCGGCGTGGGCAGCTTCGCAGGGAATCGTCGTCGCATCGTCGCCGGAGTTGGCCGTGCATCCGGACGTCGTCGCGGAGTTCGACCGCGCGGTCGAGATCGCCAACCAGGACCTCGCGCGGGTGGAACAGATCACGCGCTGTCGGGTGCTTCCGGCGGAGTGGACTCCGGAAGGCGGGGAAATGACGGCGAGTGTGAAGATCATGAGGCGCGCCGTCCATGAGAAATACGGCGAAGTGTTCGACGCTCTGTACGCGTAGTGAAGCGGCCCCGGGGATGTGCCCTGGGGCCTTTCCGGCGACTATCCCGTCGCGGAAAGGCAACGGCGCCATACCTTTCACGGTCTTTCGGACACCGTGATAGCTGATCGACGTGCCCGTATGCATTTTGGGATTCGGCAACGACGTAGCTGTCGCCGGAAAATGCGGGATCGTTCCACTCCTCGCCTAACGTCCCTGGCAAGACCAGATACGGATGTTCGACGACTTCGGTGAACTGCGCGATCTCCGTGTCGGTCAGTGCTCCTTCGCCCAGCCAGTTGTTTCCTGTGCTGCGGCAGGGGGTGCCTCGTGGTGTCCTCTCGGTTGGCATTTGCGTCTGGTGACACCGATGTTGTCGACGGTTGTTGCCGCATTGGGTCAGTCAGGAAATTTCGCCCGATTGTCCGCCTCCGAATCGAGCGAACGGTACGCCCATCGCCTCAGATGCGCCGAAAGGTGCGTTCGCTCGGAACGGGGGCTAAAAGCCGTAGCTTTGCCCGCAAGACTGTATGAGTTCTCATACTTGGTGCGCTGCACGGTACAGCGGTGATCAAGTCGCGTACCGTTTCCATTCATGGAACTGACTCGAGTAGCGGTGGGCAAGGGGTCGTGCACCGTTCGGATCGACGGACCGGTCAGCAAGCATGCGGTTCTGTTGCTTCCGGGCAAGGGCGATCCCGTCGATGTGTACGACACAGTGTGTGAGCGCCTGCACAATTCGGATTTGCGCACCGTAGCGGTGGAATCGATCGAGAATCTCGACGAAACGACTGCTGTGGTTCTTCTGGACGAGTTGAACATTGCGTGGGTGAATTTGGTGGGGCACCGGGAGGGCGCGGATCTTGCGTGGTTGTTGGCGGCACGTCAGTTCGGACGGTTTGCGAGTCTGATTTCGGTGGATCGTGGTCATCCGGCGGCCAGTGGCGCTGTAGGAGTTCCTCCGGTCGAGGTGCCGACGACGATTGTTGTGGGTAGCGCCGGACGTGCACTTGCGGATGCCAGCGGCCGATTTGTGTACTCCGATTTCCGGGTGGCAGAAGTACCCGGTGTTGACGACATCGTGAAGTCGGCACCGGCAGAACTCGCGACGGAGATCGTGCTTCGCACCAGTTCCTGGTGAACATCTGACATACAAAAAGGCGGACACTCCTCAACGGGAGTGCCCGCCTTTTCTGTTGAAAGCCGATCAGATATCGAGTCCGAGCAGTGCGTTCTCGACGACCTCGGACAGGGCCGGGTGGATCCAGTATTGGCCGCGGGCCATGTCCTGAGCGGTCAGGCCGAAGCTCATGGCCTGGATGAGGGGCTGGATGACGGTAGGCGCCTGGGTGCCCATGACGTGAGCACCGAGGAGGCGTCCGGTGCCGCGCTCGGCGATCACCTTGCAGAGTCCCTCTTGGTCTTCCATCGCCCAGCCGTAGGCGACGTCGCCGTAGGCCTGGACCTTGACGGAGATGTCGAGTCCGGCGTCGCGGGCCTGCTTCTCGGTCATTCCGACGTCGGCGATCTGCGGGTCGGTGAAGACAGCAGCGGGAACGAAGCGATGGTCGGTGCTGCGTAGCCCGGAGGTGTCGTTCCACGCGTCCTGCAGCAGGTTGTGCTGAACGACGCGCATCTCGTGGTTGGCCACGTGCTTGAGCTGATACGGCGACGAGACGTCGCCCATCGCGTAGACACCTTCGACACTGGTGCGCTGGAATTCGTCGACGACGATCGAGCCATTGTCGTCGATGGCGATGCCCGCCTTGTCGAGGTCGAGAAGATCGCCATTGGGCTTGCGGCCCACCGCAACCAGGAGGACGTCGCCGGAAACGACTGTGCCGTTTTCCAGTTCGACGGCGATGCTGTCGCCGTCGGACCGAACGGACTGCATCGGTGAGCCGAGATGAACGTCCCACTTCTTCGTGGCCAGCTCGGTGAAACGCTCCGAGATCTCGTCGTCCAGATGACGCAGCAGCCGCCCACTGCGACCGATGATAGACACGCGAGAACCCAACGCGGAGAACACGTGTGCAAATTCGGTAGCGATGAATCCGGAGCCGACGATCACGAGATGCTCGGGAAGTTCCGGGAGACGCATGATGTCTTCATTGGTGTAGTACGTCACGCCGCTCGAAGAAATTTCTTCGGGAATGATCGGCCTGGACCCGGCCGCGATCACAATCTGATCTGCCGTGATGGTTTCGCCCGTACCGGTGTCGATGGTCTTCGGGCCGGTGAAGGTGGCGTGGCCGCGGTAGACGGTGGTGTTGGGGAGATCCTCGCTGCGGTAACGCTCACCGCCGGCAGAGATGGGATCGATGCGTCCGAAAACGCGCTTGACGATGTCGGACCAGCGCACGCCGTCGAGGGTTGCGTCGATACCGAACTTCTCGGCATGGGAGATGGTGTTGGCAACCTCGGCGGCGTACACGAACATCTTGGTCGGGATGCACCCGACATTGAGGCACGTGCCGCCGAAGGTGCCTTCTTCGAGGATGGCGATCTTCTTGCCGTCGAAACGCTCGTCGGGCAACGAGTTTCCGGAACCACTGCCGATGATGGCAAGGTCGTAATGCGTCACTGCGCAGTCTCCTGTGTGATGTCAGCGTCTGCGGCGAGGTGGCCTTCGAGCCACACCAGCCACAAATCCAGTTCGGAAAAAGCTGCGGCCAGAGGCTTCTCGGTGGAGAGAAAGACGTCATGGCGCGCGCCGTCGATAGGAACGATCGTAGTGCGATCGCCCAGGCAACCTGCCCAGCGCGCGATCTGTCTCACATCCAGGACGGAATCCGCGAGGTCGACGCTCGGGTTGTAGGACTTTGCGAATTGCGACTTCTTGGAGCGCAGGATCAGTGCGGGTACACCGATGTCGAGGCCGCGGTGCAGTTGCGCGTGTCCGGCGCGTACTGCTCGCATCCAGCCGAACGTGATGGGGCAACCGGACAGTGGCTTCCAGTCCAGGTTGTAGTCCCACTCGCCGTTGGCGGAGACATGCAAGCTCGAGCCGTACGTCGGCAATCCGGTACCTGGGATGACGGTCTTCGCGGACATTCGGCCCAACGCATCGATGGCTGCGGTGCCGACGGATCGAACCATCGGCGGGCCCTGGAGGTCGAACCACGGGCTGTTGAGCACTATGCCGGCGATGCCGAGTCCGGCGGTTCCGCCAGGCCGGCGCTGGAGTCTGTCCAGCCACAAGGGAACGATAAGACCGCCGGTCGAGTGAGCCATCAGCAGCAGTTCACTGCCGTCGGTCTCGGCGTTGACGATGCGCAGTGCCTCGTTGAGTTCGGCGTCGTACAGCGCGAGATCCGACACGTAGTGCGCGGTATGGCCCGGTTTCAGCGATCGCCCGCACTTGCGCAGATCGAGCGCGAAGAACGCGTATCCCTGCGCAGCGAAGTGCTCCGCCAGATGTTTCTGGAAGAAGTAATCGGTGAACCCGTGTACATACAGAACTGCGCGGGTTGCGCGGGCCGCGTCGCCGGGCGGTTGATAGCGGACCAGTGTGGCATCCACCTCACCTTCGCCGTCCGGATCGGTTCCGAGAGGAATGGTCAGCTGCTGATATCCGTCTCCGAGGACGTCTGGAACCCATGTAGTCACAGATCACAATCTAATCGTCGTTTCACGTCCGCGTTGTAGCGCACAATTGGGTGAGGTTAACGGCGCACTTACGCCCAGGTAACCTGTTCGGCGTAACACAGCAGGCGGATGCGCGCACGGCAAATGACAAGGAAGTCGATTCTCCAGTGTCGAATCAGAACGCGGTAGAGACGAAGACGGATGTAGTGCTCGTGGGCGCAGGCATCATGAGTGCGACGCTGGGCGCCCTGTTGCGCCAATTGCAGCCCGATTGGTCGATCTCGACCTTCGAGCGCCTCGATGCCGTCGCAGCCGAGAGCAGCGACCCGTGGAACAACGCAGGAACTGGTCACTCCGCGCTCTGCGAGCTCAACTACACCCCCGAGAACTCGGACGGCACGGTCGACATCAAGAAGGCCGTCAATGTCAACGAGCAGTTCCAGGTGTCCCGTCAGTTCTGGGCGCACGCAGTTGAGCAGGGCATCCTGACGCAGCCCAAGGAATTCATCAATCCCGTCGCACACGTGAGTTTTGTCCACGGTGAGGCCAACGCCAAGTACCTGCGTGCCCGCTACGACGCACTTGCCGGCAATACCCTGTTCCGTGGCATGGAGTACATCAACGATCCGGCCGAGTTCACCAAGCGTCTGCCGCTGATGGCCAAGGGCCGTGACTTCTCGGACCCCATCGCCCTCAACTGGAGCCAGGACGGCACCGACGTCGATTTCGGAGCGCTCACCAAGCAGCTCGTCGGCCATATCGGCAAGACCGGCGGCAAGATGTACTTCGGCCACGAGGTCACCAACCTGACGCAGAACTCCGACAAGACGTGGACCGTCAAGGTCACCAACACTCGTACCGGTGAAAAGCGCGTCGTCCGTACACGATTCGTATTCGTCGGTGCCGGCGGTGGCGCTCTGCACCTGCTGCAGAAGTCGGGCATCAAGGAAGCCAAGGGATTCGGCGGCTTCCCGGTCAGCGGCGCGTTCCTGCGTTGCACCAATCCCGAACTCATCGCGCAGCACAGCGCGAAGGTGTACGGCAAGGCCGCTGTCGGCGCTCCGCCCATGTCGGTTCCGCACCTAGACACGCGCGTCATCGGCAACAAGCCGGGACTGATGTTCGGACCGTACGCCGGCTGGTCGCCCAAGTTCCTCAAGCAGGGTCGCGTCACGGACCTGCCGGGCTCGGTCAAGCCCAACAACATCCTGTCGATGCTCGGCGTCGGCGTCAGCGAACTCGGACTGGTCAAGTACCTCGTCAGCGAGCTGACCAAGAGCGAAGCCGGCCGTATCGTCGACCTGCGTGAGTTTGCGCCCAAGGCACAGGCTCAGGACTGGGAGCTCATCACCGCGGGCCAGCGTGTCCAGGTGATCCGCCGGGCCAAGGGCAAGGGCGGCGTCCTCGAATTCGGTACCGCCGTCGTGGCTGCCGAAGACGGATCGATCGCTGGCCTGCTCGGTGCATCCCCGGGTGCGTCGACGGCTGTTCCAGCTATGCTCGACGTCCTCGAGCGCTGCTTCCCGACCGAATTCCAGGGCTGGAAGGGCAAGCTTCGCGAGATGATTCCGTCTATCGGCGTCAAGCTCGCCGACAACGAGGGCCTGTTCGACCAGGTGTGGGATTGGTCCTCGAAGGTGCTCGAGCTTGACTCCGCCAGCGCAACCGGGTCTTCTCCGGTCGCGGATACCGCAGCAACTGTGTGATAGTCCGACCCATGACGGCAACAGCAGCACTCAAACGTTCGTGGGCACTCGATCTCGACAACAAGACGTTTTACGAGTTGTTGAAGCTTCGAGTGGAGGTCTTTGTCGTCGAGCAGGCGTGCCCGTATCCCGAGTTGGACGGGCGTGACCTGCTGACAGAGACACGCCACTTCTGGCTCGAACAGGATGGCCAAGTGGTGTGCACCCTTCGCCTTCTCGAAGAGCATGACGACGGCAAGAAGAGCTTCCGAATCGGACGACTCTGCACTTCCCGTCCGGCTCGTGGCAAAGGTCACACAACGCGATTGCTTCAGGCAGCGCTCGCCGAGGTCGGCGAAGCCCCGTGCCGCATCAACGCCCAGACGTATCTGGTCGAGATGTACAGCAAGCACGGCTTCAAGACGGACGGTGAAGAGTTCCTCGAAGACGGAATTCCCCACACGCCGATGCGTCGTGGTGGCGGCGAAGCGTTTGTAGTCGCAAGCTAGTTCTGCAAGTCAAATGACCCTGGTCGGCTCATCGGAAAGTGAGCCGACTAGGGTTTTTTTCGATACCGAATGCTCGCGGGGAAGTCCTGTTCGATTCAGGCGCGGTCCCGCCACTGTGAAAGATCTCATCTGCGAAACGAGATCTCAGCCAGGTTGCCGCGACGTTCGGATGAAGCCAAGTTCTCGGCGAGGAAACCGAGAGGTGGAGGGATGTCGACGTGCGTGTAGAAGATGATCAGGCGGCGGTGGCGGGTTTTCCGTTCAGTGCTGTTGTAGGCCAGGACCAATTGCGGCTGGCGTTGATCCTGTGTGCGGTGCACCCGGGAATCGGCGGTGTGCTGGTTCGCGGCGAAAAGGGTACGGCCAAATCCACGGTGGTGCGCGCTTTGACGGCGCTGCTGCCGGCTGTCGACGACGCCGGTGTCAGCCGTCCCGCGCGACTGGTGGAACTTCCCGTCGGTGCGACGGAAGATCGCGTGATCGGCTCGATCGACCTCGAGAAGGTTCTTCGTGACGGTGAACGCGCTTTCCAGCCCGGTTTGCTGGCCGCAGCCCATCAGGGCGTTCTGTACGTCGACGAAGTTAACCTTCTTCACGATCATCTGGTGGACGTTCTCCTCGACGCCGCAGCAATGGGCCGGGTGCACATCGAACGTGACGGAATCTCGCACTCACATGCGGCGAAGTTCGTTCTCGTGGGAACCATGAATCCCGAAGAGGGAGAACTGCGTCCACAGTTGTTGGATCGTTTCGGTCTCGCAGTGGATGTGGCAGCATCCCGGGATGTGGACGTGCGCATGGAGGTTGTACGCCGCAGGCTCGACTACGAACGCGACCCGCAGGCTTTTGCGGCCCGCTACGCGCCGGCCGATCAGGACCTGGCGGCCGAAATTCTCGCGGCACGTGGGCAATTGGATTCCGTGGAGTTGAGTAACCGTGAGCTGCGCAGAATTGCGTCGCTCTGCGCATCTTTCGACGTCGACGGTATGCGGGCCGATCTGGTTCTCGCTCGCACCGCCACCGCTCACGCCGCGTGGCGTGGGGATACCGAGGTGACCGAAGAAGATGTGCGGATTGCCGCGGAATTGACTCTGCCGCACCGTCGTCGACGTGACCCTTTCGACGAGCCGGGTCTTGATCAGCAGCAACTCGACGAAGCGATGCAGCAGGCAGACGATGATGCGCGCGCCGGTGAGCCTGAGCCGCCCGAGAATCCGGAACCCGGCACTGAGTCTGACGACACCGGCCCTGATGATTCTGGTCCCGACGATTCCGGCCCAACAGACGACGGACCGGATGACGAGGGTCCCGATGACGATGGCCCCGGCGGGGGAGTGCGTGCGACCGAACGACCTTCAGCTCCGCCGAGTAGCCAGTTCGCCACCAAACTCCTCGAAGTTCCCGGTGTGGGCGAAGGTGCGCCCGGACGCCGTTCGCGCTCCCTGTCTTCGCGTGGACGGGTCGTGCGGCCTACCTCCGATCGCGGTCACGGACTGCATCTGACAAGCACGGTATTTGCGGCTGCAGAATCCCAGGTTGCGCGGGGCCGCACTGCGGGACGGCTTCGGCTGGCGCCGACGGATCTGCGGGGTGCGATTCGTGAAGGGCGAGAAGGCAATCTGATCGTGTTTGTTGTCGACGCATCGGGTTCGATGTCGGCGCGTGATCGTCTGTCTGCCGTCACGGGTGCGGTAGTTTCTCTCCTTCGTGACGCGTACCAGCGCCGCGACAAGGTTGCCGTGATTACGGTGCGCGGGCGCGAGGCAGACATCGTTCTGCCGCCGACGTCGTCGGTGGACATCGCTGTTCGCCGGCTGCAATCCATGCGCACGGGCGGTAAATCGCCACTGGCAGAAGGTTTCCTGCGGGCGCGGGAAGTTGTTCTGCGTGAACGGCTTCGGGACCCGCAGCGCCGGGCATTGGTAGTCGCACTTACCGACGGCCGCGCTACCGGCGGCAAGGACGCACTGCACCGTGCCAGGGTCGCTGCGCATCTGTTGGCCGACGCGTCGGTCTCCTCGATTATGGTCGATTGCGAAACCGGGCTTGTCCGTTTGGGATTGGCCGCCGAGTTGGCCCGAGAACTGCGCGGCGGATGCGTCCGCCTCACCGAATTGTCAGCGCAGCAGGTCGCGGGCGTCGTCCGCGCCGCAGCCTAACGTCTTTCCCCAGGAGATCACCATGCCCAAGGGCATTCCCGAATCAGTTCCCGACGACGGCTTGACCACACGTCAGCGTCGTAACGCACCGGTGCTTGCGGTCCACACCGGACCGGGCAAAGGCAAGTCCACCGCAGCGTTCGGTATGGCGCTGCGCGCTTGGAACCAAGGTTTCGACGTCGGCGTCTTCCAGTTCGTGAAGAGCGCGAAGTGGAAGGTCGGCGAGGAAGCAGCGTTCCGCGCGCTCGGAAACCTGTACGACGAGACGGGCGTCGGCGGCCCGGTGCAGTGGCACAAGATGGGCGAAGGCTGGTCGTGGACCCGAAAGGCGGGTAGCGAAGAAGATCACGCCAGCGCGGCTGCCGAGGGGTGGCAGGAGATTGCCCGACGCCTCGCTAACGAGGAACATCGCTTCTACGTGCTCGACGAGTTCACCTACCCCCTCAAATGGGGATGGGTCGACGTCGACGAGGTTGTGCAGACGCTGCGTGACCGACCGGGCAATCAGCACGTTGTCATCACCGGACGCGATGCGCCACAGGCGTTGATCGACGCGGCTGATCTGGTGACCGAAATGACCAAGATCAAGCACCCGATGGACGCGGGCCGGAAGGGTCAGCGGGGCATCGAATGGTGAGTGCGTCTACGCCGGCTGTGGTGATCGCCGCACCCGCATCGGGGAGCGGCAAGACCACGGTGGCCACGGGATTGATCGGTGCGCTTCGTAGTTCGGGTAGCAGCGTCGCGCCGTTCAAAGTGGGGCCCGACTATATCGACCCTGGTTATCACGGACTGGCCGCGGGACGGCCGGGACGCAATCTCGACACCGTGCTGGTCGGGATGGACCGCATCGGTCCGCTCTACAATCACGGCACCGCCGGCTGCGATATCGCAGTCGTCGAAGGTGTCATGGGTCTGTTCGACGGCAAGATCGACGAGGCCAACGCGCAGGCATCGGCGGAGGGGTCGACGGCCCAGGTTGCGGCAATTCTCGGTGCGCCGGTTGTCCTGGTCATCGACGCGCGTGGACACAGTCAGAGTTTGGCTGCCGTGCTGCACGGCTTCGCGACCTACGACGCGAGTGTGCGCATCGGGGGAGTGATTCTCAACCGCGTCGGCAGCGCCCGTCATGAGCAGGTGTTGCGACACGCGTGCGACAAGGTGGGAATCCCCGTCCTCGGTGTCGTTCCGCGGTTGGTGGAGTTGGAAGTACCTTCGCGGCACCTGGGCTTGATTCCGGCTGCGGAGCACGGCATTGCGGCCGTTGCCGCGGTGGAGGCGATGGCGGAGTTGATCGCGACTCATACCGATCTCGGCGCGATCCGTGCTCTGGCGTCGTCGACTGTCACTGCGCCCGCGTGGGATCCGGTAGCGGAAGTGGGGATCCATCACGATTCACGACCAGTGGTCGCCATAGCCGGCGGGCCCGCCTTCACCTTCGGATACGCGGAGCACCGTGAACTTCTGGTCGCGGCGGGCGCGGACGTACAGGTCTTCGATCCACTCACGGGCGAATTACCCTCCGGTACTGCGGCATTGGTGCTCCCTGGCGGATTCCCCGAAGAACATGCCGTCGACCTGGCATCCAATACTGTTTTGCTCGCGCAGGTTCGAGACCTCGCCGACGGCGGTGCCCCCATTCATGCCGAGTGCGCCGGACTTCTCTACCTGGCCCGCAGTCTCGACGGACACGAGATGGCCGGTGTTATCGGCGTCGACGCGCAGTTCGGTAAGAAACTGACTCTCGGATACCGAGAAGCTGTGGCGCTGGGGGATTCGAGTGTGTTCGAGGCCGGGGCCAGGGTTGCGGGGCACGAGTTCCACCGGACGTCCCTGGTGTTCGCCGACGCGGACGGGTGCAACCCGGCGTGGGGTTGGCGGCCCTGGGACGGCGGCGCGATGCGGGAGGGCTTCGTTCGAGGTGGAGTTCATGCCTCGTATCTGCACACGCACCCTGCCGGTCAGCCGAGATCGATCACGAAATTTGTCGAGGCAGCCGGTGGGTGAGGTGTACGTCGGAGTGGGATTCACGCAGTCGGCAACCGTCGTAGACGTAGTGACCGCAATACGCGCCGTTGCCCCTGAAGACAATTCGATCGTGGGGCTTGCCACCGTTACGAGTAAGGCAGCGTCATCCGTACTCATCGCCGTCGCCGAGATGCTGTCGACGCCGATCATCGCGTTCGGGCCGGAAGCCCTTGCCGCAGTGATCGTTCCGTCGCCGTCCCGAAGAGTCGAGCAGGTTGCAGGTACCCCGAGTGTGGCGGAAGCCGCTGCAATCCTTGCCGCCGACCACGGCCGATTGATCGTGGGGAAGACTTCCACTGATGCGGTGACGGTTGCCGTGGCCGGTAAAGTTCCACCAGCATGCACAACGATGAGAAATGAAATGGAGTGCGAGTGAGCGAGCCCACCGCAGATGAGACCAACTACTTGGTCGGACTCAATCTGACCGATCGGCGCGTTGTCGTGTTCGGCGGCGGGACTGTTGCCCAGCGTCGACTCGGTCTGCTGGTCAGCTCGGGTGCCCGCGTGCACGTCATCAGTCGCGCAGTCACACCGGCTGTGGAGGGAATGGCAACAGCGGGGCAGATCACACTCGAGCTGCGTCCGTATCGGGACGGGGATCTCGACGGTGCCTGGTATGCGATCGCGTCGACGGATGAGCCGGAGACCAACGCGGCGATCGTCGCGGAGGCAGAGCGTCGGCGCGTCTTCTGTGTACGCGCGGACAACGCGAAACGCGGCACCGCCGTAACGCCCGCAAGCGCCGAGTACGACGGCATGAGCATCGGCATCCTGGCCGGCGGCGATCATCGTCGTTCGGCAGCTGTTCGTACCGCTGTGGTCGAGGGGCTGCAATCCGGTCTCCTCGCAGATACCGCCGAACCGGCTGCGCCCGGTGTAGCACTTGTCGGTGGCGGCCCCGGCGATCCGGACCTGATTACCGTGCGCGGGCGTCGTTTGTTGGCACGCGCGGATGTTGTTGTTGCGGACCGCTTGGCGCCGCCGGAATTGTTGGCGGAACTCGGTCCCGACGTCGAGGTGATCGATGCGGCGAAGATTCCGTACGGCCGGGCCATGGCTCAGGAAGCCATCAACGCTGCGCTGATCGACAATGCCAAAGCCGGAAAGTTTGTCGTCCGGCTCAAGGGCGGCGATCCGTACGTATTCGGTCGTGGATACGAAGAGTTCGAGGCCTGCGCCGCGGCGGGAGTGCCCGTGACTGTGGTGCCGGGAATTACGAGCGCGATTTCCGTACCGTCGGCTGCGGGTATTCCGGTCACGCATCGCGGCGTCACCCACGAGTTCGTGGTTGTCAGCGGTCACGTTGCTCCGGGCCACCCCGATTCGTTGGTCGACTGGTCTGCTCTGGCGAAGTTGCGGGGCACGATTGTTCTGCTGATGGCAGTCGAGCGCATCGAATTGTTTGCGGCGGCTCTGATCGAGGGTGGGCGCCCCGCGAGTACTCCGGTGATCGTGATCCAGGAAGGTACGTTGCGCACTCAGCGTGAGGTCCGGGCGGACCTGGCGACTGTCGCTGCGCGGGTCAAGGACGAGGAGATCAAGCCTCCGGCAATTGTTGTGATCGGACCGACCGCGGGATTCTCGCTCGCCGGGTAACACGTTGCACGTCAAAAGGTCTGGCCTTCACTCGGCAAGAGTGAAGGCCAGACCTTTTATGAAGGTGGTGTCTGGTTAGAGCGCGGCACCGATGAGAGCAGCTGCGACGAGGGGAGCGGTGACCGGAGCCTTGAAGGTCACCGGGGTCGTGGTGTCCTGGGTGCGGTCAGCCGAGCCGTGTGCTGCGATGGTGTAGAACGAGCAGGTATTGGCGAGGCAGTCCGAAGCGCCCTTGACGGCGAGTACATCGACGGTGGTGCTCCACTTGCCGTCAACAATGTTGGCGGCCTTGATCCAGGTGGTGGTCATCCAGGCACCGGCCTCGGTGAGGGAGTACTTGTTGTCCTGGACCAGGCCGACGTAGATGCCCGATCCTGCGCCGGAGAATCCGGTGCCGGAGACGGTGACGGTTTCACCGGCCGCGGCGATGCCGGTGGCGTTCGAAACGGTGACTGTCGGTCCGGTCGGAACAACGACGGGTGCCTTGAAGGTGACGGGGGTCTTGGTGTCCTGGGTGCGGTCTGCCGAGCCGTGTGCTGCGATGGTGTAGATCGAGCAGGTGTTGACGAGGCAGTCCGAAGCGCCCTTGACGGCGAGTGCATCGACGGTGGCGGTCCACTTACCGTCGACGATGTCGGCGGTCTTGAGCCACGCGGTGGTCATCCAGGCGGTGGAGTCGGTGGCGGAGTACTTGTTGTCCTGGATGAGTCCGACGTAAAGGCCCGATCCGGCGCCGGAGAACCCGGTGCCCGAGACGGTGATGGTCTCGCCGGCAGCAGTGAGGTCGGTTGCCTTAGACAGGGTGACCGCCGGTGTGGGGTCTGCGGGCTCTTCAGGTTCGCTACCGCCGAGGCTGCCCAGCGAGCCGGTGTTGAGTCCGCCGAACGGCGTGATCTGTGCTCCGGCGACGCCCATCGACATTGTCGCGGCGATTGCGGTGGCTGCGGTGATGATCGCTACCTTGCTGAATACGCGCATGGTCCTGCTCTCTTGTGTGGGACGCCCTTTTCGGCGGCCTGATTCGAACTAAGTTAGGTAAAGCTAGCCTAATTTATGGACGTTTGTCTAGTTGCCATCCACCTTGTGGGACAACAGAATTCGCGTCGAGTCTGCACATGTGGGCAGCGCTGAACGCCGGCCCCGATTCAGGGAATCCGTTGTCATGCCTGTAATGGTTTTGCCGGTCGGATGGCTCGCGTCGAGCCATCCGACCGGTGAGAGAAACCTGGTTCTAGGTTCGGCGGCGGAGCGCGAAGGCCGTTGCTATCGCACTTCCTGCCCCGATGAGGCTGCCGACCACCAGCGGCGCGATCCAGCCGTAGCCTCCCGAAAACGAGTCGGCGAGGTTGCGGATCGCTGCGTTCGAATCTCCCGGAGCTCCGGCAGCCACTGCGTCGGCCTCCGACGGGTTGTCGCCGAAGCTCACCGGCGTCTTGGTGTCCTGGCTGCGGTCACTCGAGCCATGCGCGGCAACGGTGTAGATCGAGCACGTGTTCTTGGTGCAGTCGGAGTCGCCCTTGACGGCCATGATTTTCATGGTGGTGGACCACGCGCCGTTGGTGATCTTGCTGGGGAGGATGAAAGCGGTGGTCATCCAGGCGCCGGCGTCGGTGGTGGAGTACTTATCGTCCTGGATGAGACCGACGTAGATGCCCGGCTGCGCACCGGAGAATCCGGTGCCCGAGATGGTGATCTCTTCGCCCTCGATCTTGATGCCGCTCGACTTGGACAGGGTCACGGCCCCGGTATTTGCAGCGCCGCTGTTGGCGGCGCCGTTACTGGCGGGGGGCGCGGTGACTGTGCCCGGTGCGACGCCGCCGACGAAGCCCACCGGCGTGCGGCTGTCCTGGCTGCGGTCACTCGAGCCGTGGGCGGCGACGGTATAGATCGAGCACGTGTTCTTGATGCAGTCGTAATTTCCTTGAACGGCAGCAAGTTCCATGGTGGTGGACCAGTTGCCGCCGGAGATCGACTCCGGCTTGAGGAAGGCCGTTGTCATCCAGACCGAGGCGTCGGTCGCGCTGAACACGTTGTCCTGAACCATTCCGACATAGAGGCCCGGCGATGCGCCGGAGAAACCGGAGCCGGAAATGGTGACGGTTTCACCGGAAGGCGTGATGTCGGTGGACTTCGAAAGTGTCACTGACAGAGCACTGTTGGTCGCTATCGCGCCCGCACCAGTCCCGGTACCCGTCCCGGCACCTGTGCCGGTTCCTGTTCCGGTGCCTGTGGTTGCACCGGGCGCCGGGGTTCCGACGAAACTGATGGGGGTGGAGGTGTCCTGGCTGCGGTCGCTCGAACCGTGTGCTGCGAGGGTGTAAATGGCGCAGGCGTTGGCCTGGCAGTCGCTACCGGCGAAAATCGACGACACGTTGAGTGACGTCGACCAGGAACCGCCGGGCATATCCGTGGGCTTGATGAACTTCGCGTCCTGGAACACTGAAGCGTCGGTGTTCGAGTACCGGTTCGACTGCGCGATACCGATGTAGATACCCGTTCCCGAGGTCGAGAATCCGCTACCGCTGATGCTGATCGTGTCGCCCGCCGCGTTCAGCCCGCTGGTTCGGTCAGCGCTCACGCTCGGTCCGCCGGTCGGCGTCGTCGGTTTCTTGGTGGTGGTGATGACCGGAACATCGATGGTCGGTTCCGGATCTTCGGTGGTGGTCGGCGGCTTGGTGGTGGTTGTCGTTGTTGTTGTCGGTGCAGCTGCGAAGGTCACCGTTGTCTGGGTGTCCTGGCTGCGATCGCTCGAGCCGTGTGCCGCGACGGTGTAGATCGAGCAGGAGTTCTTGGTGCAGTCCGAGGCGCCCGCAATGCCCACGACGTCAACTGATGTCGACCACTCGCCGCCGATGATCTGGGTGGGGCGGATGAACGCAGTGGTCATCCAGGCGCTGGCGTCCGTGGCAGAGAACTTGTTGTCCTGGACCAGGCCGACGTAGATTCCGGGCTCGCTGCCGGAGAATCCGGTGCCCGAGACGGTGATGGTTTCACCGCTGACCTTCAGCCTCGACGTCTTGGAGACCGTCGTATCCGGAGTGCCCGAGATGGATTTGGAGGCCGGGGCGCTGTCACCTGAAGTTTCGGGGGCGGCGACGGCGACGCTCACCGATGTCGTCAACGCCACGGCTACGGCCATAGTCGCGAAAGCAGCCCTGCTTAACGCTCGCATCTTTCTTCTTTCCTTCTGGCGACAATCGCAGTCACAGCGCGATCCGTCGAACACACACTCGAGTAAGTTAGCCTAAGCTAGCAGAGGCCAGCCTAAGCTACGTCATATTGGTCCATTTTGGGCTAGCCATGAAGTCTCCTGACCGTTGTGCCGGGGATCACGGGGCCATTTCGGTGCAGTCGGTTGTAGGTATTCCGGCCACGTCGCGAGAGGTGAGGCCTGAGCCTGCTGCTGCAAATGGGCATGTTGTGCCGCGTCATCCGGTTGGGTTGGACGACCGAACCGAAATGTCGACACGTGCCGAGGGCGACGAGATCGAGTCGTCGACCATCGTGACCACCGACCGGTGACGAGCATTTCCCTGAACTCTGGGTAACGTGAAGCCCTGTGTCTGATTCCCTGAGATCCGAAAATGCCGGTGGGTCCGAAAACCTTGCTGTGAAATACCCCGTGACCACCCGGGCGTTCGGTATGGCCATCATCGTCTTGAGCGGTATGCAGTTGATGATGGTGCTCGATGGCACCGTTGCTTCACTGGCGCTCGCTCGGATTCAGGAGGATCTCGACCTCAGCGATTCCGGACGCAACTGGGTCATTACCTCGTACGCGCTCACCTTCGGCGGTTTGATGCTGTTGGGCGGTCGACTCGGCGACACCTTCGGGCGCAAGAAGGTCTTCCTCAGCGGCGTCATCCTGTTCACGCTCGCATCTCTGGCGTGCGGCCTGGCCACCAACGAAGCGATGCTGATCGCGGCGAGATCCGTCCAGGGTGTCGGCGCGGCAATCGCATCGCCGACGGCATTGGCTCTGGTGGCAACCACGTTTGCGCCGGGACCCGTCAGGAATCAGGCGATCGCTATCTTTGCTGCGATGACGGGTATCGGATCCGTCACGGGCCTGATCATCGGCGGCGCACTCACCGAAGTGTCGTGGCGGTGGATCTTCCTGATCAACGTGCCGATCGGCCTGTTGATCATCGTGCTCGCGTTCGGTGCGTTGGTGGAAACCGGAGCGGAACGGCTGGCATTGGATGTTCCGGGAGCGATCCTCGCGACGCTCGGCTGTACCGGAATTGTCTTCGGCTTCACCGAAGGACCCGAAATGGGTTGGACCAGCGCGCCGGTGCTGGGTGCGCTCATCGGCGGCGTCGCTCTGTTCGTCATCTTCCTGATGGTCGAGCGTCGTGCCGAGAATCCACTACTGCCGTTCAGTCTGTTCAGGAACAAAAATCGTGTCTTCACGTTCATCTCGCTCGCCTTGATCGGCGCGGTGATGTTCTCGCTGGCCCCGTTTGTTGCTCTCTTCGTCCAGGACATTCTCGGCTACAGCCCGCTCCACGCGGGTCTGGCCTTTGTTCCGTTTGCCTTCGGATTGGGCGCCGCAGCGTTTGTCGCGTCCAAACTTGTCGTGCGGGTGCAGGCTCGCTGGTTGATCGTCACCGGTGCGGTAATGACGTTCTTCGGACTCCTCTACGGTTCGACGCTCGACCAATCCACCACGTACATGGGCAATCTGTTTGTGCTTGTTGTCGGTATCGGCTTCGGCGTCGGACTGGCGGTAGTGCCGCTCCCGCTGTGCGCGATCGCGGGAGTCGGCCCCCAGGACATCGGCCCACTCACCGCCATCGCTCAGGTCGCGCAGGTACTTTTCGGCCCGGTCGGCTTGGCCATCGTGGGAGCCATGGCGACGTCTCGCACACTCTCGCTCGGCGGTGTCAGCGGTGTAGCCGCCGACATGAACGAGGCCCAGTTGTCGGCCTTGAGCGAGGGATACGTATTCGCTCTGTTCGGGTGCGCGATCTTCGCGGCCCTCGCCGCAATCTCGGCACTGTTCATCAAGTTCACACCCGCTCAGGTTGCGCAGGCACAGGCCAATGAAAAGGTTGCTCAGGGTATCGACTGATCAGGCCCTATTTTTGAGAGTCTTTACTGGCTACGATCGTTGCAAGGGGAGCCGAGATTCTTTAAAAGATCGGAGTGCCACGATGCGGATTGCGGATATCTTGCGCAACAAGGGCAACAGTATTGTCACGATCGACGCCCATGCGACTGTGAACGCGCTACTGTGCGACCTCGCCCGCCATAACATCGGTGCCATGGTCGTCCTGGACAACGACGCGGTCGTCGGAATCATCTCCGAGCGCGACGTTGTACGACGCCTCCATGAGCGCGGATCCGAACTACTGAGCACAGAAGTATCCGACGTGATGACGGCGCTCATGTTCACCTGTGTGCCTGCCGATTCGGTGGACAGCATCGCCGCGATCATGACGGAGCGTCGTATCCGTCATCTGCCGGTCATCGAGGACGGCGTCCTGCTCGGGATCGTCAGCATCGGCGATGTCGTGAAGAGTCGGATCGACGAATTGCAAAGTGAGCGTAACCAGCTGGAGTCGTATATCGACCAGGGTTGATCGACTGTTCGGACAGGTTCCGTTCGATCACAATTTCCGGTGGCAAAGGCGATTTCACGTCGAATGACGGCGATTTGCCGGATTCTCGGTCCCGCTCGGTGAGAGCAGTGACTCCCGAGTGAGCGGAATTTCCCTAGATTCGGATTGGAGTATTTCCCCTGTAAAGAAGAGGTTTTATGAAAATCCTGGTTGTCGGCGGAACTGGCATGATCGGTGCCAACACGGCACTTTATCTGCGCGAGATGGGTAACGACGTTACGGTGGCCGCGCGTAATCCGCTCACCGACGACTCTCCCGTTGGGGACTTCCCGGTCTTGCTCGGTGACTACACAGAGCAGACCTTTACGGCCGCGCAGCTTGCGCCGTTCGAGGCCATCGTCTTTGCCGCCGGACAGGACGTGCGCCACATGGGCCGCGGCGTCGACGAGGCAGAGTTCTGGGAGAAGACGCAGTCCGGTGGGGTGCCGCGGTTTGCGGCGCTGGCCAAGGAAGCCGGCGTTGCCCGGTTCGTCCAGGTCGGTAGCTACTACCACCACCTGCGTCCTGAGATGGCGGAGACGATGCCGTACATCGCAGCGCGAAAAGCTGCAGACGAGGGAGCTCGCGCGCTAGCCGACGAGACTTTCAATGTCTCGACGCTGAATCCGCCTTCAATTCTCGGCACTATCAGCGGAGCGTCAGCGAAGCGTTACCGCAAGATGTTCTCGTGGGCTGCGGGCAACGAGGTGGAGATTCCCGACTTCGCACCGGCTGGCGGCACAAACTTCATGTCGGTTCGCTCGCTCGCGGAGGCGATCTGGGGCGCGCTGCAGCATGCTGAGTCCGGCAAGGCGTACCTGATCGGAGACGAGAGCCTTACGTACCAGCAGTACTTCCAGTTGATTGTCGATGCCACTGGCGGCGATCGCGTCATCGACGAACGCAACGAGGAGCACCCGATTCTCCCGGACAGCTATATCGTCCAGGGACGCGGCAACGTCATCTCGTACGAGCCGGCTGCCGAGGACACCGCGCTGCTCGGCTACACCCGGAATGACTGCGCGCGTGCGCTTACGGAGATGTACGAGGCTGTGAAAGTAGCCACCGAAGCACGCTGACTCGTCGATAGCTGGGGCGGGTGAGGATTGCGCGGCCCAGCTATCTTCGATCGTCCAGTTCCAGAAATCGTCGTCGGGAAGCGCAGCTACGTCAGAATGATCAATTCCCGATCCGACGCGATTTCCACCCGCAAGCCCGCTTTCGACGCCACTTTCGCGACGCCTTTGACGTCGCTCGGCTCGGCTCGCGATATCACCAAAGCCCGTGCGAGCAGTCCCTTGTGATGCTTGTTGAAGTGGCTCACGACGGTGCGAGTGCCGTCCGGCTTTTCGGTGAGAACCGTCGCGATCACGGCATCAGGGATCGGCCCCAAGTCCTGATAGGTGCCTGACCTCAGATCGATGACCAGGCCGTCGGCTTCGGCAGCCAGGGCCTTCGGTAGTTCCGGCTTCCACAGTGAGCGCAGTGTGCCCATCCCGGGCAGTTTGGATCCGCCGGAGAGTCGATACGCGGGAATCAGATCACCTGCGCGAACTGCGCCGAACAATGCGGAACCGATGGCGATCCGGTCGAGGGCCTTGGCTTTCTGGGTGCGAGAGAATGACTTTGCGTCGAGGGCGTCGAAGAGCACGCCGGTGTAGCGCTGCAATGCCGGCCGCGTGGCCGAGACCCACAGTTTGGCGTTGCGTTCGACCTCGCCGGCCTGGGTGGGGCCGAGCCCCAACGCTGCGCATGACGCGTCGACATCAGCCGCCAGGTCGACCAGCGTCTGGATCAGCAATTCGCGGGTTTCGGTCAACTGGGGCATCGACAGTTCGGCCAGATCCAGGGGCGCATCCTTGCCGCCGTCGGACTTGGTTTCTGAGGGAGGCAGCAATACAAGCACCCCGATACCGTACCGACGCCCGGATAACCGAGTGCGCCGACTATCCTTGGACCTCGTGATTACCCGTCTGTCCCACCTGTTCCTGCGTACCCTGCGTGACGACCCCTCGGACGCCGAAGTTGCCAGCCACAAACTGCTGGTCCGTGCCGGCTACGTGCGTCGTATCGCCCCCGGCGTCTACTCGTGGTTGCCTCTGGGTCTGCGGGTGCTGCGCGAGGTAGAACGCGTTGTCCGTGAAGAGATGAATGCCATTGGGGGACAGGAAATCCTGTTGCCTGCTCTGCTGCCGCGTGAGCCCTACGAGGCTTCAAACCGGTGGACCGAGTACGGCCCCAACCTGTTCCGTCTCAAGGACCGGAGGGGCAACGATTACATGCTCGGCCCGACCCACGAGGAGCTTTTTGCTCTGACGGTCAAGGGTGAGTACAACTCGTACAAGGACTTCCCGGTCACCCTGTACCAGGTGCAGACCAAGTATCGCGACGAAGAGCGTCCGCGCGCCGGCATTCTGCGTGGACGTGAATTCCTGATGAAGGACTCCTACTCCTTCGACCTCACCGACGAGGGCCTGACCGCGTCCTACCAGGCGCACCGCGACGCCTACGAGAAGATCTTCACGCGTTTGAGCGTCAAGTACGTCGTCGTCTCCGCGACGTCCGGCGCGATGGGTGGCAGTGCGTCCGAGGAATTCCTTGCCGAGAGCGAAATCGGCGAAGACACCTACGTGCGCTGCCTCGAGTCCGGTTACGCCGCCAACGTGGAGGCCGTCAAGACGGTTGTTCCCGACGCGCTTCCGATTGACGGTTTGCCCGAGGCGAAGGTCTACGACACCGCGAACACGCCCACTATCGACACCCTTGTCGACTGGGCCAACGGCGCAGATCTCGGCCGTACGGTCACCGCCGCAGACACACTCAAGAACATCATGGTCAAGACCCGCCTGCCCGGCGGCGAGTGGGAACTGCTCGGCATCGGCATCCCCGGGGACCGAGAGGTAGACGAGAAGCGTCTCGAAGCTTCGCTCGAGCCCGCTGAGTTCGTCATGATCACCGAGACCGACTTCAAGAACAACCCGTTCCTGGTCAAGGGATACATCGGACCGAAGGCTCTGCAGGCCAACGGCATTCGCTATGTCGTGGACCCGCGAGTTGTCGAGGGCACGAGCTGGATCACCGGTGCCGACGAAGACGGCAAGCATGTTGTCGACTTGGTTGTGGGCCGCGACTTCACTCCCGACGGAACCATCGAAGCTGCTGAGGTCCGTGACGGAGATGCATCTCCCGACGGCGCCGGCACGCTCGTCTCCGCTCGCGGAATCGAGATCGGGCACGTCTTCCAACTCGGCCGTAAGTACACCGACGTGTTCACCGTCGATGTCCTGGCAGAGAACGGCAAGCCTGTCCGCCCGACGATGGGTTCGTACGGCGTCGGAATCTCGCGCCTGGTCGCTGTCATCGCCGAGCAGCATCACGACGAGAAGGGCCTGCGCTGGCCGGCCGAGGTGTCGCCGGCTGACGTGCACCTGGTCATCGCGAACAAGGACGAGACTGCTCGTGAAGGTGCCGAAGGCTTGGCAGCGCAGCTTGATCGCGCGGGCCTCGAGGTCATCCTCGACGACCGCAAGGCTTCGCCTGGTGTGAAGTTCAAGGACTCGGAACTGCTGGGTATTCCCACCGTCGTTGTCGTCGGCCGTGGTTGGGCTGACGGAAAGGTCGAGATTCGCGACCGCTTCACCGGCGAGAGCCGCGAGATCGATGCAGCGTCGGCGCTCGACGAAATCATCACCGCCGTGCGTGGCTGATTCGGCACACTGACCCAGGGTGGCCGCAGATACCTTCGAGGTACCTGCGGCTGCCCTGTTTTTCTGCCACAATCTTTATCCATGGACCGCGAACCGGATTGGGCAGAAGTCGACGGCTATCTCGTGTCCACGTTGGTAGGTGAAGACCCCGCTCTGGACGCGGCACTCGCCGCCAATGCCGAAGGCGGTCTGCCGCCCATCGACGTGGCCCCGAATCAGGGCAAGCTCCTGCATTTGTTGGCTCGAATGTGCTTGGCGCGCAACGTCCTCGAGATCGGAACGTTGGGTGGCTACAGCACGATCTGGCTGGCTCGCGCGGTCGGGCCGTCGGGACGCGTCATCACTCTCGAGTTCGATCCGGTGCATGCTGACGTCGCTCGCTCGAACATCGAACGGGCTGGATTGGCCGATCGCGTCGACATTCGAGTCGGAGCGGCGCTCGGGTCCCTCCCGGACATCGTCAAAGAGGAACTCTGTCCCTTCGACCTGGTGTTCATCGATGCGGACAAGGAAAACAACTGTGAGTACGTGCGATGGGCTCTTGCGCTCTCGCATCCGGGTACCGTCATCATCGTCGACAACGTCGTGCGTGGGGGCCATGTCTCCAACCCCGATATCGACGACGAGAAGGTCAAAGCCAGCCGCGCGGTGCTCGAGATGATCGCTGCTGAGCCGAAACTCGGCGGCACGGCCATTCAGACCGTCGGCTCCAAGGGCTGGGACGGGTTTGCCATTGCACTCGTGAACGAGTGAACGTTATTGCACTAGTGAACGAGTGAGCGCAGACTCGAAACGGTGAGAATGCGGCGGGCTGCAAAGTCGGTGTGGGGATGGGTTCGGAGTGCGCCCGGGACGTATGTCTGGCTGCTGGCGTTGCTATTCACGACGCTGTTCCTGCGTCACCTTCCCGAGGATGTCCAAGAACATTTCCTGGGCCGACGGTCGACCAATCTCCATCACCTCGCCGAGGATCCACTCCGTGTCTTGTTTTCGAGCGCCTTTTGGCTCGAAGGTGGAGGCTGGCTGGGCTACCTGGTCTTGTTCACCATCTTTCACGCAACGGCGGAGCGGTGGCTCGGGACCTGGCGCTGGCTGTGTGTTGTGGTGGTGGCCCATGTCGGAGCTACTTATCTCAGTGAAGGTGTTCTCTACGAAGGCATCCGGCATGGCTACGTGCCGAATTCGGCTGTCAATACACTCGATGTCGGTGTCAGCTACGGGCTGGCGGGAATCGTCGGTGTGCTCGTCTATCTGATCGCAAAGCCCTGGCGCTACGCCTATCTGGCCGGGGCGTTGATTTTCTATGCCGTGCCTTTGATTTTTGCTACCACTTTCACGGCGGTGGGGCATATGTCCGCCTTGCTGCTCGGGTTGGCGTGCTACCCGATCACTTGCGCGCGGCCGGCGGTGTGGAATCCGCGGGACATGTTGACGTCGCGAAGGATCCCAAGCGTCCCATGAACTCGGCACGCTAAGTTACTGGCTGGTAGGTTGACGGAATCGACGAAAGGTATGACGTGTCTGACACCGACGGATTGCTGTTCAACCCCCACACCGCAGACTTCGCGCAGTTCGATCCGGAAACCCGGCGACTACTGAAGGCCACCATCGAGTGGTTCGAGAACCGCGGCAAGAAGCAACTGCTCCAAGACGATCTCAACGCCGTGTGGGTTTCCGATTTCCTCGACTTCGTCAAGAAGGAGAAGCTGTTCGCAACGTTCCAGACGCCGTCAGCATTCGCCGGCGGCGACGAGAACAGGCGCTGGGACGGCGCCCGCAACGCGGCGCTCAGTGAGATCTTCGGGTTCTACGGACTTGCGTATTGGTACGCCTGGCAGGTCACCATCCTCGGTCTCGGGCCGATCTGGATGAGCGATAATGTGGCCGCTAAGAAGCGTGCCGCGCAGGAACTCGCCGACGGCAGGGTCATGGCATTCGGACTCTCCGAACGCGAACACGGTGCAGACGTGTACTCCACCGACATGCTGCTGACTCCATCCGAGGGTGATGCAGCGGGTGATTCGGCCTTCCTCGCGAGCGGCGAGAAGTACTACATCGGAAACGGCAACATTGCCGGCATGGTGTCGGTCTTCGGGCGTCGTACCGACGTCGACGGGCCTGAAGGGTACGTATTCTTCGTCGCGGACAGCGCGCACCCGAACTACCACTTGGTGGACAACGTCCTGCGCGGTCAGATGTACGTCAGCACGTTCCGTCTCGAGAACTACCCGGTTCGTGACGAAGACATCCTGCACACCGGTGTCGCAGCATTCGAAGCTGCGCTCAACACCGTGAACGTCGGAAAGTTCAATCTCTGCACCGGTTCGATCGGCATTACCGAACATGCCTTCTTCGAGGCGATCACTCACGCACAGAACCGAATTCTGTACGGCAATCCCGTGACCGATTTCGCTCACGTTCGCGCGGCATTCGTTGACGCCTACTCTCGTCTGATCGCGATGAAGCAGTTCAGCGGCCGGGCCGTCGACTACTTCCGGAGCGCAAGCCTCGATGACCGTCGATACCTGCTGTTCAATCCCATGACCAAGGCCAAGGTCACGTCGGAGGGCGAGCGCGTTGTCGGCCTTCTACACGACGTGATTGCGGCCAAGGGTTACGAGAAGTCCACGTACTTCCGCGAGGCCGCTCAGATGATCGGAACCCTGCCCAAGCTCGAAGGAACGGTCCACGTCAATGTCGGCCTGATCCTTAAGTTCCTGCCGAACTACCTGTTCAATCCGGCAGAGTTCCCCGAGGTCGGTACCCGCCTGGATGCTTCCGACGACGAATTCTTCTGGAATCAGGGACCGACTCGCGGCGCCGCGAAGATCAGGTTCCACGAGTGGAAGTCGTTCTACGAGAAGCACTCCGGGATTCCGAACGTCGCACGTTTTTACGAGCAGGCAATCGCATTGACCGAATTGCTCACCGCGGCAGCGCCGGACGAGCAGCAGCGACAAGACCTAGATTTCATGCTCAATATCGGACATCTCTTCTCCTTGGTCGTCTATGGTCATTTGATCCTCGAGCAAGCAGAAATTACGGGATTGGATACTGACATCATCGATCAAATATTTGACTTCCAGATTCGGGACTTCTCCGGATACGCGATTGCGTTGCACGGAAAGCCGTCGTCGACGCCCGATCAGCAGGCGTGGGCGTTGGCCTCGGTGCGCAAGCCGCACGTCGACGGCGAGCGTTTCCATCGCGTCTGGCAGCACGTCAAGGCATACGACGGCGCCTACGAGATGCGCCCATGACCACCCCGGTGACCCGCGACCAGTTGATGGCTGTGGTGGAAGGATCCCCCAAAGCCGTAGGCGCGCACGATCGGTCGACATGGGTGGCGCTCTTCGCCGGTGACGGCCAGATCAACGATCCGGTGGGCTCGCGCCCGCACAACGGAATGTCGGCAATCGAGAGTTTCTACGACACCTTCATTGCACCGAACGCCATCACGTTCTACGTCGAACGCGACATCGTGTGCGGACAAACGGTGTGGCGTGACTTGAGCCTTGCCACGGAGATGTCGACCGGTGTGGTGCTGAATGTTCCGATGCATCTGAGGTACGACCTCGTCGGGGATCCCGAGAATCTTCACATCGGAACCCTCTATGCCCATTGGGAATTGGCGACGATGCTGCGGCAGCTCGCCACGGCCGGCGTCGACGGAGTCAAAGCTGCGGCCAAGCTGACCCCGCAACTGTTATCCAACCAGGGGATCGGGGGAGCGCTCGGCTTCTCCCGCGGCATCCTCGGCGTTGGAGCAAAAGGTAAGCAGGCCGCGACGAGATTCCTCGACGCTGCCGCTGTCGGGCGGACGCCACCCCTTCCCGTGGAACTTCCGGCAGGGACGCACCTGTCCCTGGCTGACGTCAACGATCTCTTGACAGGCATGACCAGGAGCAAGGTCCTTGTTGCGGGACGCACCGTCACGGTGAGCGTCGTGGTGTGCGGACAGCCGGGCATCGCGCTGTTCGAATTCGAGTCCAAGGGACACCGGATCAAGCGGGTGCAGTTCTTCACCGAAAGCTGACGTGATCGTGTTCGGCGCACGGGTTGGTGCGCCGAACACGATCAAGCTTTCAACTGCTGCGCGAGGATGCGTGCGGCTTCCTCGAAACGGTCCGGGTGTGAACCGCCGAAGTTCAATCGGATGTACGCGGCGGTTGGTTCTGCCGGAAACCATTCGGCTCCGGGGGAGATGGAGAGGCCGTGCGCGAGGCACCTCGCGGCGAATGCTTCGGAATCCGAACCGTCCGGCATACGGAGCCACAAGTTGAGGCCGCCGGCCGGCTTGTGCGTGAGTGTGAGTTCTGGTGCATGGGTGTCTAATTCGCTGATCAACCGGTCGCGGCGTTCGCGGAGTAGTTCGCGAACAGTGCGCCGATGTGAAATCCACGACGGTTGCGTAAGAACGTCTGCCGCTGCCGCTTGCAGAATTCCGGAGACGTAGAGATCGTCGATAGTGCGATCGGTTTCGATTCGTCGTCGCGCCGGACCACGTGCGACAACTGCCGCGACGCGCAATGCGGGCGAGGCGCTTTTGGTGAGTGAGCGGACGTAGATCACGTGACCGTCCGGGTCGTTGGAGGCCAGGGGAGTGACGTCGGCGTCGATGCCGAAATCACGCGCCCAATCGTCCTCGATCAAGAACACGCCGTGATCACGCACTACCTTCAGGATCGATTCCTTCTCGGCGTTCGACCAATAGGCGCCGGTCGGGTTCGCGAAATGAGGCTGCGCATAGAAGACACGTGCCCCCGATGTTTCGAACGCGGTGGCAAGATCGCCCGAATCGGGAGCACCTGTTGCGCGGGGAACGGGAACGACAATCAACCCTGCCTGCTTGGCGGCGGCAATGGCACCCCAATAGGTGGGTGATTCCATCACGATGGCGTCGCCGGGGCCCGCCAGTGCTCGAAACGTCGACGACAATGCACTTTGCGCGCCCGGGGTGATCAGTACGTCGGAGTCGCGAACAGTAGTAGCGCCCGCTCTGGTCAGTTCATGTGCAAACCACTCGCGGAGTTCACCCAGTCCGGAGGCGTGTGCCCGACGTGCCGCGTGAGGGCTCCGCGCCGCCCGTGATAGTGCGGCGCGAACCTGCCGAAGCGGAAGCAGTTCGTCCGAGGGGTAGCCGCTGTGCAGCGGAATCGTGTCAGGAGTGACCGTCAGCATGCTCGATCCGATGGGGTTGGCGTCACTGCGGCTCGGTCCGAGACTGGTTGTCTGCCAAGAGAAATCCGAAATCTGGGGATCGCGTTTACGGGCAACGAAGTTTCCTGAACCCGGGCGCGTTTCCACCAATCCTTCGCCCACGAGTTCTCGGATTGCCCGTTGTACGGTCACGGGTCCGACGCCGTGCGTTGCTGCGAGAGTTCGCGTGGACGGTAGTTGTGCCCCGGCGGCCGATGCCCGGATCAGCGTGCGCAGGCCGTCGATAACTCGCTGGGGACTGCTACTGTGGAACATGAGTATAGAGAGTAGCGCTATCGCACACCGAAGCGCACCGCTACCGGACGAACATTCGCGTGCAGGTCTGTGGTGGGGATTGATGGGAGTTCTGGCGTTCTCGTTCACTGTCCCGTTGACCCGGGTTGCCGTCGCCGATCTTGATCCGCTGTTTATCGGCGCCGGGCGCGCAGTGCTTGCGGGAGGATTGGCCGTCACTGTCCTGCTGGCCACCCGCGCCACCATCCCCAGCCTTCGACAGTGGGCGCGAATTGCACTCGTGACCGCCGGAGTGGTTCTCGGGTTCCCCCTGCTGACGACCTTCGCTTTGCAAACTTCGCCGGCTAGCCATGCAGCCGTCGTGATCGGATTGCTGCCGGCCGCGACAGCAGTGTTTGCCGTCCTCCGCGGGAAGGAGCGTCCGAGCAAGTCATTCTGGTGGGCCAGCGCGGCCGGTGCATTGTCGGTTGCACTTTTTGTCGCATTCGCAAACGGTGGACTTGGCTCGTTCCATCTCGCGGACCTGCTGCTCGTCGGGGCGGTGCTCTGCGCGGCACTCGGCTACTCGGAAGGCGCGTTGCTGGCGCGAGAAATCGGATCGTGGCAGACCATCGCCTGGGCGCTGATTCTCGGACTTCCCGTCACGATCACGCTCACCGTCGTATCGAGGGTAAATGTTCCCGTGAATGCCGATGTCAACTCGTGGCTCGCGTTTGCTTACCTCGGTGTAATCAGCATGTTCCTCGGCTTTTTCCCCTGGTATCGCGGCCTGGCCATCGGACCGATTTCCACAGTCAGCCAGACGCAATTGGTTCAGCCGGTGCTGACTATCGCGTGGTCTGCATTGATCCTCGGTGAGGCATTGTCATCCACTGTCGTCGCGGGTGGCGTCGTGGTCATCTGTTGTGCCTGGCTTGCTCTCAAGGCGCGCGTAGCGGCGTCGCCGGTCGGCCTGACCGGCGACGCCGTTATCGCGTCGGATCTACGCGGGTCCGAAGAGCGGCCCACCGCCGAATGCGCTCCGATGTGAAGCCGGTTGCTTACCGTTTGCGTCGGTGATCCCGTAGTCGAGCGCGGTCTCCGCCGTGATCAGGGTGTGGCCGTTACGGGCGTTGACCTCCGGGTCGTTGGCGAGTGCCGTGATGACTTGCCCGACAAACTCGGGGGTTTCAGCCTCGGCAAGAGAGAAGCCCTCGAAGTCCTTCATTCCGCTGGCTTCCATCCGCTCGTTGCGGATCAAGCCGAGCCAGAATGACAGTGCGGTGACGCCGGTGCCTTTCAGTTCGACGGCCATATCCGCGGCCATTTTGTCGAGTCCCGTCTTAGACATTCCGTACAGCACGGAGTGCAGATATCCACGGCTGCCGAATGACGAAATGTTGCCGATCACGCCGCTACCGCGGGGAACCATCAACTTTGCTGCTTCCACCGAGGCGACGTAGTGTGCGCGCAAACCGATGCCGATCAGCGAATCCCAGTCTGCGACAGGTCGTTTCCAGAATGGATCCGTGAAGCCTGCATATCCGGCCGGGTTGGCCCAGACATTATTGATCAGGAGATCGAGCTGCCCCGATTGCTCGTCGGCAATGCGAGCGAACAGATCTACGATCTGCTGATCGTCGCTGTGATCGACCTGCACCGCGATCCCGTGCCCGCCGCGTTCGGTGATTTCAGCGGCGGTCATGTCCAGGGCGCCGCCGGTGCCGACCTCGCCGCGGGCGGTCACATAGACGGTCCATCCGTCGCTGCCCAATGCCAGGGCTATGCCCTTGCCGACGCTCCGGCTCGCACCGGTGACCAGGGCGACCTTCTGTGCGTTCATCGCTTACCGCCGAACGTGCCCTCGGCGATAACGGCTTCGGGGTGCAGGGGAGTGGTGATCGACCACGTCTCCGTGAAATGGCACTGACCCATCTTCCAGACCCCGTCCTCGATCACGTAAGCGTCGTCGTATTCGCCGGTCATAAGCTTCTCAGTTCGGCGGACCGTGTCGATCTGACGAAACTTGAGAGTCCATCGTCCGCGTGCGGTTGTCTCCGAGGTCAGTTCGATATCGGCGTGCTGGCCGTGGTGCATGTCGAGGACTGCGTAGTTGCCTTCTACTTGCCGCAGGGCAACTGCCGTGAAGATATCGGCCATCGGACCAGCATCGTCGAACGCGCCGAGTCCGCCGTAGTCGATGGATGCGCCCTGGGCGATGAAGCTGTTGCGAAACCCGACCGGGTCTTTGGCGTCGCAGGCGCGCCAGTAGCGGTACTTGAGCTTCTTGATCTCTTCGATCTGCTCGAGTGCGTCGATGCGTTGTGCGAGATCCAACGTCGGTCCTTTTCGTCAGGGTTTCCCGTGATGTGTCGGATCGACTGTATGGTGTCTGCGGTCACAGTTGTTGCAGAATTCCCAGTGGTCGGTCAGGAAACCGCGTCAGATTCAGGAGTGGTTCCGGCGGCAGCGAGCGCAATGGCGGCAGATTCGCCGAAAACGCTGGTCCACAATTCTCCCAATGCTGGATCCTCGTCGACGTTTTCGGGCGCCTTCATCGCAAGCAGGTTGTTGATCAGCATGCCGTTGGCGATGAACAGTCGGGCCTGCTCGGCGGTGCAGCCGGTTCGATTGCGTAGAAGGGTGTAGATCTCCGACATCGCGGATCGAGAGGCGGCGGCGATATCGTCTGTGCTGGTGGCGAATCCGTGCAACATGACAAGCAGTAGATCTCGGTCGAGGACCAGCTCACCGTAAGAGGAGCCGAGTTCTGCCCAGAACTGCGGATCGCTGGGCTCGATGCGCAGTGTGTCCAGCTTGTCGGTGAAGGTGCGGACGATCTCGCCGAGCGCGCGCGAGAACACAGCCTGGAACAGATCTGCCTTTGTTCCGAACATGCGAACGACGTACGGCTGGGATACGCCGGCTTCCTTGGCGACGGCGTCGGTACTGGTGCCGGAATACCCACCGCGAGCGAAGGCTCGAGTTGCCGCGGCGAGGACGAGCGCTCGCCGCGCGGGTGCGCTCATCCTGCGTTTGGGCTGCTGGAGTTCTTCGCTCGACATATTGACAGGTTATCAGTTGATGCCTTAACGTCGATTAAGTAATCAATCGATGCCTAAAGGCGAGGAAAATGCGATGACTGTTTTGGCGAATGCCGACGCCGGGGCAACCCCCGGGTCGAAAGCGCATGGCCGACGAACTGTGCCGGTCGCGATAGCGATCCTCGCGGCCTCGCTCCCGATGTTCATGGCCACTCTCGACAATCTTGTGATGACCAGCGCATTGCCGGTGATCGAGAAGGATCTGAACGCATCCGTCGGCCAGTTGCAATGGTTTATGAATGCCTACACTCTCGCCTTTGCGACGCTGATGCTGTCGGCGACGACGCTCGGAGACCGCTGGGGTAGGCGACGCATGTTCGTGGGCGGGATCGGATTGTTCACGGCAGCATCGATCGCTTCTGCATTGTCGACATCGGCTGGTCTGTTGATTGCAGCACGAGCCGTTCAAGGGGTCGGTGCTGCTGCGATCATGCCGCTCTCACTGACGCTGCTCGTGGCGGCAGTTCCGGAAGCTAGGCGCGCCATGGCAATCGGCGTGTGGGGTGGCGTATCGGGGCTCGGAATCGCCCTGGGGCCAGTGGTGGGAGGCGCTGTGGTCGACGGGTTCTCATGGCAAGGAATCTTCTGGATCAACGTGCCGGTGGCAATCGTCGCAGTCCCCCTCGCAATGTATGCATTGTGCGAATCGACCGGGCGCACACAACCTTTGGATCTACCCGGAGTTGTACTCGCCGGCCTGGGAGTGTTCCTGGCAGTCTGGGGCATCGTTCACGGCAACGACGACGGCTGGAGTTCTTTCGGAGTTGTTGCCTCGCTGGTGGGTTCAGCTGTTGCCTTGGCGCTGTTCGTCCTCCGTGAACAGAAGACTCCGTATCCGGTGATGCCGTTGCGGTTGTTCCGCTCGCGCAGTTTTTCAATGGCGAACGTGATCGGGTTGACCTTCTCGATCGGTATCTTCGGTGCGGTGTTCCTACTCTCGCAATACCTTCAAATCGCCATGGGTTTCAGCCCTTTCGAAGCAGGGCTGCGGACGCTCCCGTGGACGGCGGCACCGATGATCTTCGCTCCGCTGGCCGGACTGCTCGCGCCGAAGCTAGGTCTGCGTTCCTTGCTGCTCGCCGGTCTCAGTCTGCAAGCCGGCGCCTTGTTCTGGTTGGCCGCACTCATCGAGCCTGGCGTCACCTACGGTTCGATGGTCCCGGCACTTCTCATCGCCGGCGTCGGGATGGGCCTGACCTTCGCGCCGAATGCGACCGCAGTCCTTGCAGACATGGACGGGCCGGATCACGGTACGGCCAGTTCGACCAACGCGACGCTTCGCGAGATCGGCGTTGCGCTGGGAATCGCGATACTGACAGCCGTCTTCCTGGCGGCCGGTGGCGCGTTGACCCCGATCGGTTACGGCGAAGCACTCACTCCCGCCCTGCGGGTGGGTGGATGCTTTGTGCTGGTCGCGCTGGTCGCTGCGTGGTTTGTGCCGACCAAGAGGTGGTAAGCCGCCGGAACTCCCGGCAGCTATGCCCCCGGAACCCCGGGGAATGCCGTTGTCACCGGAGTTGTCCCCAAAGCTGAACGCCACCCGGCCCCGCGAATGGAAGCGTCGGTAAGCGCGTCGACCCCGAATGTCCGCAGTTCGTCGGCATCAACCTGTTCGATGAACGCGCGATAGGTGATCGCTGTGTCTGCTTCGATCTGCGCTGCCAACTGAGCCGCGGTGATGGCATCGGTGACCGGGAACGGAATCGCGTAGGCCGCGGCGGCAATCGGGGGAGTGAGTCCGGCCTCGGTTGCCATCGCAGTCAGAGAATCACGCCGCGCGCGGTGAGTGGCCGTATGAACGGCGACCTCGTTGACGCGCGCCGGATTGGAAAATGCTGCGACGACGCCATAGGCGAAGATCGCGGCATTCTCGGATTCGATTGCTGCGAGCACGGCGTCGTCGCCGGCTTTCGATCTACGAATGATGCTCATGGCAGCAACACCGCAACCTGCGTCGCACAGGAGGCGCTGACCGAACCCAGCAAGCCTGCGCGGTAACCCGATACGGTGCGCGCGAGATCACCGGCGCTGCGTGCCGATTCTGTCAAGGTTGTGCGTAAGGCATCGACCCCGGTCGGAGGCGGCGCCACAGTCGACGAAGAGGGTGACGTAGTAGTGCTGGGAGTTGTTCCGGCAGCCCGGGCAATTTCGGCGTCCAAGGCGTCTGCGTGGGACTTACGCTCCGCGCTGATCGTGGTGAGTACAGAAACTCGTTCCGGTGCCAACGCGATTGCAGACGAGGCTGCGGCCGCGTCGGCCCGTGCGCGGTCGGCTTGCGTGATCAGTTGGTCTACTTCGGCAGCAGTTTTTGCGGTGCCGTTGTCACTGCAGGCAGTGGCGGCGACGGCGACGGCGCCGATTGATGCCGCGCCTGCGATCTTCATCGCACTCCGACGGGAGTGCGGGGTGGTGGATAAGGACGTCAGCACTCGTCCATGGTGCCAGGTAGGGCGTGATTCGTTCGAATCCGGCGATCGTGTTCGAGTGTGATGTGTAACCGGTCGGCCTGGTCGCAGTGTCGTCATCGCGTGGTCGCAGTGGCCTCGATTGGGCGGTACTCTTGGATGCTTGGCCGAGAACGTGGGCAATTGTGGTCTCGCCATGCCCGTAGTGGGGTACTCATGGACACCGAGCTTTTAAGCACACCGAGTCGACGAAGTCGACGACATTTGAGCCGAGTCGACGAAGTCGACGACATTTGAACCGAGTCGACTTGGTCGACGACAACTGAAACGAGGAGTTCGCGAGATGCCGGTGCCATCCAAGGACAGGGTTATCGAGCTGGTCTCCGAACTCGTGCAGGGCCAGGGCTACGACGTCGAGGATGTCGTAGTCACTCAAGCGGGCAAGCACAGTGCAGTTCGCATCATGGTCGACAGTGATGCCGGGATCGAGCTCGATGCGGCGGCTGACATCAGTCAGCTCGTGTCCGATCTGTTCGACAGCCTCGAGGAGATCGGCGAAACGCCGTACACACTTGAAGTCACCTCACCCGGAATCGATCGTCCGTTGACGTTGGGACGCCATTGGCGTCGGGCGCGCGGACGTAAGGCTCGGATCGACCTCGCCGACGAAACTGTTGTCGGCCGTATCGGGCTGCTCGGTGAAGATTCGGTTGCGGTCGTGTTGAACAGTCGGGGCCGCTTCACTGTCCGTGAGATTCCCCTCGCCGATGTACAGAAAGCTGTTGTCCAGGTCGAGTTTTCGAAGCCTGGTGAGCAGGAGCTCGAGTTGGCCGGTGGAATCCTGGAGGGGCGTGCTGTTCCTTCGGATGTGAACGCGGATGTAGACGAGACCGACGATTCCCACGTGGTCGGTTCAGAAGAAGACGACGAAGACGTAGAAAACGAAGAAGGGTTCGACAAGTGAATATCGACATTGCAGCGTTGCGGGCGATCGAGGCCGAAAAGGGCGTCCCGATCGAAACGGTGATCGCCACGATCCAGACCGCGCTGCTGACGGCGTACCGGCATACCGAGGGCCACAAACAGAACGCTCGGATCGACGTCAACGTCAAGACCGGATCGGTGCGAGTCATGGCGCACGACACCGATTCCGACGGACGCATGATCGGTGAGGAATGGGACGACACCCCGGAGGGATTCGGCAGGATCGCGGCTACCACTGCGCGTCAGGTCATCCTCCAGCGTCTGCGTGACGCCGAGCATGAGCGCAGCTTCGGCGAATACGCCACGCACGAGGGCGAAATTGTCGGTGGCGTCATTCAGCGTGACACTCGGGCGAATTCGCGCGGCATGGTCGTCGTTCGCATCGGTAGCGACGCGCACGGCACCGAAGGTCTACTGCCGCCCGCCGAGCAGGTTCCGGGCGAGAGCTACGAGCACGGCGAGCGCATCAAGTGCTACGTGGTCGGTGTAGCACGAGGCCAGCGCGGCCCGCAGATCACGCTCTCACGTACGCACCCGAACCTCGTTCGGAAGCTGTTCGCACTCGAGGTGCCCGAAATTGCCGACGGCAGTGTTGAGATCATCAACGTCGCTCGCGAGGCGGGTCACCGCTCGAAGATTGCGGTTGCCTCACGAATTCACGGACTCAACGCGAAGGGCGCGTGCATCGGACCGATGGGCCAGCGTGTGCGCAACGTCATGAGCGAACTCGCGGGTGAAAAGATCGACATCATCGACTTCGACGAGGATCCTGCGACGTTTGTGGGCAATGCCCTCTCGCCGTCGAAAGTGGTCTCTGTCACTGTCGTCGATCCGGATGCTCGTGCAGCCCGCGTTATCGTGCCTGATTTTCAGCTCTCGCTGGCTATCGGCAAGGAGGGCCAAAATGCCCGCCTTGCTGCACGGTTGACCGGCTGGCGCATCGATATCCGTAGTGATGCCGCACCGGTCGACGAGGGGTCGGAACGCTCCGGCGCGTCCAACGGATAACGGTGGAATGCAGTGTTCGAGACGGTTCGACGGTAGAGTGGACGATGGTTCGACGTGAGTCCTCGGATTCTGCGCGCGTGAGGCCCGGTTCGCCGGTCCGGACATGCGTGGGATGCAGGGAACAAGGGTCGGCTGCCGATCTGTTGAGGGTCGTGGTTGGTGAGCTGGGGCCGGAGGGTTCCTTGCTCGTCCCCGACGTATTGCGACGGCTTCCCGGTCGAGGTGCTTGGCTGCACCTCGATGCGAGTTGTCTGAGCCTGGCAGAGCGGCGCCGAGCATTCAGCAGAGCACTGCGAGTGTCCGGAAATCTGGACACGTCCGCTGTCGACCAACTGGTCGACGCAGTTCACACAAAAGCAGTACCTCTCGAGAAGAACAGGCACAAGCACTCATGAGCACACCGTGAAGCACCAACGATGAACGTCCATCGGCTATAACCCGAGGTCGTGTGGGACCCACATCTGTGGGAAGCCTCCTGCTCGACCTCATCAGTGAGGAGAGCAGTGGCAGGCAAGGCCCGCGTACACGAGTTGGCTAAAGAACTCGGTGTCACCAGCAAGGAACTACTCGCAACGCTCAAAGAGCAGGGCGAGTTCGTGAAGTCTGCGTCATCCACAGTGGAGGCGCCCGTCGCCCGTCGTCTGCGGGAGTCATTCCCGTCTGCCGCAGGCGCAGAAACCAAGTCCGAGTCCGGCGATGCAGCGGCAAAGCCCGCGGCAAAGCCCGGTACTCCGGCACCGTCTGCGGCAAAGCCCGGCGCACCGCGCCCGGGTCAGCGTCCCGGCCCCAAGCCGGCCGCACCCGCTCCGGCTGTTCCCGAGGCTCCGGCAGCACCTGTTGCTCCCGCAGCTCCGGCCGCACCCGCTCCGGTTGCACCCGCTCCGGTTGCACCCGCAGCTCGGGCTGTCGCATCGCCGGCAGTGCCTACACCTACGTTCAACGCACCGAAGCCCGGTCGTCCGGCTCCGGCTGCTCCCGCAGCTCCGGCTCCGGCAGCACCCGCAGCTCCGGCACCGGCTGCACCCGCAGCAGCAGCTCCGGCCGCACCGTCGACCGGCGCAAAGCCCGGTGGACCGCGTCCGATGCCCAAGGCTCCGCGCGTCGGCAACAACCCGTACTCCTCGGCTCCGACCGAGCGTCCGGCTCCTCGTCCGGCTCCCGGCGCACCGCGTCCGGCACCGGGTCAGGGCGGTCCTCGTCCGGCTCCCGGTCAGGGCGGACCTCGTCCGACTCAGGGCCAGGGCCAGGGCCAGGGCGGATCTCGTCCGGCACCAGGTCAGGGCGGTCCTCGTCCGGCTCCCGGCCAGGGTGGACCCCGTCCGCCCGCAGGTCAGGGTGGACCCCGTCCTAGCCCCGGCTCCATGCCTCCTCGCCCGAACCCGGGTGCAATGCCTGCTCGTTCCGCTCGTCCCGCGCCCGGTGGCGGCGGACGTCCGGGTCGTCCCGGTGGCGCTCCCGGCGGTCGTCCCGGTGGTGGCGGTGGCGGTGGCGGTGGATACCGCGGTGGCGGCGCTCCCGGCGCCGGCGCCGGTGCAGGTGCTCCCGGTGGAGCAGCTCCCGCAGGTGGTTTCCGCGGTCGTCCCGGTGGCGGTGGCCGTCCCGGTCAGCGCGGCGCAGCAGCAGGTGCGTTCGGTCGTCCCGGCGGAGCAGTTCGTCGTGGACGTAAGTCGAAGCGGGCCAAGCGCGCCGAGTACGAGAGCATGCAGGCTCCCGCAGTCGGTGGCGTCAGGCTGCCTCGCGGCAACGGCGAGACCATCCGTCTCGCTCGCGGCGCATCGCTGTCCGACTTTGCCGACAAGATCGATGCGAACCCCGCAGCGCTCGTGCAGGCACTGTTCAACCTCGGCGAGATGGTCACGGCAACTCAGTCGGTAAACGACGAGACGCTGGAGCTTCTCGGTGGCGAAATGAACTACGTCGTTCAGGTCGTCAGCCCTGAGGACGAAGATCGTGAACTGCTCGAACACTTCGACCTCACCTACGGCGAGGACGCCGGCGGAGAAGACGACCTCGACGCCCGTCCGCCTGTGGTCACCGTCATGGGCCACGTCGACCACGGTAAGACCCGTCTGCTCGACGTGATCCGTAAGGCCAACGTCCGTGAGGGCGAAGCCGGCGGCATCACGCAGCACATCGGTGCCTACCAGGTGCTCACCGAGCTCGAAGGCAACGAGCGTCTCGTGACGTTCATCGATACACCGGGTCACGAGGCCTTCACAGCTATGCGTGCTCGTGGTGCCAAGGCCACCGACCTCGCGATTCTTGTTGTCGCAGCCGACGACGGCGTGATGCCGCAGACGGTGGAAGCGATCAACCACGCCCAGGCGGCCGACGTGCCGATCGTGGTCGCGGTGAACAAGATCGACAAGGAAGGCGCGAACCCGGACAAGATCCGTCAGCAGCTGACCGAATACGGACTGGTTGCCGAGGAATACGGCGGAGACACCATGTTCGTCGACATCTCGGCGAAGCAGGGTCTGAACATCGACCAGCTTCTCGAAGCTGTTCTGTTGACAGCGGATGCTTCCTTGGATCTGCGCGCTAACCCGGACATGGACGCACAGGGTGTTGCCATCGAGGCGCACCTGGACCGTGGCCGTGGTCCCGTTGCTACCGTGCTCATCCAGCGCGGAACGCTGCGGGTCGGCGACTCCATCGTTGCCGGCGATTCCTACGGCCGCGTCCGGCGCATGGTCGACGAGCACGGCGAGGACGTCCACGAGGCAACGCCTTCGCGTCCCGTTCAGGTCATCGGCTTCACGTCGGTTCCCGGCGCAGGCGACAACCTGCTCGTGGTCGACGACGACCGTACTGCCCGTCAGATCGCTGACCGTCGTAATGCGCGCAAGCGCAATGCGTTGGCAGCGAAGAGTCGCAAGCGCATCAGCTTGGACGATCTCGATGCAGCTCTGAAGGAACATTCGCAGCTGAACTTGATCCTCAAGGGCGACAACTCGGGAACCGTCGAGGCTCTCGAAGAGGCATTGCTGGCAATCCCGATCGACGACGAGGTGCAGTTGCGCGTCATCGACCGTGGTGTCGGTGGCGTCACGGAGACCAACGTCAACCTGGCAGCGGCTTCCAACGCGATCATCATCGGCTTCAACGTCCGTGCCGAAGGCAAGGCGACCGAGCTGGCGAACCGCGAGGGCGTCGACATCCGGTACTACTCGGTGATCTACCAGGCCATCGACGAGGTCGAGAAGGCACTCAAGGGTCTGCTCAAGCCGGTCTACGAAGAGGTCGAGCTGGGCAAGGCGGAGATCCGTGCGATGTTCCGTTCGTCCAAGATCGGCAACATTGCCGGTTGCTTGGTCACGTCGGGTTCCATCCGTCGCAACGCCAAGGCACGTCTCATCCGCGACAGCATGGTTGTCGCCGAGACGGTCACCATCTCCTCGCTCAAGCGGGAGAAGGAAGACGTCACCGAGGTTCGCGAAGGCTATGAATGTGGTTTGACCGTCACCTACTCCGATATCAAGATCGGTGACGTTCTCGAGTGCTACGAGCTTCGTGAGAAGCCGCGCGACTGATAGTCGCCACGAGCGCTGGGGGCGCTCGTGAGTACTGACTGACTGGACCCTCCCGGACATTGACAAAATGTCCGGGAGGGTCCATTCGGCTATTTCTGGGCTGGTGGCAGTAGAGTTTCTCGGGTATTTCGAGGGGGAAAATGTTTGTAGGAGCATTGGAGTGCGACATCCTTTTCGGAGATGTCCACTCACTCAAGGAAAAGCGTTCGCTGGTGTCGCCGATACTGACGGAACTGCGTCGTTTCGGCGTCAGCGCTGCCGAAGCCGGTGAGCAGGGACGGTTTCGTCGGGCTCTGGTCGGGGTCGCGGCTGTCAGTTCGTCGGTCGATCACCTGCACGATGTCCTCGATCATTGCGAGCGTGCGGTGGCCGCGCGCCCAGAGATGCAACTCCTTGCGGTGCGACGACGAATATTCGGTCCCGAGGACTGATTTGGTTGCCAGGCTGCGATGCACAAGACTGTTGTCGGTAATAATTCTTGCTAATCAGCACTTTGATCGATCGAGTCAGCTCGTATCGAATGTCCAGGGAGAAGGAGACAGAGAGTCATGGTGGATCCAGCCCGGGCCCGTAAGCTCGCAAAACGAATCGGCACGATTGTCGCAACCGCAATTGACCACGAGATCAAGGATCCGCGGCTTGATTTTGTGACGATTACCGATACCAAGGTCACCAACGACCTGCACGATGCGACCGTGTACTACACCGTCATGGGTGAAAAGGTTGACTCTGCGCCGGACGTCGAAGCTGCCGCGGCCGGTCTCGAGAAGGCCAAGGGCGTCTTGCGGTCGAAGGTGGGCGCCGGAACCGGTGTTCGCTTCACACCGACTCTGACGTTTGTCGCGGACACAGTTCCGGACACCGCACGGCACATGGAAGAACTGTTGGCGCGTGCACGTGCAGCCGATATCGAAGTTGCCAAGGCACGCGAGAACGCGAAGCCGGCCGGCGACGCAGATCCGTACAAAGAGCCCCGCACAGTAGCCGACGACGGGGATGACGTCGTGTCCTCGGACGCTCGTGACAACGACTGACGCGTAGCGAAGATGACGATCACCGCGCCCACTGGCGAAGACCTCTGCGAGGCAGAATTCGCTCAGGTGGTCGAGGTGTTGGATGTGGCACGGACGGTAACCGTCCTGTGCCACATCCAGCCGGACGCCGACACGATCGGCAGTGGGCTGGCACTCGGCCTGGTGCTCGAACGCAAAGGCGTCTCGGTTCAGGTTGCATTCAGTCGACCTGAGGAACTGCCGGAGTCGATGGACGGATTGCCCGGACTGCATCTGCTGGTTCCACCGGCGAGCGTGCGTGCGTCGGTTGATGTTCTTGTCACCGTCGACGTCGGCAGTACCGGTCGGCTCGGTGATCTTGCGAACCGTCTCGGCGGTGCCGATCACACAATCGTCGTCGATCACCATCGGTCGAATTCCGAATTCGGCGCGATCAATGTCGTGGACGAGTCTGCGGCGTCGACCACCGCGCTCCTGGCGAGATTGTTTGATTTCTGGGGTGTGGAGATCGATCGGGATGTAGCGCATTGTCTCTACGCCGGTTTGGTGACCGACACCGGTTCCTTCCGATGGGGCGGCCCGTCGACGCATGTTCTGGCGGCCAGATTGTTGGCGACCGGCATTGACGGAGACGCCATTGCCCGTCAACTTCTCGACACCCATCCGTTCGGATGGCTGCCGATGTTGTCGTCCGTTCTGGGATCGGCGACGTTGGTGCGCGAGGCGGCGGATGGTCGCGGGCTCGTGTATGCCGTGATCCGCCGAAGTGACGTGGGTAACCTTCGTTCGGAAGAAATCGAGAGCGTCGTCGACATCGTGCGAACGACGGCCGACGCGGAAGTTGCCGCGGTTCTCAAGGAATCGGAACGCGGTGGTTGGTCGATCTCGTTGCGCGCGAAGTCCGAAATCGACGTGTCGGCGGTTGCGGAAAGCCTCGGCGGCGGGGGACACCGGCTCTCGGCTGGATATACCTCGTCGGATTCGAGTGAGCAGACGGTCGCGGCATTGATTGCGGCGCTGGGGTGAGTTCGGGGTCAGTCGCTCCTGATGCTGACACCGATTTCGAGGTGACCGGCCGTCGAATCTTTGCGCTGGCTTTCCCCGCATTGGGTGTGTTGGCCGCGGAACCCCTATACCTCCTGTTCGATATTGCCGTCGTCGGACGACTCGGTGCACTCCCGTTGGCGGGGCTGGCGGTGGGCGGACTCATCTTGTCTTTGGTGAGTACTCAGCTGACGTTCTTGTCGTACGGAACCACGGCACGCGCTGCGCGTCTGCACGGCGCCGGTCGTGAGCGAGACGCAGTGGGCGAGGGCGCTGCGGCAACGTGGTTGGCCTTGGCGATCGGGCTGATGTTGGTGGCGATCGTGCAGGTGATCGCCGGTCCGTTGACGTCGGCAGTAGCCGGTGATTCGGATATTGCAGATGCGGCTGAGAGTTGGTTGCGCATCGCAGTTCTGGGTGTGCCGCTGATTCTGGTGGCATTGGCGGGAAATGGTTGGATGCGTGGCGTCCAGGACACAGTCCGGCCACTGCGATTCGTCCTTGTCGGTCTCGGAATTTCGGCAATTCTGTGCCCCATTCTGGTCCACGGTTTGTGGGGCGCGCCGCATCTGGAACTCGAAGGATCTGCCGTCGCAAATCTGGCGGGCCAGAGTATCTCCGGTGCGTTGTTCGGCTGGGCGTTGTTTCGTGAACCGGTATCGGTTCGTCCGAATGTCGCGATCATGCGAGCTCAGATGGTCATGGGGCGCGATCTGATTCTGCGTAGTCTCGCGTTTCAGGCGTGCTTCGTCTCGGCTGCTGCGGTGGCGTCGCGATTCGGCGCCGCAGTTGTCGGTGCGCATCAGGTGGTTCTGCAATTGTGGAACTTGGTTGCGCTACTACTCGATTCACTCGCGATTGCCGCGCAGACGTTGATCGGTGCCGCATTGGGCGGCGGGTTTGCGGCAGCGGCCAAGAAGATGTCGTGGCGGATCACGGCGTGGTCGACGGTATTCGCGGTACTTCTGGCCGTGGTGTTTGCAGCCGGGCACTCGGTGATCCCGCAATTGTTCACCGCTGACGAGGACGTTCTCGGTCAGATGTCGATCGCGTGGTGGTTCTTCGTCGCGATCATGCCCGTCGCCGGAATCGTGTTTGCACTCGACGGCGTTCTACTCGGCGCAGGCGATGTCAAGTTCCTGAGAAACGCGACCATGCTGTGTGCCGTCGTCGGTTTCCTGCCCGCGATCTGGATGTCGTTGGCATTCGACTGGGGATTGGCCGGAATCTGGGCGGGTCTGACAGTGTTCGTAATACTACGGATGGTTGCAGTCCTGTGGCGCGCTCTCTCGGGTAAGTGGGCGGTAACGGGAACCCAACCCACAGCAACCCGGACAACAGCACTTCACATCGAGCGTCCGAGCGAGGAAACAGAGGGATCGTGGCAGCAAAGCTGATGGCGGTGAGCGACATTCATGTCGGTCACAACGGCAACAAGCCGATGACGGAAGAACTGTTTCCGGATTCACCTGACGACTGGCTCATTCTGGCCGGTGACGTCTCCGAGAAGACGGACGACATTCGTTGGGCGCTGACGCTGCTGCGCTCTCGCTTCGCGAAGGTGATCTGGATTCCCGGAAACCACGAGTTGTGGACCACAGCCAAGGACCCGGTTCAGATTCACGGTGCGCCGCGGTACGAGTACCTGGTCAACATGTGCCGTGAGATCGATGTCATCACGCCGGAAGATCCGTTCCCGATCTGGGACGGTGAAGACGGCCCGGTGACGTTGGTGCCGATGTTCCTTCTCTACGACTACTCCTTTCTGCCGGCCGGGGCACGGGACAAGGCTCACGGACTCGAGATTGCCCGCGAGAAGAATGTGGTGGCGACCGACGAGTTCCTGCTGTCGTCGCAGCCGTACGCGACGCGCGACGCGTGGTGCCATGCCCGGATCGAGTACACGAAGGCTCGGCTCGATGCTCTGGCTGCCGGTACGAAGACCGTCCTGATCAACCACTTTCCGTTGGTCCGTCAGCCCACGGATGTTCTGATATACCCGGAGTTCGCGCTGTGGTGCGGTACGACCATGACGGCGGACTGGCACGTGAAATACAACGCGGTGTGCTCGGTCTACGGGCACCTGCACATCCCGCGTACGACGTACTACGACGGTGTCCGCTTCGAGGAAGTCTCCCTCGGATACCCGCGTGAATGGCGTCGGCGAGGATTGCCCGAAAAGCTGTTGCGTCAGATTTTGCCGGTGCCGGAGTACCCGCCGGGAACGCTCAACAAGTGGGGCGGCCACTTCAAGGTGACGCCGGAGCAGGAAGCCGAAGTCGAGCGCATGCGCTCGGGGAAGTGAGAGGTACCGACACGTGATCGAACAGATTCTTCCCGGTGGCATCGCGACGGCGGAAGCGTTCGAGGATCCGCCCGGGCTCGTTCCACACCCCAGTGAAGAGGCGCTGATCGGCCGGGCCGTCGAGAAGCGTCGTCGTGAGTTCGTGACAACGCGCCATCTCGCCCGCACAGCGATGGGAAAACTCGGCGTTCCGCCGGCGCCCGTCATGCGGGGCGAACGAGGCTCGCCGCTCTGGCCGCGGGGTGTTGTGGGCTCGCTGGCCCACTGCGACGGGTATCGCGGCGCCGTGCTGGCCTATTCGATGCAGGTTCGTTCGCTCGGGATCGACGCGGAACCGCATGCGCCCCTACCCAAGGGTGTACTGCCGGCCGTCAGCATCGAGGACGAGCGAACGTGGCTCGGAACGGTGGACATGGACGGGCCAGTCCACTGGGATCGAGTTCTGTTCTGCGCCAAGGAAGCCACGTACAAGGCGTGGTTCCCGCTCACCCAGCGTTGGTTGGGATTCGAGGACGCGCACATCACTTTCGAATCCGAGTCCGCCACGTCGGGCACGTTTCGGTCGAAGCTGCTGGTTCCCGGGGAGGCGACGTCGGGTGCGCCGCTCACCGAATTCGACGGTAAATGGATGGTGTCCGGCGGCCTGATTCTGACGGCAATTTCGGTGCAGTGAGTTCGGCTGGCAGAATCGGGACACGTGTCAGCTCGCGAAAAGCCTTCCTCCGGACTTGTCGGCGCCGGAATCCTGATCGTCGACAAAGAGGCAGGTCTCACCAGCCATGATGTTGTGGCTCGGTGCCGCAAACTGTTGAACACCCGAAAGGTCGGTCACGCCGGCACGCTTGATCCGATGGCGACGGGTGTTCTCGTGCTCGGTGTGGAGCGCGCAACCAAGTTGCTGGGCTTGCTGGCCCTGACAACCAAGGCGTACTCGGCCACCATTCGTCTGGGCGCGTCCACGGACACCGACGACGCCGAAGGTGGGATCCTGACGACGGCCGACGCGAGTGCTGTCACCGATGAGGAAATTGCCGCCGTCGTGGCGACGTTGACCGGGGACATCGAACAGATTCCGGCCAGCGTCAGCGCAATCAAGGTGGACGGCCAGCGGGCTCACGCTTTGGTGCGGGCCGGCGAGACCGTCGAGCTTGCCGCGCGTCCGGTGACGGTGTCGACGTTCGACGTTCTGGCTCGTCGCGATGTCGACGGCGGTTTTGTCGACCTGGACGTCGAGGTGGAGTGCTCGTCAGGCACCTACATCCGTTCGCTGGCGCGGGATTTGGGTCGCGAACTCGGAGTGGGTGGCCATCTGACTGCGTTGCGTCGCACGAGGGTTGGTCCGTTCACGCTCGATCATGCGTTGACCCTCGAGGATTTGGCCGAGGCTCCCAGCGTCAGTTTGGATATCGACGAGGCCGCGCAGACAGCATTCCCGCACCGTCAGATCACGGCTGAAGAGGCCGAGGCCATCAGTCAGGGCCGTTGGCTCGAACCGATGGGCGTCAAGGGCATCTATGCGGCCATCGATCCCACTGGTCACACCATTGCGTTGCTCCAGGAGAAGGGCAAGCGCGCCAGTTCGGTAATGGTCGTTAGGCCGGCGACTCTGCGTCAATGAGTGCGTCCGACACAGCCCTCGTCGTCCTGAAACGGTCGAGGATCTCGTTCTTGCGGTTCACCCCTTACGGCCCCGTCGTCACGATCAACGGCCGAACCGAAATCCGTCAGTGGGGTGAGTACCGCTTAGCTGTTCCGGATACCCAACCCTTGTCGACCGACGTGGGTGTCAAAGGGTGAGAGCCGGGATGGAGGCAAGGGACTTTCGGACGCTGTGCCGTCGTCGTTCCTCTCGGAACTGCTCGGGTAGTGGAGTATTCAGCACCGGCCCAGGAATTCTGCAAGGGCGATGTGGGGCCACTCGGTACGACGCGTTTTCGCGGGACAGTTGCTCAGGCCTTGCTAGTTGGTGCGCTGGGACTGTTCTGCGTGCTCATGGCGCTCGGGATTCTCGGGATAGGGCTGGCCGCACTCAGGGGTGAGCTCAGTGGACAGCAGCTGGGTTCGAGCTGACAGTCGGCCGAAGCAGATTTCTTTCGAATCAGACTAGCCAAATAGCTTGGGCGACAGGACTTCCTAGGTCGATGCAGTCAGGGTTGTCGCCGAGTCGCACGGAGACTGTGCCGGCAAAATCGCGTCGTTCCTCCACCGTGATTTCGACGTCGAGGCTGACGCCGACGGAATCGAAATAACGGAGCATTTCCGGATCGGAATCGGAGATGCGAGCTACGCGGCCCCGTTCACCGTTGGCGAAGTCGCTCAGTTGCCGGGCCGGGGGAGTCGGTACCGAGCCGTCGGTAGACGGAATGGGGTCGCCGTGCGGATCGCGCTCGGGGAAGCCGAGTTTGGCGTCCATGCGCGAGATCATCAGATCCGAGACGGCGTGTTCGAGGATCTCGGCTTCGTCGTGGACCTCGTCCCAGCCGTACCCGAGTTCTTGAACCAGGTACGTCTCGATCAAGCGGTGCCGTCGCACCATGGAGACTGCGGCCGCGCGTCCGGCGTCTGTCAGTGCGATCGACCCGTATCGGGCGTGATCGACGAGTCCTTGATCCGACAGTTTGCGAATAGCCTCGGACACCGTCGATGCGGAGACACTCATCTTCTCGGACAGCAGCTTGGTGGAGATCCGTTCATGCGACCATTCCTGGACGGTCCAGATCACCTTCAAGTAGTCCTGGGCGACGGAGGAAAGTGCAAGTGTGTCGATCGATGCATTCGATGTCTGTTCGACAGCGTTGTCCGCATTGGAGGGATCGCCGGAGGGTTCAGTCTTGTGAGCTGCCACAACACTTAGCTTAGGCTACGAATTCCGGAAGCTCCGTACGCGAGTGAGCATGCAGTGGCGAGCCGCTCGGCGGGTCCGAAGGTGAGAGTCGCCGACGCGACCCGTAGGCTGCCATTCGTGCTGAGGTGGCGTGGTCTCGACGAAGTTCCGGCCGATTGGGGTCGTTGTGTGCTCACTGTCGGTGTATTCGACGGTGTGCATCGTGGGCATGCCCAATTGATTGCGACGGCGGTTACCGCTGCGCGCAAGCGGGGTGTTCCCAGTGTTTTGATGACGTTCGATCCGCACCCCATGGAAGTAGTGCGCCCGGGCAGTCACCCGGCTCAGTTGACGACGCTTGCGCGCCGCGCGGAACTGGCCGAGGAGCTCGGCATCGACGTTTTCTGCGTCATACCGTTTACCGCGGAGTTCATGAAGGTGACCGCTGAGCGTTACGTCCACGAAATCCTCGTCGAGCGGCTGCATGTCGCCGAGGTAGTAGTGGGGGACAACTTCACTTTCGGCAAAAAGGCTCTCGGCAACGTTGATCTGTTGCGCGAGATGGGCGCTCGATTCGGGTTTGCCGTTGACGACGTCCAGTTGCTCGTCGAGCACGCAGTCACGTTCTCTTCCACTTACATTCGCTCCTGCGTCGATGCCGGAGACATGGCTGCGGCAACCGAAGCGCTCGGCCGGCCTCATCGGGTCGAAGGCGTCGTAGTCCACGGAGACAAGCGTGGACGCGAACTCGGATTCCCCACGGCAAATATTGCGCCGCCGATGTTTTCGGCCATTCCGGCCGATGGTGTCTACGCGGCCTGGTTCAGCGTTCTCGGAATCGGTGACGCTGTCGCGCCCGGCGTAGAATTGGGCACCGTCGTACCAGGTCGCACGTACAAGGCGGCGGTATCGGTGGGAACCAATCCGACCTTCTCCGGACGCACCCGTACCGTCGAGGCGTTTGTCCTCGACACGGAAGCAAATCTGTACGGCCAGCACGTCGCGGTCGATATGGTCGAGCGGATTCGTGGGATGGAGAAATTCGATTCCATCGAATCCCTGATCGTGGCAATGGACCGAGACGTCGAGCGTGCGCGCGAGATATTGGACCAGGACACCGAGCGTAGCGTCGGCTGATTTCGGTCACCTCCTGACCGGTCGGAGTGTCGACCGCCACACTTCTCCGTGACCGTCGAGTTGGCCGCATTGCTCCTGGTAGGATCATCTCTCGGTGTGTGCTGCGGTTTGCGGCGGCCGCATCCGATCTAGATCCTTTTGCGCAATCGTCATCACAGGAGTGAATCAAGTGGCATTGACCACCGAAGAAAAGAAGACCGTTCTCGGCGAGTACGGCTTGCACGAGACCGATACGGGATCGCCCGAGGCTCAGGTGGCAATGCTCACCAAGCGCATCGTCGATCTCACCGAGCACCTCAAGATGCACAAGCATGACCACCACTCGCGTCGTGGACTGCTGCTCATGGTCGGCCGTCGTCGTCGTCTGCTCAAGTATGTAGCAAAGACCGATGTCGCTCGTTACCGTGCGCTCATCGAGCGTCTCGGCCTGCGTCGCTAGTTTTACGACGCTGATCGAAAGCAACACGGCAAACTCACGTTTGCTCAACACTCCGTCAGCCGGCGAATCCACGGATAGACTGGGATTCGCTGGCTTTCGGCGTTAACTGCCGCGAGGTAGTGAATGGCTGTAACTGCAGCAGTGATTGGCTTTAACTGAAGGGATCGGCTGTGTCAGACAGCTGAGTTGGCGGGCGAAAGCGCCGTCAGCACACCGTATGCATCAGAGAACGTGGTGTCGGTTGTCGGTAGTGGTTTTCCGGATCGGGCTCGAGTTCGTCAATATCTCGGGCCTGGCATGTTCCGGCGAACTTCGATCGACGGCCGCCCGAAGGTCAGTGACGTCCCGAAGCAGAGAAAAGTTCGCAGCTATCGCGAACCTCTGCAATTCAAGAGGGGGACGTCCCTCGGTGCGCAGTTTCCACCAGGAGGGTGGGAACGCCCGCGCGGGTACGGCGAAGACGAGAGGGAAGTGAAGAGAAAAAGATGACAGAAAATTCCGTAGTAGAGGTCGACGAAGGCGTGTTCGAATCCACCGCCGTGATCGACAACGGGTCCTTCGGTACCCGCACCATCCGTTTCGAGACCGGACGCCTTGCTCAGCAGGCTGCCGGCGCCGTCGTTGCATACCTGGACGACGAGACCATGCTGCTGTCCGCCACGACCGCCAGCAAGCACCCCAAGGAGCACTTCGACTTCTTCCCCCTCACGGTGGACGTCGAAGAGCGCATGTACGCCGCGGGCCGTATCCCCGGCTCGTTCTTCCGTCGTGAGGGACGCCCCTCCACCGACGCGATCCTCACCTGCCGCCTGATCGACCGGCCGCTGCGCCCGTCGTTCGTCGACGGTCTCCGTAACGAGATCCAGGTCGTCGTTACGGTCATGAGCCTCAACCCGCAGGATCTGTACGACGTCGTGGCTATCAACGCCGCTTCCGCGTCGACTCAGATTGCGGGCCTGCCGTTCTCCGGTCCCGTTGGTGGCGTGCGTGTTGCACTCATCTCCACGGCTGAGAACAAGGCCGGCCAGTGGGTTGCCTTCCCGACCGTCGACCAGCTCGAAAATGCTGTCTTCGACATGGTCGTCGCCGGCCGCGTCGTTTCCGGCAGCGGTGACGATGCCGACGTCGCGATCATGATGGTCGAGGCCGAGGCCTCCGTCAACGTGATCGCGAAGGTCGCCGACGGCGCTCAGGCTCCGACCGAGTCCATCGTCGCCGAGGGCATCGAGGCATCGAAGCCGTTCATCGCTCGTCTGTGTGCTGCTCAGTCGGCACTCGCGTCCAAGGCTTCCAAGCCCACGGGCGACTACAAGGTCTTCCCGGCTTACCAGGATGACGTCTTTGCTGCCGTTGAGGCTGCTGCAGCTGAAAAGCTCAATGCCGCACTGACAATCGCCGGCAAGCAGGAGCGCGACGACAAGACCGACGAGGTCAAGGTCGAGGTTCTCGAGCTCGTTGCACCCAACTTCGAGGGTCGCGAGAAGGAACTGGGAGCAGCGTTCCGCTCGCTCACCAAGAAGCTGGTTCGCCAGCGCATCCTGCGCGATCAGTTCCGCATCGACGGCCGCGGCATCACGGACATCCGTTCGCTGTCCGCCGAGGTTGCAATCATCCCGCGCGCACACGGCTCCGCACTGTTCGAGCGTGGCGAGACCCAGATCCTGGGCGTCACCACCCTCGACATGGTCAAGATGGCTCAGCAGGTCGACTCGCTCGGTCCCGAGACCAGCAAGCGCTACATGCACCATTACAACTTCCCGCCGTACTCCACCGGTGAGACGGGGCGCGTCGGCTCGCCGAAGCGTCGCGAAATCGGCCACGGCGCACTCGCAGAGCGCGCTCTCATGCCGGTTCTGCCCAGCGTCGAAGAGTTCCCGTACGCAATCCGTCAGGTCTCCGAGGCTCTGAGTTCCAACGGTTCCACCTCGATGGGTTCCGTGTGTGCTTCCACGCTCGCACTGCTCAACGCCGGTGTGCCGCTGAAGGCTCCGGTTGCCGGTATCGCAATGGGCCTCGTGTCCGACCAGGTCGACGGCGAAACCCGTTACGTGGCACTGACCGACATCCTCGGCGCCGAAGATGCTTTCGGTGACATGGACTTCAAGGTTGCCGGTACCAAGGACTTCGTCACGGCTCTGCAGCTCGACACGAAGCTCGACGGAATTCCGTCCAAGGTTCTGGCCGGCGCTTTGGCTCAGGCCAAGGATGCTCGCACCACGATCCTCGAGGTCATGGCCGAGGCCATCGACACCCCGGACGAGATGAGCCCGTTCGCTCCCCGCGTGACGGCCATCAAGGTCCCCGTCGACAAGATCGGTGAGGTCATCGGCCCCAAGGGCAAGATGATCAACTCCATCACCGAGCAGACCGGTGCCAGCATTTCCATCGAAGACGACGGCACTGTGTTCGTCGGCGCCACCGATGGACCGTCTGCACAGGCCGCGATCGACATGATCAACGCCATTGCCAACCCGCAGCTCCCCAAGGTCGGCGAGCGGTTCCTGGGCACGGTCGTCAAGACCACCGCCTTCGGTGCCTTCGTTTCGCTCCTGCCGGGTCGCGACGGATTGGTTCACATCTCCAAGCTGGGCAGCGGCAAGCGTATTGCCAAGGTCGAAGACGTGGTCAACGTCGGATCCAAGATCCGCGTCGAGATCGCCGACATCGATGCTCGCGGCAAGATCTCGCTGATCCCCGTCGAAGAGGGCAACGACGAGGCTGCAGCTCCCGTAGCTGAAGAGGCTGCTTCCGAGTAAGCATCTTCACTCAGCGGCCCCGTGCGGATTTTCGTACGGGGCCGCTGGCGTAAAGTTCCTTTCGCCGTGGCGACCACGCGGTGTTCTTCCCAAAATTCTCCAGCCCAACTTTTCCACCCAACTTCTTCAAGGACCGTTGACACACTTCATGGCCAAGACCGCGCGCAGTCGTACAACTGCACTGAAATCCCCGATCGACGCGCAAGCTCCCGAGTCCGGAGTCCAGCGGACGGTCCTGCCCGGTGGACTCCGTGTAGTCACCGAGTTCATTCCTGGCGTGCGCAGCGCTTCGGTCGGCGTCTGGGTTGGTGTCGGATCGCGCGACGAGCAGCCGAGTGTTGCGGGCGCGGCACACTTCCTCGAGCACCTTCTGTTCAAATCGACTCCGTCGCGAACTGCGCTCGATATCGCACAGGTCATGGACGGTGTCGGCGGAGAGCTCAACGCATTCACGTCCAAAGAGCACACGTGCTTTTACGCGCATGTGATCGACGAGGACCTGCCGATGGCAGTGGATCTTGTTGCGGACGTCGTTCTTCGTGGCCGGTGCCGTACCGCGGATGTCGATATCGAGCGGCAAGTAGTTCTCGAAGAGATCGCGATGCGCGACGACGATCCGGAAGACCTTCTCGGCGACGCGTTCATAACAGCGTTGTTCGGTGATCATCCGGTGGGGCGTCCCATCATCGGCAGTGTGGAATCGATTGAATCGATGACCCGCAGTCAGTTGCATTCTTTCCATGTGCGCCGGTACACGCCGCAGCGGATGGTTCTTGCTGTGGCCGGAAACGTCGACCACAAGCAGGTTGTGACGTTGGCCAGGCGCGCATTTGCCGGGCATCTCGAGCGCGGTGTGAAGCCTGCTCCGCGTCGTGAGGGAACATTGCGGCTGCGTACGATGCCCGAACTGAGCTTGACCCATCGTGACAGCGAGCAGGTTCACCTGGCGCTCGGCGTGCGGGCATTCGGGCGTCACGAAGGTCATCGCTGGGCATTGTCAGTGCTCAACACTGCTGTGGGTGGCGGCCTGAGTTCTCGTCTGTTCCAAGAGATTCGGGAACAGCGGGGCCTCGCGTACTCCGTTTACTCGGGCGTCGATACCTTTGCCGATACCGGAGCGTTTTCGGTGTATGCGGGCTGTCAGCCCGAAAACCTCGGCGAGGTCACCACGGTAATCCGCGAGGTTCTGGCGCAGGTTGCGGTGGGCGGCATCACCGATGCCGAAATTGCTCGCGCCAAGGGTGCTCTCCGGGGCAGTTTGGTCCTGTCCCTTGAAGATTCTGGTTCGCGAATGACCCGAATCGGCCGTAGTGAACTCAATTACGGCAACCATCGCAGTGTGGCGCAAACCTTGGCCACCATCGACGCGGTCACTGCCGAAGAAGTTCTCGAAGTAGCTCAGGTGCTACTGACGCGTCCGTTCGCGGCTGCTGTAGTCGGACCGTACAAGCGCGTGCGGGACCTTCCGGCTTCGGTGCGCGGGATTGTTGGGTAATTAGTCGGTTCAACGAAATCGAGGTAGGCAGTTGAAGATTCGCGGCGGCGTGCTGGAAGAGATCGGTCGCAGCCGGCCGTATGCATCCTCACTTCCCATCTCGGTGTCCGAACTCGAGCTGGATCCGCCCGGAAATGGTGAGATCCTCGTCAAGATCGAGGCGGCCGGACTGTGTCACTCCGATCTTTCCGTGGTGGACGGCAATCGCGTTCGCCCCGTGCCGATGCTGTTGGGGCATGAGGCTGCCGGCCGGATACTTCAGGTCGGGGAGGGTGCCGACGATTTAGCCGTCGGTACTCGCGTTGTCATGACGTTCCTTCCTCGTTGTGGTGAGTGTGCGGGATGTGCCGCTGATGGTCGGCTGCCCTGCACGGTGGGCGGGGCAGCTAACAACGAAGGAAGCTTGCTCGGCGGTGCTCACCGGTTGCGCCGCGGCAATGAGATCGTCAAGCATCACCTCGGAGTCTCGGGCTTTGCGACGCATGCTGTAGTGAACGCCAAATCCGTAGTCGCAGTCGAGGACGACGTTCCGCCGGACATCGCGGCAGTGCTGGGCTGCGCTGTATTGACCGGTGGGGGAGCCTTGCTCAACGCAGCCCGGCCACGCCCGACTGACACCGTCATGGTGTTCGGGTTGGGCGGCGTCGGGATGGCCGCGATTCTGACTGCCCGTGCGCTGGGGGTGGAGACTGTGATCGGAGTCGATACCCTCGAATCGAAGTTGGCTCAGGCAATAGATATGGGTGCGACGCAGGTATTCACCCCGGCAGGTTTGACGGACTCGGGCCTTCGAGCGGACATCGTCGTCGAGGCTGCCGGAAACGCGCGAGCGTTCGAGGCTGCTGTGGCGGCAACTGCGCCCGGCGGGACCACGGTCACGGTCGGATTGCCGGGGCCCGATGCGCGTTCCTCGATCTCGCCGTTGGGTTTGGTGGCCGAAGCTCGCACCATCATCGGGAGCTACCTCGGGTCAGCTGTGCCGGCCCGAGATATTCCCATTTACGCGCAATTGTGGCGCGACGGAAAGTTGCCCGTCGAGAAGCTGATCTCTTCCCGAATCGCTCTGGACGACGTCAATGCGGGGATGGATGAACTCGCCGACGGCAAGGCGATCCGGCAAGTCATCATGTTCGACTGATCTTGCACACTAATTCCACTTCACCGGCGAAAATGCCCGGGGTGTTCCGACGATCGCAGCCGAAACCGTTCGCTCGAGTGTTACCCGCTGTAACGCAATCGACGTACTCGACGACTTCAGTTGTGACGTTACGTTCTGCCCTGGGGGTCGGTCGGTACGTTTTCCGGAGTGAATTGGGGAGTAGATATGGCTGTACGTGGGTTCTTTTCACGACATCGAATACTTGCGGGCGCAGTTGCGCCCGCAGCGCTCGGCGTGGCTGCGCTGGTCGCGGTCGCAGTTGCCGTGGACTCGCCGCAGTCCCGCGATATCGACACCGAACTGACGGCATCGGTCACCGAGTGCCACGACATGGTGAGTATTGCCGTTGCCGGTCGGCATGACACACCTGACCCGACGACGGTCAAGATGCTTCTAGGCGCAGACAACAAGCCGTTGCCGGCGGCACTGTCGGGCGACTACTCCAGTGAGCGCGTCGATCAGGTGATCAACCCGGCCGGTTCGGTCAATACGGTGGCCAAGCCCGATTCGTACGCGGCGGTGTACATCGCGTATCCCGCAAACATGGCTACCTATGAAGATGCCGTCGCCGAAGGCGCAGCCAATACTCAATCCGTCATGAGTGCCATCTCGAAGGCGTGCCCGAACACCCAGTTCTCGATCGTCGGATACAGCGAAGGCGCAGACGTCGTCCGCCGCGTAGCCATGGGTATCGGTACGCAGAAGGACAACGAGTTCGGTGTCAGCGCCGACAAGGTTGTCGGTGTGGTGCTGCTCGCCGACGCGGGCCGTCAGGAAGGCGACGGTACGTTCCTCGGCGCGAAGAATCCCTTCACGAACCCGGACAACTTCGACAAGAAGTACCAGAACGGAACATCGGCGACACCGGGCCAGGGTGCACTCCCGGATACCGCAGGCGGTTTCGGAAAGCTGAACGGCAAGGTCGCTTCGTTCTGTTCCGACGGTGACTTCACTTGTTCGGCTCCGGAGAACATCTCCTTGCTGATCTTGGCCGCGAACGTCGGTCGGCAATTGAACGTCGACCAATTGGAATCGCAGGGCCTCACGCCGACGACGGGTCAAGATGTCGCGGTTGTATTCAGTGAGATCATGTTCAAGGCATTCAACGATATTTCGTCTCAGCCGGATTGGATGCAGAGCGACGAGACGTTCATGGACGTGCTGCTGAAGGTGTCGACTCCGGGGTACAAGCCGGGTACGACGGACACCGTGACGCCGGTCGCCAAGGACGGCACGATTTCAGCGGAGAAAGTGTCGCCGCTGGCATATCTGCCGCAGAAGCTGTTCAAGGAGATCGTGGGACTGATCGCTACCAACCAGAACACGATTCCGGTGATCATGAGCGATCCGTACCAGATGACACTTGCTCCCGGTGTCGGCCATCACTTCGACTACTGGACTGACGCTGACACTGCCAATGGCAAGACGTTGACGTCGGCGCAGTACGCGGCAGCATGGCTCACCTACCTTGCGCAGCAGGCAAAGGACGGCAAGCCCGTTGACACGACGGCAAAGCCGACCCCCGAACAGCTTGCCGCTGCCGTCGATCTGTACATGGCAAATGGTGGCGGTGAGGGCGGAGCCACTGCCGGAAATGGCACGACGACCGACACCACTTCCGAGTCCGGTCAGGCCCCCAGTGGGACCACCGGTTCGGCGCAATCTTCGGGCGCTGCCGCAACGCCGTCGCAGGCACCTGCTGCGGGATCGGCTTCGGCAACGTCGAGTGCCGTCGCTTCACCGACCGGATCGGTAGCACCGACCTCGGGTGCGGCAGTAACGAGCGCTCCGACGTCGCAGGCTGCGAGCTCGGACGCAGCAGTCACGTCCACCACCGGCGCGACAACGACGACAACCACGACGACAACCACGAAGGCTCCGGCCAACTGACCTTCGTCAATAGCACTGCAGCAGGCTGCGATCCGCACAATGTGCGGATCGCAGCCTGCTTTTTTGTGTTTGCTCTGTTTTCGACAGTGGGTGGCGCTTATCGTGGAATGCACGATCGATCTCGAAATGTGGGTCTGCCGTGCATGAATTGTCGATTGCCCAGAGTGTGGTCGACGCAGTGTGCGAGCGCGCCGGGGATCGAAAGATCCTCACCGTTCGCCTCGAGGTCGGTCGGTTGTGCGCCGTAGTTCCCGATTCGTTGTTGTTCTGCTTCGACGTTGTGACCGCGGGTACTCACGCGGAGGGTGCCAGCTTGTGTATCGACGAGGTCCCGGCCAGTGCACGGTGTAGAGCGTGCGGCGACTCGTTTTCACCGCCGGACATGTTTCTTCTGTGTCCGTGTGGCAGCGCCGACGTCGAGGTTCTTGCCGGCCATGAGCTGCGAATATTGTCGATGGAAGTGAGCTGATCATGTGTGCGACGTGCGGCTGCGGGGAGAGTGCAGGAGTGCGGGTTTCTGACTCTGCGCACAGCCATGACCATGACCATGGCCATGGCGATTTGCACCATCATCCGCACAGCGAGACTGTGGTTCTGGAACAACGGGTATTGGCCAAGAACGACGAACTGGCTGCGCGGAATCGAGAATGGATGCGGACTCGCGGGATCTCCGCGCTCAATGTCATGAGTTCTCCCGGCGCCGGGAAAACCACCTTGCTGGTTCGCACGATCAATGATCTCGGTGGCAGGTTTCCCATTGCTGTCATCGAAGGAGATCAGGAGACTCAGCTCGACGCCGAGCGAGTTCGCGCCACGGGATCAACTGTTGTGCAAGTGAATACGGGTCCAGGATGCCATCTGGATGCCGACATGATCGATCGTGCGCTTGCGGTGAGTCGTCCGGTCGACGGGTCGCTACTCTTGATCGAGAATGTCGGAAACCTAGTCTGCCCGGCACTTTTCGACCTCGGCGAGGAAGGCAAGGTTGTCCTAATTTCGACGCCGGAGGGTGTCGACAAGCCTGTGAAGTACCCACACATCTTTGCTGTTGCGGATCTGGTGATCATCAACAAGATCGATCTGCTGCCGTACGTGGAATTCGATGTCGAGGCTTGTGTCCGGCAAGCTGAAGCGCTCAATCCTGCTGTGCGCGTTCTGACTTTGTCGGCGACAACGGGTGAAGGTCTGCCCGAGTGGTACAGCTGGATCGGTGCTCGTATGGGCCTGGCGCCGGTGGCCGTTGACAACTGATGTGCTCGGGTAGTTAATGAAATGAGTGGGTGCCACAGAAGAGGGCCGATTATCGGTTCGGGTGGCGTTCGATACCGGCGGCAGTTCGACCCGGTGGAACAGACCCGGTGGAACACATGGTGCCGTCGCACACGTGAAAGCGGCTGACATGGATACTCGAATCGAGACTGCTGAGACCGCAGCAGCCAAGGCAGAAGAAACTCTGATCCATGTTCTGTGGATCAACGCCGGACTCAGTTGTGACGGAGATTCAGTGGCGTTGACCGCCGCCACACAACCGAGCGTCGAAGAAATTGCACTCGGTGCGCTACCCGGATTACCCAAGGTTGCGATGCACTGGCCGCTCATCGACTTCGAGTGTGGCCCCGAGGGTGGTGCCGACGATTTCCTGGAGTGGTTCCGGAAAGCCGACCGTGGTGAATTGGAACCGTTTGTCCTTGTCGTCGAGGGTTCGATACCGAACGAGAAGTTACACGACGAGGGCTACTGGTGCGGATTCGGAAATAACCCGGAGACCGGGCAACCCATCACGACGAGTGAATGGCTGGACCGGTTGGCACCCAAGGCGACGGCCGTGGTGGCTGTCGGCACATGCGCGACGTACGGCGGTATCCACGCGATGGCGGGCAATCCGACCGGTGCGATGGGGGTGCCGGACTACCTGGGGTGGGATTGGAAGTCGAAGGCCGGCATTCCGATTGTGTGTGTGCCGGGCTGCCCGATCCAGCCGGACAACCTCTCTGAGACATTGACCTACCTGCTGTACATGGCTACTGATCAGGCGCCCATGATCCCCCTCGACGAATCGCTACGGCCGCAATGGTTGTTCGGTGCGACCGTGCATGAGGGTTGTGATCGCGGCGGGTATTACGAGCAAGGTGAGTTTGCGACGGAATACGGTTCACCCAAGTGCATCGTCAAGTTGGGCTGCTGGGGTCCGGTCGTGAAATGCAATGTGCCCAAACGAGGTTGGATAAACGGTGTGGGGGGCTGTCCCAATGTCGGTGGTATTTGCATCGGCTGCACGATGCCGGGATTCCCGGACAAGTTCATGCCGTTCATGGATGAACCACCTGGCGGCAAACTGTCGACAAACGCTGTTGGCCTGTACGGCACCGTGATTCACAGTCTGCGACGAATTACCGGAAGCACGTTGGATCACGAGCCGCACTGGCGTGAACGTGGATCGACGTTGCTCACCGGCGCAATTCGAACGTGGTGACGGGCTCACTCTACGAACGGCAAACTCTAGGTTTCGACTTTTTCTGGGAGGCACTGAACATGACGGCCATCATTCCCGAACCCACCTCGACGGCAGACCGTGACGGTCTGGTCGAGATGGCCTGGGACCCCATCACACGAATTGTCGGAAGCCTCGGCATCTACACCAAAATCGACTTCGCCAATCGTGAAGTCGTGGAATGCCACAGTACGTCGTCGATCTTCCGCGGATATTCACTGTTCATGAAGGGTAAAGATCCGCGCGACGCGCACTTCATCACCAGTCGCATCTGCGGGATCTGCGGTGACAACCACGCGACGTGCTCGTGCTACGCACAGAACATGGCGTACGGGGTCAAACCACCGCATCTCGGAGAGTGGATTGTCAATCTCGGTGAGGCTGCAGAATACATGTTCGATCACAACATTTTTCAAGAGAATCTTGTGGCGGTCGACTACTGCGAGAAGATGGTGTCCGAAACCAATCCCGGCGTCCTGGCCCAGGCCGAGAACACTCGCTGCCGGCATGAGGATCAGCACGGATACCGCACGATCGCAGACATCATGCGCACGCTCAATCCGTTCACCGGAGAGTTCTACCGTGAGGCCCTTCAGGTTTCCCGTTCGACACGTGAAATGTTCTGTCTGATGGAGGGGCGTCACGTCCACCCGTCGACTCTCTACCCGGGCGGGGTCGGAACCGTCGCGACCATTCAGTTGATGACGGATTACATGACGCGGTTGATGCGGTACGTCGAGTTCATGAAGAAAGTTGTGCCCATGCACGACGATCTGTTCGATTTCTTCTACGAAGCTCTCCCCGGATACGACAAAGTCGGTCTGCGTCGAACGCTGCTCGGCTGCTGGGGGTCCTTCCAGGACCCGGAGTACTGCAATTTTGCGTACAAGGACATGACCGAGTGGGGACGCAAGATGTTTGTCACCCCCGGTGTTGTTGTCGACGGCAAACTTGTCACCACCGATCTCGTGGACATCAACCTCGGAATCCGGATCATGCTGGGCTCTTCGTATTACGAGGACTGGAAAGACCAGGAAATGTTCGTCACAACCGACCCGCTCGGGAATCCAGTGGATCGGCGGCACCCGTGGAATCAGCACACCAACCCGCATCCGCAGAAGCGTGACCTCGAGGACAAGTACAGCTGGGTGATGTCGCCGCGTTGGTTCGACGGCAAGGATAACCTTGCACTCGACACCGGCGGCGGCGCCCTCGCCCGGTTGTGGAGCACAGCTCTGGCCGGGCTGGTCGATATCGGCTACGTGAAGTCGACAGGGCGCAGCGTGCAGATCAATCTGCCGAAGACGGCGTTGAAGGGTCCGGTGTCGCTCGAGTGGAACATTCCCGAATACGGGAGCAACACCCTCGAGAGAAATCGGGCGCGTACCTATTTCCAGGCTTACGCTGCGGCGTCGGCCCTGCATTTTGCCGAGAGGGCTTTAGTGGAGATTCGTGCGGGCCGGACCAAGACGTGGGAATCGTTCGAGGTGCCCGACGAAGGCATCGGTTGCGGATTCACCGAAGCGGTACGTGGAGTTCTCTCCCACCACATGGTGATTCGCGACGGCAAGATCGCGAACTACCATCCGTATCCGCCGACGCCCTGGAACGCGAGCCCACGAGATAGCGAAGGCACACCGGGGCCGTACGAGGACGCCGTGCAAGGTCAGCCGATCTTCGAAGAGAATGATCGAGACCACTTCAAAGGTATCGACATCATGCGCACTGTCCGCAGTTTCGATCCATGCCTGCCGTGTGGTGTGCACATGTATCTCGGCGGCGGCAAGACCATCGAGAAGCTGCATTCACCGACACAGTCCGTGACGGGGGAGTAGTCGATGGAGCAGTCGGACAGCCGCAGCCTGTCGGGAGATTACTGGCGCGGGGCGGGTGACCGTATCGAGACGTTGTTGCAGAGCAGCGCCGGCGGCGGACCTGTTGCGCGGGATCGCGCCGAACAGTTGGTGCGCGAGATCGTCCAATTATACGGTGCTGCCCTCGAAAGGACTGTGCAGCTTGCAGATCCGGAGATGGTCGAGAAGATGGTGCACGACGACCTGATTTCGAGTCTGATGCTGGTCCACGGGCTACATCCGCACGACGTCGAAACCCGTGTCCGAACCGCGCTGGACAGCGTGCGTCCGTACCTCGGATCGCACGGCGGTGACGTCGAATTGATCGAGGTGTCCGGCGGCGTCGTTCGATTGCGACTTCTGGGCAGTTGCAACAGTTGCCCGTCTTCGTCGGTAACCCTCGAATCAGCGGTGCAGGATGCCGTTCAGTCCGCAGCGCCGGAGACCACGGGTATCGAAGTCGAGACGCCGCCCGAGCACGAGCCGAAAGCCGGTGTGATTTCGGTGGAATCTCTTTTCTCGCATGTCCACCGCGATACCGGCAGTCAATGGGTCAGCGTGCCGGAGTTCGCCGAGGTCGGTGCCGGTGAAGTAGCAGGCTTCCGCATCGGCGGCGCGGATCTGTTGGTGTGTAGGTCGGGTGACGACCTGTACGCGTACCAGGATCATTGCCCGGCGTGTGATCGCTCGCTGGCCGGAGCCGTATTGGAACGCATGATGGGGCGGTCCACGCGCAATGCCGCTGTGTTGACCTGCCCCAATTGCGCCGCTCACTACGACGTCCGAGGTGCCGGAGCGCGAGTCGACGCCGGTACGGAGCACCTTGCACCGTTGCCGATTCTGACCCGTGACGGCGTGCTCTCGGTAGTGGTGCCGATCGATTCTGTTGCCGGGTCACAGGTTCCGGTGATGTAGTGGCGAAATCGACAGTGGGGGAGGTTCTCACACGAATAGCGTCGGCGCGCCCGGTATCGACCGGGCCGCGATGCGAGATGTGCGCCGTCGATATCGGCGACGTGCATCAACATGTCGTCGACGTCCAGGTGCGCAGTCTCCTGTGCGTCTGTCGACCCTGCTATCTATTGTTTTCGCCGGTCGACGCGGACCTCCGTTACAAAGCCGTTCCGGACCGATATCTTGAACTGACCGAATTCGAATTGGGGCCGGGTCGATGGGAATCGTTGGAGATTCCGGTAGGCCTGGCGTTCTTCTTCCGGAATTCGTTGCTGGACAGATTTATCGCGTTCTATCCCGGGCCGGCCGGGGCCACGGAATCCGAACTGCCCATCGACGCTTTCGAGACCGTCCTGCGGGAGAACCCGATTCTGCGCGAGGTGCGGTCGGATGTCGAGGCACTGATTGTCCATATCCTCCCGGGCGAGCAGATACCGAGATGCTTCATTGTGCCGATCGACGCGTGTTACGAGTTGGTGGGGCGATTGCGCACGGTATGGCGGGGGTTCGACGGTGGCCAGGACGCGAAGCGTGAGGTATCGCAGTTTTTTGAGCGTGTGCAGTCGCGCAGTACTGCTGTATCAGGAGAACGACAGTGACCGCACTCGAATTCTCGGTTGTGGACGTCGTCGTAGATCCGTATTCGGTGACGCCGAACCTCACTGTGCGGTTGCGTATTTCGGAATCCACCGGTGCTCATGTTCGGGCATTGGCGTTGCGGGCGCAGGTTCGCATCGAGCCGCATCGTCGGCCGTACACGGAGTTGGAGGAAGAGGCTCTGTTGGATTTGTTCGGCCGAAGGGAACGGTGGTCCAGCACCTTACGAACCTTCCTCTGGATGGAGTGCTCGACAGTGGTGCAGGGCTTCGACGGCGTTACCGTCGCAGACTTACCCATGCCGTGTACCTACGACGTTGCAGTGACGGCGTCGAAGTACATGCACGCGTTGGCCGGCGGCACAGTGCCGGTGGTCCTGTTGCTGAGCGGAACCGTTTTCACAGACGGTAATCGAGGATTTTCGGTCGAGCAGATTCCCTGGGACAGGTCGGCGTCGTACGAAATTCCGGTGGCGACGTGGAAACAGTTGATCGAGACGCATTACCCGGGCTCCGGCTGGGTACGCCTTGATCACGACACCATCGCGGAACTTGCCCGATTCAAGGCTGCTCACGGGCTCACCGACATGGAATCTGCAGTGCGGGAGCTACTTTCCGGAAGCGAGGTCGCGACATGAGCGGAGTCGGTACCGGTCATGACGTCCGGGCGGTTGCCGACGCTGTTCTGTACGAGGGCTATCTCCTGTATCCGTATCGGGCGACTTCGGGAAAGAACCAGTCGCGCTGGCAGTTCGGAGTTCTGGGACCGCCCGGCGCTGCCGAAGCTGGGGTCGGCGAGGAATCGGGGATGTCGGTGCAGTGCGTTCTCGATTCCGATGCGCGCGCTGTGGCTGTGACCTTGAGGTTTCTGCACTTACAGGCACGCGCCCTGGAACATCGGGGGCCGCACGGCGAGTGGGTGCCGGTCGACCGTCTCACTTCGGGTGATCGTGAGTGGATTTCCTGGGATGAGGCGAGTGAGTCCGAGATCGAGTTGGGCTCGTGGACACTGACGGAGTTGATGTCGGGGATCGAATTGCCCTTCGAGGTTGCTGCCGTCGTGGAAACCGAACCAGTTCTTGATTCCGACGGTCGGCAACTAGGGAGGATAGTTCGGACCCGGCGGGCTCTGTCGGGGCACGTCGAGATTCACGCGGTGCAGGACACACACTCTGTGCTGTCGATCGGTGTTCGGAACACCACTGCGATCGAGGGCGTCGACAAGCGTTCGGCATCGGCCTATTCGATGCTCGGGGCGCATCTCATCCTGGAGTGTTCCACGGCGTCGTTCATATCGCTGTTCAGCGTGGACGACGCACAGACTCTGATTCAGAATCGGTGTTACCCCGTGCTGGCCGGAGTTGAGAACCCCGAGTTGCCGGGTCGCTCGAGCACAGTTCTGGCGTCGCCGATCATTCTCTACGACTTTCCGGAAATCGCCGAACAGAGTGAGGGCGCGCTGTTCGACTCCACCGAAATCGACGAGATCCTGACGCTTCGCATTCTGACGATGACCGACGAGGAAAAAGTCGAAGCAAGAGCCACCGATCCGAAGGCCGCAGCCATCATCGATCGTTGCGAAGGATTGACCTCCGAGGGTCTCGCGGACCTACACGGAGTGCTCCGCGATCCGCATGTCGGGCAGAGGGATTCGTCGAATTTCATTCCCGAGGTGCCGGATGGCGCCGATTGGTGGACACCGGAGGCTGACACCAGCGTGAGCCCCCGCACCGACGCGGTGATGATCGGTGGCGTCCGTGTCTCCGGTGGCAGCACAGTTCGACTGCATCCTTCGCGTCGCGCGGACGCTCAGGACCTGTTCTTCGACGGCCGGATCGCCCACGTTGCCACCATCCATGAAGACGTGGACGGCGACATTCATGTGGGGGTGACGTTGATCGACGATCCGGCCGCCGATCTCCACAACTGGTACGGCCGCTATTTGTACTTCGCTCCGGACGAGGTGGAACCGGTGTCTGCGGTGGAGGAACAGGGTTATCGAGAGGAGAACGGATCATGAGAGGCATGGGAATGCTGTCGACGGTACTTCTCGGCGCAACAGTGATCGCCGCGGCGGTCGTGCTGGTCGTGTCGATGCCGGACATACAACGGTATCTGCGGATGCGGAAGATGTAGTCCCGCATGCGGGTTCTGGTGGCGGGGGTCGGAAACATCTTTCTCGGAGACGACGGCTTCGGGCCTGAGGTGGTGCGCGAGCTCGAACGGGAAGATCTACCCGACGGAGTGAGGTTGGTGGACTACGGGATTGGAGGTGTCCATCTGGCTTACGACCTACTCGAACCTTGGGATGCGCTGGTCCTGATCGATGCCCTGCCGCACACCGAACCACCAGGGCAGGTTGAGGTTTTCGAGGTCGACTCCGAAAGTCTCAGCAGTCCGGCAGGATTCGATGCGCACTCGTTGGATCCGACGTCGGTGTTCGGGAGTGTACGGGCACTCGGCGGAACGCTTCCACGGACCTTTGTCGTCGGGGCACATGCAAGTTCGGTAGACGAGGGGATCGGCCTCACACCGGAACTGCAGAGTTCGGTAGGTGGTGCGGTATCGGTTGTCCGCGGACTCGTCAGATCGATGGCCGTTGATGCCGCTACCTCTGGACAGGAGGCGTGAGCCATGTGCTTGGGGATCCCCGGACGGGTCGTGCGACTGCTGGACGGGTACGGCGGCCAACTTGCGCTCGTCGATGTCGAAGGAGTGGCGCGCAAGGTCAATATCGGAATGCTCGACAATAATTTCGTGTCCGCTGGTGACTGGGTGCTCATCCACATGGGTTTCGCGGTCGACAAGGTGGACGAGAATGGTGCGGCCGACGCGATGGCCGGACTGGAATTGATGGGCCGGGCTCGCACTGTGACGGAGGTCGACCCATGATCACCGCCAGCCGTCTTACCGTGCGTGGGGTGGTTCAGGGCGTCGGATTCCGGCCGTTCGTGTACTCCCTCGCAACAGAATTGGGGTTGGCAGGTTCGGTAGGCAACTCGACTCGCGGTGTGGTGATAGACCTCGAGGGACGGGATATCGACGTTGTCGAATTCGTGACGGCGCTCCGGGTGCGGCAACCGCCACTGGCCCGCATCGATTCGGTGGAATACGAACCCGCGCAGCCCTGCGGCCTGTCCGGATTTCGGATCGTCGAGACGGACACCAGTACCGTCGGGCAAACGCTGACGCCACCGGATGTAGCGACCTGCGACGACTGCCTGCGTGAGATGACCGACCCCGCGAACCGGCGGTTCCGTCATCCGTTCATCACGTGCACACATTGTGGCCCGCGCTTCACGATCATCACAGCGCTCCCGTACGACAGGTCCTCGACAACGATGCATCGCTTCCCGATGTGCGCGAATTGTGCGGCAGAGTACGCGGATCCGGCCGACCGCAGGTTTCACGCGCAGCCTATCGCGTGCCCCGATTGCGGACCGACCCTGTCGTTTGTCGAATCATCGGTTGTCAGTTCGTCGGGGGAGGGCGCAGTGCTGGGGGAGTCGGCAGTGCTGGGGGAGTGCGCGGTACGGAAAGCGAGGGAGTATCTGCGGGACGGAAAGATCATCGCGGTCAAAGGGATCGGTGGATACCACCTGGCTTGTGATGCTCGCAGTGAATCTGCGGTTCAGGAGTTGCGCGCCCGTAAGCGCCGGCGCAGCAAGCCTCTGGCCGTGATGGTGCGTGACCTGCCTGCCGCGAGCGAGTCGGCACAGCTAAGTGTTGCCGAGGCCACCGCGATTGTCGATCGGTCACGGCCCATTCTTCTCGTTCGGAAAGCGACGGAATACACCCTTGCGCCATCCGTGGCACCCGGTCTTCCCGACATCGGAATCATGCTGGCCTACAATCCGATTCAACACCTGCTACTCGGGTTGGCCGGGGATCCGATCGGTCCGCAGGCATTGGTGATGACGTCGGCAAATTTCGGCGGTGAGCCGATCATCTACGACGAGCGCGATCGGGACCGTTTGTTCGCTCTTGCCGACGGCATTCTCACCCATGACCGCCCGATTCGGATGCCGTGCGACGACAGCGTCCAGCGAGTGGTGGACGAGGAGTTGACGACGGTGCGGCGTTCACGTGGACATACGCCCTTGCCCATCGACCTACCCGCCATGCTGCCGTTCGATGTGCCCGCGACACTGGCAGTCGGCGCGGACCTGAAAAACACGTTCTGTCTGGCACACGGGGCCTCCGCGTGGTTGAGTCAGCACATCGGCGACATGGGCGATCTGGCGGTACTGGACAGCTTCGCAAACTCGGAGTCGCACTTCGAATCGCTCACCGGCGTAACGCCGATCCAGGTTGCCTGCGACGAACATCCAGGATATCGATCGTCGCAGTGGGCTCGGCGACATGCAGGGCCGCTACCGGTACGCGCAGTTCAACACCATCATGCGCACGTGGCTGCTGTCATGGGCGAGAATGGTTGTGACGGTGACGAACCCGTTCTCGGTCTGGCTTTTGACGGTACCGGATACGGCGTCGACGGTGCAGTGTGGGGCGGGGAGATATTGTTGGCGACATACAAGGGTTGTCAGCGTCTCGCGCACCTGAAATATGTGCCGTTGCCCGGCGGCGACATCGGCATCGAACGTCCTTACCGAATGGCGTTGTCACACTTGTGGAGTGCCGGAATCGACTGGGATCCGGATCTGCCGCCGGTTGCAGCCTGCCCCCCGCGGGAATTGGGAGTCCTGCGTCATCAACTCGAAACCGGATTCGGATGCTCCGACACGTCCAGTATGGGCCGGTTGTTCGACGCTGTTTCTTCCCTGATCGGAGTGCGTTACATCGCAGACTACGAGGCCCAGGCGGCGATTGAATTGGAGGGGATTTCCCGGGGAATCGATGTTGGTTCACAGTGTTACGTCTTCGATCGGATTGGTGAAGCGCACAGTGATTCCTGGGTCGGTGACCCCTCGTCGATGATTCGAGACGTGGTCCGGGACCATCGCGGCGGAGTGTCGGCCGGTGTTATCGGTGCTCGCTTTCACGAGGCTGTCGCTCAACTGGTGCTCGATTGGGCACTGCGGGGGCGTGAGCTTGCCGGTGTCGACGACGTTGTGTTGACCGGCGGGGTCTTCCAGAACCCCCTGCTGCTCTCCCGCTCGCGAATCCTGCTGCGAGAGGCTGGATTCACGCCGTTGACCAGCCGTGAACTGCCACCCAACGACGGAGGTCTCGCGTACGGCCAAGTGCTGGTGGCGAGTTCGTCATGAGATCAGGAGTTGTGCCATGTGCCTAGCAGTGCCGGGACGAATCGAATCCCTGGAGAATCGTGACGGAACACTGATGTCTGTCGTGAACTTCGGTGGGGTACGCAAAGAAGTGTGCTTGGAGTACATTCCGGGCGCAGCGGTCGGTGAATACGTGGTTGTGCATGTCGGTTTCGCCATTCAGCGGCTGGACGAGGAATCGGCAAAGCGCACCCTTGCGGAGTTCGAGCACCTCGGTGTCCTGGAAGAGGAATTCGGTGACGGATTCGCCCGTGCTGCCCGCGCCGCAGGCGTCCAACCTGATGTGGGTATCCAATCGAAGGAGAAGGAATCGTGAAGTATCTGGATGAGTTCTCCGACCCTGAGTTGGCGGGAAAACTGCTGGACCAGATCCGTACACTCGCCACCCGTCGGTGGGCGATCATGGAAGTGTGTGGAGGCCAGACACATTCGATCATCAGACACGGAATCGACCAATTGCTGCCGGAGCAGATCGAAATGATTCACGGACCGGGATGCCCAGTCTGTGTCACGCCGCTGGAAATCATCGACAAAGCCCTCGAGATTGCGGCCCGTCCGGACGTGATCTTCTGCTCGTTCGGAGACATGCTGCGGGTGCCCGGAAGCTCCTCGGACCTGTTTCGTATCAAAAGTGCCGGCGGTGATGTACGGGTGGTGTATTCACCCCTCGACGCCCTCACCATCGCGAAGGAGAATCCAGACCGCCAAGTCGTGTTCTTCGGTATCGGATTCGAAACCACAGCGCCGGCCAATGCCATGACCGTGTACCAGGCACACCGCTTGGGAATCAAGAACTTCTCACTGTTGGTTTCGCACGTCCTCGTCCCACCCGCAATGGCGGCGATCATGGATTCACCGGATTGCCGCGTGCAAGCATTTCTGGCGGCCGGCCACGTGTGCAGCGTCATGGGCACGTCCGAATATCCTTCTCTGGCCGAGAAATACAAGGTACCGATCGTTGTCACCGGATTCGAGCCGCTCGATCTGCTCGAAGGCATCCGCAAGACAGTGCTGCAATTGGAGACCGGCAGATACGAGGTGGAAAACGCCTATGCACGGGCCGTGACGGCCGAGGGGAATACCGCAGCCAAAGCGATGCTCGAGGACGTGTTCGCGGTCTCCGATCGAACGTGGCGAGGAATCGGCTCCATCCCCGACAGTGGTTGGCAACTGGCACCGAAATATGCGGAGTTCGATGCAGAACAACGATTCTCAGTCGCTCACATTCATACCGAGGAATCCACGGTGTGCCGATCGGGTGAAGTGCTCCAGGGTCTGATCAAGCCGCATGAATGCAGTGCGTTCGGCAAGCAGTGCACGCCGCGTAATCCCCTGGGGGCGACAATGGTTTCGTCCGAAGGTGCGTGCGCCGCCTACTACCTCTATCGACGCTTGGACTTGCAGGAGGTGGGTCATGCCGGCTGAAAAGGGTGCACTCGTAGACGCGTCGTCCTGGGTTTGCCCTCTGCCGCTACGCGATTCACCGAACATCGTCATGGGTCACGGCGGCGGCGGAGCGATGTCCGCGGAATTGATCGAGCATCTCTTCCTGCCGGCTTTCGGTGAGGCAGCCGACGCAGAACTGGGAGATTCGGCGCTGATCGATATCGGCGGCGTGCGCCTTGCCTTTTCGACGGACTCCTACGTCGTCAAGCCGATGGTGTTTCCCGGCGGAACAATCGGCGATCTTGCAGTCAACGGTACGGTGAACGATCTGGCGATGGCGGGTGCGCAACCACTGGCGATGTCGACGGCTTTTATCCTCGAGGAGGGCACCGCCCTCACCGACATTGCCGGGATCGCGTCGGCGTTGGGCAATGCCGCGCGCGTGGCCGGGGTTCGTTTGGTAACAGGCGATACCAAGGTGGTCGATGCTGGTCACGGTGACGGAGTGTTCATCAACACGGCTGGGATCGGCGTGGTGCCGGAGGGCGTGGATATCCGTCCGACGCGAGCTGCAGAGGGTGACGTGGTGATCGTCAGCGGGGACATCGGAGTGCACGGCGTTGCGGTGATGAGTTGCCGGGCCGGTCTTGAATTCGGAACCGAAGTGGAAAGTGACTGCGCCGCACTCAATGGCGTCGTCGCGGACATGATTGCGACGGGGGTCGACATTCACGTGCTTCGTGATCCGACTCGCGGCGGTGTGGCGGCCACGCTCAACGAGATCGCCCAGGCCTCGAACATCGGTGTCGCACTGGTGGAGCGCAGCCTTCCGATTCCGGCGGCAGTCCGTGACGCCTGCGGACTTCTGGGATTGGATCCTCTGTACGTGGCCAACGAAGGGAAACTTGTAGCGTTTGTTCCGCGAGAGGATGCCGACAGAATCCTGGAAGCGATGCGTGGCAACCCCCTAAGTAAAGGCGCGGCGGTGATCGGGGAGTGCGTAGCCGAGCATCGAGGAATGGTTGTCGCCCGGACGGCCCTTGGTGGAAACCGGGTAGTGGATCTTCCTGCCGGTGAGCAACTTCCGCGGATTTGCTGATGGCCGCGGTTGAAACTGCTGGGCCGGTCCTGTTCGCACGGTACGCGTATCCCCCCAACGAGTTGGGGTACTGCGGGCCGGATGATCCATCGGCATTGCTACGTCAGGCCGGCGGAGTTGCTACGAATCAGGATCGGGACCGGGCACAGCAGTTCGACGGCGCATGGCCGTACCTCGAGACGCTGGCACGGGGCGCCGGTATCGACGATCCGCTTGATCCGCGGGTGATCGAGGCTTATTGGGTTGGTAGCGATCTGCTTGGCGCAGTGGACCCGGGGAAGCTATTGCAGCACTTACGTAAAGAATTCGGGTTGCGCAACGACGTGGGTCTACTCGCCGATCTCGGAGGGCAAGATCACGCCCTCGCGCACCACAGTTTTCACGTATTCGTTGTGTATCCGTGGGTGAAGCTACTTCGTAAACACGGTGCGGTGCCCCTCTCCGTTCTCCAGAACTGCCGAGTCAGATGGGGTGAAGTGCAAGAAGTCGGTGAGCAACACGCTGTTGTGCGTTCCGCGCCAATCACATTCGACGGTGAGCGACTGGCGCGCGGCGCGCCGATGATCGAACGCGTGCGTTGGAACGTCGACGGAATGTCGCTGGCAGCCGTTCCGGTGCAAGGCGGATTGGTGACAATGCATTGGGATTGGTTGTGCGACAGCATCACAGCAGCGCAGTCCCTGGCATTAGACGGCGCTGAAGATTCAGCTCTCGAGATCGTGAACCTACGATTGAGCGAGCGCAGGCTGTAGGACTTGGCCTGACGAAACCACGAAGACGGGCAACTGCCCGGCGCTCCCAGTCGACGTATATTCGACTCGGACCCGACCGTCGGACGTTGTCGGAACCGTTCCGGTTACCCACGAGTACACCCAAGGGCCGTCGTCGAGTTCGACAATCGCGATCGTGAAGGGTTCGAGCTTGCTGAACAGATCGTCTACCTCGCGCTCGACCACCTTGAACGACACGATCGAACCGATGCCGCAGGACTCGACTGGTACGAACGCGGTGCCGTGACACCATGAGCACTCTGCCATTGTCGGTGCGAGCAAGGTTGCGCAGTTCGAGCAACGCAGGATCATGAGCGTGCATTGTGAATGCACACCTGCCCGGGTCAGGCCGTCGACGGTCATGTGCGTGGCTCCGTCAAAAGGGTGGTGTCGCCGAGGTGTAAGGGCTTGTAGATCATAGGGTTCCGCTTCCAGTTACGCGGACGAGTTCTGGTGAGGGTTGTTCCGGTCCGCTGCGTCTTTTTCTTCTACTGATCTTCTCAATCGCACCTTGGGTGGGTTTGATGCTCAGCGACATGTGCTTGAGGCTTGGCGACAGGTCTATCCGTCTTCTGCTGGTCTTCTTCTGGGGCGAGGTCAGTGACAACGGGCTCGAAACTGCGTGGGATTGACCCCGTACCGCGTTGTGAAGTTCCGACTGAATTGCGCGAGGTCGAAGTATCCGTAGCGGGCGATGATCGTCGAAATGCTCGAGTTCGGTTCGACCAACAGTGCATGGCGACTCTTCTCCATCCGTCGGCCCCGGATCCAGTTGGCCACGGTTTCTCCTTCTCGGGCAAACAGTCGGTGCAGAGTGCGTGTGGAGATGAAGAAGTGATCGGCGACGTGCTGTGGATCGAGTAGAGGGTCAGCAAGGTTCAGCTCGATGAAGTGGAGAACCCGTTTGGTCAGGCTTTGCGTCGAAGCGGTGATTTCGCGTTGTTCGAGACCCGCGGTGACGGCCATAGCAGCAAGTTCATCGGCGAAACGGATTCCACTGGCAGCGGAGACATCGCTACCCAAGTTCACGACATCGGTGAGAGCGTGAGCGAGAATCCCGCTGATTCCTGAGTTCCCGGGCAAGCGGAGAGCAGTAATCTGCTCGGATTCGAATCGCTCGAGGGCTATCGCTTCTCGCTGCCAGGTAAATACCAACAGCTTCCAATCGCCATCGAGTTGCCAGCGGAACGGACGCGCGGTCTCATAGACGGCAAAGTCGCCAACTTCCACGTTGCAGGATCGACCGTCCTGTATGAGGTGACCAGAGCCTTGGGTAACGAGTCCGATCTGAAAGAGTTCTGCAGGCTCGGCGGCAACCAGCCGTTTCGATCTGGTGAAGACTTGCGGCGCCGACGAGACCTCGGCGGCAGAAAGGTGTCCCAACTGTCGATTCCAGACAGTGCCGGTGAGCGGTTCCCGTAGTTCTGACGCTGTTTGAGGGGCAATATCGAGGGCCACGAACTTGGACCGGATCAGATCGATCCACTCGTCGATACTCCCCGCTGTCACGGGTTGGTTCGGATGTGTGGTCATCGGCGATTCTCGGGTGTGTGTGACAAGTCTGATCTTGGCTGGCGATGGGGCTGTGAAACCCCAGGGCTATTGCAGATATTACGCCGATCAGCTGGGCGACAGAGAGTAATCCGCGCGCACCAGTGAAAGAATTGGAGTCATGTTCCGTGATCGGCCGGCACGTGTCGACGGTGCGCTGGCGGTGTCCGCCGGGGCTTTCTCCGGGATCGCTGCCGGAGCGACGAGCGGAAGCGTGTGGGAAGGAATTATCACCGGGACGGCGATAGCGGCCGCATTTGTCTTGGCTAGGTTGCTGATCCGGGGGTGACGAACGGCGTTGGCGAGTGATCGCTAGATGTCGCGCGCGTTCGTGACTAGTTTGTGGACATCGAGCTCCATGTCGTCGAGACCGAAGCTGATGATGCGTTCGGGGTGGATGCGAATGGTCGGACCATCCAGACCACGAGAGTCAGCAGTGGCGGTGTCGATAGTTTCGGCGCGCCCGCGGATTTCGACGCACCGGACCCGCCGCGGCATGATCGACGGTGAGGTCACCGGCATCGAATTGCGCCGCGATATCGGGGAACGCTCGTAGCGCTGCCCCGAGGGTGGCGATCTTGTTTCCGGCCGCGTTCTGCAGCATCGTATTCGCAGCCAGCCAGCGACCGACACCGCGGTAACACAGCACCTGCTCGTCCGGATGACGCGCTAACTGGTCGACCGCAGCAACGCGGATCGCTTCCAGTCGAAGGATTTCCGCGGATGCGGTGACCGCAACGTCCCTCACCTCGCACGGACGTAACCGCCACAGCATGCCACGCACATTCACAGCAGAACCAGCCACGACATCGGCAACTACGGTATCGATACTCATCGGATCCCCCCATCCTTACCCCGAATTGTACTCGAACATACATTCGAGTCAAGGGGAAGTTTGGAGCGGAGATTTAGTAGGCTTTTCGAAAACCGTTGCAGCAAGCAACCTTCAGAGTGTTTGGATAGTGCACACTGTCTTGTCGGCGTGCAGTGACTGCCGGGATTTAGACCTGCTAGGTCGCTTCTCCATGGCGGCCTTCGGTGAAATCGAGGACGATTCGTCCATCGATCCGTCCGGACTCCATATCAGTGAAGACGTCGTTGATGTCCTCGAGCTTGCGGAGACTGTAAGTGGGCTGGATCAACCCTCGGGCGAAAAAGTCCACCGCTTCCGTCATGTCCTTACGGGTGCCGACAATCGATCCACGCACAGTCAGTCCGAATAGCACAGTGGTGAAAATGTCGAGTGGGAACTGCTCCGGTGGTAGTCCGACGAGTGAGACGGTACCGCCTCGTCGCAGGCTGGCGACTGCCTGTGGGAAGGCGTGCGCGTTGACGGCGGTGACAAGAGCGCCATGAACTCCGCCGTCGGTGTGGGCGTTGATGTCGGCAGCGGGATCCGCCACCGTCGCTGCGTTGACGGTGTATTCGGCCCCGTGTCGGGTGGCGAGTTCGAGTTTGACGTCGTCGATGTCGATGGCGACAACGCGCAGCCCCATCGCGACCGCGTACTGGACCGCGATATGTCCGAGACCGCCGATTCCGGAGATCAGAACCCACTGTCCTGGTCGGGTGTCGGTTTGTTTGAGGCCTTTGTAGACGGTGACGCCGGCGCACAGGATGGGGCCCACCGCAGATAGCTCGATGCCGGCGGGAATGATCGGGGCGTAGCGGGAATCGACCAGCATGTACTCGCCGAATGATCCGTCGACCGAGTAGCCGCCGTTCTCTTGGTTCGGGCACAAGGTTTCCCACCCGGTTTCGCAGTACTCGCATTCGCCACAGGCACTCCATAGCCAGGCGTTGCCAATTGTGTCACCGACGCTGATCCGGGTCACTGACGATCCGATTGCGACGACCTTTCCCACACCTTCGTGTCCTGGAATGAACGGTGGTGTCGGTTTCACTGGCCAATCACCGTGCGCGGCATGTAGATCGGTGTGGCAGACGCCCGAATATTCGACGTGTACCAACGCTTCGAACGGGCCGGGCTCGGGTATCTTGATGTTCTCGATTGTCAATGGTTCGGTGAACGATCGCACTACTGCAGCTTTCATGGTGCCCATAACTGCACTGCTCCTCACATCACTCGATTACTAGTGGCAGCGACATACGACGTCCGTCATGTATGTCCCTTTCATCATGGTCCTTCGGAGTCCGAAAGGTGGAGGTTCTCAGATGGCGGCGTGGTGAGGCTGATCCGTCGAGCATTGCCGCATCCCTGCCGGAATCCGAGGTGCTGAAGCACACCGATAGGCTGAGCAAATGCGTGGAGAGTACAAGGTTCCTGGTGGCAAGCTGGTAGCAGTCGACGTCGAGATCGAGGACGGGCAGCTGTCCCGAGTCGCGGTGTCGGGTGATTTCTTCCTCGAGCCCGACAGTGCTCTGGACGATATCAACGCGGCTTTGACCGGAATGCCGGCCGACGCGAATGCCGAACAACTCGCTGACGCGATTGCCGCGTCACTCGATGAGTCTGTTGCGATGATCGGGTTCACCCCGGAATCGGTCGGTATCGCGATCCGGCGCGCACTCGGTCACGCCACGAGTTGGGCGGACCACACCTTCGATGTCATCCCGCCGGTGGTGCTCGATCCCGCGATGCATGTCGCGTTGGACGAGGTCATTGCGCGCGAGGTCGCGTCCGGCGAGCGCCCGCCCACTTTGCGGTTTTGGGACTGGGATTCGCCGCTGGTAGTGATCGGCTCGTTCCAGTCCGTTCGGAACGAGGTGGACGTCGAAGCTGCTGCGCGGCACGGTATCGGCGTCGTACGGAGGATTTCCGGTGGTGGCGCCATGTTCATGGAGCCGGGCAACTGCATCACGTACTCGCTGGCTGTGCCGGCGTCGTTGGTGGAGGGGCTGAGTTTCGAGAGGTCCTACGCGTTCCTCGACCAGTGGGTGATGGGTGCGCTCGCCGACGTCGGGATAAACGCACGGTATGTGCCACTCAACGACATCGCTTCGGACAAGGGCAAGATTGCCGGCGCTGCGCAGAAGCGGTTCGCTTCGGGCACAGTGCTGCATCACGTGACGATGGCCTATGACATCGACGCAGAGAAGATGACGCAGGTTCTGCGGATCGGCCGGGAAAAGATGTCGGACAAGGGCACCAAGAGCGCCGCGAAAAGGGTTGACCCACTCCGCTCGCAGACCGGTATGACCCGCGCCGCGATCCTGACTGCATTCTTAGACCACTTCCGGGCCCAGTACGACACTCACGACAGTGATTACACCGACGCCGAATTGGCACAGGCACGCGAGTTGGTAGAGACCAAGTTCAGCACCGAGAAGTGGACGCACCGCGTGCCGTGAGGCGCGTCCACTTGCATCGGTTAACTCGTGCCAACCACTGATGATTCCTCAGCGGCAGGTGTGTTGCTCTCGTCGGACTTTCTATTCGGCACAGTGAATGTTGCTGCAACGCAGAGTATTGCGATGGCGAAGCATGCCAGCGTGTACCAGAGATTTCCGATGGGATCGCCGGCACTGGTGGAACCGTCGACGGCACCGAAGAAGTCAGGCAACGCGGTCGCCCAGAGTATGGCCATGATTGCCAGGTAAACGGCGGCGTAGTACCGGACAAAATTGTTTGTGTAGGAGGGAACATCCGTCGACGGTTCCGTGCGCAACCGCATCCACTGTCGGACTAGAACTGCGATCGCGACGATAGTGAGGATGACAAGTTCGGCTGCGTAGAGGATCCCGCGGATAGTGTCACTTCCGGCTCCGAAGACTGTTGCCGGAATCGGCAGAATGAATGTGCCGACCGATGCCAAAATTCCGATCACCAGTGTGCGCCAAACTAATTGGAGTCCGGAGAAATGCTTACCCGCATCGACGTGACGACCGACGAAGAACTGGACGCAGAATGCCAGCGACATCGGCCACAGTGCAGCGAAAACGACCACGCTCGGTAGTGGGACCGAGTCGAACATCGGTTGGTTGATCGGGTTGTCGGTCGACCATTCCCACCAACGAAGTTGTGGACCGAGGTGGTCGAAGATTTCGTAGAAGGCGTGGTGCACGAATCCGGCACAGACTGCGCCGACGAGCACACCGTACCGTCGGAAAATCCCCAGCATCTTCACGATTTCGAAGGCGATCGTGGCCATCAGTGGGTAAATGGCGATGATGTACAGGGGGAGTCGACCCCACAGGAAATCGACGGTGAATACGTTGTGCGCGAACATCGTGTCCACATGCTTTTCGATGCCGAATGCCGCGGGAAAGTACAGCGGTGGTTCGATGATGAAAAGGTATGCAGTGGCACCGAACCAGAGCACCAGGTTGGTGGGATCACCGTTGCGGCGCAGACGCACGATTGCTAGTACGAGCGCAAGTACGGAGCCGATGATGATGGTCCATTCGAGGATCGGCAGAGTCCAGTTCTCGAGTCCGAGGGGATTTCGGAATTCGACGAGTCCGCCGGCTTCGTCGCAGGAAAACCCGAGCTCCGTCGCAAGTTGACTGAAGGTGGGCGAACACAGATCAGCCATCATTTCACCTCGGCATCGGCGGTGTACCAGCGTGTGACGTCGTAGCCGGCGTCGAATCGCTTGAACCACACGTCGGCGAGTGCGGGGAGCTTCTCGTGGGCAGGGTTGTGCTTGGGCAGTTGGCTGCGGACGACGCCTCGCAGTGCGGTGAGTTGTTCTCTGAGAGGGAGAACGTCGAATGCTCGCGACATCGGGCCGTTGTACTCCTCTTGAAGCATCGGGAGTCGCTTACGGAGGAACTGCATGTTGCGGTACGAGGCGAACATTGCCATGGCGTCGACCTGTCGATCTTCAAGGGGGACATGCTTGTTGAAGCCGAGGCATGCCAACCTGATGACCTTCATGACGTGCCGGAAGATCGATGGGGCCATGCGCATCCGGTAGAGATCGCTTCCGACGACGGATTCGAAGATGATGAGAGCGGAACTGCGGTGCTCCACTTCCTCGACGAAGTGCCAGATGAACAGTGACGCGACCCGGTCGTCTCCCGGCTGGAACAGAGTCGAGTCATTGTCGAGCATCAGCTTGAACACCGACGTGAAGGTTGCTTCCAAGTCTGCGGTGTAGGCGAGCCGGTAGTTCACCGAAGTCTCGGTAGTGAGCTTGTCGAATTCTCCGATTACTTCGTCGAGTGTCTCCTGCAATCCCGGGAAGCTCTTGATCAGTCCCTTGACGTGTTGGCGATGCGCCGTCGAATGCTGCCCCTCCTGACGCATGAAGGCGTCGGCTTCCTCGGCAACGGCAGGATCGGTGAGCAGCGGCTTCGCCTGAAGAATCAGCTTCACGATCATCTTCTCGAAGCCGATCGCAAGGAAGGAGACCGCGTTGGCCATGCTCGAGAATGCCGGATTCTCTTCGTTCCAGAGGAACGGGACGTCGTAGTCTGCGAATGCGAAATTCATCTTTCGGACTTGAAGGTCGGTCACTTTCGAAACCTCGTCTTTCGGAAGGGGCAGGTTCGGTGGCCGCGTTTGGACGCTCCGAAGCCACAGTGACAGCAATCATACGCAGATCGACTCTTGTGTATGTTCACATTCGGCAACAGAGTTTCGAATTGCCATTTCCCGAGGCGGGGTAGGCGCTGTGTTAGCCTGTGGCTCTTGTAATCCGGATAGTCTGCGAGCTTTCCCAAATCAGGTTTTCAGCGCGAGTTCGGCGCGCGACAGCATGATTCGAGCATGGTTCGGGCGAGGAAGCGACAGTGGCACGAAGGCGTGGGTGGGGCGGCAACCCGCCGGACAGCGACGAAGAAGCGACTCGTCGAATTGTCGACACAGCAGTCGATCTCATCGGACAAACGGGTTCGGCAATCAACATCGCGGACGTTGCGGAGTCGCTGGGCGTAATCCGTCAGACGGTCTATCGGTACTTCCCCAGCGCCGACGCCCTGATGAGGGCGGCAGCAATCGCGTCGGTCGACGGTTTTCTCGATCGACTGACCCAGCACGTGGCCGGCATCGAAGATCCTGTCGACGCGATGACCGAAGGAGTGGTGTACACACTCGCCGAGGTCCGCAGAACGCCGCATCTCGGCATTCTGCTCACGGGAACCTACTCGAGCCTCCACCCCGACGGCATCACCTCCGACGAGGCGCAGGCCTTCGGAATCATGATGATCAGCCGTTTCGACGTCGATTGGGAGCGTTACGGATACGACGACGCGTCACTTCGCGAACTCGTCGAATTTGTCCTCCGGACCATGCAGTCGTTCTTCGTATCGCCGGGTAGTCCGCCGCGTAGCGACGACGAACTGCGCCGGTATCTGCGCCGCTGGATGGGAACCGCGATTATCGCTCAAAAGGGTCCGCCTGCAAGCCTTTAGGCGTGAGCTAATTTCCCTGAGGCATCGAGGGCGGCAAGGTAGCCGAACACGATTGCGGGGCCGATAGTTGCGCCTGGCCCGGCATAGGTATGGCCCATCACCGGCGAACTTGTGTTGCCGGCCGCGTAGAGCCCCTCGATGACGGTTCCGTCGTCACGCAAAGCGCGAGCCTGGCTGTCGGTATTGATCCCGCCTTTGGTGCCGAGGTCGCCGGGCACCATCTTGGCCGCATAGAACGGTCCTTTGGTCAGTTCGCCGAGGCTGGGGTTGGGCTTGTTGGTGATGTCACCGTAGTAGTGGTCGTATGCGCTTGCACCACGGCCGAAGTCGGGATCGGTACCGCTGCATGCATGGCCGTTGAATCGGTTGATCGTTGCCGTGAGCGCTGTCTCGGGTACGCCGATTTCGAGGGCGAGTTCGGAAATTGTTTCAGCGGTAACGATTGTGCCGGATGCCAGCCACGAGCGTGGCATCGGACTGCGCGCGGGAATGCCAGCAAATAGGTATCTGTCACGGTAGGTCTGGTCGAAGATCAGCCAGGCCGGGATGTTCTCGGCCGGTCCGTCGCCACGGCCGAATTTTCCACCGAACATCGCGTGTGTGGCCTCGACGTAGGGGAGTGACTCGTTCATGAAACGCTGACCTCTGTCGTTGACCATGACGCTGCGCGGCAGCGAGCGTTCCGCGAGCGCAAACCACGGTCCCTTCGGGAGAGGTATGGACGGTGCCCACCATGCGTCGTCCATGTACGAGATTGCGGCACCTTGCTGGACTGCAGCAGTGATGCCGTCGCCGGTGTTCGTCGGTGCACCAAGTGTCCATTCGGCGCTGCTCGGTTGACGCTGGTACTTGGTTCGCATCTCGTTATTGTTGTCGAATCCACCGCACGCCAGGACGACGCCGTGTCGAGCGTGCATGGTTGTATGAACGCCTCCGCTTTCGAGGTTTACGCCGACAATGCGGTCATTGGCGGTGATCAGATCCAGCATTGCAGTATTGAGCAGTACCGGTACACCTGCCGCCCGGACGCCGATCATCAGTTCCGACATAAGTGCGGACCCCAGTCCGATCAGCTTCTTTCGTCGCAGCTTTCCGACCACTGTTCGAGCGCCCACCTGGAGCATGCGCGCAGGGCCTCTCCAGTGGCGAAGTCCGGTGCTCAGCCACCGATAATCCGACTGCTTGACGACGACGTTGAGTGGAGTTTTCATGTACGACGGATGCAGAGTGGCGAGATCGTCGCCCAGTGCTCGCGCATCGAAAGGTAAAGGCTCACAGGAGCGTCCGGAAGCGCGACCGCCGGGAGCTTCGGGAAAGTAGTCGGAATATCCCTTTACCCATTCGAGCTTCAAGGCAGAATTGCGAATGAGAAAGTCGAGTGCTTCGTGGCCTCGGTCGATGTAGGTGTCGATGCGTTCGGTATCAGCGTCGTCGCCGACGATACTGTTGAGATACTCTCGCGCAGAATCGAGTTCATCGGCCGGCGCCTGTTGGCGGAGTACCGAATTTCCCGGGATCCAGACTCCGCCGCCGGACCGCGCGGACGAGCCGCCCCAGTACTGCGACTTCTCGACAATGACTGTCGAGAGGCCGTTGCAGGCGGCGGTGATGGCTGCGGACATGCCGGCGGCGCCGGATCCGACAACGATCAGATCGACTTCGGTGGGGATCGGGCCATTTGGGATCGGGTTCATCGAGCGTCGTATCCTTCCGGGTCTTGGGCGTTCGTTGTGCGCCAACGGGTATCGAGAACGGCGTCGAGTGCACCCTCGACACAAACGGGCAGGGACGCTTCTCGCTTCTGAGGACTCCGAATCCACTGGCGATATCCGAACTCTGCTGCGGCCAACATCAGGTGAACGAGAAGGCCTGGGCGACTGTCACTTTCAGGATCGCACTGCATTCGTTGGGCCACGAGCTCGACGAATCGGTCGCGATGCTCCGGTGCGATCAAAGCGACACGATCCATCAGGTGTGGGGCCGTCCGAAAGGCTGCGCGCCAGTGCTCTACCTCGGCGGATTCGAGAGTGCTGGACCGTTCCAGGATTGCCCTCGACACGGCGAGGTCTGCGGGTTCCGATTCGGGCCGAGCCTCGAGGAGTGCCACAATTCCTGCGCCACCTTGCCGCACTGGATCCAGGAGGAGGTCTTCCTTGTTGCGAACGTGCCGGAAGTACGTACTCGCGGAGACTCCGGCTTCGGACGCAATTTGGTCAGTGGTGACGTTCTCGAATCCGTCTCGCGCGAACAGGGTTAGTGCCGCTCGTTGGATCTCTGCTCGCACTTGCAAGCGTTGCCTTGCGCGCAATGACATCGGGTAGCACCCCTTCGTAGTAGTTCGAACCTGTTGAATCTTGCCGACTAATGACAGCTTCACTTAATATGACAGTTACTGTCAAGAAGCAATTTTATGTCACATTGGTCGACTTTCGAGTCTTCATGATGCGTGTATGTCCTGATTTTGGGTACGCGTTCTGATGAGGGGCGGGTTCCGCCTCTCATCGATGTGAGTACAGATTTGTCAGGCGGCCATGTTTCCCCCGGTCGCGCGACCTACAGGGCGGGACCGTGGTGGAACCTATCGACGTCAGGAAGTCCATATCCGGTCGAGCGGAGCGAGGGGAGGTGGTGCTACAGCACACATCCGGCGCTGAGTATTTTCCGTTGTCTGCAGCGCAACGAGCGACCTGGTTCGCGCAACAATTTCAACCCGACATACCGATTTCGATCGCGCACTACGTCGAGTTACGCGGAGAACTCGACGTCGAGTTGTTGCGAAAGGAAACTGTTGCGGTCGCGCGCGAGTTCGAGTCGCCGTTGCTCAGGGTGGTCGAGGTTGACGGCCACCCGATGCAGTACGTGGACGACACCATCGATATTCCAGTCGACGTCATCGACTTTCGTGGCGAGGCCGACCCGGTTGCCGCTGCGCACGAACTGATGAATCGGGACTACCAGAGGCAACTCGATCTCGGAGTCGATCGACTGGTCGAAACTTCGATCCTGTGCGTTGGAGCGTCGCATTACCTGTGGTACAGCCGCATCCATCACGTCGCGCTCGACGGATACGGTGCCATGACGATGATGAACCGCATCGCACACCGCTATTCGGCTGCGGTCGCCGGCTGTGAACCGGATTCAAGTTATGCTGCTACCCAGCGTGAACTGTACGAGATCGACTCCCGCTATCGATCGTCGGATCGGTATGCAGCAGATCGGGAGTATTGGGCGGCGCGAACTTCGGCTGTCGAAGGATCGACCCTTTCCGACGTGTCGGGGCCCGCTCTGGCAAGGAGCAGAGTCGAAAGTGCCTTGCTCTCCGGCACGGCGTGTGTCGGGCTCGAGGAATCCGAGCGGCAGGCAGCAACGGTCGTCGCCGCCATGGCCTGCTATCTGTCGCGAATGACATCCAAAACCACTGTACTGGTAAATGTTCCGCTTCTCGGACGAACAACGTCAACGCTGCGCAAATCCGGCGGCATGATGGTCAACGTTGCGCCGCTGGCGATTTCGGTTGACGAAGGGGATACAGTCTCCGAACTCGTGTCTTCGGTTCAGCAAGAACTGATGGGTGCGTTGCGGCATCAGCGGTGCAGTCTGGACGACATCCGTCGCGATCTCGGTAGCAGTGGGGACGGATTGTCCGGACCCATGGTCAACGTCATGCTATTTCGGCAAAACATTGCTCTGGGCTCCATAGTGGGCGAGTACCACATCGTCACGTCCGGTCCGGTCGAAGATCTCCTGGTCAACGTGTACCCGAGCGGCACGCAAGCAGAGATTTTCGTCGACTTCCGAGCCAATCCGAATCGGTACACGGACTCCGTGCTGCGGACGCACCACACGCAATTCGTCGAATTGTTGGAAGAGTTCATTGCGTCAGACCTGGACTCCAGGCTCGACACAATTCACCGGGCGACCGCTCTCGAGGGCGAGCGACGGCGTCGAGTAGTTGACCAACTCGAATATTGGAAGAATCAGCTTTCGGGGATGCCCGAGCTGCTGAAATTGCCGTCCGATCGGGCTCGGCCGGCCTCGCAATCCCTGCGATCTGAGGGCGTCGAAGTCCTGATTGGCACTGATACCCACCGCAGAGTGATCGAAGTGGCCTCAGAGCACGGCGCCACTAGTTTCGCGGTTCTGCATGCGGCTTTCGCCGTGCTGCTGAGCAGGCTTTCGGGTACATCCGACGTGGTGGTTGGAACCGCGGTCTCCGGGCCCGCGAACATCGTTGTGCTGCGGACCCGCGTTGAGACGGAAATGTCCTTCACGCATCTCCTGTGTCTGGTTCGGGACATCAATGCGGAGGCCTTCGATCACAGCGGGGTTCCGTTCGGGGAGTTGGTTCGGTCACTCGAGGTGGGCGATTCGCCGGCATATTCCCCGATCGTTCAGGTGATGTTCGAGGATCACGAAGGGACAGAGCGTATAGGGGACAACGGAATCGGACGGTTCGACCTTCGGGCGACCGCGTCGCAAGCCTTCGATGCAGGCGGCAACCCTTCCGGTATCACGGTGAAACTCGGGTTCGCGACAGATCTGTTCGACGTGGAGACTGTTCGTGGTCTCGGGACGAGATTTCGCCGCATTCTTGAGGCGGTCACGATCACCCCCGGTGTGGGGGTAGGCGACATCGATATCCTCGTCGATGCCGAACGTCACACTCTCGTTCCGGTTCAGGGCGCAGTGGCCAGTTCGGAACGCACGCTACCGGAACTGTTCGACGCGGCAGTACAAGCGAATCCCGACGGCATTGCCCTCTCGTCTTGCGGTGTCGGGTTGACCTATCGCGAAGTGGACGAGCGTTCGAACCAGCTTGCGCGAGTATTGGCAGCGCAGGGCATTGGCACGGAAAACTTTGTAGCACTGGGGATTGCACGCTCAATCGAGTCAGTCCTGTCGATGCTGGCAATAGCCAAGACTGGCGCGGCATTTGTACCGGTGGATCCGAGTTATCCCGCAGGCCGGATCCAGCACATGTTGGATGATTCCGGCGCCGCTGCGGGTGTGACTGTGTCTGCTGATCGTTCGCGACTGCCGAATTCGATTCCGTGGCTGGTGCTCGACGACCCCGAGCTTCGGACGAAGTGTTCGACGGAAGCAGTGTCAGCGGTTACCGACGCTGAACGTATCCGGCCGCTCCGCCTGGATAATCCCGCCTACGTGATTTACACGTCCGGTTCCACGGGCAGGCCCAAAGGCGTGCCGGTCACCCATAGAGGACTGGCTAGCTTTGCTGCCGAGCTACTTTCACGCTTCGGGGCGACGCAAGACTCGCGGACCCTGCATTTTTCCACTCCGAGTTTCGATGCGTCGGTGTCCGAGTATCTGTTTGCCTTCGGAGCCGGAGCGACGATGGTGATTGTTCCGCCCACGATCTACGGTGGGGAAGAGTTGTCCCGGTTTCTGAGAACTGAGCGCGTCACGCACGGATTTATTACCACTGCTGCGCTCGGAACTGTTGAACCGGAAGGACTTTCCGAGTTGCAGAACGTGATATTCGGCGGTGAGGCGTGCCCGCCGGAGTTGGTGAAGCGATGGGCGCCGGGTCGGAGATTGTGTAATGCCTACGGGCCGACCGAGGCAACCATCATGGCGAACATCAGTGAACCGATGTCGCCGGCGGCCGCGATCAGCTTGGGTGGACCGTTGCGAGGATTCTGCGAGGTAGTTCTCGACGCACGGTTACAGGCGGTACCAGTCGGAGTAGCTGGGGAATTGTACGTCGCGGGTGAAGCACTGGCTCGCGGGTATCACGGCAAACCTGTGTTGACGGCAGAACGCTTCGTAGCCAACCCCTTTGGCAGCCCAGGTGAGCTGATGTATCGAACCGGGGATGTGGTGCGCTGGAGAACCGATCGCACACTCGCGTACGTGGGCCGCAGTGACTTTCAGGTGAAGGTACGCGGATTCCGAATCGAATTGGGCGAGATCGATACCGTCCTCCACACTCATCCACACGTGAGGACAGCGTTGACGATGTCGCGGCCAGGGCCGTCGGGCGATACGGCGCTTGTGTCGTACGTCGTGCCGGTGGCTGGGCACGTGCTCGCGACTGCCGAGTTAATGGACTATGCCGTACATCAATTGCCCACGTACATGATTCCGGCCGCGATCGTTGTACTGGACGAGATGCCGATAACGGCGGTGGGGAAACTCGATCGTGCAGCGTTGCCGGCGCCGCAATTCGGCTCGTCGGAGGCGGAGTTCCGCGCCCCGACAGGCCCTGTCGAGCAGACAGTTGCGCAGGTATTGGCCGACGTACTGGGCGTGACTAGAATTGGCCGGGGCGACAGCTTCTTCGACCTCGGAGGAAACTCGCTGGTCGCAACCAGGGTGATTGCGCGACTCAATCGGGCTCTCGGCGCTGACCTCGGTGTCCGGACGCTGTTCGAAGCACCGACGGTGGAGACACTGGCAGAGCAGATCGGGCAAGCCGCGATGTGGCACCCCGACCGGCCAGTTCTGACAGCACGATCACGTCCCGGCATAATCCCGGTTTCGCCCGCGCAGCAGCGTATCTGGTTCATCAACCAGTTCGACACCTCCTCGTCGGCTTACAACATCCCGATGGCGGTGCGCCTGTCCGGCGATCTCGATGTGGAGGCGCTCCGGGCGGCACTGGGTGATGTCATCGAACGGCATGAGTCGCTTCGGACTGTCTATCCGGCATCTCCAGACGGCCCTCATCAGGTGATCGTTCCGTCGGCCCCGGTGGTTCCGGACCTGACACCGCAGGATTGCAGCGATGTTGAAGCGTCGATCGCCGAGTTCGCTTCCCAGGGTTTTGATGTGAGCAAGACTGTGCCTGTGCGGGGCGTTCTGTTCCGGACCGGACCGGACGAGCACGTCCTCATGCTGGTGGTTCACCATATTTCGGCCGACGGAGCGTCGCTGGCACCACTCGCTCGCGATCTGGCAATCGCCTACGACGCGCGGGTTCAGGGGCAGTCGCCAGACTGGAATCCGCTCACTGTGCAATATGCCGATTTCAGTCTGTGGCAGACGGAAATTCTTGGTAGCGGACAGGATCCCGACAGCATCATGTCAGCGCAGTTGGACTACTGGAAGTCGGCATTGTCAGACTTCCCCGGGCCGATCGATCTTCCCCTGGATCGGCCGCGGCCCCGGGAGCGTTCGTTGCAAGGCGGGATCGTCAAGTTTTCGGTATCTCCGGCGTTGCATCGGGACCTGCTCGCGCTTGCACGGCAACACAACTCCACAATGTTCATAGTTATGCATGCAGCACTGGTGGTATTGGTTGCGCGTGTGAGTGGGTCCACGGACATCACCATCGGGACGCCGATCGGAGGACGCGGGGAGGAGGCTCTCGACGATCTGGTCGGGATGTTTGTCAACACACTGGTGCTGCGGACGGCCGTCGACCCGGGCGCGACCTTCGCCCAGACGCTGTCCGAGGCACGGAAGGTTGACCTGGAAGCATTCGGCCACACCGAGCTGCCGTTCGAGAGAGTGGTAGAAGTGCTCTCACCGGATCGCTCGACCTCACACTCTCCGCTGTTTCAGATCCTGCTGGAGTTTCAGAACACCGTCGCCCCCAATCTGGAATTGCCGGGACTGACGGTGGAGGTGGTTGACGTTGATGCCGGAGTGTCCAAGTTCGATCTGCAGTTGGCGCTTGCGGAGCGCTACGACGAGTTGGGTGCTGCGGACGGTATCTCCGGATCGTTCACTTTCGCGTCCGACGTGTTCGATGGGCCGACAGTGACGAAATTCGGGGAGAGATTCATTCGGATTCTGGAAGATGTTGTTGCGGAACCGGATAGGGCTATCGGCGATATCGAGGTGTTCGTTTCGGGTGAGCGGGAGTTGGTTCTCGAGTCGTGGAATTCGACTGACCATCTGTTGCCGGGTGTGACGTTGGTTGATGTGTTTGATGCTCAGGTGGCGCGGACTCCGGGTGCTGTTGCGGTGGTGTTC
>NZ_JASHKR010000151.1 GCF_030056815.1 Rhodococcus sp. IEGM 1379
GCAACGTATTGTCCGAGCCATGATCATCGTGAGCACCGACGGATCCTGTCTGCGAAACCCCGGCGGGGCTATCGGCTGGGCTTGGGTCAATCACGAGGGTCCCAGCATGTCGGGTGGTGAATCATCCGGAACAAATCAGATCGCAGAATTGCGAGCCTTGTTCGAGGCTGTCGTCGCACACCCCGGTGACGAGCCCCTGCTCATCGAATCCGACTCGCAGTACGCCATCAAATGCGCCTCCGAGTGGCTACCGAGTTGGAAGCGCAAGGGATGGAAAACCGCAAGTGGCGGCGCCGTCAAGAACCTGGAACTCGTGCAGGGAATCGACCGGGTCATCACCGAGCGCGTCGGCCCGGTGCGTTTTCGTTGGGTTCGCGGACACGTCGGCAACCACTACAACGAGGTAGCCGACAAGTTGGCCGGCGAGGCCGCACGCGCCATTGTCTCCGGGGACATAGCGTCGGTGCCGCTTGCTGTACCGATTGAAACTCCAGCACCGACTGCTGTACTTTCGGTGAAAAAGGAAATGACCGTGGTGAACCCCTCCTACAAGGAGAAGTCCACGACGGCCATCGAACCTGAAGATCTGTTCACACTCTTCTGAGTTGTCTAGGTCAAGCTGCCCTCATGGACCGCACGGTCGAATGCGGGAAGCGGGTCACCGGCACGCAGGGTGGTGGCCAACGCCGGATCCGCAAGGTGCAGGCGGCCGATTGCGATCAGATCGAACTCACCGGAACCGATGCGCTTCTCCAGTTCGGGGATATTGTCCACGACGGGAGAAGATCCCTCGATGCGGCTGTCGCGCAGAGACTTTCCGAGGCCGACACTGCCGACGGCCATCGTGACCGCACCGGTCAGCTTTTTGGCCCAGCCTGCCAGCGAGAGATCGCTGCCTTCGAAGGCGGGGACGTCGAAGCGGCGGATGCTGGCATCCAGAACGTCCACTCCGGCGTCGACCAGCGCGCCCAGGATGACACCCAGATCCTCCGGGGTCTCGGCGATCTTGGCGGTGAAGTCCTGCTGCTTGTGCTGCGAGAAACGGTAGATGATCGGCACATCGGGGCCGACGGCTTCGCGGATCGCAGCTACCACGGCGACGGGGAACTTGGTACGACGCTCGAGGTCGCCGCCCCAAGCGTCGTCGCGCTTGTTGGTGCCTTCCCACAGGAAGGAGTCGAGAAGGTAACCGTGGCCGCCGTGGATTGCGATGCCGTCGAAACCGACCTCGAGTGCATTGACTGCAGAACGAGCATAAGCGGCAATGACATCCGCGATGTCCTGCTCGGTCATCGCTTCGGTGACAGCCTGGGCGCGCTCGACATACTCGGACGTGTACGAAGTGACGCCCAGCGGGCCCCACTCGCCGGACGGACGCATCGGCTTGAGCTCGGGATCGAGCTGCATCATCGCGCCCCACAACGGGCCGACGTGCCAGAGCTGCGGAACGATCTTGCCACCGGCTGCGTGGACGTCGTCGACGACCTTGCGCCAGCCCGCCAGGGCCTCGGGGGTGTGCAGGTTGGGAACGTTGACGTGATCGACCGCGGTGGCGTGATCGATGGCCACTCCCTCGGTGACGATGAGGCCGGTGCCGCCCGAAGCGCGTCGACTGTAGTAGTCGGCTACGTCCTGGCCGGGAACTCCGTCGGTCGAACGTGAGCGGGTCATGGGGGACATGACGATGCGGTTGGCAAGCTCGAGCGAACGGATACGCAGCGGCTGGAACAGGGGGTTGGTCATGTCAATCACAGTGCTTTCATGAATCGGAAGAATCCGGGGTCCTGGTCGACGCGCAACCTGGTGAGGGTGCGGTAGCTGATCAGCCACTTGCCGTCCTCTTTGCGGTATTCCTCGTGGTAGTGGCCGTAGCCGTGCAGGTGGAGTTCTTTCTCGCCGTCGTTCCACCACAGCATGTCTTCCATCGCCCAGATGCCGGTAGCAGTCGTGGGGGAGGTCAACACGATTTCGGGCATGTGCGCGTGGTGCGCCGTGGTGAGGGGGATTTCGCCGTCGAGCATGTTGCGAATGGCATTGGTGAGCTTTTCGATACCGACAACCTGGTTGGACTGTTCGCCGGTCTTGGGTTGCTTGTCCGTGGGGAGACCGCCCCACGTTTCGCTGACTACGTCCGCCGTGTGCAGCGTCGGGTAGATGTGCCACTGCTTGGTATCCATGCAGCGCAGGCGAGCCGCGAAGACCCTCTTGATTTCCTCGATCGCGAGTAGTTCCTCGACGGGACTGAGTAGTTCCTTTTCGGGGTGGGGTGACGCGACGTCGGAATTGGACTGAGACATTCAACCTCCAGCAGTGATCGGCAAGATGCCTTCACACTCGGGTGCCGGCGCCCTGCCGTCAATCACCGGTCTCGGTGAGCGCGACGGCGCTGGGTAGGGTCGAGCAAAACAGAAGGAGCGTTCGATATGTGCACGGAAGCAGATTCAGTTCCAGCCTCGCAGGAAATTGCCGAGATCCGCGCGTTCTGGCAGGAACTGGGGTTGCCCGGACTCATCGACATTCACACCCACTTCATGCCCAAGAGCGTGATGGACAAGGTGTGGGACTACTTCGATTCGGCGGGGCCGATGATCGGTCGGCCGTGGCCGATCACCTATCGGATGGCGGAAGAGGAACGTGTGCATCGACTTCGTGAATTCGGAGTCCGTTCGTTCACCTCGATGATCTACCCACACAAGAATGCGATGGCGGAGTGGCTCAATGCGTGGGCCGCCGAATTTGCCGCACAGACACCTGACTGCATCCACACGGCGACGTTCTATCCCGAGGAGTCGGCCGCATCGTACGTCGGGAAGGCCTTGGAGTCGGGGGTTCGAATCTTCAAGTCTCACATCCAGGTCGGCAACTACGATCCCAATGATCAACTATTGGATCACGTGTGGGGACAACTCGAAGACGCCGAAATACCCATTGTCATTCATTGCGGATCGGGACCGGCGCCAGGTCAGTACACGGGGCCGGATCGAATCGCAACGTTGCTGGCGCGTTACCCGAAACTATCTCTGATCATCGCGCACATGGGCATGCCCGAGTACAGCGAATTCCTGGATCTGGCAGAGGTATACGGGAACGTCCGTTTGGATACGACGATGGCGTTCACCGATTTCACGGAAGCGCAGGGCGCTTTCCCCAAGGCTGACATCCCGCGATTGGTGGATATGCAGGATCGGATCTTGTTCGGCAGCGATTTCCCGAATATTCCGTATCCGTATCTCCAAGCACTGCAAGCAGTTACGCGCTTCGATCTGAGTGACGAGTGGTTACGGGCCGTCCTTCACGACAACGCTGCCAAGCTCTTCTCGGTGGGCTGAGCACCCACCGAGAAGAGAGTAGTCAGCGGAGTTTGATGCTGCCGCCGTCGGCCATCAACGTTTGGCCGGTCATGTACTGGGAATCGTCACTCGCGAGGAACACTGCGACCGGCGCGATGTCGGTCTCGGGATCGCCGATCCGGCCCAGCGGAACCTTGGCGACGGACGCGGCGGCGCGCTCCGGGAATGCTTCCTGCCATTTGACGACACCTTCGGTCGCGGCGAACGGGCAGATCACGTTGACCCGAATGCCTTCCGGTGCCCATTCATTGGCGACGACGCGAGTCAGGCCGCGTACTGCTTCCTTGGCTGCCGCGTACGACGTCTGGGTGGGCATACCGTCCAGGCCGGAGCCCGACGCGAAGTTGATGACCGAGCCCTTGGACTTGGCCAGCTCGTCATGGCACGCCTGCATCAGGTGAACGACCGGGTAGAAGCCGGTGTTGAAGGACAGGTCGAACATGTCCTGAGTGGTCTCCAACAACAAAGCCTGACGCGAAGCGTGAGCATTGTTGACCAGGATGTTGATGCCGCCGAAAGCTTCGACCGCTGCGTCGCGGATCTGCTCGGCAGAACCTGCCGCGGCGAGGTCGACGTTCAGGAACTTGCCGGCACCGGCCAGTTCCTGTTCGAGGGCCTGACCCTGCTCGTCATTGATGTCGACGAACAGGACCTTCGCGCCTTCACGGGCGAAGACTCGGGTGATTGCTCGACCGATTCCGCCGGCGCCACCGGTGACGATCGCCACTTTGCCGTTCAACCTCATGAAATGCGCTCCTCGTTATTGGTGTCGCGTAGTTGGTGCTTACTTAGACGGTAGTGGTCTCGTCGACTGCGAGGGCGATCTTTTCGAGTCCAGCGACGCTGTATGCAGCGTAGGTCTCGTAGGGGCCGCGGCCGGAGAAGTAGGACGTGAGCTGGCCGCCGAGTTCCTCGACGGTGAACGCGGATCCGGCTGCGTCGAAACGGTTCTCGACCTTGGGGGCTTCCATCAGTGCAACCATCTTGCCGTAGACGACGAAGACCTGTCCGTTGATCTCGTCGGAATCAGGGGAGGCGAGGTAGCTGACGAGCGTTGCGACGCGCTCAGGTGCCAGCGGGTCGAGGCCGGTGGCGCCGGTGTTGTTCTCGCCGAAGGCTTCTGCCGTCATTGCGGTCCGGGCGCGCGGGCAGATGGCGTTGGTACGGACGCCGTAACGTGAGAGGCCGGCCGCACTCGAGAGTGTCAGAGCGGTGATACCGGCCTTGGCTGCGGAGTAGTTGGGCTGTCCAGCTGAGCCGAAGAGGAATGCCTCGGAGGAGGTGTTGATGATGCGGCCGTAGACGGGAGCGTCGGCTGCCTTGCTGGCTGCGCGCCAGTGGACGGCTGCGGCATGCGAGGTGGCGGCGTGGCCCTTGAGGTGCACGCGGATGACGTCGTCCCAGTCGGACTCGGTCAGGTTGAAGATCATCTTGTCGCGCAGGATGCCCGCGTTGTTGACGAGGATGTCGAAGGAGCCGAAGTTCTTGACGGCTTCGTCGATGATGCGACCGCCGAGCGACCAGTCGGAGACGTCGCCGGTGATGGCGAGTGCCTGTCCGCCGGCTGCCTTGATCTCGTCGACGACGTCGTTGGCTGCGGAGCCCATGTCATTGACGATGACGGCTGCGCCTGCGGCTGCCAGACCGAGTGCTTCCGCGCGGCCCAGGCCTGCGCCTGCGCCGGTGACTGCGGCAACTTTGCCTTCCAAGCTCAGTGATTGCGTCATGTCGTGCTCCTTCGATCC
>NZ_JASHKR010000200.1 GCF_030056815.1 Rhodococcus sp. IEGM 1379
CGGCGGATCGTAGGTCGACAGCCTCCCTTGATGTTATGACCGCGCTCTCACCTCGGCATCTTGCTGGTGCCGAGACAGCGGTGCATCGGCACTGACGATGTCTTGTGAGAATGTCGCCGATGTTCCTTGCTGATACCAAGGAACATCGGCGATGCTTTTGTAGTCAGACCTGACAGAGGCCCCTCACCGTGTGTTCAATGGTGAGGCCCGTTCGATGGTGCGGTAGCTGTTGCTCGTCGATTCGGGCGTGCGACAGGCGCGTGGAAGCCGATTTTCAACTGTTTTTGAATGTTGTTGTATTTCAGTAACTTTGGGTGATCGGTTGGTGAGTAATCGGTTTCGGTGGTTACGCATGGAGGTGTTTTGGGGAGTCTCGAATTGCGTTGTGGCGGTTATTATTTCGAGGTTTAGCGGTTCGGTGTTGTTTTGCGGTTTGGGGCGAGGTCCTGTAGGATGGGAAGCATGATGACGATGAGTTGGCAGACGCGAGACGAGGTAGCTTCGAGCGACCACCGCCCCTCCCCGGCCTCGTTTGGTACTTGGGTACCGAATTCACAGTTCCGATCAAATCCTTTGGTGA
>NZ_JASHKR010000201.1 GCF_030056815.1 Rhodococcus sp. IEGM 1379
CCACATCCGTCGTCGCAGCAGCCGGAACAGCCAGCGCCAGCGTGGTATCCACATCAACGGGAGCAGAGGCGATGTTGATGGTCGCGAGCGGACCGGCGCCAGCGTTCAGCGCGGCCGTGCCCTTTGCATCACGAGGCGTGCACCGGGTCGGGGCCCACTGCGTGCCCAAAAGGCTCGCCTTTGCGAGCTGGGTACTGTAGTTCTTATCGTTACCGTAGGTAGCGGCATCACCGGCAGTTCGGATCTTCGGCTGAATCACACCGGATGTGCCTGCGACCATTGTGATATCGATGGCCGGCATCCGAAACCAGCTGTCGCCGTTTGCATTTGTCGTTCCATCGAGATTCTTCTTCGTCTTAGGCGCGCGGATTCCACCTTCAGAGTTTGTACTGTTCGAGGCACCATTTCCGATCACCTGGTTGCCACCCGAGATTCGAAGGAACGGGCCCGCAGCATCTTCGACTCCGGCATCGTTAATGCGGATCACGCTTGGCGCAACATTGTCCAGATTGAATGAGCTTCCTGCCACGATCGCTGCACTGACGAAGGTGGCATTGGTCGGCACGTCGAAGTC
>NZ_JASHKR010000052.1:0-3659 GCF_030056815.1 Rhodococcus sp. IEGM 1379
GGCGACTACCTGGGCGAGCAGTTCATGCAGTGGTTCCTCAAGGAGCAGGTCGAGGAAGTTGCCAGCATGACGACGCTTCTCACCATCGCGGATCGCGCGGGTGCCAACCTGTTCGATCTCGAAGATTTTGTTTCCCGCGAGATGAGCACGGTCAGTGACACCACGGGCGCACCCGCTGCGGCCGGGGGAACCGTCTAGCCCAGCGGTTCACTTCCCGCCAGCAAGATCGAGCTGATCAGTTCGGGGGCGTCTGTCATCGGAACATGCCCCAGCCCGGGCAAGATCATGAGTTTCGCTTGCGGGAAGGGCTTTTTCACGCGCTTCGCCTGGTAGACGGGCAAGATCAGATCGCGTCGACCCCACGCAACCGTCACTGGCACAGTGGGATCAACGATCGGAGGCAGCGTGAAATTCAGGTCGACACCGAGGTCCACCAGTTCGTTGGACACGAGCGAGCGGCAGTCGGCCAAAGCCGCCGCATAGTTGACGTGGCTCGGGTGGGCAAAGAATGCACCGAGAGCTGGATAGCGAATCATCTTGTACCGCATTGCCTGTGGCATTCCATCGCCCATGAGGCGGGCCGTTGCCCGGAGGCCGCGAAACATGTTGATGGCACGCACCTGGTCCAGGTGATTGACAAAAAATCCGGCCGGCGAGAGCGCTGTTGCGGAAGCTACGTCACCGCGTGCCGCGAGAGAGAGTGCGATCCATCCGCCGAGAGAGTTTCCGGCGACATGGGCGCGCTCTCCTTGCGGCGTGACCTCGGAAATAAACTCGCTGACGTCGTCGATCAACTGTCCCATGACGTCCGAACCGAGTTCGGGAAGCGGAGATTCTCCGTGCCCGGGGAGGTCGACGGTGACGACGCGTCGATACGGCGTCAGCAGATCCAAAAGCGAATCCCACGCCTGGCGCCGATGGACTATGCCATGGACGAGAACAAGCGTGGGACCGCTACCGGAGATGTCGTGCGACAAGGTCATTCGAAAACTTTATACGTGACCTTGCGTAACGTCTAGAGGTGGAGAATCAGCGCAACGTGACCTGACGGCCACGCAGTCCGTCACGCGAACGCAGTTCGGCGGCCGTCAACGGCGCGTCGACAGCCAGTGCCTGAGCCAAGCGGTCGCCGAATTCGACGGTTGCCGCTACCCACTCGTTGGCGTGCTTCTCGCGGTCCAGGTCGAAGACCGGAACCAGCAGTCCGTGGGTGCGGAAGGAGCCTGCGAAACGCGACCCTTCACCCAGGTTCAGCCCGCCGGCAGCATGTATGCGGGCCAGTGCCAGCATCAGGTCGTCTTCGCTCTCGGGACGCACCCAGCGCAGGTGAGCCTTTTCTCCGGCGTCAACCCACCAGGCAGCAACAAGGCCGTCGCCTTCGAGGCGTGCCGACGGCATGATCGCAGCGTTTGCCTGCTCGACAGTCGCCTTGACCTGGGCGTCGGTTTCGGTTCCTTCGGGGATCCACCAGTTGAAGTCCTGGTAGACGGTGATGTCCAGCAGTGCCGCGGGATCAACGACGGCGGTGACGGCCGGGGTGTCCGTACCGGGATCGGCAGCGGGGAGGGCATCGCCGGGAGCCGCATCCTTGACCCAGGTTGCCGCAGCGGCGAGGTCTGCACCCAGATCATCGGAGTACGCCTGTACCTGCACGCCGACAAAGCCGGTCGCGGTGTCGCCTTCGTCGCGAACTAGCGCGGCAACTGCGCCCGGAAGCACCGTTGCGATGGTGATGGGACGGTCGGTTCCGATGACGGGCAGCGGAGCCGTAGCCGAAGGAACGAACTCACGCATTGCGACCAGGTCGCACTCGGCTGCGAGGCCTGCGAACGGGCGGCTCACCGTGCTGGTTGCTGCCTCACGCTCTGCCTGGCGGGCGGCGAGCTTCTCGGCGCGCCCACTGTCTACCTTCGGTCCACTGTTTCTTTTGCTCTTCTTAGCCACGAGGGCAAAATCTACACGCTACCTAGCCATTCTTTTGTCCGACCGGGGTGATTGGTGGCCACCCAGCTGACTCCGAGTTCGCGGCACAGGTCCACATCAGCTTTGCCGTCGACGGTCCAGCAGTACGTCGCGCGTCCGGCGGCCGCAGCGCGGTCCACCAGATCGGGATGCTCTCGCAAGGATTTGATGGACGGTCCGATCGCGGTGGCACCGACGGCCGTCGACGCTCCGCCGCCCAGATACCGCGACGCGTCGCCGAGGAGAACCGTCGGCAGCAGCGGAGCCGCCCGGCGCACTCTCCACACCGCGCTGGCCGAAAACGACATCACGACGGCCCGGGAGTGATCGGCCGACGGCGGCGACGCAATTCCGAAACGGTGCAGCTCAGCGAGAAGTTTTGCTTCGACCAGTCCACCGAATCGCACGGGATGCTTGGTCTCGATGAACAGTTTCACCGGACGCGAGAAGTCCAAGGCCAAGGTGATGAGATCTGCCAGCGTCAGAAGTTCGGCCGGTTCACCGGTTGAACCGAAGTCCAGCTCGTTCAGGGAATCGAGAGTCATTTCGCTGACGATTCCGGTGCCACTGGACGTGCGGTCCACTTTGCGGTCGTGAACGCAGACGAGGTGACCGTCGCGGGTGAGCCGAACATCGCATTCGAGCCCGTCGGCGCCTTCTTCGAGGGCGAGTTCGTACGCGGCGAGTGTGTGTTCCGGCCGGGCCGCCGACGCCCCGCGGTGGGCAACAACGAGCGGACCTCGACGATCAGGGCTCACAGCGCAGCAGTCTCTTTCTCTTTCGACTGTTCCAACACCGAGCGCGGTACCGGCACCCACCGGGTCGCAGTTTCCGGTTCACCGCGCCAATCCTTGTGCTCGATACGTCGAACCACCAGAAGTGTCAGAGCGGCAGTGAGCGCGGCGATCAACGCAATGAAGGCTGACAGGAGCACACCGTCGGCCATTGCCTGCAGTCCCGGCCGCGAGCGCCAGTACGCATTAACGACCAGCAGGAGGCCACTGAACGTCCAGAACGCCCACCAGATCTTGACCAGCCGGACCCCGCGAGGATCGCGGCGAACGAGTTCCAGCAGGTACATCGCCGGCATCACGAGGTTGAGCACGGGCAGCGCGCAGCCGAGGATGATCTCGCCGCGCGAGCGTGGGTCGGTGCGCTTTTCACGGGCGTACTGCTCGCGGCGTTGGCGCAGCAGCCAGCACACTGCCGCGACGGCAGCGAGAACAGCGCAGAGCAGTCCGCCGAGTTGCGTGAAGTACACAGCCGCATCGGACGCCGTCAAGAGCGATTGGGGAATCAGACGGGTCTGGTTGCGCACCAGGATCGCGTATCGGCCGATCTCCGCAAATACGGCCAGACCGTACAGAACTGTGGCAAGTGTGAGCAGTGAGCCGACGCGATCGGCCATTCGTTCGGCCTGCGACTCCGCGGCCGGCGTGGCGTCGACGACATCTGTGAGACCCCATTGCGGGACGGCGTCGTAGTGGGGCGTCGACAAGTTCTGGCGCGGCGGTCGTGGATCACCGACACCGCGCGGCGCGTTGGGCGTGCGCGCAATCCATCGGAAGCCTCGACGGCTGGGCGGCAGATAGGCGTCGGAGCGAACCGGGACGAGCAGGACGCCGCTGCAGCGGGGGCACCACTGCGCCGGGCCGCCGGTGCCATGATGCTGCGCCGGGCCGCCGGTGCCATGATGC
>NZ_JASHKR010000052.1:3759-30068 GCF_030056815.1 Rhodococcus sp. IEGM 1379
CTGCGCCGGGCCGCCGGTGCCATGATGCTGCGCCGGGCCGCCGGTGCCATGATGCGGCGAGGGCGGTCCAATGACGGGCCATCGTGCGGCGCACCGTGCGCAGACCTGGATCTGGTTCACGAGTTCGATTCTGTCACGCCGTATCGGTAACGGCAGCAAATGGTTTCGTGATGTTCTGTGACCGAATTTCCGTTATCGACGCCCAGATTGTTCCAATAATGTGACCTGCATCACCGTAAAACTCGAGTTATCCACACTATCCACAGGTTCATCCACAGCTTGGGATGAATCTCGAGACCTTTATCCACAGGTCAGAGCTAGGCGAACGGGAGGTTACTGACAGGTGTTAGCGAACCATGCACAGGCTCGAGGATGAATTTGACAAACGTTCAAATTCCGTGTGGATTTGCGCCCGATGAGACCCGCACAGATCACGTCTGAAGCCACGTCACGGTTCGTTCTACCGTCGGCGCTCACGCTGATCGTTGTTGCGCTCGGGGTGCGGGCGTGGGTCGCGTCGCAGAACTACTTCTACTGGGACGATCTCATTCTGATCGGCCGGGGAGCACGATTCCCCCTCTTCTCGGGTGAGCTACTGCTCTACGACCATGACGGACATTTCATGCCCGCGGCGTTTTTTGTCACCGGCCTCGTCACGCGCATCGCCCCCTATCAATGGGCGCTTCCCGCCGCGCTGCTGATACTCGGACAAGCACTGGCGTCACTCGCGTTGTTGCGCACGCTCCGATTGGTACTCGGATGGCGCCTCGCACTGTTGATCCCACTCGTCTTGTACCTGTTCATTCCGCTCACCCTGCCGGCCTTCGCGTGGTGGTCCGCAGCGCTCAATGCGCTTCCGCTGCAGATCGCTCTCGCCTGGGTGTGCGGTGACGCCATCCAACTCGTACGGACGGGCCGCCGACGCTATGCCGTATCGGGTACGGCAGTTTTTGTCGTGTCGTTGCTGTTCTTCGAGAAATCGGTGCTCGTACCGTTTGTCGCTCTGGCATTCGCCATTCTGTACTTGCGCAGCCAATCCGAAGAATCTCCGATTCGTAGCGCCCTGAACAAGGCCAAGGCCCTGTGGATACCGAGCGCCGTCGCTCTGGCCGTGTGGATTCCGGTGTACCTGATCACCGTCGAATCTCCGGTCACCGGCAACGGCCGCAGTATGTCCGCCGCGCTTCTCCACCACGGCACCTCACTCGGGACGCTCCCGACGTTGCTGGGCGGGCCGTGGCGGTGGGAGCGGTGGATTCCGGGGCCAGCGTGGGCTGATCCCCCCACTTTTCTGGTGATTCTCGCGTGGATCGCAGTGGCGGCGGCCTTCCTGGTTACCGTGCGCTCGCGCCGAGGCGCTGGTTGGATCTGGGCCTGCGCCATTGCATATTTCCTGGCTTCGGTTGTTGCGATGACAGCTACTCGCACCGCCGAAGGCACCACGTACGAATTGGCACAGACGTTGCGGTACTTCACGGATTCGGCGACGGTGTTCGCCCTCGCGATTGCCCTGTACTTCGCGTCGCCGCAGCGCAAACCCCAGGTTGCGACGGTTCCGATTCGCGCGGTAGCCGTTGCGTTTTCAGTTCTGTTTATTGCCAGTTCCCTGTTCTCGACCGCAACCTTCGTCAATATCTGGCGTGAAAGCCCGACGCGTGAGTACCTCGACAATGCACGGATTTCGTTGGCTACGATCACCAATGCACCGCTACTGGATCAACCGGTCTCGATCTGGGTTCTGCTTCCGATCGCGTATCCCGAAAACATGGCAAGCAATCTTCTTGCACCACTGCCTGATCGACCCGAATTTGCTTCCAGTACGCCAATTCTCAGAGTCATCAACGACAGCGGACACGTCGTCGACGCCGAGGTGACCTTCACTCGCAGGATCCCCGAAGGCACGGATCCGCAGTGCGGAACGCGCGTCGAGCAGCCCACCGAATTGCCACTCGACGGACCGTTGGCCGGCTGGGGATGGACTGTCCGGCTCAATTATCTTGCGAGCACCGACGGAACCATCGACGTGTCTTTAACCACCGGCGACGTCATCTCGGTTCCCGTGCAGCAAGGCTTGCATTCGACATTTGTGCAGGTCGTCGGCAGCGGAACGACGGTCAAGGTCGCCCCGAGGACGCCCGGGTTGTCACTCTGTTTCGCCCAAGGACAGGTCGGCGTCGTCGTTCCCGTGACAAAATAGGCAGCATGGACCTGCGCATATTCACCGAACCCCAACAAGGTGCAACCTACGAACAACTTCTCACAGTCGCCCAGAGCGCCGAACGACTCGGGTACGGAGCGTTCTTCCGCTCAGACCACTACCTGGCAATGAATTCCGACGGCCTCCCCGGACCGACCGACGCGTGGATCACTCTCGCCGGCATCGCCCGCGAGACATCGACGATCAGGCTCGGCACATTGGTCACGTCGGCCACGTTCCGTCATGCCGGCCCGCTCGCCATCTCCATCGCTCAGGTGGACGAGATGAGTGGTGGCCGCATCGACCTCGGCATCGGCGCGGGCTGGTACGAGGAAGAGCATCAGGCGTACGGCATTCCGTTCCCCTCGCTGCGCGATCGTTTCGAACTCCTCGAGGAAACCCTCGACGTGGTGACCGGATTGTGGCGCACGCCCGTCGGGGACACATTCGATTACGACGGTAAGCACGTACAGATCAAGAACTCTCCGGCACTACCGAAGCCCCGCCAGGCCGGTGGCCCGCCCATTCTGATCGGCGGCACCGGCAAGAAGAAGACGCCGGCTTTGGCGGCTCGATTCGCGAACGAGTTCAATATTCCGTTCATGTCTCTCGACGGAACAAAAGAGGTGTTTGCACGCGTCCGCCAGGCTTGTGTCGATATCGAACGCGATCCGAACGAACTGGTGTATTCCAACGCTCTTGTTCTGTGCTGTGGCCGCAACGAGGCAGAAATTGCCAAGCGCGCCGCTGCTATCGGACGGGACGTCGACGAGTTGCGTACAAACGGTTTGGCGGGAACACCGTCCGAATTGGTAGACAAGCTCGGTACTTTTGCCGAAGCCGGTTCACAGCGTGTGTACCTGCAGACTCTGGATCTGGGCGATCTTGATCATCTCGAACTGGTGGCCGCCGAGGTCATGCCGCACGTCGCCTAGGGCTGCGCTCTGTGCGCCTTTTTGGTAGCGCCCACTACCAAAAAGGCGCACAGGGGCCGAAGGCCCCTAACTGTTCTCGTCGAGAAACGTACGAAGATCCCGGTCCCACTGCGCCACCCGGATGCGGTCCAGCCACACTCGTACAAGCATGAAACCGATGGTCAGCAGTGCCATCCCACTGAACCAAGTGAATATTCCCGTCACGACAGCAGCGACGTCGGCCGCCGTCTGGGTCAGGGGAGCAATGGTTTTGTCGCCGTTGTCATCGACGTAAATGTCAACGAGTGAACCGGCGGGAGTGGACGAGTCGACTGTAACGTCGCCGCGGTGGACACTGCCGTTCCAGTTCCACTGCGCCGGCGCATTTTCTACCGCAGACGGTACGTAATCAGCAGTGACCACGTCTGATGCTGCCGAGTCGCCCGTCGTCGTGGCGGTAACAGCGTGGATGTGGACTGCTTGCTCGGCGAGCAGCGCATTCTGGCTGGCCCCCGTTGCATTACCCGCCCAGATTGCGAGTGGGAGCATAAGGATTGCAACGATGATCAGACCGAAGGACATGAATCCTTCGATGCGGTCACTACGCCTGACCATCGGATCGTGACCGACATGAATGGTGCGTCGGAGCAGCGACGCCGTTGCTCGCGTACTACCGGACATGATTGCTCAGTTCTCTCGACGACACGCTCTGGTATCGAGATTCCCTTTGTTTCGACCTAGCTGCAAGTATTAACGATCTAAATCACATGTGTCCTCCGGCACCGGCTATTTCTGCGGTGGAAGAATATCGGTCTGCGCCGGCACCTGATCCTGTCGCAGAAGTCCGACGGGGCAACTGACGCCGGTGGCATGTACCGGGCAATATCCGCCGGGGTTTTTTGCAAGATATTGCTGGTGATAGTCCTCGGCGTAGAAGAATTCACCGAGCGGGCCTATTTCGGTCGTAATCGCGCCATATCCGGCGTCCTTCAAGCGTTCACCGAAAGCGACGGCCGACGCGTGCGCAATCTTTTCCTGCTGCTCCGACGTCGTGAAGATCGCGGATCGGTATTGCGAGCCCTGGTCGTTGCCCTGACGCATTCCCTGCGTCGGATCGTGGTTCTCCCAGAAATGGGCCAGAATCTGCTCGTAAGGGATGACTGCCGGATCAAAAACCACCAGCACTACTTCGGTGTGGCCGGTTCGCCCGGAGCAGGTCTCCTCATACGTGGGGTTGGGGGTGAATCCACCCGCGTAACCCGCGGCGGTGCTGTAGACGCCCGGAAGCTGCCAGAACTCTTTCTCGGCACCCCAGAAACAACCCATACCGACGACGACGGTCTGCATTCCTTCCGGAAATGGCGGTACGAGCGGATGCCCGTTGACGTAGTGGGCGGCCGGCACCGGCATCGCCGTCTCACGCCCGGGTAGTGCGTCCTCCGGGCTGATCAGTGTGGATTTTGCGGACGCTCGCCCGAGGATGTCGTCGTACCAGCTCATTCTTCAATGGTACGCGTGAGCGCTTCTCTCGCCACGCCGTGATTCCCCGGGCCCCCGGTAGTTCCACCCATCGGTATCCGAATTCGGCGACAACACCGGTGACGATCAGGAAGAGGACGACGGCGAGCGTCGGACCCACCGTCGGGGCCGTGTTCTCGACGACGCGATACAAGATCAACGTGTGGACGAGGTAGATGAGGTAGCTCCGTGTCGACAGCCATTTCACGGCAGCCCAGCGCGTCGGGGTGCCGTCGTAGCGGCCGATGAGGACAACGGCTGCGGCCACCACGGTGATGGTCCACAGGTAATGCTCGCCGGCCCAGTAGACGCGGAACTCGGTGGCCACGAGGATCACCTGAATCTGCGCCAGAACCGCGACAATCAGCCACCGGCCCGGCGCCAACCGCGCCCACGCGAGGTACATGATCTGGCCGAGGAACACCGCCGGTAGTGTCGCGGCGATCTTCGACAGCATCGGAATCGTGTACGGCATCGGTGCGTAGATGTTGTACAGCAGAACCAACGAGCACAGCGCGGCTCCGCCGAGCGGCATGATGATCGGCCGCATCCGCAGAATCGGCCGAGCCGCAACACAGGCGAGGTAGAAGAGAAATTGGACGGCCAATGTCCAGGTCACGCCCAGTACGGCCACTTCGGGTTTGAGAAAGAATCCGCCGAGAAAGAAGCTCATCAGCGCTTCGGAATTGGAAATTCCGTCTTGCCCGCTGAACATCCCGTTGATGCCGAGGCGGACCAGCAGAATGGCGACGGCGATGGCAACCCAGAAAGCCGGTAGGAGTCGGCTCAGTCGGTTGGTCAGAAACTTACCGGGGCGATCGCGGATCGCGGATCGTGTCACCAGAGCACCGGTCAACATCATGAACGTGGCGACGCCGACAAACGACAGGTGCTGATTGAGCTGGGCCGGTTCGATCAGAGCGCCGTAGACGACGTCGATCAGCCACCAGCCGGACCCGAGGTCGTCGATGACGTAGAACGAGATGTGGGAGTAGATAACGGCCGCCACAGCGAGTGCGCGCAGCAGGTCAGCGCCCGGAAGATTCACCCGAGGCGGGGGCGCCTCCGATGACTCCGGGAGAAAAACTGGTGCAGGCATCGAGCAAGTTTAAGGTTCCGTTCACCGGTTAGACGAATTTCCGCGTGTCGGATCGCCCCAGATCACACAGTTTTCGTTTACCCGAACTTTATTTTAAGGTGATGACTACCTGTGCTGAACTGTTGCAGACCGTGTACGAATGTTATTGGGTGGATACCCGAAGAATGATCCATCCGCATTCGCGAAAGAAGCCGGGCTCACAAGCCCACAAAGAAGGGACCCTCGTGTCTGTTTACACGCTGCCGGAACTCCCCTACGACTATGCAGCCCTCGAGCCGCACATCTCGGGCAAGATCATGGAGCTGCACCACGACAAGCACCACGCGGCATACGTCGCCGGCGCCAACGCTGCACTCGAGAAGCTGGCCGAGGCTCGTGAGAACGACACCATCGCCGCGCAGGCCAACCTGCTCGAGAAGAACCTGGCGTTCCACCTCGGTGGCCACACCAACCACACCGTCTTCTGGAACAACCTCAGCGCTGACGGTGGAGACAAGCCCGAAGGCGAACTCGCCGCAGCGATCGCGGACAACTTCGGTTCGTTCGATCTCTTCCGCGCTCACTTTTCCGCTAACGCCAACGCCATCCAGGGCTCCGGCTGGTCCATCCTCGCGTGGGATTCCATCGGCGCACGCCTTGTCATCGTCCAGCTCTACGATCAGCAGGGCAACATCTCCATGGGCCTCACGCCTCTGCTGATGCTGGACATGTGGGAGCACGCTTTCTACCTCGACTACCAGAACGTCAAGGGCGACTACGTCAAGGCATTCTGGAACATCGTGAACTGGAACGACGTCACGGCACGCTTCGAGCGCGCTCGTACCCAGACCGCAGGCCTGATCGTCTAATCACGATCTTCATGCTCTAGTTCTTCATGCTTTACGCGGCGGCGCTCCTGTACCAGGGGCGCCGCTGTTTGTATCAGTAGTGCGCCACCCAGGAGCGCAGTCATGGTGCCGAAGATCAAAGCGATTGTGCGGGAATCCGTTCCACCAGTTGTCTTTGCCGTCTGATTGACCGCCACCGGATCCGACAGGACCGACGTCAGTTTGATCTGCTGCGGAGTTGTCATTGCCGGCAATCCGGCCTTTGCGGTGTCGAGTCCGGTCACCAACGAGGTGGCAACACTTTTCAGGGTCCCGAATCCCTGCGTGATCTGATCCGTCACTCCGGCGAGCATCTGCGGCGCCTGATCCGCTATCGGGATCAGCCCGTCGTTCAATTGCCCGGCAGCACTGCTCAATTGGTCGCTGGCACCCTGCAATTGGCCGACGGCATTGCGAACCAGATCACCCAGCGCGGTATCCGGCCCGACCGATCCGCCCAACATGCCAGGGACAGCAATCAATTGCGCGTTGAGCGCACCGAGATCCGAACTCACACCGGCGAGTTGCGTCGTAACGTCAGGCGGAACCGGCAGCCCGGTCAAAGCGTTCTGCAACGAGTCGATGCGGGCCTTCAAATCTGCGGTCGACGACGTCGCCTCCCCCAAAGTCATGCCGAACGAGTCTGCCCGCGTAGCCAATTCCTCTGCGGCGCCCGACGCCTCATCCACCACACCGGAGACTTGCCCGGCAACACTACTGAGCTCCAATGCTCCCGATCGCGCCGTTTCCAAGTACGGCAGCAATGTGTCTGCACTGGCCTTGACCTGGTCGATCGACTTCTCCGCCCCACTTGTTCCGGCCACCAACATCTGTGCGGTGGTGAGGTTCTGATCGAATGCGCGGCGAGCTGCCGACGTCTGTGCCATCAGCCCTTTGATGCCGTCCGCCCCGACCTGGGCGGACACCGCACGCGAAAGTTCAGCCGATCTGGCACTGTCCGATCCCTGAACTTCGAGATCGACGCTCGCCTGCCTCGGATCGGTGCCGAACATCGAGGCCACCGACTCACTGAAGTCTTCCGGCACGGTCAACGTCGCAAAGTAGTTGCCGCCGAGACTGTCTACGACTTGGAAGTCGAAATCCTCACTCTTGCCCAATCTCTCGACCAACGTGTCGCCGGCGCGCAGTTCTTTGCCGTCGAGCATGGTTCCGGCGTCGGCATTCACAATCGCGACTGTCCGCGAGTTGTTCTCACCACCGGTGAACCACACCCAGCCCGTTCCGGCGACCGCACCCACCACCACAGCTGCCAACCCGCCCACGGCCAGTCTCCGCCCCATCGACGACGGCTGGCGGTGTGCGGGTTCAGTGCTGTGCTCGGCGCTCATGGCCGAGACGATAGATGCACAACTTGTAGAAATACTGAGAGAGCTACGGGGGATCCTTCTCGAGACTTTCCGGGGGGCCTTCCTTGGGTCTCTCCTCAGGGACTTCCTTGGGGACTTCCTTGGGGCCACTGATCAAGATGTCGGCCCAGCGTGTTGCCGGATCGATATCGAGAAGTACCGCCTTGACCAGCAGCGACAGCGGTATGGCCAGGAGCGCGCCCAAGGCGCCCAACACCCACGACCAGAAGACCAACGACAGGAACGTCATAGTCACGGAGATTCCGACGGCGTCGCCGACAAATTTGGGCTGGATGATGGATTGGATGACGAAGTTGATGACGGAGTAGACGACGATCACCCACAACATCAGCCAGGGACCGCCTTGGAGCAATCCGAGCAGCGCCGGTGGAATGACGCCGATGACAAAACCGATGTTGGGAATGTAGTTGGTGATGAACGAGAGCAGGGCCCACAGGACGGGTAGCGGGATTCCCATCAACCACAGTGCCCCGCCGTCCAGGACCGCGACGATGAGCCCGAAGACCGTGGATACCACCAGGTATTTGCGAGTTCCCGACGCGAAAGCAGAAAGAGCGTAGGAGATTTCGGGACGCATCTCGGCCAGTACGCCCAATCGGGAGCGGATACTCATACCGTCGAAGGCCATGAAGAGCAGCAGCGCAAGAATGAACACGAGGTCGGAGAGCACACCGAGCAAGCTCTGCAGTGCGGTCTCGACAACTACCAGGACCTTGGTGAGGTCAACACTGCTGACTGTGTTTTGGATCTGCTGCGTATCAACTCCGAAGTCGGCCAGACTAGTTCGAGCTTGGTTCAGCAACTCGCCCATCTTGTCGGAGTATTCGGGCAAAATTGTCGCCAACTGAGCCGTCGAGACGACCAACGACACAACCAGTCCGATCAGGATCAGATACACCGTGACCAAGGCCCCGAGCATGCCGATCCACTTGGGCCAGCCGCGTTTCTGCGCCCAATCTTGTATCGGCTGAACGGCGATGGTCAGCATCAGCGCCAGAAATACCGGGCCCAGAATTCCGCTGAAGGACTTCATTCCGGCCACGGCAACAACGGTCGCTGCAGCGCCGAGGAGCACGATCAGGCCACGAGGAATCGACCAATGGCCACCGTCGGAAACAGTCGGAACGAGGACCGGCTCGGCCGGACGCTTAGAGAACACCGGCTTCCTTTGCCCGGCTCCGAATCTGGACTGCGCCCACGATCAAGAAAATGCCGAACAATATCGCGTACCAGCCCACCAGCCAGATCAAGCCGAGAATGCCTTCTCCCGGCACGATCAGGAGGATAACTCCGAGGATCACGGCGAGCACCGAGGCAGCCATCAGCCATCCCCAGCTTGAACCCGGCAGCCCCTTGAGTTTGAAAGCTCCTACTACGCCCATGATTCCGAAGAGAATGGCGTAGAACGCGATGATGTACAGGAGAACCAGGGCAGTGATCCCCGGCCAGACCAACGCGACAACACCGGCTCCCACCGAGACGACACCGCTGAACACCCACCATCCCCAAGAACTGAGATGGGTCCGGTCACGGACCGCCCGGATGACGGTGACAAGTCCGTCGATGATGGAGTAGATACCGAACAGGTAGACCAAGGCTACGACCGTGATTCCCGGCCAGACCAATGCCATGGCTCCGAAAGCGATCCCGAAGATTCCGCGGATCAGGATCATCCACCAGATCTCTTTGCCGTACACCAGGAACGGGCTCTGTGTGACCATCAGTTGCCTCCGAGCATCAGTTCGTCGGACGAATACCAGGTGCAGTCCACGATCCCGAGAGCACCGAAGCCTTGGGCCAATACAGCCGTAAGAATACGTTGAATCCGGCTGCGGGGCTGGGTAACCAGTTATTCTCCTTCTCCCCACCCGGGGACTCGTGCTGAATGTAGATGTTCAGGGAACCGTCGTCTTCATACACGAGGTCACTACGGTCACCGATTGCGTAACGGTCAATCGGATTGTCTACGAAGACCTGTCGCTCGTTCATCATCGTCAGAGACCAGAAACCCTCGACGGGAGGAAGTTCGTCCTCGTCGAAGTGCAGCACATAGTTCTTGTCCCCCGTCAGTGCATTGCCGTCAATGTCGGTTGTTGCATGCGGGTACACGGCATCCGCATCGAGATTCGCCCCGAATCCCAGCCACACGATCAAGGCACGCTGCTCGTAGTGTGTGCCGTAGTGCCCCAGACCGCGGTGCATCGTCCACCCATTTTTCGGGGTGCCCTCGGATTCCGCGGCGATAGTGTGCAGGACGTTCATTCCTGACCGCGCAGCTCGGTCGAGAGCGTCACGAACTTCCGCCGGCCGCACATCCCAGGCAAGCCCCGAACCGATTCCGATATCGCCCAGTTGATGCATCATCTCGGCGTCCTCGGGCCGCGGCGGGTTGACGTCGAGCAGAGCGTCGAGCGCTGTGAAAAACGCTCGCCCGTCCTTTGCAGCAACCTGGTCGACGGGTGGCGTGTGCGTGTCGATTGTCGGATCGACGGAACCTTCCGGTGGCACATAGTCCTCCGGATTGCCCGTCCACTTCGACAACGGCGTCAACCGAGTCTGATCTTGCAATGTGTGAACTTCGGCGAGGTCTGTACCTCCCGAGGTTGCATAGCGCGCCACGATCCAGTTCATCACCGTCGGCGAGCGGAGCAGCGTCATACCCTTGGGCACTTCACCTTTCCACGTCGGCCCGGCCACCACGTAGGGTCCGCCGGTACGTCCCACCGTCCGCGAACCCGGAACGGTGAACACGTCGCTCCACGCATCGAGGATGGGCACCAACCAGTACCTCGTTCCGAAATCCGGCAACGTCAGGACCTGCGGTTCCGTCGTCAAATCGAGCCACCCGGACGAATACAACGTATCGGCGTTTGGTGAGACGACGTCCGTGAACGATGCGTCGGGAGTTGTACGCGCATACGCGAACTGATTGACGGGGGCCTTCAAGCCGGTTGGTGACGACACCGCCGTCATCACGTCCCGTGAAACTGCCGCGATCAACAGTGGGTAGCCGAATATCCAGGCTTGTGTTGCCAGATCATCCAACTGAGAGCGCTTCGAGGCAGCCATGACCTGCGGTTACCACCACGCTCACCTGGACAAACCTTGGCTGGCACTCCAATGGCCTTGTGTGCCAGCACCCGGAAGGCGCATATTTCTTTCATACCCAACGAAGTGTGCCGGACCTACCTGTCACCACGTCCAACCAACACCTCGGGGAGGAACTGAGATGAGAAGAAACGAAGCGATTGGCATCTCACCGTTCCAGTCGGCCGGGGCACTGCAGGGTTTTGTCATTTCCGGGCGTTGGCCGGACACCACACAAGAGTGGGCGCAACTTCTCGCACTGACGGTCCGAGTAGCCACCTTGCCAGGTCTGCTGCCCACGACGACGGTCTTCGGTGTCCGCGAAGACGTCCCGGATGATCCGGAACCGGGAACAATCGGACTGGTTGTTGCCGAGGGGCCTGTACTCGGCGACTTCGCACTTCCGCCCGGCCGCTTCTCCGACCACCAGCCGCCCGCGTTGATCATGTTGCATCCCCCATCTGAAACTACATCCAGCCTGCCCGAATGCGAGGGCAGCGCCTCCGGTTGCGTGCTGCTTCCGGGTCTGCCGTACCTCGGCTTGGACCACCGCGCAGCGTGGGTGGAAGCCGAGGCCGACGGGACGGTCGTCTCGATGATCAGCCGGGTCGACATCGATCCGATCAGTGATCCCGATACTGCTGTTTTGGCGATGCTCCTCGCGTGCTGACGGCAACGGTAATGCAAAAGTTCGGATCACCAAACTTACTGTGCGCTTTGCGAATTCGAGAAACGCAGGCTAACCTCGGTACCAACGAAGGGGAGTAGCCCCCAATCGTCAGGTCGACATACTGGTCCCGACTGTTCGCGCGCCTCGCCGAACACGACGTACCCGGCCTGCGAACCGCAGTTCATGACCAGACGGCTCATGACCATCGGTGGGCGAGACCTTCGGCCGGACGGGCGTCATCCGCGCCTGCCCAGGACCGGAGGGGTAAACCTTGCTTGCTGCAATACTTTTGAGCTTCGGCGTCATCTTCGTCGCTGAACTCGGCGACAAGTCGCAACTGATGGCGATGACCTTCGCGTTGCGTTATCGCTGGTGGGTAGTTCTCGGCGGCATCACCATCGCCACCACTCTTGTTCACTTGGTTTCTGTTGGCGTTGGCCACTATCTGGGCGTCGCATTGCCGACCGCCGCGATCAGCATCGTCGGCGGTATCGCCTTCCTCATCTTCGGCCTCTGGACCCTGCGCGGTGACGACCTGACCGAAGACGAGCAGAACAAAGCCGGCCGCGTCACCCGATCTGCCTTCATTGCCGTCGCGTCCGCATTCTTCCTCGCCGAACTCGGCGACAAGACCATGCTGGCCACCATCACTCTCGCCACCGACAACGACTGGGTGGGCATCTGGATCGGATCCACCATCGGCATGGTGGCCGCCGACGCACTGGCAATTCTCGTGGGTTCTGTTCTCGGCAAGCATCTTCCGGAAGGCTTCATCAAGATCGGTGCGGCCGTACTGTTCTTCGTCTTCGGCGTCTGGCTGCTTCTCGAGGGCATCTTCCCAGGCTCTTCCGCCGGCATCATCGGCGGCGCGATCGTCCTCGGCACTGCCGTAGTGGGCGCACTGATCCGCCTGATGTGGAAGCGCGCCCACCCGGCGCAACTGCCCGAGTCCACCCCTGAAGCCGTAGAACAAACTGGTAAGACCACTTGACCACTAGCGACTGACGGGTCTACCCTCGATACATGTTCCAACCCGTTGCACGCACCTCGGCATCCGGCGCCGTCTTCGATCAGATCTCGGTAAAAGTGCTGGCCGGAGAGCTGGCGGCCGGCGAGGCCTTGCCCAGCGAACGAAAGTTGGCCGAGGCGTTCGGCGTTTCCCGGCCCGCAGTGCGAGAAGCAATGCAGAAGCTCGCCCAGGCCGGATTGGTAGAAGTCCGGCAGGGAGAGTCGACGTCGGTGCGCGATTTCCGCCGGCAGGCCGGTCCGGAACTTCTGCCACAACTTCTCGTCCGGGGCGGCATCCCGGATCTGTCGGTTGTCCGCAGCGTCCTTGAAGCCCGCGAGTTGATGGGACCACAGATCGCTGCCTTGGCCGCCCGACGCGTTTCACCGGAACACGGCATTGAACTCCACGCTGCCGTCGACCATCTTGCCGCCACCAATGACCCCGTGGAACAACAGAACCGCGCACTCGCATTCTGGGAATTCGTTGTCGACGATGCTGATTCCATCGCGTTCCGGTTGATTTTCAACAGTCTTCGCACCGCTTACGAACCGGCGATGACTGCCCTGGCCGCCGTCATGGTTGCCGAGGTCGGCCAGACCGACCTGTATCGAAAACTGGCTACTGCCATCACCTCACACGACGAGCTCACCTCTGCGGCGCTGGCCGGGGAGCTTCTGCGCTCGGGTACGACGACAATCGGTGAGGCCCTCACGTTCCTGGAAGGACTGAATCCATGAGCACGCCAATCACACTCACTGAAGCCGCTCGAACCTTCCGCAAGTCGCCGACCCCGTGGATGATCGCGACGATGTTGGTCGCTGCGACCGCAGCACGAATTACACTGGGCAACTGGCAGATCACCGATGCCCTGGTCCCCCTCGTCATGATTGCAGTATTTCCGTTCGTCGAGTGGACCATTCACGTCTTCATCCTGCATTGGAAGCCGCGGAAGGTTGCTGGCATCACCATCGATTCGCGGCTGGCACGCAGCCATCGCGAACACCACGCGTCGCCGCGCACGGTTCCCCTGATCTTCATTCCGTGGCAGACCCTCCTGATCGTGATTCCGGTTCTGGCGGCCATCTCTCTACTCGCGTTTCCTCGCATCGAACTCACCCTGACGTTCCTGACCTGCATTTCCGTAATCGGACTGATCTACGAGTGGACTCACTTCCTGATCCACAGCGACTACAAGCCGAAAACTGCTCTTTACAAAGCGGTTTGGCGAAATCACCGCAACCATCACTTCAAGAACGAGCACTACTGGTTCACCGTCACGACAGCCGGGACAGCCGACCGCGTTCTCGGCACCAGCCCGGACCCGAAATCCGTGGAGACGTCTCCCACCGCCAAGAACTTGCACGGCGCCAAGTCAGATATGTGAACCGAAGCGCATTCCTGGCTCTGCACTGTCAGACATCTTGAACATGACTGTGTATCAACGTTTTTCGCTGAAACTCGTCGAACTCACGTCATTCACCCGATCGTCACCAACTTCCAGCAGTTCCATCCCCAGCAGTTCATCACCCAGGGCATGTTCCAGCATGCACCACAGCCGACAAACATCTTCGGCAGCTGATACTCGCATACCGGCACCCTCGGGTCGTCCGTCCAATACCCTGGACGGACGACCCTGCCGCCGTTGATCAAGGAATCCGATGACCACCAACCTGCCAGTTCACGCATTCACCGACGACGCCTTGGGCGATCTCGACGCCACCGGTGTTGCCGCCCGGATCGCATCCGGTGGGGTGACTGCGCGGGAGGTCATGGAGGCCTCGATCGCCCGCGCCGAAGCGATGCAGGGGCAACTCAACGGCCTTGCATACACAGATTTCGACCGTGCGCTGGTTCGGAGCAACAGGCCGACCACGGGAATCTTTGCGGGTGTCCCCACCGCGATCAAGGACAACACCGACAGCGCCGGTCTTCCCACCCAGCAGGGAAGCACCGCCTTCACCGCGCTCCCCGCCACCGCTGACAGCGACTTCGCGAAGCAGTTCCTGTCCACCGGGGCTATTTCCATCGGAAAGTCCCGGCTGCCCGAGTTCGGGTTCAACGCGTCCACCGAATTCATGACCGAAGAACCAGTCCACAATCCCTGGAACCCGGCCTACTCGGCGGGTGCGTCTTCGGGTGGCTCCGCAGCATTGGTCGCGTCGGGCGTCCTTCCCTTCGCGCATGCCAACGACGGCGGTGGTTCCATCCGTATCCCCGCAGCGGCCTGCGGGTTGGTCGGGCTCAAGCCCACTCGCGGGCGGACCGTCGCAGATCCCGCGGACAAGTCCCTACCAATCCGGATCATCTCGCAGGGCGCTGTCACCAGAACCGTTCGCGATACAGCACGCTGGATGTCGGCGGCTGAAAGTTATTACCGCAATCCACGACTCGCTCCCATCCGCCTGGTCGAGGGTCCCAATTCCACCCGCTTACGCGTCGGCGTGATCACCGATTCCATCACCGTCACCAAGACCGATGACGAAACCCGCAAGTCGGTCGCAGCCACTGCGGAACTGCTTGCCGAACTCGGCCATCATGTCGAAGACGCCGTGCATCCCGTGGGGCCCAAGTTCATCGAGGACTTCGGGATCTACTGGGGATTCCTGTCTTTCGCAATCTCGACCGGCGGCAAGCAGATGTTGGGCCCCGACTTCGACAAGTCCGCGACCGACAATCTCTCCCAAGGTCTGTACTCGCTGTACCGGAAGAATCTCGCGAAGACTCCGCGCGTGCTCTACCGCCTGCGGCGCATCCAACAGCGGTATTCGTCGATGTTCCAGAAGTACGACGTCGTGCTCTCGCCCGCACTCGCCCACACCACGCCCGAACTCGGATACCTCTCTCCTGCTCAGCCTTTCGAGGAACTCTTCGACAAGTTGATTGCGTACACGTCGTTCACACCGCTCAACAACATTTCCGGCGGTCCCGCAATCTCATTGCCGCTACACCAGACGAGCAACGGTCTACCGTTAGCTTCGCATTTCTCGGCAGATCTCGGCGATGAGCGCACGCTGCTCGAGTTGGCTTTCGAACTGGAAGAGGCCCAGCCCTGGCGTCGAATCCAGGACTGAGCCGCCACTTCCGGGAGCAAGGATCAGTCGCGCGGCAACCCGAGCATGCGTTCACCGATCACGTTGAGCTGCACCTCGGTGGTGCCGCCGTAGATGGTGGTGGCGCGGCCTGAGATGAGCTGCTCCATCGCCTTGTCGCTGGGCTTACCCGGGATACTGACCGCTCCGGCAGCACCTAGTTCTGCGACTACGAATTCGGCGATCGACTGGCTGATCTTCATGGCGAGGAGCTTGCCGACGCTCGACGTGGTGCTTACATCGATTCCCGAAAGTTGTTTGAGCACAACACGGGAACCGATGAGATCGATGGCCTGACTTTCGGCAACAAGTTCGCCGACGCGGTAGCGCCCGATCGGGCTGAGGTCTGCAGACTTCGCGAACTTCAGCAAATCCGTGTCCGACGCGTAAGCCTCCATCTTCTGGCTCAGGGCGACCCGCTCACCGGCCAACGTTGTACGTGCAACGTTCCAGCCGTCGCCCACTTCTCCGACCACATTCTCGTCGGGAATGAAGACGTCGTCGAGGAACACTTCGTTGAACAGTGCCGAGCCCGTCATTTCACGTAACGGACGGACGGTGATTCCCGGCGTCGACATGTCCAGCACGAAGTAGGTGATGCCTTGATGTTTCGGCTTGGTTGCATCCGTGCGGGCAATGAGCATCGCCCAGTCGGAGAACTGCGCCACCGTAGTCCAGATCTTCTGACCGGTGACCTTCCAACCGCCGTCTACCTTTTCGGCTTTGGTCGACAACGAGGCGAGGTCGGAACCGGCGCCAGGCTCACTGAACAGCTGGCACCACACCAACTCGCCCTGCAGTGTGGGTACAGCCAGTTCCTGCTTCTGCTGGTCGGTGCCGTGAGCAACAACCGCCTGAACGGCCCAGCCGCCCATCAGGAGTTGCGGCATTGTGATGCCGGCCGCCTTGATCTCCTGCGAGATCACAATCTGCTCGAGCGGAGCGGCACTGCGGCCGTACGGCTTCGGTAGATGCGGCTGCACCCAACCGCCGTCACCGAGAGCGATCAGTTGATCGTCTTCGTCCAGATCGACCAGTTTCGCGAGTTCGCTTGCGATCTGGCCGCGAATATCCTCGGCCTCAGGCGGCAATTCAAGAACCGAAGCCCGGTTGACGCCATCGATCGCCTGCTGCGCAACACGATTGGCACGATCCTCGCGAGTTCCGAGAATGCCGCGAATCGACAGTGCACGACGGTAGTACAGGTGAGCGTCGTGCTCCCACGTGAATCCGATGCCCCCGTGGACCTGGATGCAATCCTGCGCCACCTGCACCGCTCCGTCGGGGACGATGACGGCGGCGATATCAGCAGCAAAATCTGCTGTACCGTCACCCTTGTCCAGGGCACTTGCCGCATCCCACACCACGGCCCGAGCTTGCTCGAGCGCTATGCCCATCTGAGCACACTTGTGCTTGACGCCCTGGAACTGGCCGATGGGGCGTCCGAACTGCACGCGGGTCTTGGCATATTCGGACGCCGAGGAAACGCACCAAGACATGACGCCGACGTCCTCGGCACCCAAAACCACTGCGGCGATGGATCGTACGCGGCTTTCGGTCACACCGTCGAGCACTCGTTCGGCGCTTATCTGCACGCTGTCGACCTCTACGCGTGCACTGCCGCGCAGTACATCGATACTGTCCTGCACCGTGATCGCGACTGCACTGCTGTCGAGTACGACGTACCGAATGCCGTCGGGTAGCGCCGCAGGTACCAGCAACACATCCGCGTGCTGACCACCGAGCACGGCATCCATCACTCCGGTAAGTGCGTATCCGCTAGCAGTTGCTTCCGCTACCAAGGGTGCGCCCAAAGCAACGGCTGCCGTGTGTGTTCCGTCGAGTAGGCCCGGAAGAAACTCGGGGCCGGCCTTGGAATCTGCGGCACCGAGAACTGCAGTCGCCAGAACGGTCGGAACAAAAGGTCCGGGAGAGACGTTGCGACCCAAGGCTTCCAGCGCTACGGCCAATGTGAGCAGACCCGCGCCGTCGCCACCCTGGGCCTCGGGAACAGCGAGCCCCAGCAGATCCTGGCCGACCAGTGCGGGCCAGAATTCCGGAAACTTTTCCTCGGAACGTGCTTCGACGGCCGCCCGCACCTGTTGGGCGGTGATAGTACGTTCAGCAAAGGCTCGGACGGAATCTGCGAGTGCTGTGTGTTCTTCACTCAGACCCAGACCGAGTTCGTATGTATTGCGCGCCATGTCTTTACAGACGCTCTGCGAGGTCTGCGACGGTCCACGGACCTTCGCTCTCGATGGTGTTGACGTCATGCCAACCGGCCAACTCGGTGATAGCCCCGCCCTGAACGGCATAGACCTTGCCGGTGAGCTTGCAGTCCGGCCCCGCGAGATGCGCCACCAACGGAGAGATGTTGGACGGAGCAAAAGCGTCGAACTCACCCTCGGGAACTTCGGCTGCAAATAACGCACCCATTCCGGGGGTTGCCAAGGTCAATCGGGTACGCGCGATCGGGGCAATTGCGTTGACGCGCACGCCGTACCGGTCGAGTTCGTCGGCGGCAACCAGGGTCAAGGCTGCAATGCCGGCCTTCGCTGCGCCGTAGTTGCCTTGCCCGGCGTTGGGCATGAATGTGCCTGAAGCCGAGGCAGTATTGACGACCGACGCATTAACGGTCTCCCCGGCCTTGCTCTGCGCTTTCCAGTACGCGGCAGCGTGATGAAGCGTCGCGGCATGTCCTTTGAGGTGAACGGCGATGACCGAGTCCCACTGGCTTTCGTCCATGCCCGCAATAAAGGCGTCACGAAGGATGCCGGCGTTGTTGACCAGGATGTCGAGCCGACCGAACTCGCCGACGGCCTGCTTGACCAGACCTTCCGCGCCGTCCCACGTCGCGACGTTATCCGTGTTGGCAACAGCTTTGCCGCCGCCGGCAATGATTTCGTCGACTACCTGCTGGGCCGGGCCGGCATCCGCGCCGGAACCGTCGTTGGCACCGCCGAGGTCGTTGACTACGACGCTGGCCCCTTCGCGGGCGAAGAGCAGTGCATGTTCACGGCCGATGCCGCGTCCGGCACCGGTGATGATCGCTACGCGACCGTCGAGACTTCCCATAAGTTCAGTTCTCCTCGAGTGGTTTCAGATGTCCGGTGTCATGTGTTACTGATGACGGCAAGACCGTCCTTGATGACGAGGTCACCGGCCGCGCTGGTTTCATACGAATACGAGGTAGCTCCGTCGGCCGATCCGGACTTGTAGAAGGTGGTCTCCATGTCCTGCGTCGGAAGCACCGGCTTCGCGAATCGCACTGCGAGACGGCGCAAACGCTCAGTCTGGCCGTCGGCTAGTTCTGTGAGGGCGCCCCACGACGTGAATGCCATCGTGCACAGTCCGTGGTTGATAATTCCCGGAAGGCCGGACATGCGGGCGATCTCGTCATCAAGGTGGATCGGCATCGGATCCCCGGAGGCCGGTGAGTACCGGAACGTCTGATCCTCGTCGATGTGCTGATTCACGACTGCGGCGGGAGCGCTGCCCCGAAGTGCTTCGTCGAAGCGGTGATTCGGCGCCTTCTCGCCCAGACCGGTGCCGGCGTCAACCTTGCGGAAGAATGCCGTCATCCACTGCTCGTTGACCAATTCACCCTTGTCGGTTTTGGTTTCGACGTAGATAACTACGGTCGAGCCGTTGGCACGGCCCTCGAATCCGACGGGCTTTGCCCGCGCCACCAGGTGATCGCCGGGGTAGATGGGACGGTGAAACAGGAAGTCCTGTTCGCCGTGCACCAGCTTCATCAGCAGTTCCACCGGCGCCACCGACAATGCTGCGGGTGCCATCGACATGAAGACCGGCACCACCGCGAACACCGGCGGGGCGATCTCGCCGCGCAAGTGCCGTTCGATGGGATCGTTGGTGGCAGAAGCATATTCGGCAATACGCCCGGCTGTTACCTCGAAGTGTTCCGGATCAGTCCAGACGTCCAGACCGGAAGTATCGAATTGGACGGTGGGTGTTGTCATAGTGCTTATCCGACCAACTCGGCGAACTTCGCCAGCGAAGCCTCGAGATCTGCCTTGGCGTTCTTGGCAACCGCCTTGCCGATCGGCCCGACGATCATGGCGCCCTTGAAACTGGCGTCGACAGTGGCACGAGATCCGGTGCCATCAGCTTCCACGGAGAGAACGAATTCGACAGTGACACCAGCCATTCCGGTCCCTCCGATCTTGACCATCTTGGGAACCTCGACCTCTTCGACGGTCCACTCGATCTTGTTGGCCATACCCATCACGGAAACAACCTCGGTGAACTTGGCACCCAACGAGACCGTGGTGGGGAGTTCACTCTTCCAGCCCTGGTGGATGGTGAGCCATTCTTCCCAACGCGAGAGATCAGAGAGTGTGTCCCAAGTCTTTTCGGGAGAAGCGGGCAGTACGGCGGAGACGGAAACGGAAGCCATGATGAAACTCCTTGAAGGTAGTGGGTTTTTGATTCAGCGCGTGTAGGGCTTGTAAGCCGTCACGACAACTGCGCCGCCGAGGCCAATGTTGTGTTGCAGAGCAACTTTCGCGCCGTCAACCTGACGCTTGTCTGCAGTTCCCCGGAGTTGCCAAGTGAGTTCGGCACACTGAGCGAGGCCGGTAGCGCCCAGTGGGTGACCCTTGGAAATCAAGCCGCCGGACGGGTTGACGACCCAGCGTCCTCCATAGGTGGTGTCGTCGGCGTCGACGAGCTTGCCTCCCTCGCCTTCGGCGCAGAGACCGAGCGCTTCGTAAGTGAGCAACTCGTTGGTGGAGAAGCAGTCGTGCAGTTCGATGACGTCGACGTCCGCTGCCGTGATTCCGGCTTGCGCATAGACCTTTTCGGCGGCCTTACGAGTCATGTCGGCACCCACGAGGCTGATGGCGCTCTTGTCCTCGAAGGTGCTGTTCATGTCGGTGACCATCGCCTGGCCGACAATCTCGATCGCGCGGGCGGCCAGTCCGTGCTTCTCGACAAATGCTTCGCCGGCCAGAATCGCAGCGCCGGATCCGTCGGAAGTGGGTGAGCACTGCAGCTTGGTGAGCGGTCCGTGGATCTTCTTCGCTTCGAGGATCTGCTCGAGCGTGTACTCGTCCTGGAACTGCGCGTATGGGTTGTTCATCGAATGCTTGTGATTCTTGACTGCGATCTTCGCGAACTGCTCGGCTGTGGTGCCGAAGCGTTCCATGTGCTCGAGGCCGGCGGCGCCGAACATGTACGGGGCGGGCGGCATCGCAAATTCCTGAAGCTCAGCCAGCGCGAGTAGGTGACGCATCAACGGCTGTTCGCGGTCGTCGTACATGGTGCCCAGCGAGCCGGGGAGCATCTTCTCGAAGCCCAGAGCCAACGTGCAGTCTGCCTGCCCACTCTTGACGGCTTGCGTTGCGAGGTACAGAGCGGTCGAACCCGTCGAACAGTTGTTGTTGACGTTGACGATGGGAATGCCCGTCATGCCGAGCTCGTAGACAGCGCGCTGACCTGCTGTGGACTCGCCGTACACATAGCCGACAAACGCCTGATCAACCTGGCTGTACTCGATACCCGCGTCTTCGAGCGCCTTGGTTCCGGACTCCCGCGCCATGTCGGGATAGTCCCAGTCACGGGCTCCCGGCTTCTCGAACTTCGTCATGCCCACGCCGACGACAAAAACCCTGTTGCTCATTGCCACTCCTGAAGAGACGGTATCTGTGTGTGACATGCTGTCTCACCAAAGTATGTGAGACATCTTGTCCAGTCAATGGTTGGTGGGTATCGGGGATCGGTAGGTATCGTTCGACAAATGACGAATACAGCTGAGTCGGCGCAGCCCGACGGGCGCAGCACTCGCTGGAACGATCACAAGGAGCAACGCCGAGCACGGATCCTCGACGCGGCCCTCGATGCCGTCAACGAGGGCGGCGCGGACATCGGCGTTCAACAAATTTCCGAGCGCGCCGACGTTCCCCGTTCGGTCGTGTATCGGATCTTCAAGGATCGTGCTGATCTCGACGAACAGTTGCGGGTCCGCATTCTCGACATGATGATGAATGATCTGACGCCTACCCTCACACCGGCCGGAACAGTCGGCGACACTATTTCACGGGCAGTCGACACCTACATCCAATGGATCGTGAAATATCCACGGCTGCACCACTTCTTGGGCAAGGGTTCGCCGAGCACCCGGACAACGGGCTCGAAGGTAGTCGGTTCCAAAGTTGTCACCGGGACCAAGACCGCCATCGCCGTTCAGTTGGGAAATCTGTTGGGCGCAATTCTGGCGAGCCGCGGAAAACCGTCAAAGATGGCTGAGCCTGTAGCTTTCGGGCTAATCGGATTCGTCGATGTCAGCGTCAATCGCTGGCTCAGCCAACCGGGATCCGACGTCTCGAGCACCGAACTGGCTGACTTCCTCGAACTTTCCATCTGGCAGGTCCTCGACGGCAATCTCCGTCGGATGGGTATCGATATCACCCTGGAGACCCCAATTTCGGAGTTGTAAATCTGCGACTCTCAATCCCGGCACGGGCGAGTGGCTCAAGCGAGCATCGATGTCCTCGGAGAACCGTTCGATCAGACCACAGACCCTGGACAGCGACGTGCCGCCTTTGAAGATCATGCGAAGTTGACCGGTGCACGTCACAGCCCGCGTCCCTGTCGACGTGCACTCCGATGTGGGCACCGATCTTGCTACCAAGATTGACCAGCGCCTCGAGAGAGAACCTGCTCAGCTTGAGGCGATAGCGGTTCGACAGACAACTTGGCTCAGCCCGGCTGAACGGTTGGGCTGAACCAAGTTGTGCGCCTTGTAAATGGCTGGGAAATCCAGTCTGTCTGCTACTCGGCTTCCTTGATCCATCGTGAGGCATAGACGGTGTTCGGACCGAAGAATTCGTGGTCGATTTCGTCGATCGTATCCAGGCCGTTTTGGCTGTCCGTCAGGATCACAACGCTCTTACCTGTCTCCGGGTATGCGATGAAGAAAGCCTTGAACGCGCCGTTATCACCCCAATGCCAGATCGCCTTTCCGAGTTCGTTGTTCTGTAGGCCGATGCCGAGGCCCCACTTAATGTGGCCAATTGCGTCTTTGTCGCTGCCGCCGTGGTCAGCGCTTCCGGCTGCAGTGAACATCATGTCGCGGGTGGCCTGCGAGAGTCCCTCTCCCTTGACCAGTGCGCCGCGGAGGAAATTCGAATAATCGGTGGCCGTTGTACGCAGAGTGAAGGCGATGTTCGCATTGGTAAGAATGCGGAGCGCCTTCGGTGTGCCGTCAGCAGCGTGCCCGACGGCACTGACTGCCTCGAAGTCCGGGTTGTAGACCAGATTGCTGCTTGTCATCCCGAATCTGTCGAATACGCGCTTTTTGGCAAGCTCCGTGAACTTCATCCCGGTCAGCGACTCGACGGTCTTCTGCAGGTAGTAGAAGCCCTCGCCCGAGTAGGACCACTGGGTTCCCGGCTCGAATATGATGTTAAGCGGGGTGGTGTCCAGATTTGGACCCGAGGGTGCGGTCGCCCAACCCGGCAGGCCGGACGTGTGCGTCAACACCATTCGTGCGGTGATCTTGGCAGCTGCGGGATCGCCTGCGATACGTGGGTATTCGAAATATTTCGACAGTGGAGTATCAAGGTCGAGGAGGCCCTCATCCACCAGTTGGAGTACAACATACGTGCCCACCACCTTGGTCATGGAGGCTGCCTCGAAAGTGGTGAGAGAGGACACAGGATCTCCGGTCTTCGCATTGGCGACACCGTAGTTGAACTCTTTCCGACTGTTGTTATCCGTGTATATCACCTGTGCCCCAGGAACACCGTGCTCGGCGAAGATAGCGCTAATACGTTGTGCAACAGCGGAGTCTGTGCCACCCCCTATTGAACCCGTAGAGGGAAAAATCGAGCCGATGTCGGGGAAACTCGATGATTGGGCGGATGCGTCGACCCCGGTGGATAGCACTACTGCAATCGAAAATACTGCGGACAGTGCAGGTACCAAAACCCTGCGTTGAACATACTTCACTCGACACCTCGAAAATTGGGGCTGATGGGGCACTCTGAGAGTAGAAGTCTCTTTTCCTGTTTCCCCAGGAGGTAATTGTCCCGTCATTTTTCTCAATGAGAACGAAACATTCCGGTCACGGTGATCTCAGGACTACGCCAGTTCGGCTACTCACTGAACAACCCTGTTCGTACCGACTGAACCGAGACTTTGATGGACTGTGTCAACCTAGCTTGAATGCCCCGATGCACTGATTCGGCCGGTATGAATTCTGTTGCAGCGCAACGTGCTGGCGCTTAGACGCGACGGACAGCCGTCCGATTCCCCCAACCTCGGATGAGTGAGCAACATAGACAGCTCACCCGGAACGTCTCGATGTCGCGGGCAACTGCAGTTCCCCCAGATTTGGTCGTGCCAGATGTTGCCCTCGACAATCAGTGAGCCGGCGGTGGCGCGGAGCCGGTCAGCCAGATCGGGATTATGCATAAATTGGCGCCAATAACAGATTCCATCACCTGAAACTTGATGGCCTCCCAGCTGTCGATGAGCGCGGCACTGCGGCCGATCTTCTTCGCCTCGGCCGGATCATCGGTGGCCAGAATCGATCGAATCATGTTCTGGTCCAGCGTTTTCGCGGCTGCATAGGCATGCTCACTCGACGGAAGAAGTAGACCACGGTATGGAGTTGGCGCCGGATACAGGTTTGACATGTACGCGTGTTCACCTATGAAGGCGTTGATGATCGGAATCGGAAGCTCTCCCAATCGCCACGGTCTTTGCTCCATCAGCCCTACCTACGACGCGCTCGGCTTGTAGCCCTTGCCCTGCATCCAGGCGAGAACATCCAGGATCCGCACTGCTGGCACTACATCGTCCAGGCCTGCCCGATCCCGCAAGTCCAGCAATCGATCATGGAGTTCACCGTTTCGCTGGTGCAGCGAGAATCGCACCGGCTCCAGGTGAGCCGCCTTGGTCCCGAGTTCTCTGCCCACTACGTCGTCGTAAATCGGATACAGCCGAGGACGTTTGCGCGCAATGAGTTTCGATGCGATTGTGCGGCCGACTCCGTGAATCTCCCACAACGCTGTTTCCAACCGCCATGCTGCGGAATCCGATGTCAACTCTTCGGATTCACTCGCAAGGTCACGATCCGGACCAACCTCGACGAGTAGTTTATTAAGCTCGGCGTTCTTCTCCCCCAGCAAAATCAATGCGCCCTGTCCAGGAACCTTCACCGATAAAAGCGTCACCGCGACAAGATCTTCCGCAGTGAGACGGTCCACGTCCTCTTCGCGGCGGCCGCTCGGATCCCATGCATCCCACAACGCGCCGGTTCGTAAATAGCCCGTTTTCGCAACCTTGCGAGTGAAGTACTCCTGCAGCACGTCGATAGCGCCGGCATCGTCACCATCGCGCAGAACACGCGGTAACCGGATGGGGTATTCCTCAGACATAGTTCACCATTCCTTCGAGAACAAACTGTGCAAATCCACGATTGTGGTACTGCTCGCAGGGCCCCTTACCTTTCGCGACAAGATGTTCCGCGAGTGGACGGATCGTCGTCGCATTGAGCGGAAGCGAATCGAACTCGTCCGCCTCCCCTTCAGCAATGAGACTGCCACTGATCACTACTCCATCGCCATCCGCTGACGAAAGGCTGATCCTGTGAATTTGGATGCGGCAGCGTCGATCATCGAGCTCTTCTACGCTGCAACCGGTAGCCGATTCCAGCGCCGAACTCGACACGTAAATGGACATCCAATAGTCTACAAGTTCACCATTTTCGAGCTCACACTCGACGTACAGCATCTCCATCGGCCCAACGTTGAGGGTGAATAGTCGATACCGTATCGCCGACTTATTTGTCGCAGGCAGGCAACTCAACGTCCACCGACTTCTGCCGCTACAGGATCATCGAAGGCACACCCGAGGACCTCCGCAATCACTCCGACCAAGTCGTTGAATGCAGGATCAAGTTGTAAGCGCTCGAAGTTCTCCTGCGATGCCGCCTGGGTTGTGAGGTTCACCCCGAATGGTGGACACCGAGATAGCGGGACCAAGGGTTCCGCTGGAAGGATGTCCTCATGTCCCCAAGCGCAGGTCGTTCACGACCGAATACAAGGTCGAGGCCGCCCACCGGGTGATCGATTCCGGCCGCACCATCGCTGAAGTCGCCCGTGAACTGGGTATCAACGAAGCCCTGCTCGGCCGCTGGGTCGCCGACCAACGCCGGCGCATCGACGCCGCCGCCACAGCAGGAGATCAGCCGCTCAGTGCCGCGGAACGTACCGAACTAGCCAGGCTGCGCAAGCAGGTCTCCGAGCAGGAGAAAGACATAGCGTTCGGCGAAAAAAGCGTCCGCGTACTTCGCGGCACATCAACAAAAGTAGAGCTCTACGCGTTGATGGCCATGGAGTGCGCGAACTCCGCCGTTCACTTCGATGGCACGCCTGCTCGAGGTGTCGAAGTCCGGCTTCTACAAGCACCAAGGGCGCAGGGTATCAATACTATTGGGGGAACGT
>NZ_JASHKR010000053.1 GCF_030056815.1 Rhodococcus sp. IEGM 1379
CAGGGGAGCGAGGACGGAGACGCTCACAGAATGTCCTCGATGTCCTCGGCGAGGGTGTCCGCCTCGGGGCCAACGATGACCTGGACGACGGTGCCGGCCTTGAGGACACCGTGAGCGCCGGCGGCCTTGAGGGCTGCCTCGTCGACCTTGCTTCCGTCCTTGACCTCGGTACGCAGGCGTGTGATGCACGCTTCGATTTCGACGATGTTCTCGGCGCCGCCGAGGCCCTTGACGATTGCTTCTGCCTTGGACATTGATTCTCCTGGTTTGTGCGGGTCGGTTAGCTGGTGAGTGCTTTTCCAGTTGCCTAGGTCACATTCTCCTGTTGACATCTTGCGTTCACCTGGTCAAACTAGCAACTGGTTATGACCGGACAGTACCCCTTGTGGATACTGGTTCACAATACTTTCTGCCCCATCGGTTCACCCCGCGCCGCACCAGACGACAAGAGAAGGTCTTTATGACTGCCGACGACAGCCCCAAGAAGGAATCGACGTTGTTTGCCGGGGTTCAACGCCTCGGCCGCAGCCTGATGTTGCCCATTGCGGTGCTGCCCGCGGCCGGACTTCTGCTTCGTGCAGGTCAGGACGATCTGCTCGGGCGTTTCAGTGCACTGGAAAGCACGGCGGGTGTCATCTCGGCTGCCGGACAGTCGATCTTCACGTGGTTGCCGCTGATCTTCGCGGTCGGCATCGCCATCGGGTGGGCCAAGAAGTCGGACGGTTCCACAGCCTTGGCTGCAGTCGTCGGATACATGGTCATCAACGGCGTCTTCGAGGCCATGTCGCCCATCGTTCTCGAGGGCAAGACGGACCCCAACGGTGACCCGTCGATGATCAATTACGGCGTGCTGGCCGGCATCGTGATGGGCTTGTTGTCCGCGATCCTGTGGCAGAAGTTCTATCGCACAAAGCTTCCCGACTACCTCGGATTCTTCAACGGTCGACGCTTGGTTCCCATCCTCACCGCTGTCACGGGACTTGTTGTCGGTGTGCTGATGGCATTCATCTACCCACTCTTCAACTCCGGTCTGACCTGGGTGGGTGAGACCGTCGCGTCGAACACCGTGATCGGCGGCGGTATCTACGGCACCGCGAACCGGTTGCTGATTCCGACCGGCCTGCACCACATCCTCAACTCTGCAGTGTGGTTCCTGATCGGCGACTATCAGGACGCGTCGGGACAGTTGGTCCGCGGCGATCTCAACCGCTTCTTTGCCGGTGACCCCAGTGCCGGCACTTTCATGACGGGCTTCTTCCCGATTATGATGTTCGCGCTTCCCGCAGCAGCTTTCGCGATCTGGCGTAACGCCAAGCCTTCTCAGAAGAAGCTGATCGGCGGCATCATGCTCTCCACCGGTCTGACCGCGTTCCTCACAGGTATCACCGAGCCGCTCGAGTTCTCGTTCATGTTCGTAGCCTGGCCGCTGTACGTCATCCACTCGATCTTGACGGGTACGTCGATGGCGTTGGTCAACGCGCTCGGAATCCACGACGGCTTCACGTTCTCCGCCGGCTTCATCGACTACGCGCTCAACTTCGGCAAAGCCACCAATGCCTGGATGCTGATCCCGATCGGCCTCGTCTACGCACTGATCTACTACTTCCTCTTCAGCTTTGTCATCAAGAAGTGGAACCTGCGCACCCCCGGCCGCGAAGAAGAGCTCGATGGCGAGGACAACACTCCCGGCGAGGCAGTGATCGAGGCAGAAGTTGCCGTCGCAGCTGTGGCTGACACTCGCGTCGACGCGCCGTCAGTAGCGGAACAAGAACAGAAAATCGCCAAGGAATTGGAAGGTCGCTGACGCCATGGCAACCGTAACCGCCATCATCGGATCAACCGTGGGCCTGCACGCCCGCCCCGCTGCCAAGTTCACCCGGGCAGCAGCCACCGCCCCCGTCGACGTCACTATTGCACTCGGTGACGGCGAGCCGGTCGACGCCGCCAGCATGCTGTCGGTCATGACGCTCGGTGCTCAGTTCGGAGCCGAGGTGACGTTGCAGGCAGAAGGCGAAGGCGCCGAAGATGCCCTTCGCAGCCTGGCCGAACTGCTCGCCACCGACCTCGACGAGGCCTGATGTCCACCGACATCAACGGTCTCGGTGTGAGTTCCGGTGTGGTCTGCGCGCCGTGGATCGGTTTCGGCACCGTCATCGAGACGTCGGCGGGCGATCCGGTGACCGGCACACCGGCCGACGAATTGGTGCGCGTCCGTAGAGCATTGGACACCGTGGCGAGCGATCTCGAGAGCCGCGGCGACGGCGTCGACGGAGTTGCCGCCGAGATCCTGGTGACGTCTGCGGCGCTGGCCCGTGATCCTGGAATCGTGAAGGAAACTTCCAAGAATCTCGAGGCCGGCCTACCGACCGCGTACTCGGTGACCGTGGCTTTCGAAGGATTCTGCGACAAGCTCGCAGCGCTGGGCGGCTACATGGCCGAGCGAGTTACGGACCTGCGCGATCTGGGTCGGCGGACCGTCGCGGTACTGCTCGATCAGCCTTTGCCGGGTATTCCGGCACCCGGTCATCCGTACATTCTGGTGGCCCGGGATCTGGCTCCCGCGGATACTGCGACGCTCGCCGGCAGTGACGTCGTCGGCCTGCTCACCGGGGAAGGTGGGCCGACCAGTCACACCGCGATTTTGGCGAAGTCGCTGGGTATCGCGGCAGTGGTGAGCTGCCCCGAAGCGCTCGCTCTGCCCGAAGGTGTGCTGCTGATTCTCGACGGCAGTACCGGTGACGTTGTGGTCGATCCGAACGCCGAGCAGCAGGAACGTGCGGCGCTCGGGATTGCTGCGGCCGCAGCGCGAACGGCGTCGGGCAGTGGACCGGGCCGCACACTCGACGGTACGGCCGTGGGTTTGCTCGCCAACATCGGAACGCTTGACGACGCGGCCCGAGCGGGTGGCGTCGACTGCGAGGGCGTCGGACTGTTCCGCACCGAGTTCTCGTTCCTCGGCCGCACCGAGGAGCCCTCGCTTGTCGAGCAGACTGAGATGTACACGGCTGTCCTGCAGCACTTTTCCGGGCGAAAGGTGGTAGTTCGGACCCTCGATTCCGGTTCGGACAAGCCGTTGCCGTTCCTGGATCTAGCGGAAGAAGCCAACCCGGCGTTGGGAATTCGTGGGCTCCGCATCGCCGACGTGTATCCGCAGACGCTGATCACACAATTGGACGCGCTGGCTGCTGCCGGCCTCGCCACGGGTGCAGATCTGTGGGTGATGGCTCCGATGGTGTCGACGGCGGACGAGGCGATCGGTTTTGCCGAACTGGCACGCTCCCGCGGTATCACCACGGTGGGCGCGATGATCGAGGTGCCGGCAGCAGCGTTGCGTGCCAAGGACATTCTCGAGCATCTCGATTTCGTCAGCATCGGTACCAACGATTTGAGTCAGTACACGTGTGCGGTCGATCGCATGGCCGGTGGTCTGGCACACCTGCTGGACCCGTGGCAGCCGGCAATTCTCGACTTGATCGCGCTGGTGGGTGCCGCCGGCACAGCGGTCGGAAAGCCTGTCGGAGTGTGCGGCGAGGCGGCGTCGGATCCGTTGTTGGCGCCGGTTCTCGTGGGCCTCGGCGTCACCAGTCTGTCGATGTCCACACCCGCGTTGGGTGAGGTGCGCGCCAGGTTGGCCGCCGTAGACCTGGACGGGTGCCGGGCAATGGCCGCTGCTGCGCGGGCTGCGCGCAACCCTGTGGGCGGGCGGGCTGCCGTGCTGGAGATTCGGGAGTCGCTGTGAGTAGCGCAGTTATCCTACGGGGCAACATTATCGGCTCAGCATCCGGATCGATTGCAGACGGAGTGATTGTTGCCGAAGACGCGTTGATTACCTGGGTAGGATCGGCCGCGGACTACCCCGGCGTGGTGCCGGCAGCCACAGATCAGTTAATCCTGCCCGGACTGATCGACGTCCACAGTCACGGCGCTGCCGGAGCCGGGTTTCCCAACACCGACTCCGCTGGTGCCTCGCTGGCCGCTGCTCATCACCGCGAGCACGGTACGACCGGACTCCTCGGCAGCCTCGTTTCCGCTCAACCTGCGGATTTGCTGCGCCAGGCAAAGATTCTGGCCGAACTGGTTGAACGGGGCGACCTTCTGGGTATTCACCTTGAAGGCCCGTTCATCAACTGCGCCCGCTGCGGTGCACAAGATCCGGCATCCATCGTGCCCGGTAACCCGGACCTGTTGGAGGAGATTTGTGATGCCGCTCGCGGCACGGTCCGTTCGATGACACTGGCACCGGAAACGGCGCACTTCACCGAACTTCTTACGATCATGCGTCGGCGTGGCATCGTGCCGAGTCTGGGACACACCGACTGCGATGCGTCGACCATGAGGGGTCGCATCGCGGAGGCGTCGAGCGGGCTGTTAGCCGGACCACTCAGCGCCACACACCTGTTCAACGGGATGCCGCCGATGCATCACCGGGCGCCCGGCCCGGTGGCTGCCTGCCTGGCCGGGGCGGCCCGCGGTGAGATGGTGGTGGAGTTGATCGCCGACGGCGTACACCTGGCGCCGGAAACCGTCTCGATGGTGTTCGACACCGTGGGTGCGGAACAGATTGCATTGGTGAGTGACTCGATGGCCGCCGCCGGAATGGGTGACGGCGACTACCGACTCGGCCCGCTCGATGTGCGAGTCTCGGGTGGTATCGCGAGATTGGCCACCGCCGACGGATCCGAAGGGGCGATCGCCGGCGGGACAGCACGATTGCTGGATGTGTTGCGTAGCACCGTGTTCGAGGCGAATGTGCCCCTCGCTGACGCGGTCGCCGCTGCTACCCGCACGCCGGCACGACTTCTCGGCCTCGATGCCGAACGCGGCACTCTGGCCGTGGGCTCACGGGCCGACATTCTTGTGACAGATCGCAGCTTGCACAACCCGCGCGTGCTGCTGGGCAGCACAGTCGCTGGAAAGGAATAGACATGGAAATCGTTATTCGCCCCACCGCCGCCGAGGTTCACACCACGGTGGCAGACATTGTCGAGGGCTACGTCCGCAGCGGCCACGTCACGCTGGGCCTGGCCACCGGATCATCCCCGCTGGGCAGTTATCAGGAACTGGCGCGTCGGCACCGCGAAGAGGGTCTCGATTTCTCGGGCGCCCGAGCCTTCCTGCTCGACGAGTACGTCGGTATTCCGAAAGGCCATGAGCAGTCTTATTTTTCGGTGATCCGCTCCGAATTCGTGGATCACGTCAATCTTGATCCGGCACTGGTGTCGAGCCCCAACGGTGAAGCTGAGAACATCGACGCCGAAGCTCGACGCTACGACGCCGTCATCGCCGCCGCTGGTGGCGTCGACGTGCAGTTGCTCGGTATCGGCACGGACGGACACATCGGGTTCAACGAGCCCGGATCTTCGCTGACCTCGCGTACGCGGGTGAAGACGTTGACCGAGCAGACCCGTATCGACAATGCGCGCTTCTTCGACAGCGTCGACGACGTCCCGCATCACGTACTGACGCAGGGGTTGGGCACCATCAGTGAGGCCCGCCACCTGGTGATGATCGCACTCGGCGAGGGCAAGGCCGACGCAATTGCCGCGGCGGTAGAAGGCCCTCTCGCAGCGTTCTGCCCGGCCTCGGTCATGCAGTTGCACCGCCACGTCACCGTCGTGATCGACGAAGCGGCAGCTACCGGTTTGAAGCTTGCCGATTACTACCGTTACGCAGTCGAGCACAAGCCTGCTTCGCAGCGATTCTGATGGCGGTACTGGAACTGGCGGTGCAGGACGCATCCGGTGCGCGCATCGCTGCGGCCGTCGGTGCTTCGCGGGTGGAATTGTGTTCCGCACTGGGAGCCACCGGCGGGTTGACTCCCAGTCTGGCGATGATCGAGGCCGTCGTGGCGACGGGCATTGCAGTCCACCCGCTCATTCGCAGTCGAGCCGGCGGATTTGTCTATAGCAGTGAAGAATTGGATGTCATGGCCCGCGACGCCGCTGCTGCGGTGGATGCCGGCGCCTCGGGTGTGGTGGTGGGCGCGCTCACTGAAGATGGCCGCATCGATACGGTTGCGCTGCAACACCTTTTGCGCGCCGTTGACCCGGCTGCTGTTCCGGTGACCTTCCATCGCGCCATGGATGTGGTGGCGGACAGGTTGGCTGCCCTCGACGTCCTCGCTGAACTGGGAGTGCGTCGAGTACTCACGTCCGGCGGCGCCCCGCGTTGCGTCGACGGACTCGGCGAGTTGGCCGAGATGGCTGCATACGCGCACGGCCGCGTCGAGATCATGGCCGGCGGGGGAGTATGCGTGCCGGATATCGCGAAGATCGCGGCCACGGGCGTCGACGCGATCCATTTGTCGGCGCGCAAGGTGATCGACGGTTCCGGTGGACCCGGCGGCGGCAGCGATGGATATGAAGTAACTGACCAGGAGATTGCTGCTGCGGCAGCTTCTGCTGTGCGTCTTTCTTAACCCCGGCAGGTTAAGAAAGGTGCACGACTGTGGACATGCATGGACATCCAACTATAGGATGGTAGACATAACTAGCGCTGCCTCCTCGGCGGTCCACAACGAGTAAGGAACGGGTTAGCACAATGGTTGAAAAAGTGGCGGTTCAAGAGTTGACGCACTTCGTCGGTGGCAAGCGCGTTCCCGGAACTTCCGAGCGATTTGCAGACGTATTCGATCCGAACACCGGTCAGGTGCAGGCGCGAGTGCCGCTCGCGAGCAAGGTTGAGACCGAAGCCATTATCGCGAATGCCGAAGAAGCGCAGAAGGTCTGGGCTGCGTTCAATCCGCAGAAGCGCGCTCGCGTCCTGATGAAGTTCCTCCAGCTCGCGCAGGATGAGATGGAGTCTCTCGCGCAGCTGCTCTCGTCCGAGCACGGCAAGACCGTCGCCGACGCCAAGGGCGACATCCAGCGTGGCCTCGAGGTCATCGAATTTGCCGTTGGCGCCCCGCACCTGCTCAAGGGCGAGTTCACGGAGAGCGCCGGCGCCGGTATCGACGTGTACTCCATGCGTCAGCCGCTCGGCGTCGTCGCCGGAATCACGCCCTTCAACTTCCCCGCGATGATCCCGCTGTGGAAGGCCGGCCCAGCCCTCGCTGCAGGCAACGCCTTCATTCTCAAGCCGTCCGAGCGTGACCCGTCGGTGCCGCTGCGTCTGGCCGAACTGTTCCTCGAAGCCGGACTGCCCGCTGGTGTGTTCAACGTGGTCAACGGTGACAAGGAAGTTGTCGACGTCCTGCTGACCGACGAGCGCGTCAAGGCCATCGGCTTTGTGGGTTCCACGCCGATCGCGCAGTACATCTACGAGACAGCCGCAACACACGGCAAGCGCGCACAGTGCTTCGGCGGCGCCAAGAACCATGCGGTTGTCATGCCCGACGCCGACCTCGACGAGGTTGCCGACGCACTCATCGGCGCCGGTTACGGCAGTGCCGGTGAGCGTTGCATGGCTATTTCGGTGGCCGTTCCCGTCGGCGAAGAGACCGCAGACGCGCTGGTGGCCAAGCTGAAGGAACGCGTCGCCAAGCTCAAGATCGGTCGCAGTGACGACGAAGGTGTCGATTTCGGCCCCCTGGTCAGCGCCGACGCTCTGGATCGCGTCAACAACTACGTGCAGATCGGAATCGACGAGGGCGCAACAGCAGTCGTCGACGGCCGCGGTTTCACTCTTGAAGGACATGAAGACGGCTTCTTCGCCGGCGCCACCCTTTTCGACAATGTCACCCCCGAGATGCGGATCTACACCGAGGAAATCTTCGGACCCGTCCTGATGGTCGTGCGTGCAGCGGATTACGAAGAGGCACTGCGTCTTCCGTCCGAGCATGAATACGGCAACGGCGTCTCCATCTTCACTCGTGACGGCGATACCGCTCGTGACTTCACGGCTCGCGTCAACGTCGGCATGGTCGGCGTCAACGTGCCGATCCCCGTCCCGATCGCGTACCACACCTTCGGTGGCTGGAAGCGCTCCGGATTCGGTGACCTCAACCAGCACGGTCCCGATTCCTTCCGCTTCTACACCAAGACCAAGACCGTGACGCAGCGTTGGCCTTCCGGCAAAAAAGAAGAGACCAACCACTTCGTCATCCCGACGATGAACTGATCGGACCAACTTTCCATGTTTACTCTGACCGATGACGAGCGGGCGATTCGCGACACCGCCCGCGACTTCGCGGCCGAGCATTTGGCGCCCAATGCAGTTGAGTGGGACCAGACCAAGCATTTCCCGGTGGACGTTCTCCGCAAGGCGGCGTCCCTGGGTATGGGCGGCATCTACATCCGTGAAGATGTAGGTGGCAGTGAACTGACCCGCGTCGATGCTGCCCGGATCTTCGAGGAGCTCGCGAAGGGTGATCCGTCGATCGCCGCGTACATCTCCATTCACAACATGGTGACGTGGATGATCGACCAGTTCGGCAACGACGAACAGCGTCGTAAATGGGTTCCGGGTCTGTGCTCGATGGACCAGTTGGGCAGCTACTGCCTCACCGAGCCTGGTGCCGGTTCCGACGCAGCGGGCCTGAGCACCAAAGCCGTTCGGGACGGCGACGGCTACATCCTCAACGGTGTGAAGCAGTTCATTTCCGGTGCAGGCACTTCCGACGTCTACGTCGTGATGGCTCGCACCGGCGCTGCTGGTGCGAAGGGGATCTCGGCATTCATCGTGCCCAAGGGCTCTCCGGGTCTGTCGTTCGGCGCCAACGAGATCAAGATGGGGTGGAATGCGCAGCCCACCCGTCAGGTGATCTTGGAGGACGTGCGGGTTCCGGCGGCCAACCTGCTCGGCGAAGAGGGGAGCGGTTTCCGCATCGCCATGAAGGGCCTCAACGGCGGCCGCCTGAATATCGCTGCCTGCTCGGTGGGCGGCGCGCAGGCAGCCCTCGAGAAAGCTGTCGGATATTTGACCGACCGCAAGGCTTTCGGTGCGCAACTGATCGAATCGCAGGCGCTGCAATTCCAGCTTGCCGATATGCGTACCGAACTCGAGGCCGCACGCACTCTGCTGTGGCGTGCTGCCGAGGCACTCGAAACGGGCGCACCCGATGTTGTCGAACTGTGCGCGATGGCCAAGCGCTTCGCGACGGACACCGGTTTCGACGTAGCCAACCGGGCGCTCCAGCTTCACGGTGGGTACGGCTATCTTGCTGAGTACGGGATCGAGAAGATCGTGCGTGACCTACGGGTTCATCAGATCCTCGAAGGTAGCAACGAGATCATGCGTGTTGTCATCGCCCGCAGTGTTGTCGGATCGCAGGGAAAGCAAGGAGCAGCATGAGTGAAGTGAACGAAGTACTCATCGAAAAGCGCGACGGACTGGGGCGCATTACGCTCAACCGTCCCAAGGCGATCAACGCGCTCAACCACAACATGGTGACGCAGATGGCCAAGGCGCTCGAGGAATGGAAGAGCGACGACGACGTCAAAGCTGTCGTCCTCACGGGCGCCGGCGAGCGTGGCCTGTGTGCCGGCGGCGACATCGTCTCGATCTACCACGACGCCAAGGACGGCAAGACCGGTTCACTCGACTTCTGGCGTGACGAGTACATCCTCAACGCCGAAATCGCGAACTACCCCAAGCCGTACATCGCGATCATGGACGGCATAGTCATGGGCGGCGGTGTCGGAGTTTCCGCACACGGCGACATTCGCATCGTCACCGAACGCTCGATGATCGGAATGCCCGAGACCGGAATCGGTTTCATCCCCGACGTGGGAGGCACGTACCTACTCTCGCGTGCTCCCGGTGAGCTGGGAACTCATATCGCGCTCACCACAGCGCGTCTGAGTGCCGGCGACGCCATCGCATGCGGGTTCGCGGACAACTACATTCCTTCGGAGAACATCGACACGTTCATCGAGGCTCTGGCGTCCTCAACCCTTGCCGAAGCCGTTGCTCAGTTTGCCGAGCCCGCACCGGTATCCGAGCTTGTGGCTCAGCAGAGCTGGATCGACGCGGCCTACTCGGCCGATAGCGTTCCGGTGATTGTCGAACGACTGCGCGCCAGCGGAATTCCCGAAGCCGAGAAGGCAGCTGAGGCGATCCTGGGCAAGTCTCCGGTCGCACTGTCCGTGACGTTGCGTTCGCTGCGTCATGCCAAGGACGCCGGCAGTCTCGAGGAGGTTCTGAACGAAGAGTTCCGGGTATCCACCGCAGCACTGCGTTCACACGATCTGGTCGAGGGAATCCGAGCGCAAGTTGTCGAGAAGGACCGAAACCCGCAGTGGTCACCGGCTACCCTCGAGGATGTCACCGAAGAAGCAGTGGACGCATACTTTGCGCCGCTCGACGAGCGCGAGCTCGGCCTTACATCTCACTGACCAATGCCGAAGGAGCGCGAGCTATGAGCACGACTGTTGGATTTATCGGACTCGGTCACATGGGTGGCCCGATGGCAGCTAATCTGGTCAAGGCCGGTCACAAGGTTGTCGGTTTCGACCTGGCGCCGGCAGCGCTCGAGCAGGCTGTCAAAGATGGTGCATCCATAGCTGATTCGGCCGCAGATGCAGTGCGCGGCGCGGACGTCGTCATCACGATGCTGCCCAGCGGCAAGCACGTTCTCGGTCTGTACGACGAGTTGTTGTCGATCGCTACACCCGGCACCCTGTTCATCGACTGCTCCACGATCGATGTCGCAGATGCCAAGGTGGCCCACGACAAGGCTGAAGCTGCAGGCCATCGCAGCGTCGACGCACCCGTCTCGGGCGGTGTTGTCGGTGCAACCGCCGGCACCCTCGCGTTCATGGTGGGCGGCTCCGAAGCAGACTTTCAGGCGGCGTCGCCGTTGCTGGAGGTGATGGGCCGCAAGGTAGTTCACTGCGGCGACGCCGGTGTCGGTCAGGCTGCGAAGATCTGCAACAACATGATTCTCGGCGTATCGATGATCGCCATCAGTGAAGCATTTGTTCTCGGCGAGAAGCTGGGCCTGAGCAATCAGGCGCTCTTCGACGTCGCGTCCAACGCATCGGGGCAGTGCTGGGCATTGACCTCCAACTGCCCGGTCCCTGGACCGGTTCCCACCACCCCAGCCAACAACGACTACCAGCCAGGCTTCGCTGTCGCGTTAATGGACAAGGACCTCGGTTTGGCGGCAAACGCTTTGCGCACCAATGGTGTTGACGGCGAGCTCGGGCTCAGGGCCGCAGAGCTCTACAGTCGTTTCCATGCCGCGGGCGGTGGCGGTCTGGACTTCTCTGCCATCATCAACGACATCCGTGACCGTTCGAGCGAAGGACAGCAGTGACCGACTTCAACACCATTATCCTCGAGCGTAAGGGCCGCGTCGGCGTCATTACGCTCAACCGCCCCAAGGCTCTCAACGCTCTCAACTCCGAGCTGATGAACGAGGTGGTTGCAGCAGTAACCGATCTCGAAGCAGACAACGGCATCGGCGCCATCCTGATCACCGGTTCCGAGCGCGCATTCGCCGCCGGCGCCGATATCAAGGAAATGCAGTCCAAGACCTACATGGATGCGTACACCGAGGATTTCTTCACTCCCTGGGATCGCGTCGCTGCGTCTCGGAAGCCTCTGATCGCTGCTGTCGCCGGATACGCACTCGGTGGTGGTTGCGAGCTCGCGATGCTCTGCGACTTCATTATTGCCGCCGACACCGCGAAGTTCGGTCAGCCCGAGATCAAGCTCGGTGTCATCCCCGGCATCGGCGGCTCCCAGCGCCTTACCCGCGCAGTGGGCAAAGCCAAGGCCATGGAAATGTGCCTCACCGGACGCACTATGGATGCCGAAGAAGCTGAGCGCGCAGGCCTCGTGTCGCGGATCGTTCCGGCAGCAGACCTGCTCGACGACGCGCTGAAGACGGCAACCACTATTGCCGAGATGTCCTTGCCGATCGCGATGATGGCCAAGGAAGCCGTCAACCGCTCCTTCGAGTCCTCCCTCGCTGAGGGAGTCCGCTTCGAACGTCGCATCTTCCACTCGACGTTTGCCACGGAAGACCAGAAGGAAGGCATGGCCGCATTCGTGGAGAAGCGGTCAGCTGAGTTCAAGCACCGCTAGTAGTGCCCTGATCCTGAAGGATTTCGCTCCCTGAGCGAGCGAAATCCTTCAGGATCGTTTACGTTCCGGCCTCGAAATCGCCGGCATCTTTCCGCAATTCAGTGAGGATCATCACCAACTGGTCGAGCTTGTCCGGCGCCAGACCCGGGTGCGCGAAGACCTTGGCGTTGAGCAATTCGGTCGCCTCGAGCGCGAGCGTCCGACCGGCGTCGGCGATTTCGATGAGCGTCGTACGTCGGTCGCTGGGATGCGGTACGCGTCGTACAAGCTTCGCCTTCTCCAACCGGTCGACGGCATTGGTGACGCTGGTGGGGTGGACCTGAAGGCGGGCGCTGGCCTTGGTCATCGGAAGTGCGCCCGACCTGGTGAAGGTGAGCAGGGTCAGCAGTTCGTATCGGGCGAACGTCAGTCCGAGTGGTTTGAGTACCTCTTCGACCCGGGCCATCATGATCTGCTGGGCCCGCATCACCGAGGTGACGGCCGCCATACCGTCGGCGACGTCACTCCAACCGTGCTCGGTCCATTGCCGATGCGCCTCTTCGATGGGGTCGAGGGGGAGCGGCGAGGCGGGAGGCATAGGTTCGATCATCCCATGCTTGCCAGGCGCCGACCGCCTTGTCTGATTGTGTGTCGCCGGCGGTGACATCTGTAGAGTCCACCGAGTGATTTCAATCCTCGTCGCGGGTGGCGTCTCGTTATTCGTCGCTCTGTTCCTGACGCCTTTCCTCATCAAAGTGCTGTCCAAGCAGGGGCTCGGACACGAGATCCGCATCGAGGGGCCGCAAAGTCATCAGGGCAAGCGCGGCACCCCGTCGATGGGCGGAATCGCGATCATCGCGGGTATGTGGGCGGGCTATCTGGCAGCTCACGTGATCGGCTTCGGTTCGGTACTTCCGAGACTGTCCGCTTCGGGTTGGTTGGTCCTCGCGTTGGCGACGTCACTGGGAATCGTCGGATTCCTGGACGACTTCATCAAGATTCGTAAGAAACGCAACCTCGGCTTGAACAAGACCGCGAAGACGGTCGGTCAGCTCGCGAGCGCGGTCATTTTCGGCGTGCTGTTTCTACAGTTCTCCAACAACAAGGGCGTGACACCGGGTAGCCAGTACCTCTCCCATGTTAGGGATATCTCGGTGTTCTCGATGGGAACGATCGGGTTCCTGGTCTTCTTCTGCGTGCTTGTCTTCGCCTGGTCCAATGCCGTCAACTTCACCGACGGCCTTGACGGCCTCGCAGCCGGTTCGATGGGCATGATCCTCGGCACCTACGTCGTCATCGCCGGGTGGCAGTACCGGAACTCGTGCGTGCTCGACCCCGTCGCCGGTTGTTACGACGTGCGGGATCCGCTCGACATTGCGATAGTTGCGGCCGCTGCGGGTGGAGCGTGCCTCGGTTTCCTCTGGTGGAATGCCGCGCCCGCGCAGATCTTCATGGGCGATACGGGTTCACTGGCTCTCGGTGGTCTTGTAGTCGGACTATCCGTCACCACTCACACCGAACTACTGATGGTCATTATCGGCGCCCTGTTCGTCGCTGAGATCCTGTCGGTGATCATTCAGGTGTTGGTGTTCCGATCGTCCGGCCGCCGCGTATTCAAGATGGCCCCGATACACCATCACTTCGAGTTACTCGGTTGGCCCGAGACAGTCGTGATCGCCAGATTCTGGATCTTTGTCGCCATCTCCTGTGTTCTCGGATTGGCGACCTTCTACAGCGAATGGTTTGCCGCCACGGGTTAAGTGGAACTCAGGCCAGGGTCCGGAAGGACCCTGACCCGACAACGGTTCCGTCGGCTTCCAACGTGTAGGTGTACGTCGTGTCCGGGCTGAGGCTCGAGACAATGCTCAGTGTCCGTGGGCCTGTCCTGGTCGTGTAGTTGTAGACGTAGAACGGTCCCTTGACCGCGGTGACCCGGAACGTCGTGCGACTGGTCCCCGGCGGGATGGAGACGGTTAGATCTGCCCCGATTCGGGTTGGGGTGATCGTGTGGTTCCACGTGGATGGCTGCGGTTGCGGCGTTGTCGTCGGCGGGTTGGGCGGCGTAGTCGGAGTCGGTGTCACTACGGGTGTGGTCGGAGTCGGTGTCACTACGGGTGTGGTCGGGATGGTGGGGGTGTTGCCATCTGTACTGGGCACATGCTGGTCCAGGTGCCGCGCCAAGACCTGACCGAACCGGCCCGAGAGATTGTGGCCGAGGCCGGAGGGAGATTCCAGGTCTGTCGTGAACCCTTTCGCCGCGTACCAGGCCGATCCGTTCTGTGCATCACGTAGCGCGTTGTAACCGCCGGCCCCGGTATCGTCCGCTCCGGTGTACCAATGCATCGGAAGGTCGCTGACCAGAGCGTCGTCGAAGGGTGCCGCCGAGACACGCGGCACTCCGCCTCCACCGAAGACCACAGTGCCGCCACCGTTGATCTGTGAGGAGTACTCAGGCAGGTAGAACTGCGTGATGAATTGGGCGCCTCCGCTGTAACCGACGAGCCAGACGTCCTCGCTGTCGATGTTGTAACCGGCTTTGAGTGTGTTGACCAGGTCGGCAACGAAGTCGGCGTTCGCGCTCCCGTTCTCCCACCACGTGATCGGTCCATCGGTGTCCGGCGCGAGCACCGGGACGGTGATGTAACCGCGTCCGCGCGACTGAGCCACGATGCCCGACGCACCTCCGAGGCTGTACGAAGAGGTGGGATTCTTGAACTCGTACGCGTCGTCTCCGTGAAACTGAAGCACCAAACCAGCCGCATGGTCTTGCGGGATTCCCGAGGCATAGACGTGGTACTGGGATGACAGGCCGTTGGACGCGGTGAAAGGCTGGAACGTTCGATCCGAGTACTCCAAGCCGGTGCCGTTCGTACTCAGTGCCGACGCGACCGGTGGTATCGCCGTCGCAAGGCCGAAGCCAACCGTTGCGATGACTGTGGCCAGGGCTGCTGTCGTCAGTCGTGTTCGCCGCATCGATGATGCCTTTCGTTGCTGTGGTCCCCTTGTCTCACTACAGCACATCTGGTCAGAGCTTGAATCATGCTGAGTGAAAGTAGTGTCAGCCCGCAGCGTAAACGGCAGAGTCACTGAAGTAACGCGGGTGTGGCCGAGTGGCTAGGCACCGGCCTGCAAAGCCGTTCACACGGGTTCGAATCCCGTCATCCGCTCCAACGACAAACGGGGCCGACATTGTCGGCCCCGTTTGGTTTCGCCTGTATGTCGGCGATTGTTTCTTGCGATCAGCTGCCGGCCGTGAGCTTCTGGAGAAGCTTCACGATCTGCGAAACGATGTCGATGGTTGAGCTGATGGTGTCGATGGAACCCACGGTTGTCCTCCGTTTGTGTGATGCCCGACCCGGTGCCGTGCAGATGCACGCTAGCAAACTGGACAGTTGTTAGGGTAAATGTAGCCATTTAGTGCAATTCGGCGTGGCGAAAGCCGGGAAGTGATATAAAACGGGCCGAACTCCCCGAAGTCCGGCCCGTTCGTTGCTACGTGGAGATCAGCTGAAGGCGGAGACCGCGGAAATCAGGCCGATGGCAGCAATTCCGAGCTTGAGGACATTCATGATGTCGGCGAGTTTGACACCTTCGGGCAAAACGTCTTCGACAGACTGCATGTCGTAATTCCTAACGTGTTGGGGAAACGTGGTCCAGTGCCACTGCAAGCAAGATACCTAACGATTCTCGCTGGCGTGCGCCCGGTGGTCCGGATCACAATTACGCAAAATCGGCAATTTGTCCAGTAGTTGCGCTGGTCGCGGCCGTAAGTGAATGGCCCATTGACCTCTTTCTGCGGCTATCTATAACGTTTAGTTACACGTAGATGAGGTGAGGAGTCAGACAGTGTCAGGTTTCGACATCGTGGTCAACAACGGTCTGTGGTTCGACGGAACTGGGGTGCCCGGCCTGCGTCGCAATCTGGGAATCCGGGACGGAGTTGTTGCAGAAGTGTCGATTGACCCACTTCTCGCCGGGCCCGACACCGAAGTGATCGACGCCGCCGACAAGTGGGTGCTCCCCGGCTTTGTGGACGTCCACACGCACTACGACGCCGAAGTTCTCGTCAGCCCCGGGTTGCCCGAATCTGTCCGCCACGGCGTCACGACGGTTGTACTGGGTAGCTGCTCGCTGTCCACTGTGTACTCGACTCCGCAGGAATCCGCGGACCTGTTCAGTCGGGTTGAAGCCGTCCCTCACGACGCGGTCTTGCGCATTCTCCAGGAGAAGAAGACGTGGACCGGGCCTGCGGCCTACGCGGCGGCGCTCGACGCACTTCCCCTCAGTCCGAATGTTGCCGCCTTTATCGGTCATTCGGGGCACCGAAACTTCTACGACGCTGTCATCGTCGGTTGTCCCGACGAGACGCTGATCGGAAAGAACTTCGGGGAGGTCGGCGACATTCGTGGCGTGCATCCGGTCGACGCCTATCTCGACCTCGTTGTGAAGTACGGGAAGAAGCTTCGCTGGCGCACCACGATCGCCAATCACCGCCCGAAGTACGCCAAGAAACTGGCGTCCAGTTCCGGAGTTCAGATGGGCTTCGGTGACGTCGGCGCGCATTTGCGGAACATGGCGTTCTACAACTACCCCGTGCGACTTCTCAAGCGAGTCAACGATGCTCAGGGAGATCGGAAGCCGTTCCTGACCGTCGAGCGCGCGATTCATCGCCTCACCGGAGAACTCGCAGATTGGTACGGACTTGATGCCGGGCACTTGCGCAAGGGGGATCGTGCCGACCTCGTTGTCATCGACCCGGCCGGGTTCGACGAGTCGGTGGAGGGACTGTTCGAGGCAACAGTTCCCGAATACAACGGCATCTCGCGAATGGTGAACCGTAGCGACGGTGCCGCGGTGGCTACCGTGATCAACGGCCGGTTGGTGTACCGCGACGGCGCATTCGCCGCAGGATTCGGTATCGAGAAGACGGGCAGGTTTCTGCGGGCCGGTGAGAATTCGCCCGCGATGGAGTCGGTGCGCGCTAGCGTGGCACCATGACCGCAGAAGTTTCGAGGCTCACCACCTACACGCGTTCCGGGCTGACCTTCGATGTTCGTGACGAAGGCCCGATCGACGGCCCGGTTGTTGTTCTGCTCCATGGTTTTCCGCAGGATTCGTCGTCCTGGGATCGGTTGGTGCCGTACTTGCACGCGCGCGGTTACCGTACCGTCGCGCCGGATCAACGTGGATACTCTTCCGGGGCCCGTCCGAAATCGCGGTGGTCGTACCGAGGATCCGAACTGGTTGCTGACACAGTTGCTTTGATCGATGCCGTGGGCGTCGGAAAAGTACATCTGGTGGGTCACGATTGGGGCGCCGGGGTTGCTTGGGAGGTCGCGGCGCAGCGACCGGACTTGCTGCGTACGCTGACCGCGCTGTCCGTTCCGCATCCATTGGCTTTTGTCAGAGCGATGTTGACCAGCACTCAGGGCTTGAAGTCCTGGTACATGGCGGCATTTCAGCTGCCGATTCTCCCGGAATGGGTCCTGTCCAGAACCGCTGCCGGGCAGAAGGTTCTGGTTGCGAGCGGGCAAAGCCCAGAACGCGCACGGCGTGATCTGGACGCGATGCGTTCGCCGAGGCGCCTACGCGGTGGGCTGAACTGGTATCGCGCCATGTGGATGAGAAATCCGAAACCGCGCGCCGTTCGTGTCAGCGTTCCGACGCTCCACATCTGGAGCGACAACGACACCGCAATCGGTCCCAAAGGTAGTGAGCTCACGCCGCGATTCGTGGACGGTCCGTACCGTTTCGAAGTTCTTCGCGGCGTGAGCCATTGGATACCCGACGAAGCGCCGGAACAGTTGGACCGGTTACTCGCCGAGCATCTTCAGGGCTGATTCGGCGATCAGTACGGCGCCGTCCTCCGGGAGAATGAACCCGCCCGACACGGCGCGGTTGGTGGCCTCGGTGAACGCCGTCACGTAGGCGCCGTGGCCCGGGTACAGGGCCGCCAATGTCGCGGCATCGAACGGGATGGTCGCACCGTTGGTGGGGACGTGCACCTTTTCTCCGGTCAGCACCGCGAGCGGTACGTCGAGGTGAGGCGTTCGGACGCCGCCGAGCGCGTTTCCGTGGCGGTCCCGCACAATCGCGTCGTCAGCGGTCGTGATGGGAGGTGCCGACGCCGGGGCAGCACCGCCCGCTGCCCACTCACGTAGGCCGCGTAGTGCAGCGCAGCAGACGTATCGCTGTGGTCCGTCGTTGACGATGTCGAACAGTGCTGCGAGGTTCTTGATGTCGACGAACTGGCGAACGTACTGCGGATGAAGGATTTTCAGTGAGTATGCGTCCGAGTGTGCGGTGCCCGCGATTTCCCACGTGCGGATCATGTCGGTGTCGGGCTGACGAGCGGCAACAAAACTGGTGGGGCCGGGTCCGCCGCACAGTTCGAATAGTTCAGTCTCGGTAATCAACTGGAACACGGGAACATCAAGATCGGTGCGTACCCGGGCCGGCGCGGGATCCAGGAGCATCATGCCGTCGCCCAGAGGAGCTCCGATGCCGCCGCGGGCATGGACGATCAAGCCGTCGAAGACTCGGGCGTGAGGCGCAACAGCGTTGGCATACGTCAGCATTCGGAATCCCGATTGTGACTGTCCGGCCGCAAGGATCTGTGTCGGCACCAGACCGCCCAGCGGATCGACGTCGCCGGGTGAACGTAAGGCTGTGCCGATCTGAGAAAAGATGTCGTAGGAATACCGGTCTCCCGGGTGATCGAGATTCCCGTATCGCTCGGGGTCCCACGTCAGTAGGCCGACAACACCGTCGCCGAGAGCGCTACCGCCGGTGCTGGTGATCCCGGCAGCTTGCGCGGAAACGCCTACCCAGGCATAGCCTCTGGTGATTTCTTCGTTCATGTGTCCGAAATCGACATCGACGTCGGTGTCGCCGCTGACATTGAGCCACTCGACGAGGACGGTTCCGTTGAACGTGTCCGGGTCCGTCGGCGTGCGCACGATGATTCGTGTTGTGTACGGCGCGGACGACTCTTCCTCGACGTCCCAACGGCCATCGGAAGTCCACGAGTTCGTAGCGATGTACGACGCCGCGTTACCGCTGATGAAGTACTCGCGCTCTACATAGTCGGCAGCTGAAATATCCAAAGACGTGGATGTGCCGGGGAAGCCGTGGGAACCCCCGACTATCGGTCCTGCGACAGAAATTGATCGGTTGACGTGCAACGTCATAGTGAGCAGGTCCTCGTGGGTGTCGGCATCAGTGTTCGGTTGCCGCTGATCCTGTACCGACACCCGGGGCCCTGATGTGGTTTTCCCGCTGTGCGGGACCGAATTACCGTGCTCCGAAGCGCTCTTCCACCTGCTCGGTGGTGAGGCCGAACTCCTCGAGGGTGTACTTGTGCGCGGGTTTGCGTGAGCCGGAGCGAGATTCCTCGTGCATCGATTCCATCGACGTTTGTGCTGCGGTAGTCAACGGAATGTCGAAATGTGTGTAGATGTTCTCGACGGTGCCGAGCGGGTCGGTGACAAAATTCTGGTAGTCGACGTCGATGAACTGGGCCGGATTGTGATGTGCGCGTGCGGCATCGAATTGCTCGAGGCCACGCGCCCAGAGTTCGAGTTGACTCTCGCCGATGACCTTGCCGGTGAAGGTGTTGGACCAGCCGTCGGTGGCCTGTGCTGACAAACTGCACACCGACGGGATGATCGTCGTGGGGGAGCGATGCGTCTGGACGATCAACGCATCAGGGTAGGCGGCCATCAGTTCGTCGAGTGCAAACAGGTGGCTGGGGTTTTTGAGCACCCACCGGCGATCTTGATCGGGAAGACCGATCAGCTGCAGATTCTTCTTGTGTCGCGCATAGGCATTGGACCATTCCTGGTTCTTCAGCCAATTCGAATACGTGGGCAAGTTGGCCAGGCACTCGTACGACACCGACTTGAAGGTCTGGCGCAGCAGTTGCCAGCATTCCTCGACTTCGCTCGCAGACATGTAGTGCACGCCCATGAACTCGGGATGCTCCACATGGTGTTGGCCGAACGTTTCCTCGATCTTCGCGTACACGGGATTTGTTTCCCACGTATCGCGCGGCGGGCGAGGCTGGGGAAACTCGGTCAACCACATCTCGAGACCCTGGTGCGCTGGATCGACCGTCAGGAGGCGGTGCAGCGCAGTGGTTCCGGTGCGAGGCAACCCGGTGACGAAGATCGGCCGTTCGATCTTGACGTCCGCATGCTCGGGATGTTGTTTCCACGCAGATTCGCTGAGCAGTCGTGCAACGAGTGCGCCGCGCAGGAACACACGAGAGATCTTGCTGCCGAAGGGCGTCAGGTCTTCGTCGCGGTCGTACGACTCGAGGAGAACCGACAGAGCCTCGGTGTAATCGTCGACGCCGAAATCGGTGAGCCCGGTCATCTTGGTCGCGGACGCGTGCAGATCTTCGACGGTTCCGACGTGTGTGCGTTCAGACATGGTGCTCCTAGTGGTGGAATTCGCCGCAGTTGACGTCGAGGCACTGTCCGGTGACAGCACTGGCCAGAGGAGACGCCAGGAAGATTGCCGCATCGGACACTTCGTCCATCGTCGGGAGGCGTTTGAGGTCGGTGTTCGAAGCGGTGTGCTCGTAGATTTGATCAACGGTCATGCCGAACTTTTCGGCCTGATGCGCGAAGTAACCCTTGAGTGTGTCGCCCCAAATATAGCCCGGAGCAATCGAATTGACGCGGATTCCCTGAGGGCCGAGTTCTGTGGCCAGTGACTGCGACATGGCGAGCAGAGCCGACTTCGCCATCTTGTAGCTGCCGTACCGCTCCTGAGAGTGTCGGAGCACCATCGAATTGATGTTCACAACCGAGCCTTTCGACTCGGCCAGTGCGGGTGTGAAGAGTTGGGTCAGCCGAAGTGCCCCGAGCACGGTGAGTTCGATGCTGTCGCGGATGTGCTGGTAGTCGGTGCGTGCCAACGGTTTCATCGACGGTACCGAGAAGGCGTTGTTGACGAGAGTGTCAACCTTGCCGTAAGCGGCGATCGATTCTTCGACCAGATTCTCCACCGACGCCTGATCGGTGATGTCAGTGGCCACGGTTACTGCGCGTCCGCCGGCATCGACGATTTCCTTTGCCACGTCGTCTAATCGCGACTGGGTGCGTGCAGCGAGAACCAGGCTTGCGCCGGATGCCGCGCAGCGTAGGGCTAGTGAACGGCCGAGTGCGGGGCCCACCCCGGAAATGACAACTACCTGGTCCTTGAGCAGTTCGGTCATGATTACCCCAGCATTCGGTTGTCGATGGCGGACTGGCGCAGCGAAATTCGCGCTGCCCATTCTTCGGGCGTGATCGTGTTGGTGCCGAAATGCGGCAAGTGCTTCTCGAGGTCGGCGATCTCCACAATCTCGACGCTGGGTCCGTCTTGAGGAGTGAGTTCCCGTGACACCCGCTGCCAGCGGAACTGCAGGATTCCACGCGGATGGCCGACGGTTTCCACCCAGTTGGTAACGCCGGGGTTCTTCTCGCTCACCACCATTCGGACCATCCCGTCCGGATCTACCTGGGCCTGACCGTTGTTGAGGGAGGTCTGGTGGTTGATGTAGTCGAGTGAGATGTACCAGAGGCTGCCGAGTTGGAAACCGAGGTACGGCGCATCGGACGCCGGGACGGTGATGATCATCGCCTGGTCGTCGGTCAGTTCGTAGTGCCCCACAGAGGAGTACTGCGTCGCGAGGCCGCCGGGCGTCAGGCGCGGTTCGGTCATCGTGTTGACCGGAAGCTTCATGTAGAACCACTCGGGGAACTGGAGCCACGTCTTGACCCGTGTGACCAGGGCCTTGCCGGCGCGGGCAAAGCGTTTCTCGGTTTCTTCCGGGGTCAGGGGCGCCGGTGCGGTTCCGATGGAATCGGTGCGTTCGATACGGATGACTCCGCGTTGCTGACTCCAGTCGCTGTAGACCTCACGAACGACGAGCTGCGAGGATCCGGGGGCCAATGTGAAGTAATTGGAGCGGCCGTCGGCAGGGCCGGGGCCGAACCAGACAACAAACGTGCCGTCGTCGGCGATTTCCAGTGTGCGATCGTCGAAAGCGATCTCACTGCCGGGGACATTGGAATTGGTGTAGTTGCCGCTCAACACCTGGAAACTCAGATCGGCTGTGGTGCCGCGCGTTCCGGTGACCTTGTATTCCTTGTCATCGTTGATGCGGGCGCCGAAGTACAGCGTGTCCGGGTTGTCGAGGCCCATTTTCGTGAACGGCCCGGTGCCCTGTACGAAGCTGGGGTGGGTCTTCTCGGCAGCCCAGGCAGCGTGCATCGTTGCGATGACACCACCGGCCAGGTATTGGTAGCCCTCCAGGAGATCCTGTTCGGATCTGATGTGCGGCGCAGTCTCGATCAGTTTTTCGGCCTCGGCGATTGCCTGGGCGAACGGGTCCGTCAGCACGCTGGCTCCTCACAGTTCCGGCGGTGCCGCCGGCCCAGAGCATCATGGTACAAATATGTACCTATGGGGTAGATCTTTATGAACCGACAATAGAACGTGTTCTAGGGAGTGGTCAATGGGTGAGCCCGAGAAGGTCCGTTCTGCGGGACGTCAGTCCCCGCCGACCGAACGCGTCGTGCAGGTTCTCGACTATCTCGTTGCCCGCCCTGACCAGCGTTTCGGATTGTCGGAGCTGGCCCGAGCGCTCGAGATCAGCAAGCCGACCTGTCTGGGCATCCTGACGGTCCTGACGGATCGTGGTTACCTCGCGCGGGACGAAGCCCTCAAGACCTACGGGTTGGGTCCGGCGCTGATCGCTGCCGGCCGCGCCGCTCAGCGCGGGTTTGCCGTGGGCCCGATCGCCCGGGCACACCTGCAGAAGTTGAGTGCCGAATTCGGGACTACCTGTACGGCGTCGGCGGTGGTCGGCGACAGGATCAGCGTTCTCGAGGTGACCGGCCCCGAGGGGATAAGGGTCGCGGCCAGGGTTGGCCAGGTTTATCCCTTCGCTCCACCTGTCGGATTGATGTACGTGCTGTGGGGGTCTGACGACGACCTCGAGAACTGGCTCGGCAAAGAACCCAGCCTTCCGGTTCGACTAGATCGTGAGCGCCTGTGGAACGTGGTCCGGGAATGTCGTGGTGCGGGATACCTTGTCGAGAGTCTCGACCCGATTGGCCAACGTCTGCATACATTGATGGCAGGTGTTGCGACGCACGATCTTCCGCCGGAAGTGCGGGAGCTACTCGGTGAAATGGTGTCGAGTTTGGGGGAGAGGGTGTACCTTGGCCGGGACATCAGTTCGGATGACGAGCACCCTGTCTCTCTGATCGCCGCTCCGACCTATGACGCCGAGGGGCATCAGGCGTTGGTGTTGACGCTGTACGTCGGTGGAGCAATCTCGGGGGCCGAGATCGAACGACGAGCGACAGAATTGGTGGAGGCCGCCGATGCGGTGACCGCAGAAGTGGGTGGAAGAAGTCCGGTTCGCAGCCATTGACCTTGAGTAGAACGCGTTCTATTCTGTGAATGCGTTCAATTAAGAACCAGTGCGGTACAAAAATGTACCGAAGCGGAATAGATGATCCGCGCAGGGGTTCTCGGTGCTCAGGAGCTGAAGAGATGGCAACACTCCAATCCCCGCCCGCGTACGAGTTATCGCATCTGCGGGCACTCGAGGCCGAGGCAGTCCACATTTTTCGTGAGGTTGCGGCAACGTTCGAGAAGCCGGTGCTTCTGTTCTCCGGCGGCAAGGATTCTGTTGTCATGCTGGCTGTCGCGGCCAAGGCATTCTGGCCCGCGCCTCTGCCGTTTGCCGTCATGCATGTCGATACCGGTCACAATTTCGACGAAGTCATCGAATTCCGTGATCGCACCGTAGACCGGTTCGGTCTGCGGATGGTCGTCTCCAGCGTGCAGGACGATATCGACGCCGGCCGGGTCACCGAAGACACCGGGGTTGGCGCCAGCCGAAATCGCTTGCAAACACACGCACTGTTGCGCGGAATTCGTGACGGGAAGTTTGACGCCGTGTTCGGCGGCGCTCGACGCGACGAAGAAAAAGCGCGCGCAAAAGAACGCGTTTTCAGCTTCCGCGACGAATTCGGTCAATGGGACCCCAAGGTGCAACGGCCGGAACTGTGGAACCTGTACAACGGCAAACACCGTAAGGGCGAGCACATTCGCATCTTCCCGCTCTCCAACTGGACCGAACTCGACATCTGGCAGTACATCGAGAGCGAGATGATCGACCTCCCGAACATCTACTACGCCCATCGGCGCGAAGTGGTGCCGCGCGACGGAATGCTGTTGGCGCGCACACGCTTTCTCGAGTTGCGTGAGGGCGAAGAATCCTACGAAGCATTGGTGCGTTTTCGGACCGTCGGCGACGCCACGTGTACCGGCTGTGTGGAATCGTCCGCCGAAACAGCGGCAGCCGTTGTCGAAGAAGTAGCAGCAAGTCGGATCACCGAACGCGGAGCAACGCGCGCCGACGACCGAATCTCCGAAGCCGGAATGGAAGATCGTAAGAAAGAGGGGTACTTCTGATGCCGCAACTCCTCCGCGTCGCAACGGCAGGCAGCGTCGACGACGGTAAGTCGACGCTCATCGGCCGGCTGCTCTACGACTCCAAATCGATCTTCGAAGATCAACTCGAAGCAGTCGAGCGGACCAGTCGTGAACGCGGTGACGAGTACGCCAACCTGGCACTGCTCACCGACGGTTTGCGTGCCGAGCGCGAACAGGGCATCACGATCGATGTGGCGCACCGCTACTTCGCGACGCCGCACCGCAAATTCATCATCGCGGATACACCCGGGCATGAGCAGTACACCCGCAATATGGTGACCGGTGCGTCGACGGCCGACCTGGCGCTCATCCTGGTGGACGCTCGCAAAGGTGTCCTGGAACAAACTCGTCGACATGCTTTCCTGTCAACGCTTCTCGGGATCCCGCACCTTGTGCTGTGTGTGAACAAGATGGATCTGGTCGGCTGGTCGCAGGAGCGATTCGAGGAGATCAAGGAAGAGTTCCGTCAATTCGCGATCAAGCTCGACGTGCACGACCTGTCATTCATTCCGGTGTCGGCGCTGTTGGGGGACAACATAGTTGCACGCACCGAGAACATGGATTGGTATGACGGTCCGTCGCTGTTGCACCATCTCGAGCAGGTGCACATCGCGTCGGATCGCAACCTCATCGACGCGCGTTTTCCGGTGCAATACGTCATCCGCCCGCAGAATCAGACCGATGCCGAACTCCACGATTTTCGCGGATACGCGGGAACCGTCGCCAGCGGTGTTTTCAAGACCGGTGACGAAGTAGTTGTTCTCCCTTCAGGTTTCACGTCGACGGTGAAGGCAGTGCACGGTCCCGGTGGAACCGTGATCGAGGAGGCCTTCGCGCCGTCAGCGGTCTGTATCGAACTGGCCGACAACCTCGACGTCAGTCGCGGCGATCAGCTTTGTCGACTCAACAATCGGCCGCAGGTCGGCCAGGAGATCGATGCGATGATCTGTTGGCTCACCGAGCAGACCACGCTGTCCGAGAACAATCGATATTCGTTGCTGCACACCACGCGTTCCACCAAAGCTCAAATCGTTCGGCTGGATTACCGCCTCGACGTCAACACCCTGCACCGCGACGAGAGTGCAGAATCGCTGTCACTCAACGAGATCGGCCGTATCTCCATCAAGACGCAGCAGCCGTTGATGTTCGACCCCTACCGTCGAAATCGTGTTACCGGCAGTTTCATCCTCGTCGACGAGACCACCGGCAACACCGTCGCGGCCGGCATGATCAACGGCCCCACGCTCAAGGAATCGCGCGTCGTCTGGCACAGCTCCGAAGTCTCCCGCGACGAGCGTGCGACTCAGGGTGCAACTGTGTGGCTGACAGGGTTGTCTGCATCAGGCAAATCCACCATTGCCGTCGAACTCGAGCGTCGACTGGTCGCGGCCGGTATCCCGGCCTACCGACTCGACGGTGACAACCTTCGGCACGGACTCAACGCAGATTTGGGATTCAGCGCCGACGATCGCACCGAAAACGTTCGCCGAGTCGGCTCGGTGGCGCAGATGTTCGCCGATTCCGGAGCCGTGGCGGTGGCCTGCCTGATCAGTCCGTACCGCGAGGACCGTGATCGAGTGCGTGCTGCTCACGAAGCTGCCGGGCTGAGGTTCATCGAGGTGTACGTCGATACGCCGATCCAACAGTGCGAGGCCCGCGATCCAAAGGGTATGTATGCCAAGGCTCGGGCCGGTGAGATCACCGGATTCACCGGTGTCGACGATCCCTACGAGATTCCCGAGAGGGCAGAGTTGACAGTTCGTCCGGAGAACGGAACGCCTACCGAAATTGCCCTGCGGATTATGGAAGTGTTGGACCGGTGAGCGAAACAACCCCCAGCGGATCCGCCGACGTCGAGTTGGCGGCGCAATTGGCTGAGGTCGCGGGTGCGATTCTCCTCGAGATTCGAGCCGAAGGCCTCGGAGTCACCGACGGTCGTGAACTGGGCCGGCGTGGAGATAAAGCTGCCGACGTCTACATCCTGGACAGGCTCGCTGAACTTCGCCCCGATGATGCTGTCCTGTCCGAAGAATCTGCCGACGATCGCACAAGGCTGGAAGCGTCCCGCGTCTGGATCATCGACCCGCTCGACGGATCCAGAGAGTACGGACTGCCTGGTCATACGGATTGGGCTGTGCACGTGGCACTCTGGGAGCGCGGTCAGGAAATTACCGCGGCAGCTGTCTCTCAACCGGCGCTCGGAGAGGTGTATTCCAGCGGCGATAGCTTCGCTGATGTTCCCGCCAACTCACCGCTCCGTATCGTGGTCAGTGGCTCGAGGCCGCCGGTATTTACCGACGACGTAGCAGCAGAACTCGGTGCGGAGGTCATCCTGTTGGGCTCGGCCGGAGCAAAGGCGATGGCCGTCGTTCGCGGCGACGTCGACGCCTATCTGCACGCCGGCGGGCAATGGGAATGGGACTCGGCTGCGCCGGTCGGCGTCGCTGCGGCAGCGGGCCTGCATTGCAGTCGCATCGACGGTTCACCCCTGCGCTACAACGAATCCCACCCTTACCTACCGGATCTCGTGATCTGCCGACCGGAGTTGGCCGAGACGATTCTGAGCGCAATTGCCAAGCACTCCAGCGAATCGGCAGTCAGTGGGCGCATCGCGATGGCACGCGAATACGTCAACGCACTTCTCACCCACGACGCAACCAAAGTTCGCTTTGCGCCCGACGCGTGGCGCGTCGAGAACGGGGAGCGCACCGGAGACACCGGCGCATTCATCAGTCACGAACTCGAAAACGGTCAGCAATACCGCGGAATCATCGCGATACGTGAACTTGCACTGCGTGAGTGGGGCGAAAGCGTCGTAGCGCGGTATCTGCTTGATCTCGGGACTCCCGGACAGACTCTCGCCGTCACGGTGTTCGTCACCGAATATTTCGGTATTCCGGCCGGCGAGATCGAATCCATCTTGGCCATCATCGAACCCCACCCGAGCGACGAGGAAACACAATGACATCCGAGCTCATTGCACCCGAGAACGTGATCACAGAATTTTGTGCACTCTGGGCCGACGCGGACGTATCCGCCATTATCGAATGCTTCACCGAAGATGCTGTGTACCACAATATTCCGATGGAACTCGTATTCGGAAAGGAAGCGATCAAGGCGTTCATCGAAGGATTTATCGGTGCGTTTGGTGGCATCGACTTCCAGATCAAGCGACAGGTCGCCAGCGGGGACGTCGTGATGAACGAGCGTGTCGACGTCTTCACGATCAACAGCGCCGAGGTGGCGCTGCCCGTCATGGGTGTCTTCGAGGTCCGAGACGGAAAGATCAGCGCCTGGCGCGACTACTTCGACATGGCGCCGATTACGGCGGCAGCCGGCCAGGGCTGACTTTCTCGGTTACTCCGCGATGATGCGGTGCGGGAAGTCCTCCGAGCGATGCTGGAATCGCGTGATGGCGGGATTCACGATGACACCGTCCCGGATTTCGATGGCCTTCTCGATCGTCTCGTCCTCTTTCCAGCCTGTCGGCCCCGCCATGATGCCCGGCAGATAGGGGAGAAGTGACTCGCTGATCTCCCAGGAAGAGGAGTTCCACAGATACGACGGGCTGTGATCGACGCCGTAATAGGTGACGTTGTCGCCGACGATGAAGGTCGGGTCGGCAAACGACGTGGGGCGAGCCCAGCTGAAGCCCATCCCTTCGTCGCAGGACACATCCACGATGAGGCTGCCCGGCTGGAAGTCCATCAGGTCTTCTTCGGTCAGGAACGTCAATGGTGCATCGGTATTTTGCAGTACGCAATTCACGACGATGTCATGTTCGGCCAGAAATCCGGGGACAGGCACGCTGTGATTGTCGAGCATTACGTGGCTGCCTCGGACGTCACCGTTCTCGTTGTCGAAGGAGACCATGCGTGCCGAGTGGATGGGGGAGCTGACGGCTGTTACCCCGCGTTGCGTCAATACGTCGACCTCGTGGATTCCGTGGGCCTTGAGCGCCGTCACAGCACCTCGCGCGGTGGCGCCGAATCCGATGACGGCGGCAGTGAGGCGTCGTCCGTAGTCTCCGGTCGAGCCGATCAACTGTAGTGCGTGGAGGACCGAGCAATAGCCGGCCAATTCGTTGTTCTTGTGGAAGACATGCAGATTGAACGAACCGTCGCTGTTCCAGTGATTCATCGCCTCGAAAGCGATGAGCGTCAGCTTCTTGTCGATCGCGAGCTGTGTCAGTTCGGTGTCCTGAACGCAATGCGGCCAGCCCCACAGCACTTGCTCGGAACGGAGATCGGCGAGGTCTCGCACCAGTGGCTTCGGAAGAAGGACGATATCGGTTTCAGCCAAAATCTGTTTCCGCGTGCGAATTCCGGCAACAAGACGCGACAGGTAGTCGTCGGTGTACCCGAAGCGATGACCGTAGCCCTCTTCGAGGTAGATCCGCGAGCGTAGTTCCGCGTCGATGCGGTCGAAATGGGCAGGGTGGATCGGCAACCGGCGTTCCGCCGGTTTGGTCGATTGCCCGATGACTCCAAGGGTGCGTGCGTTGTTCAATTGTAAATCTCTCGATAGGT
>NZ_JASHKR010000054.1:0-12312 GCF_030056815.1 Rhodococcus sp. IEGM 1379
TCCAGGGAATGCAGACGGCCATCATCGAGCTGTCGATCATCGGGACGCTGCTGTGCCTGGCCGTGATGGGCTTCAACCTTCGTAGAGCTCGAAACCCCGCTCGAGTACGCAGCTATCCTTAGCCAGGTGAAGTTTCTCAGCAGGTTCTACATCGACGGGTTCATCCTCGGAATCATCATCGCCGCGGTCCTCGGCAGTGTGTTTCCGGTATCGGGAACCGCCGAAACCGTGCTGGGCTGGGCCACCAAAATCGCCATCGGCTTCCTGTTCCTGCTCTACGGTGCCCGCCTCTCCCCACAAGAAGCGTGGAAGGGCGTCAAGCATTGGCGACTGCACAGCGTTGTTCTGGCGTCGACGTTCCTCTTGTTCCCTCTGATCGGCCTCGCGCTGCGGATCCTGACACCGTCGTTGATCAGCGACGAGTTGTACACCGGAATCCTCTACCTGTGCCTGGTTCCGTCGACGGTTCAATCATCGATCGCCTTCACCTCCATCGCCAAGGGCAACGTGGCGGGCGCAATCGTGAGTGCGTCGTTCTCCAACCTGATCGGCGTCTTCATCACGCCACTGTTGGTGGTTCTACTGATGAACACCACCGGCCAGGCGACGGTCGATTTCTCTTCGATTCTCGACATCGTCGCGCAGTTGCTGGTCCCGTTCATCGTCGGCCAATTGATCCGTCCGCTGGTGATCGGCTGGCTCCAGAAGTATGCGGAGCCGACCAAGTACGTCGACCGCGGATCAATCCTTCTTGTTGTCTTCGCCGCATTCAGCGAAAGCATGAAGGACGGGATCTGGAGCACCATCACGATCTGGCAGATCCTGACTCTGGTGGTGGTGTGCTGCGTGATCCTTGCGGTGGTGTTGGGGGCAACCACCCTTGCCGGCAAGAAACTCGGCTTCGATCAAGCCGACCAGATTGTCATCATCTTCTGCGGATCCAAGAAATCCTTGGCGACGGGCCTGCCAATGGCGGCGGTGCTCTTTGCCGGGCAGCCTGTTGGCCTGATCGTGTTGCCGCTGATGATCTTCCATCAGATCCAGCTGATCGTGTGTGCCGCGCTGGCGCAACGCTTCGCGAAACGAGATCCGGTCAGCGTCGGGTAGTCAGTTCCGTTCGAGCTCGATGGGGTGACTCGCCAACATCGCGAACGGCAGCGGTTGGCGTCGCAGCACCCGGGCCCAGACGTCGACGCGCGGGACCGTCAGCACATCCGAAGGCAATGAACTGGTGACCATCCAGTCGTTGCGCTCGAGCTCCGAATCAAGCTGTCCCAGAGTCCAACCCGAATATCCGGCAAAGATTCGGATCCCCTCGACCAGAGGAGCGATGACGTCGGGATCGGAGTCCAGATCCACCATGACAACTTTGCCGTCCACGCGGCGCAACCCTTCGATGCCGTCGATCATGGCACCGTTGCGAGCGGTTCCGAGACATAACGCGGAATCCTGCTTGACCGGCCCGCCCACGTACAGCGAAGAAGGGTTGGCAGTGAGCGGCGCCCACTGCGGGAGGACGTTCTGTACGGCCGTCTCACTCGGCCGATTGATCACGACGCCAAGGCTTCCGGCGTCATTGTGTTCGATCATGTAGATGACGGTGCGACGAAACGCAGGTTCGGTGAGATCGGTGGACGACACCAGCAAACTACCCGGACGAACCTCCGGTTCTATCCAGGCCATTCGATCATCGGGTCCTTCTGCGTGCGGCACAGAAGACATCATCTCACTTCAGCCCGGCGATCTCCGCGAGCAACGTCAGGTGCCGCTCGAAAAGCTCGACGGGCTCGGCAAACGTGTCGGATCCGTACTGACCGAACACCTCGAAGTTGACGGAACCGAACAGCGCAACCCACACCAGAGTTCCCCGGGCAACCGCATCCAGCGATAGTTCGACGTCCATTTCGATGCGGACGCGTTCGAGATCCAACGTCAAGGGTTCTCCGAGCTCGGCGTCCTGCTGCTGCGCCAGAGCCCCCGACCGATACGCACCATCGATGATCGCGATCAATCGAGTGACCACACGGGTACCCGGCCCAGTGGTCTCTTCACCCGGAGCGTGGTAACCGGGGACCGGACTGCCGAACAGCAACCCGTATCGCGCAGGCTCGCGCAGCGCCCAGACTCGTAGCGCTCGACCCAGCGCCAGGAACTGACCTCGATAATCCTCCGAGGCAACGGCATTCACCGCTTCATCCACTTCGGCGCCAAGTTCGTTGTAGCCGTCGACCACCAGCAACGTCAGCAGTTCGTCGCGACTCGCGACGTAACGGTAAACCGCCGAAGACACCACGCCCAGATCGCGCGCCACAGCCCGCAGAGACAACCCGGCAGCGCCGACTGCCGCCAGCTGCTCACGCCCGATTCGAGTGATGTCCTGCAAAGTCTGTTCGCGCGCACGCATCCGGGGAGTTTCGGCCATGCGGACATCATGCCTGAGTTCCGAGAGCAGAATCAACAAAAGCGAGCAGTGTTAATTAAAGAGAGCACTGCTCTTGACATGGCAGATCCGGGGGTGCATCCTTGAAATCGAGAGCAGTGCTCTCTAGTCTGAAACTTCACTGAGGAGAACCCCATGTCCAGCCTCGAAATCGTCACTGGTGCCGGTCCCGTCGGATCTACCATCGCACTACAACTCGCAGGTCAGGGCATCAATGTCCGCTTGCTGACCAGGTCTGGAAGTGGACCCGAGCACCCACTGATCGAGCGTCGTCGCGTCGATGTCTCAGATCCGGTTGCACTACGCAGCGCAGTCGACGGTGCAACCGCGATGTACCACTGCATCCACGCCGCCTACAACGCCGCGGACTGGAAACGCGAACTCCCGGCGGCAGAGAAAGTCATTCTCGACGTCGCAGCCTCGTTGGATGCGGTCGTGGTCTTCCCCGAAAGCCTCTACGCCTACAACTCCGACGCCGTGATGACGGAAACCGACCCACGCAACGTCGCCGGCGGCAAGCGCGGAGTGCGAACAGCGCTACTGAATGCTCGCGCCGCATCATCGACATCGACAGTGAGCGTCGTTTCCTCCGACTTCTTCGGACCATACGTGCGCACTGCACACGCCGGCGAACGAATGGTTCCGAAAATACTGGCAGGAAAGAAGATTCGAGTCATCGGCTCTGCCGATCAGCCACATTCCTTTACCTATGTTCCCGATCTTGCGGCCGCGATGATCGCCGCTGCCCACAACCCAGCGCTCTGGAACTCTGTCCTTCACGCGCCCACCGGACCCGCACTCACCCAACGCACTCTTGCCGATGCCTTCGCGCAAGCCGCAGGCGCACCCCCGGCCAAGGTTGGCGTCCTGCCGGCCTGGGTTCTCGATGCGGCCGGCAAGGTCAACACCGCTACCCGCGAACTAGCGGAGATGAATTATCAGTTCACCAAGCCATTCGTGATGGATTCGACTGCCAGCGAAGCACTCCTTGGCCTCGAGCCGACACCTCTCGGTCAGGCGGCAGGGGAGACCGTTGACTGGTGGCGCGCCGAGCAGGCCCGCACTGCGGCAGCCTGAAGAGCACGAACTGACCATCAATATTCCAATGAATGGGACATTCGTTCCCACACGCTGCACGACTCCTTAGTGTCCACGTCACACCAAGCGGATCTGACACACAAGCACTAGAGAGGTACTTATGCCCACGCTTCTACGAACAACCACACTGCCCGTCGAGCCGGACCAGATCTGGTCTGTGATCAAAGGATTCGACGAACTCGCGTCCTGGCACCCGCGCATTCCACCCTCCGAAATGGAGGAAGACACAAACCCGACCACCCCCGGCGCCGTACGCCGATTCGTCGTCGACGGCAACGTCGTGGCACGCGAAGAGTTGATCGAGCATGACGATCAGCGCCGAACCTACAGCTACGAGGTGCTCGACAAACCAATTCCGGTCGACAATTACATTGCACGCATCGAAGTAGTGCCTACGCCTGACGGCTGCGAAGTTCGATGGACTGCTACCTACGACGGAGCCGAGGAGATCATTCCCGTCGTGGAAAGCGCCTTCGGCGACGGCGTGTACTCGGTTGGGCTCGATGCATTGCGAGACCGGTTCGACCGCCGATAACTCGATTCCCGCTAGAGTTTCCCTCCATGACCGCCGCCTCGAACCGCCGCGAGGCTTGGTCCCGGACGCTTCACACTCTGCGCGAATCGCCGGGCCTCGCACGGTTGGCTCTCGTCCGCTTCTCGAGTCAGTTCGGCGACGGTTTGTTCCAGGCCGCATTGGGTGGTGCGATCCTGTTCAATCCGGAACGGGAAACCGATCCGGTGGCCATCGCTGCGGGCTTTGCCGTACTGCTACTGCCGTATTCGATCATCGGGCCGTTTGCCGGCGCACTTCTGGACCGTTGGGATCGACGCCTAGTCCTCCTGTGGGCGAGTGTTCTGCGCGGACTGCTGATTTTGACCGCCGCCGTCCTCCTCGTAGCCAGTGGCGGGGAATCCGCACTGTTGTTGTGCGCGTTGGCTGCCATCGGAGTCAGCCGATTTGTCGGCGCCGGGGTCTCGGCAGCCTTACCCAAGGTTGTCCGACAATCCTGGCTGGTGGCCACCAATTCTGTTCTCACAACAGCGGGTTCGGTGGTGTCGGCGCTGGGAGCGGCGACGGCCGTCACCATCATCGGGGTAGTCGGTGCCGGTGATCGGGCCTCGGCAATCGCGGTGGCGTCCGCGACGGTGGGATCAATCGTTGCAGCCTTGGCGGCAGCAAGATTCAGCGCCAGATCACTCGGCCCCACATCATCTGAAACCACAGCCCCTGAAACCGCGAACAGCAACGCCGCCCTCTCGGTCCTGGCCGGCCTGAAAACCGGAGCCACCGCAGTGTGGCAAGCACCCGGCGTCACCACCACGATGATCGGGATCGGTGCACACAGAATCTGTTTCGGCCTCAACACCCTCATCATGGTGCTGGTATTGCGGGACACCTCGAACGGCTCCGGATTGCCCGGCGGGATGGCCGGATTCGGCGTTGCCGTCGGCGCAACCGCCATCGGCATGCTGCTCGCCGCACTGATCACGCCGTTCCTGATACCGCGCATCGGGCGCTCCCGCACCGTCACCTATGCCCTGGCTGCGGCCGCGGCGATCCAACTCGTCTTCGTTACAAGCCTGACGCAGGGATCGCTGTTGATCGCCGCATTCCTACTCGGCATCGCCGGTCAGTCCGTCAAACTCGCGGGCGATGCCGCCATGCAGATGGACGTCGACGACGACCGTCGCGGTCAGGTATTCGCCTTGCAGGACACCGTCTTCAACATCGCGTTCATCGGCGCGATCGCTGCCGGGTCGACGGTGATCGCGCCCGACGGCAAGAGCGTCGGATTAGCTATTGCCGGTGCCGGGATCTATGCCGCGGGGCTGTCAGCCGTCCTGATCAATCGGCGCATCCGCGGCGGCTGACTGCGCCTTCCACCACTTCAACAACTCGGCCTCGGCCACGTCACGCTCGAGCGGACCGCGGTCCAGGCGTAGTTCCTTGAGGAAGCTCCACGCCTTGCCCACCTGCGGGCCGGCGGGGATGTTCAGCAGTTCCATGATGGCGTTGCCGTCCAGGTCCGGGCGCACGCGCGCCAGGTCTTCCTGCTCGGCGATGCGGGCGATCCGCTCTTCGATGTCGTCGTAAGTGGCCTGCAACTGGGCGGCCCGACGCTTGTTGCGGGTGGTGCAGTCGGCGCGCACGAGTTTGTGCAACTGCTGAATCTGTTCACCGGCATCGGTGACGTAACGCCGCACAGCAGAATCCGTCCACTGCCCCTTGCCGTAACCATGAAAACGCAAGTGCAGGAACACAAGATGCGAGATGTCGTCGACCATCTGCTTGGAGAATTTAAGCGCACGCAGACGCTTGCGTACCAGCTTGGCACCGACAACCTCGTGGTGATGGAAGCTGACGCCGCCGGCGGGCTCGTTACGCTTGGTGTCGGGCTTGCCGATGTCGTGAAGCAGTGCAGCCCAACGCAATACGAGGTCCGGATCACCCTCTTCGAGATCGATGGCTTGCTGCAACACAGTCAGCGAATGCTGGTAGACGTCCTTGTGCTGGTGGTGCTCGTCGATCTCGAGCTTCATCTGCGGAACCTCGGGCAGGATGTACTCCGCCAGACCGGAATCGACCATCACATTGATTCCGTCCACCGGATACATGCCCAGAATCAGCTTGTTCAGCTCGGCCTGCACCCGCTCGGCGGTAATCCGCTCGATCTGCGACGCCATTTCCTTGATGGCGTCGAGAACACGATTGTTTAACGTGAAACCAAGCTGCGAGACGAACCGCGCGGCGCGCAGCATCCGCAGCGGATCGTCGTTGAACGAGTTCTCGGGAGCCGACGGCGTATCGAGCTCGCCGGCCAGCAGCGCGTCCATACCGTTCAGCGGATCGACGAACGTGAAGGAACCGTCCGCGCCGATCTGCATTGCCATCGCATTGACCGTGAAATCGCGGCGGACCAGATCGTCGGCGAGCGTGCTGCCGTATTCGACGATCGGATTACGCGAGACGCGATCGTAGGCATCCGCCCGGAACGTCGTGATTTCAATCTCCTGGCCATCCTTGATAGCGCTGATCGTCCCGAAGTCGATTCCGGTGTCCCATTGCTTGTCGACCCAGCCCTTGAGCAGAGCCTGCACCGTCTCCGGGCGCGCATCCGTCGTGAAATCGAGATCACCGCTGAAGCGGCCCAGGATCGTGTCACGAACGCTGCCACCCACCAGATACAGCTCGTGACCGGCGGCGGCGAAACGCTCGCCCAGCGGATTCAACACATCGGAGAGCGTGCGCAATGTGTCGGAAGCGTCGGCAAGCAGTCGCAGTCGGCGATCGGCATCGGAGGTAGGGGCAGTCACGTCCATGGAGCTTACTTAAGGTGCGCAAATATAAGAACGCGCATATGAACGCGAGAGGCCGCTTTGCGCGGGTTACCGGTCAACGCATCGATGCCAACTAGTATCGATGAGGTGTCCGGTGCCGAACGAACGAACAGGAGCCGTCGCAACTCGCGACGTCGCCCTGCCGTCGGCAACCCCGAAAGGTCTGCGATGCGCACGGTCCGCGAAACTTCGGCCGGCGGATTGGTCGTCGACGGCTGGGGTGGCCCGCCCGAACGCCTGTGCGCTGCACTGATCGGCCGAACCGACCGCCGCGGACGCCTTCTATGGTCGCTCCCCAAGGGCCACATCGAGCAGGGCGAGACGGCCGAGCAAACGGCGATGCGCGAAGTCGAAGAAGAAACGGGCATTCAGGGAACCGTCCTGGCGCCGTTGGGCAGCATCGACTACTGGTTTGTCACCGAAGGCCGACGCGTCCACAAAACCGTGCACCACTACCTCCTGCGTTTCCTCGGCGGCGAACTTTCCGACGAGGACATCGAGGTCACCGAGGTCGCGTGGGTTCCGCTGTCCGAGCTGCATTCCCGCCTCGCTTATGCGGATGAACGGAAATTGGCCGAGCTCGCCTCGCAGATAATCGCAGAAATGCCCCGACCTGCTGGAATGCCGCTCACCACCGATACTCCCCGCACCACCGCGATACCAACGCTCCCGAAGGAACCGGACGCCGGATGAGAATGGCTCTACGGCGAGCGGGCGTTGCCGCTCTGGTGATAGCCGCTGTTGGTTTGACGGGCAGTGCTGGTGTGGGTCACGCAACCCCCGCCCCTGCCGGTGCGCTTCCAGTCGAGACCGGCTCACACACAAAAGCTCCTCGTACCAGCACCGACGGTAAGTTCCTGGAACTCTCCATCCAATCCACCTCGCCCAGCACCATCACCACGACCAGCGATCCCACCGTGGTCGTGCGGGGCACCGTCAAGAATGTCGGCGACAGGCCCGTCGAAGATGTCGGCGTCCGGTTGCAACGTGCGCCGGCCATCGACAATGCAGTCGACGTGCGCGGCGCACTCGAATTCGATCAGACCATCTTCGATACGGTCGGCGAATTCGATACCGTCGCCACCAGCCTCGACAAGGGCGAATCCCGGCCGTTCACGCTTTCGCTCCCGCTGCGCTCCGCCACTGAACTCTCCCTCGACATCACCGAACCCGGCGTCTACCCGATGCTCGTCAACGTCAACGGCACCCCCGAATACGGCGGCGCAGCCAGGCTCGACGACGCACGATTCCTCCTCCCGGTTCTCGGAGTACCGGCCGTGTCCGGTGCAACAGCGACATCCACATCGACCAGCGCTTCCACCGCAGTTGTCCCTCCCGACACCTCGGCCCCGGTCGGCGTGACAATGATGTGGCCTCTCGCCGACGCACCGAAACTCGTCGGCGGAATCCCCGGATCGATCAACGACCCCATCCGTCTGATCGACGACGAACTTGCCACCGAACTCTCCGACGGCGGACGCCTCGACGCGCTTGTCGACGCCGTCGAATCTGCGACCAAACCCGAAAACGACGCCGACGGCAGAGTCACGGATTCCCTCTGCCTCGCCATCGATCCCGACCTGTTGATTACCGTCGAGAACATGACGCGCGGATACCTCGTCGTCGACAATGCCGGAATCCCCGCCGGTGCTACCCATGAAGGCCGCGGACGCGACGCAGCCGGCAACTGGCTACAAAGAGTCAAGACTTTGGCAGCGTCGATGTGCACGACGTCCGTTCCATTTGCGCAGGCCGATCTCGCGGCGGTCGGTACCGTCGCGCATCCTGAATTGACGGCGACGGCCATCGATCGCCCCGCCGACATCCTCGACAACATCCTCGGTGTGACCTCGGTTCGGAACTTCGTCTGGCCGGATTCGGGAGTCCTCGATTCCGTCACCGTCGACACTCTCAATGCCCACCCCACCACCGCCCTGGTGGCAGCCTCGTCAGTGGACACAAGGGCCGGCGATTCGAGTCGCACACAACTGTCGTCACGCATCACCGACACCGTCAGCGCACTCGCTTTCGACACCGGAGCCGCCGCAGCCCTCGCCGCGACCGGATCCAACCCGTCGACGCCGTCGTACATCGACCAGGACACGGCGCCGCAACTCGTATCCGAATCCCGGGTTGCCCGACGTCAGGATGCGCTGGGCGCACTGGCCTGGTCCGCGTTGACTCCCACCGCCCTGCCGCGCAATCAGATCCTGGCGCCGCCGCAACTGTGGAGCGCCGACGCCGACGACGCCACCGCAGTGCTGTCGATGCTGTCGACACTCATCCGATCCGGCCTGGCCACACCGCAGTCCCTGCCCGCGCTGCTCGGACGGCAACCCGGCGCCACCGACACCGCGACGCTCGAGTACCCGGAACGCGCAACCGAGGACGGCCCGCAGACATCGGTCATCGACACTGCGCGAACGCAATTGCCCCGCATCGACGCACTCGAATCGACCCTTGTGGACGATCCCGGACTTCCGCTGACGCCGCGACGGTTCACGGCGCCGCTTCGTGAGGATCTGCTGCGCGCGATGAGTTCGGCCAATCGACGCGACGCCAGTGCCACCGCCGTCCGAAACGCCGAACGAGCAGCGAGCATCCGTGCAGCCAACGTGACGGGCACCGTCGACAACCTCTACCGAGCAGTCACCGTCGTATCTCCGGGAGGCGTCTACACACTGGCGTCCGGTCAAGCTCCGTTACTGCTCGTGGCCCGCAACGAACTGCCGATCGCGATCAACGTCAACCTCCGTGTGGACGCTCCGCCGGAGATGAAAATCAGTGATATCGGTCCCAAACAGTTGCCGCCGCGCGGTAGCCGACAATTGACTGTGCCTGCGGAAATGAACGATTCCCGCAAGCTGGTCGTCAACTTCTCCCTTACGACAACTGACGGACTCCAATTGGGTGTGCCGACCAGCGTGACCGTACGGTCGAATGCGTACGGTCGTCCGCTGGCCGCTCTGACCGCTACTGCGGGGGGTTTGCTGTTGTTCTTGGCGGGTAGGCGGCTGTGGCATCGATTCAGGGGTCAGCCGGACCCAGCAGATGAAGGGTACGAACAGCGATGACCGGGAATCCGCCGCAAGGCCCTCGGTCCGGGATCACGCGCAAGAACGCCGCGACCGGATCGCATCCACGCATGCCACCGTGGGAACGCGGCTACCCGATTCAGCCGGTCAACCCGGATGCGCGGTTCGACGATTCGCCCACCATGACCATTCCGGTGATTCGAGACTATCCGCGATACCGGGAAGCGGAAATGGAGCTGGCGGGGCGGCCCGTGTCGGAATCCGACAGTGTCGGTGCCGACCCCGACTCGCATGTTGTCGCCGGCGACCGCAAGGAAACCAACTCACGACTCCTCGCCGCCACCGGTTCGATCGCGATCGCGACCCTGACCAGCCGTATCACCGGGTTTGCCAAGCAACTGATGGTCCTGATGGTGCTGGGCCCGGCGATCGCCAGTTCCTTCACCATCGCCAGCCAGATTCCGAACATGATCGCGGAACTGGTTCTCGGTGCAGTCTTGACCGCGATCGTCGTACCGGTGCTGGTCCGCGCCGAACGTGAAGACCCTGACAACGGCGAAGCATTTGTTCGGCGACTCTTCACCGCGGCGCTGGTGTTGCTCGGGGTGGCCGCCCTCCTCGCCACCCTCGCCGCACCGATCCTCACGAGATACGTCTTCCTGTCGTCGGACGGCAAGGTCAATACCGACCTGACGACAGCTCTGTCGTACTTACTGTTGCCGGCGATTCTATTCTACGGACTATCAGCGCTGTTCACAGCATTTTTGAACACCCGCCAGATCTTCAAACCCGGCGCCTGGGCTCCGGTGCTCAACAACGTCATCGTTCTCGTGGTGTTCGCGATCTTCTACCTGACACCGGGTGAGATCTCACTGAACCCGGTCTCGATGGGCGACGCCAAACTGCTGACACTGGGCCTCGGCATCACGGCCGGCGTCATCGCTCAGGCCGCCAGCCTGATCCCCGCTCTACGACGCGAGAAGATCTCCCTCAAGCCGCTCTGGGGACTCGACGATCGCCTCCGCCAGTTCGGCGGCATGGCCGTCGCCATCATCTTGTACGTGCTGATCAGCCAGATGGGCATGATCTTCGCGACCCGCATATCCTCACACGTCGACGAGGCCGGCCCGGCCATCTACAGCCAGGCGTGGTTGCTGCTCCAGCTTCCGTACGGCGTCCTCGGCGTGACCGTGCTGACGGCGATCATGCCTCGATTGAGCCGCAACGCCGCAGCCGACGACACCCCTGCCGTGGTCGACGATCTTTCCGTCGCGACGCGACTGACCATGATCACGCTGGTCCCGATCATCATGTTCCTGACGTTCATGGGACCGCAGGTCGGTGAAGCCCTTTACGGTTACGGCCGATTCGGGCCCGAGCAAGCCGAGCGTCTCGGCACCGCCGTGAGCTGGTCGGCCTTCACCCTGATTCCCTACGCACTGGTTCTGATCCAGCTTCGCGTCTTCTATGCCCGGGAACAGGCGTGGACACCGACGTGGATCGTTCTCGGGATCACCGCCGTCAAGGTTGCACTCTCCGCTTTGGTGCCACTGGTCGCGTCCAACACCGACCAAGTCGTCATCCTGCTCGGCGCCGCCAACGGCATCGGATACATCACCGGAGCTGTCATCGGCGGCTACCTCCTGAGCCGCAGCCTCGGAAGCCTCCAGATGGCCAACGTCGGGAAAACCGTCTCCTCGGTTGTACTGGCGTCGCTAGCCGGATCCCTGACCATGTTGGCCGTCGACCGAGTGCTCGGATTCGATCAACTCACCGAACGATTCGGCGGACCCGGATCGTTTGTTCGCGTAGCTGTCGGCGGCATCCTCATGCTCGCCATCACCTTCACGATTCTGTACTTCAAGAAGATCCCGGAAGTTCTTTCCGTAACGGTTGCCGTCTCCCGGAAGATTCGTTCTGTGTTGGGTCGCCCCGAGCCGACACAGAAATCGCACGCAATTCCGAACGAAGACAACTCGGGCAAAAATATCGACGACGCCGCAACCGTTCTGATTCCCGCAATCAGAACGGGATCAAACGCGTACGAACAGCCAGGTGCGCTGCCGTACCCTGGTGCTGGAACCACCCCTCGACCTGGAACGACCGCTGTTTCCGGAACGAGGGGATGGGCAACCGAAAGTGAAGGAGCGAGGGTGAGCAACGACAAGGTCTCCGACGACAAGAACGCCGGAACTTCTGCCGTGAAGGCGTCCAAGCCGGCCTCGGCTGTAGAACCCAAGGCCGCTACACCTGAGACAGCTGCGCCGAAGGCAGTGGCACCTCAAGCTGCGGCGCCTCAGGCTGCAGGACCTCAGGCTGCAGGACCTCAGACTGTGCCATCCAAGGCTGTGCCACCAAAAGCTGTGCCGGCTTCCGCGCCCACTGCTTCCGCGCCCACTG
>NZ_JASHKR010000054.1:12412-28835 GCF_030056815.1 Rhodococcus sp. IEGM 1379
GCTTCCGCGCCCACTGCTTCCGCGCCCACTGTTTCGGCACCCCAGGCTTCCGCACCCCGGGCCAACGCGCCCACTGCCTCGGCGCCCCGGTCGATGCCGCGCGGACCAAAACTCATTCCCGGCGCCTCGGTCGCGGGCGGACGCTACCGACTCCTGGCACCCCACGGCGGAACCCGCGGACTGCAGTTCTGGGAAGCCCTCGACGTCAAACTCGATCGCGAAGTAGCCCTGACGTTCGTCGACGCGGAACAGCGCGGCGACGATAACCCGCAGTCCGGTCCGCAGTCCGTGCTCTCGCGCACATTGCGCCTGGGCCGCATCAATTCTCCAGGTCTCGCGCGAGTCCTCGACGTCGTCCGTGGAAGCTCGGGGGGCATCGTCGTCGCTGAATGGACGCCGGGCCGATCACTGCGCGAAATGGCCGAAACGACGCCGTCGCCGATCGGTGCGGCACGCGCTGTTCGCAGCCTCGCATCCGCCGCGGAGGCGGCTCACCGCACCGGTGGCGCACTGTCCATCGATCACCCTGATCGGGTGCGCATCAGCATCAACGGCGATGCCGTACTCGCTTTCCCCGCAACGCTTGCCGAGGCGGATTCCACCAGCGACGTTCGTGGTCTCGGCGCCATGCTCTACGCCCTGATCACGGCTCGCTGGCCCCTCGCGGAACCGTCGGCCGGGCCTGTCGGCGGGTTACTGCCGGCTGGTCGCGATGCTGCCGGACGCCCGATCGAGGTACGCGTCATCCGCCCCGAAGTACCGTTCGATATCTCAGCTGTCGCAACGCGGGCATTGCAGTCGGAGAGTGGAATCCGTACTGCCGCAACGGTGCAACACATTCTCGATCAGGCATCTGTTGTCAACGACAAGACGGAAATGATTCCGGCTCTGCGTCTGGGACATCGCGATCCGGGCATGTCCGGACACGCCTTGACAGACCCCGAGGCAATTGAAGCCGAGAAGAAGAAGTCGACGCGGATGCTTGCCGCGTTGACCGCGCTCGGCGTCTTCACAGTCATCGTCCTGATCCTGCTCGGTGTGTGGGTTGCCAGCTTCCTCTCGGGTAGTAGTAGCGACACTCCACTGAGTGAACAGAACTTCGGTTTGACCACGGAAGCTACTGCTCCCACGACAACTTCAGCTGCGCCGGTTGTTGCTACGGCACCGGTGAAGGCATCCCGAGTCACCGTGTTCTCGCCGCAGGGAACTCCGGATCAGCCGGCCACCGCCAAGAACGTCATCGACGGCAACCCCGCGACGGAGTGGTCCACGGATTCGTACTTCCAGCCCTTCCCGTCGCTGAAGAACGGTGTCGGACTCATGCTCACGCTCGAGAATGCCGCCACCCTGAAGAACGTATCGATCACGTCCGATTCGCCGGGTACCGTCGTCGAAATCCGTTCTGCCCCCTCTGCGGACACGACGCTCGATCAGACGAAGGAAATCGGATCGGCGACCTTGAAGAACGGGGTGACCGAAATTCCGGTCACCGCCGACAGCGCGAACCAGTACGTGCTGGTCTGGATTACCGAACTCGGCACACAATCCGGACAGAATCAAACGTCCATCTCAGACATATCGTTCACTGCCGCACGGTAATTCAACTCCGACCCGTCCCCACCCCCTCCGAAAGCTGTGCCACTGAGCTAACATCCGCCCGTGCACACTTATCGGGGGGGCACCGGGGGCGGGGCTACGGATTTCGAATTACTGACAGCACATGTGGCGGGCGATCCACATGCTTTCCGTGAACTGCTGACCCGGCATCAGGATCATCTATGGCACGTCGCCCGGCGTACCAGCTATTCGGACGAGGACGCGGCAGACGCACTCCAGGAGGGCTTACTCTCCGCGCATCGCAACGCTTCCAAGTTTCGTCGGGACGCGGCGGTACGGAGTTGGCTGCATGCAATTGTCGTCAATGTGTGTAATCCCAGGTCAGAAGCCTAAGAAGGCCCTTCGGTACGCAGAGGGTACGCAGTAGATCCCAGAGCCTCACCCAGAAGGCCGCTAGCCGCTTTCCGTGTCCGATCCTCTGCCTTCGGCCATAGGTGGCTGTACGTGTCGAGCGTGACTGACGCCGAGGAGTGCCCCAGTGCCCTCTGTACAGTCACAACATCGCACCCTGCAGCAATCAGTCCCGAAGCGAAGTAGTGCCGCAGAGAGTGCATCTTGAGATCCGTAATCTCCGCTGCCTTCTTTGCTTTGCGCCACCGTGTACCGACCATGTTCGTTTCCATCGGATTGTCCTTGAGCCCTGGGAACATCCACCGCCGAGGATCACCGCCAGGAACGAACAGGCGAATGTGTTCGGCTGCCATCTCGATCAACTCTTTCGGTGCTGAAATCGTGCGCTCGGAACCGTATTTCGGTGGACGTATCTCAACCACACCACTACGTATCCGTTGCGATTGCCGTTGCACTTCGATGTCTCGACGCAGAAAATCGAAGTCACCGACTTGCAGGGCCGAAGCCTCGCCAGAGCGGAGGCCGGCGAATGCGCACAGTGCAACGAACAGTGTGAACCGATCCTCTGCACTCGTAACGAGTTGGCCCACTTGCTCGCTGGTAGGTATCACCATTGCTGCCTCTGCGCGCCGAGTGCGAGGGAGCTTCACGCCTTGGCTCGGATCGGACGCGAGAGCCTTGTCTCGTATCGCAGCCTTGAGAATGGCGCGCACGTTCATCATCCGAGACTTGATCGTCGTCGGCGCCAACGGCTGATCTTGCATCTTCTTGACCCACGTCTCGAAGTGGCTTGCGCGCAGGTCTGACATTGCCACGTCACCGAATGGCACTGTGCGGTCGATGCGATCCATTTCGCGCCGGGTGTTGTGAACCCACACCTGCCGAGGTGCCCACTCTGCGTAGAAACTCCGGAACGTGATCTGCCCGCGCGCAGGGTCGATGTAGGTGCCAGTGACTTGGCTTGTCACGATGTTGTTGAGCCAGTTTTGAGCGTCCACCTTGCGGTCAAATCGTTGCGTGCGTTCGTGGCTGTCATCATCGACATACCTTGCACGCCAACGCTTTCCCTTGCCGTGAAGTTTGGACTCGACCTTGGTTTCCTTGTTGTCAACCTTGACGGTCTTCCACCACAGATCCTCGACGCCAGCGCGCCGGTTACGCTTCGGGAGAGTCATCGACACTCAGTTCAACTTCATTGCTGGAGCTCGGCACCGAGAAGCCTATTCGTCGACCGGGGTGCCGGAGTTTCGAGCTAAGTCGCACCAAGGCTGGAGTTCCACTGTTGACCAGCTTGAAGAAATCGTGCGCGCAAAGTTTGAATTCGATCCGCTTTCGCTCTGCTGGTCCGCTTGCTCGCTCAACCTCGGTGAGCAGCTCCCTTACTTCGACGGCCAATTCCTCGGCATATTCAAATTCTTCGGCTGAAGAATCGACCCAGTGTCGAATCCGCTTCGCGAGCTGATGCACCCGGGCCGAGGGGGAGTCGAGCAGCATCTGAGCGAGATCCACGCCAAATGCTTCGGATAGGGCTTTTGCTTCGTCAAGTCGAATCGCCCTGGGTCGATCCACGTCGCGTAGTTCGATCTTGGCAATCGCTGACGGATGAAGTGAAATACCTTGCTGTTGTAACCTTTCCGCCAGTTCGAACTGTGTCCAGCCGCGCAGTTCCCTCTCCTCGCGAACCCGTCGACCAAACCAATCTTCAACCGAGCTCGTTTCCTCTTCGTTTCCCATAGGAGGAAACGCTATCAGCCGTTGGAGGTTGCGGGAAGCGTTGGTTCGTGCGATCCTTCTGTCGGAAGATCTATTTTCTTTAGGAGGAAACCATGGGCAATTCTCAATCATCCGGTCCCGTCAGCATCGCGCTGATCAAGGACGTCGAAAAGTACCTGACCACCAAACAGGTGAACGAAATGACAGGAATCCCCGTCGGAACTTTGCGCTACTTCCGTCATTGCAACACTGGGCCCGAGTCAATGGTCCTGGGCCGCAAGCGAGTGGTCTACAAGCTGTCGAAACTGAACGAGTGGCTGGTAGCGCAGGAGAGCAACAGTGTTCGCGGGGGCGTGTCCTGATGCTATCCACGCCAGCAAACAAAAACGTCACCGACCACGCAGTTACAGCTGCATATGTGGCCGATGACGTCCGAATCACCCAAACCACCAAGTAAGGAGAAGATTCAATGACCACCCTAAATGATTCCAGCTTCCCGCGTTCACTCGAGCAGGTCGCGGACCTCGCTGACTACAACCGGCGCACCGACGAGATGTGCGAGCTGGCGAACGTCGCACACGCGAATATCCCGGCGCCGAAGTGGTGCATCGGAGATCTACCGGAGTTCGACATGCGCCACGACGACGATTCTGTCGAACGCTTCTTCTCTCGTGAGTTCATCCCTGCCGCTTCGGGGATCGTTGGCAGCGTCAAGATTCAGCAGTTCCACGTTTCGCGGGCAGGTCAGCTGATCGTCCGAGATTCCGAGATCGTTATCGCTGCACCCCGTGAGTACTCGCTGGCACATGCGCTCGGAATCGCCGAAGCCATCGTGTCAGCAGTCGAGGCACTGGAGTTGGCCGAATGAGCATCATCGGGAACGTGCCGACGAGTCGGCAGGTCCACGCAACTCTCGGATACAACGGGGCTGAACGCACGATCCTTGCTCAAGTCGCCAAAGGTCCTTTCGCTGCGCAGATTTCACGATGGGATGCGAACGATGGCGACGATCCGTACTCGGATCCCCCTCGCATCGAGATCGACTGCTCTGACCAGGACGGCGGCGGCTTCTTCGACCTGACAATCCTGCCGGAGTACGTCGAGACGTTCGCCGCCGTTGTTTCCGAGATCGTCGCCGACTACCGAGCAATCGTGACGCCTGCCGGTTGCGCTGAGCAGGTCAGGAGAGCCGCATGAGCACAACAACTTTCGCGCTTGCGTTCCTGTTGATCGCCGAGAATCTGGTCATCATTGCCATGGGATTCCAACGCTTCGATGAGAGGGAGAGGTTTCCATACGAACGCTGACCTTGAGTTCTGCAGGCCCGGTCCAACGTATCTGCTGAACGCAACAGGTGGCGTGAGATTCGAAAACCCCACGCCACCTGCATATCCAAGGAAGGGGCCTGACCAAGTGCCCGCAATCAATGTTACCGAAGAGACAGTCCAGATGCTTGAGCGTGGATTTGCGATCTTCCCCCTGACCGGCAAGAAGGCTTTTCTCCCCGGCGGTTTCCACGACGCGACGACAAATCGTGACGTTCTCAATCGGCAAGCCAAGAAATACCCCGGCTGCAACTGGGGTGGAATCTGCGACGGAGTGATGGTGCTCGACGAAGATCCACGCAACGGCGGCAATCTCGAATCCATTGGCGTTCCTGATGTTCTGGACACATTGGTGGTTCGTACGGGATCCGGCGGTCGGCACGCCTATTTCCGACATGAGGGCAAGGTGCGCGGCAAGCTCGACCAGCATGAGGGAATCGACCTGAAAACCTGGCGCACGGGATACACGGTGATGCCCGGCTCTATTCACCCCGAGACCGATCAGCTGTACCGGATCGAACGCGACCTTCCGATCGCAAATCTCCCACAAGAACTGCTCCCTCTTGTGACTCCACCGGTATTCAAACCGCAGCCGATCGCGGTCAATCCCGAGCGACGTTCGGATGGGTTGGTGCGCAAGGTTGCCGACGCTACCGACGGCGGACGTAATGCCATCACGTACTGGGCGCTATGCCGCGCACTCGAACGGGGGAGCAGTGACCTTGTGCCTGAGATCCGCTCTGCCGCACTGAACACAGGTCTCACTGAGAGAGAGTTCGATACATGTCTGCGCTCAGCTCAGCGGACGACAGGACGGGCAGCGTAATGGATGAGCCGATTCGCAGGTCAGTTCGTCTCGTCCGAATGTCCGACGAGAAAGACGACGTGCCGGTCTGGGCGTGGTCCTACGACGGGAAGGGGCGAATCCCGTTGGGAGCACTCGCGCTGTTCGCCGGTCGGCCAGGTGCCGGCAAGTCGACGGGAGGTCGGTGGATCGCAGCTAGTGCGTCCACTGGCACCCTTGCCGGTCACTGGGAAGGAAAGCCTGTCAACGTCGCTTACATCGCAGCAGAGGAGTCCTCGAAGTACGTCGTCAAGCCCGGACTCCGAGCTGCCGGCGCGGATATGAATCGAGTACTCATTCCGAAGGTCGACATCGGCGGTGAGGAAGTGCGCTTTCTGTCCTCGCACGATATGGCCGACCTGACCGCACTGATGCTCGAACATGAGGTGAAGCTCGTTGTCGTAGATCCACTGATGTCGACGATCGGATCGAAGACGGACATCAACCGCAACAACGAGGTCCGCTCACTCGTGGAACCGTGGGCCAAGCTCGCCGAAACCATCGACGGCGTGGTGCTCGGTATCGCTCACCTGAACAAGTCCGGCAACGGCGACGTGGTGGCCGGCATCAACGGTTCGTCGGCATTCGGTGAAGTTGCCCGCTCGGTGTTCGGCTTCGCGAAAGATCCCGACTCTGACGACGGTGACCGAATCATGAGCCAGGAGAAGAACTCCATCGGCGAGGAAGACCTGGCGCTGACGTACCGAATCGAGTCCAAGGAAGTGGTGACGGACTCGGGTAAGACGGCAGAGGTCGGTCGGTTCGTGATCGTCGGCAACTCGGATCGAAGCGTGGGAGATGTGCTCCGCGACTCCTCGCGACCGAGCAACGACGGCAACTCATCGAACGAGGAAATCGACACCTGGCTCGGTGCCCTGCTGACACCCGGCCCGGTGCTTGCGACCGAGATCTACACCGCAGCAGATCAGGCTGGCTTCACCAAGGACAAAGCGAAACGGGCGAAAACTCGGCTGAACGTTCGGGCGTTTCGACCCGAGAATCCGGGGCCGTGGTGGTGGGAGAAAGCAGGGAGCACCGAGCCGGAAGAAGTTGCTACACCTGTGAGCGTGCTCCCTGCTCCCTGTGAGGTCAGAGGGGGTGCAGAGGGGGGCAGGGAGCAGGGCGCAGGATCTACGCGAGACGTGCACCCTGCCTGTCCGACTTGCCGAGAGCCACTCGGAAAGTCCGGCAAGTGCGTCCGCTGCATCGTCGCCGAAGCCAGTGGAGTTCCGGCATGAGTCGCCAGAAGCCGCAACCTGTGGCATTGCTCGCCGCTCTGGTCGATATCCGACTGACTGGAGCGGCTTGCGCCGGCCACGCACCACTGTTCGACGACATCCTCGACGAGGGCAACGAACCGCCCGAGGAACGCGAAGCGCGGCACCACCAAGCCCGCAGCATCTGCCGGCGCTGCCCGGTCGCGGCGCACTGCGAGACCGCAGCCAATGAAGACGACACAACCTCAGGAATTTGGGCCGGGCGTTTACAGGGCCTCACCGACAATCGAAGGAAGGCATCGTGAAGGCACCAACGAACCTCAGTCTCGACGAATACCGAAAGATCAACGAACTCACACTCGAACGCCGCGGCAAGCGATGGACTCAGATGTCGATGCCCGAGGCGCAAGAGTTGCTCGGTGAGTTGAACGCAGAGTGTGTGGTCCTCGAGGCCAAGGTCGTAGTCCTCGAAGCGCAGAAGGAGTGGGGCGAAGCTGCCGGCGCTCACGAACCGCAATGAACCGAAAACGGAAGCGGCAACGAACATGCCGAGAGCCGTTGTGCCAGAACAACACCCGATCAGCATCCGGCAACTGCTCAAAACATCGCAGCCCATGGGCAGTGAAGGTCATCGACGGACAATGCCACATCGGACCCGTTGCTCTACCTCTCGCCGACGCCCGAACCCTCGCCGACGAGATCCACGACGCACTGGAAGGAATCAACCCATGAGCGACGACATCGGAAACCAACTCCCACAACCCGACCCGCGCGGCTGGCTGACATTCGACCACCTACCCCGAGACCTTGCAGACGCCGAGGGTTCGACGCAGTACGCCGACTACGAAGCCTCGAAAAGGATTCGCGGACCACGGAAGCGGCCGGCAACACCAGCCGAGCGAACGCTACTGATCCACCTCGGGCACGAACCGCCCGAGCTTCTCGACACAACCGTCGAGTACCTGACCGGAACTGTCCGACGCCGGACTTGGCCAGTACTCGAATTGCTCGAATCCAAGAAGACACAGAACCCCGAAAACCAAGGAGCCCGACAATGACTGCACCCATCAACCCCACCACCCCCGAAGCTGAACCGACCCCGGTCACCCCGGAGCCTTTGCGGGATCCCGCAACCCCCGAGGTGCCCGAAACACCCGAGGCAGAAGCGAAGCCCGACAACGAGGCCGCGAAGTACCGTCGCCGCCTTCGGGATACCGAGACCGAACGCGACACCTTCGCCAACCGGCTGGATTCGCTACAACGCCAAGTCATCTCCTCTGCGTGCGACGCTGCCGGATTCAAAGCCGCCGGCTTCTGGGCATCGGGCGTGGAAATGAAAGACCTGCTCACCGAGGACGGAGAGATCGACCCCGACAAGGTATCCACCGCAATCACAACAGCAGTGAGCACTCTCGGATTGGCACTCACCCCTCGAACCCCGAAGCCGAATCGACAGCAGGGCGTAGCGTCCGCCCGAGTCGATAGCGAGACGAGCTGGTCGAAGGCCCTGGGCGGCAAGTAATCACCTGATACAGTTGCGGTGCGCAGACATTCGACCCCGTGGGTTGGAACTGCGCACCGCAGCCCCAGGAGGGCAACCGCAAAACGGCAGAGCCGCAAGCGTGTTCACCAATCATCCCTCCTGACGCAAAGGCGCAGAACACATGTCTCTCTACACCCCCGGCCAGCCCCGCACATTCCTCCCCGAGGAAATCGCAGAGCTGGTCACCCGTCCCGTCGAACGCGAAGCACTCAGCCTCCAGGTCTCGACAGTCGTCTCACTTCCCGATGGCGTCCACGAATACCGCGTCCCGATCGTGGCCGCTGACCCCACTGCAGAGTGGACGGCCGAAGGTGCCGAGATCGGAGTATCGGACCCTGATCTCGACGAGACCTCAGTCATCCCTCGTAAGCTCGCCGGCCTGACCATCATCAGCCGAGAGATGGCCCGCGACTCCAGCCCCGAGGCAACCGACCTCGTGGGTAAGGGATTGGCCCGCGACCTGGCCCGCAAGCTCGACGCCGCATTCTTCGGCACCAACGTCACTGCAGCCGGCCCCCCGGTGGTCCGCAATGGCAACCGACCCCTCGGGCTGGAGGACGTAGTGGGGGTGTCGGAGGTCGACACGGGTGGAACCATCGTCAACACAGATGTGTTTGCCGAAGCCATCAGCAAGGCCGAAGAGGTCGGCGCAACCATCGACCACTTCGTTGCCAACCCCGCCGATCTCCTCACACTCGCAAAGGTGAAGAAGGCAACAGGATCCAACGAGCCGCTACTCGGCACCGATGCCACCTCACCATCCAAGCGCGTGGTGCTCGGTGTGCCGATCCTGCCGAGCTCCGCTGTTCGACTCGGAACAATTTGGGCTTTGCCGAAGGATCGAATTCACACAGCAGTGCGCGAAAGTGCAGAGCTCGCGGTCGACGAGTCCGCTTACTTCACGTCGGATCGAATCGCAGTTCGCGCAATTCTTCGCGCTGGCTTCGTCTTTCCTCACGAAGAAGCGATCGTGAAGATCTTCAAGAAGATCTGACAACAACACCAATTCTTCCAACGCGATGAACGTGCGATCTCGCGTTGGAACAACGGGAAACGTGGACTTGGCCGCGTGACCCCAGTCAGGCCACCTGGGCGTGCGACCGGGTGGCCTGACCCATACCTAGAGGAGAGAACCAATGCCGTGGAGTACTGAGCCGGACCGATACCGAGGAGTGCCGGCATCCCTGGCCCGAAGGGTCCGCAATCGAGATCACAACCGCTGCCGGATGTGTGGGCAGCCGGGCGTGCAGGTGGACCACATCATCAACGTCAAAGCCGGAGGCACCGACGACATGACCAACCTTCAAGTCCTGTGTGCCCGGTGCCATGAGATCAAGACGCAGCGTGAAGCCCGGGTCGGGAGAGCGAAGAGCAGCCGCCACCGACCAGCTGAGAGGCATCCAGGACTGCTCTGACCAGCACAAACACCCTGGGGAGCTGCTCCCCAAGCACTCTCACGGGCTGGCGATTGGCTTAGCAGCTAAGTCCGCATGCATTACGAACAATTCATTTTTTGGAGGACACAATGGCACCACGAAAGCCTGTTTCGGCAGGTCAGAAGCTAAGAAGAGACCTCGACAAGACCCTGAAAGAGGCTTCAAAGGACGGTCAAATATGGGAATGGGACACCCGAGAGCTGGCTTTGCTGGCCCTGATCGAGTCCCAGGCCGACACAATCGAGAAGCTCGATTCGACCATTGCCACGGACGGTCTGACCGCTACAGGCTCGACTGGGCAGATGAGACTGCACCCCGCGGTGACCGAAGTCCGGCTTGCGCGTTCAGCTCTGGCGAAGCTCCTCGATCAGCTGCAACTTCCCGAGGATGCTGCCGCCGGCGGTGCGCAGTTGTCGCCGAAGTCCCGTCAACACGCGAAAGCGGCGAACAGTCGCTGGGATCGCCAGAAGTGGCAAGCAGGTAAGTCCTGATGGCGCGTGCGAAAGTTGTTGGCCCTCGGGCCGGGTCGGAGTATGCCCGGCTTCTAGACCGGGAGCAGTCCACGTTTGAGAGGTACGACGGTAGGCATCCGGGCTTCACACGGTCCCGGCATCTCCTCGATGCACTCGAGGTCGGGGAGTCGGTGACTGTGCAGGGCTGGAAGCTGAGCCCCGAGGCGTCACGTCGTCGTCCAAGTGTGATGTTCCGGGTGTTCCCTGACGGCAGGGTGGAGGTGGCCGAGGATGGCGCGTAAACGACACACTGCAGTCGAGTCGGGTGTTCGGAACTTCACCTCAGCCGAGCTTGATCGCATCCGAGAGCTGACCTCCGAGCCGTTGCCGCGACTAAGACTGCACCCACATCCCGTGTCGTCGGAACTGGACCGGATCCACGAAGCTGCCGGCCGACGACGGTCGACGATGATTTGGGAGCTCGGTGGTGGTGAGCATGATCCTCGGGCGGCGTTCGAGGAGGAGACCGGGTAGTCCAACCGTGGTCAATCTCCCCACAGATGGATCCACCCTCCGCGCGCGGAGGGTGGATCACCGATCAGGTCAGCAAATGAACCACGAACCCTATTTCTCTTCCTTATTGAACGACGCAACAGAAAGCAGTTGGTAGATCTTCTCTGAGTCAGCGCGACGAACAACAGCATCCTTATGAACCTTTGCCCATTCACCCGGCTGATATGCCGCGATTGCGTCAGCATCGATGGCGGGATGCAGAAGCAGAACACCTGAGTCAGTCACGGAGATTCGATCAGCTCCCTCCACAATGTCGTATTTAACGCTTCGCGTTGTATCCAGACGGGCAAGTTCCACGATGTAAGTCATGAACGAAGTATGTCGGCTGTCCGACTTGCCTGGGCGCGGTTCGCTTATAGCGAAGACGCCGGATTTGAGAGTGACGCAATGTCACTCTCGTGAGCATCCGCCTGACGTATGCCCACGACAGGGATGTCGGCAATGCCGACACCTTCGGTACGCAGTCGGTACGCAGTAGATCCAAAACAACCCAGATCATGCCAACGGCAGAAACACGCTTATCCGCTGGTCAGAGCCTTGCTCGTATCCAGTCAATTCTCACCAACGCCCGAGAAGGCATATGTCGTCAATGCATGCCTGGACCGGATACGACGAAACAAGTCTCGCCAGGCGCTGTCATTGTCGGCGGACAACGTCGAGGAACCACGGGACCCCCGCGACGGCGTCGAAGCAGTGGACATGAGCATGACCGTCGAAGCAGCATTGGCCGCACTGCCTCCTGAGCAGCGCGCTGCCGTCGTGGCTGTGGACATGGAGGGTTATCCCGTGGCCGAGGCCGCACTGCGCCTGGGAATTCCGGTAGGGACCGTGAAGAGTCGTTGCGCTCGTGCCCGGAAGCGTCTTGCGGGCGAATTGGCCCAGTTCGGCGACGCAGGGAACCGATCGTGATGCCACCGCGTCCAATCTTGTGAGCGCAATAGTGTGCGCTGCCACCAAGGAAGGGGAAGGTTCATGACAGATTCATCTGTACCTGGTCCGTCTGTTCTTGCCCCACCATTTTCCGAGGATCTTCTGGCTGATCTTCACGCCGGCGTTCTCGATCCGAAAACCAGCGAAACTTTGTGGCCTCTGGTCGAAGCAGACCCGGACGCGCTGTCGTTCGTCCGAAATCTCGACAACGTGACACAGGTGCTGCGCACCCGGGGCGACAACGTCAACCACACTTCTACCGACACCGATCGCATTCCGCCAGAACTGGCCGCTCGCATCTATGCGGCCTTGGATAGCGAATGGGCACAAAGGAATTCCGATTCCCCGAACTTCACGCCCAATGTGGTGCCGTTACGACGTTCACGACGAGGGTGGGCGATCGGCGGAGCCGCTGCGGCAGCTATTGCCGTCGTAGCCGTCTTGATTGCGGTACGCCCCAGCCAGCCCGAGCCTGATCTCACAACACAGCCAATACCCACCGCGCAATCAACTCCGAGCTCGAGCGAAGACCCGACCCCCGACAGCTTCCTGTCCTTGATCGGTTCCAAAAAACTTGGACCACTCGAAGATCCGACAAGGCTTTCCGAATGTCTGCTCGCAAACGGATTCCCCGAAGATCAACCAATTCTGGGCTCCGGCGAGGTCATGATTCAAGGAACCCCGGCTGTAGTTCTCTTGTTGCGCGGCAACGAACCTCTTCAGATTTCCGCTCTCGCAGTCGGGCTCGACTGCCGCCCCGGTAACCCGAACCTATTGTCACTCAACACTATCGGCTGATATCAGACTTCTGCCGCCGGCAGCAGCAGTTCCAGGATTCTGGCGCGCAGTTCATCCGTATCATCTTCCACCGCAATAAGACTCGAGAACATGGCAGCTCCAGAAGCCATCACCAGCACAGCCTTTGCATCCAGCAGTGCAGCTTCCGGATCATTCGAGTTCTGAAGAAACAATGCGGTGCTGGGCCCACTGAAACCGCGCCAGAGCTCGTTGCGCAGATCGTCGTGATCGCGCAATGCAGCCAGCAGGCCGGGCGCGGCAGCGCGAACCTCGGGCCGCGAGAACAACTGCGTGCTTCCGTCCACCACCCAGCGAATCCACCCTTCCCGGTCTGCCCCCTCGAAAGGCGACAGATCAGGTGTCGCGCCGAGGATCGATCCCAGAACCAGGTGCGCCTTGGACGGCCATCTCCGGGACATGGATGCCCGACTGACGCCGGCCCGGGCCGCAATAGCGCGCAGGCTCAATTGCTCCCATCCGACCTCGAGAAGCATGGAGCGTGTGACCTCGAGAACTGTGTCATCGATGCGTGGGTCTCGTGGGCGACCGGATCCTGTGGCATTCATCGTGTCGAATTGTCGGACAGATTCGGCGGCGGCGCTATATCGTCAGACATACGAGTCCACTGGCATCGTAATAAATCGGGCGCCCATCGGAAGTAGAACATGACCTCACCGTCTCGACCTGTGATCTTCGAACCTACCCCTCTCGGTCCTCTGACCTTGAAGAACCGCATCATCAAAGCCGCCACTTTCGAAGGTGTGATGCCGCGCGGAGCAGTCTCCGACGATCTGATCAACTTCCACGCCGAGGTAGCTCGCGGCGGCGCCGCAATGACCACTGTCGCCTACTGCGCCGTCTCACCTGGTGGACGCGTGCACCGCGACACCCTCGTCATGAACGAGCAGTCCCTGCCCGGACTACGCCGTCTCACCGACGCCGTCCACGCCGAAGGCGCACTCGCGGCCGCCCAGATCGGTCATGCCGGTCTCGTCGCCAACACCATCTCCAACAAGACCAAGACCCTGGCGCCGTCGACGCGCCTGAGTCCGCCGGCTATGGGAATCGTGAAAGGCGCGACGCTCGCGGAACTGGACAGCGTCGTCGACGACTACGAGCGCACCGCCCGGATAGCCGTCGACGCCGGTTTCGACGCCATCGAAGTGCACCTCGGCCACAACTACCTGCTCAGTTCGTTCATGAGCCCCAACCTGAACAAGCGCTACGATCAGTACGGCGGCAGCGTCGCCAAACGCGCCGAGTACCCGCGTCGAGTCATCGAAGCGGTCCGTCGCGCTGCCGGCTCGTCGGTTGCGGTCACCGCGAAGTTCAACATGTCCGACGGCGTCCCCAAAGGACTATGGCTCGATCAAAGCCTGCCCATCGCCAAGATCCTCGAGGCCGACGGCCACCTCGACGCCATACAATTGACCGGCGGTAGTTCACTTCTCAATGGAATGTACTTCTTTCGCGGCGAGGTTCCACTGGCAGAATTTGTTGCTTCCCAGCCCAAACTCGTCGGGTACGGACTCAAGTTCTACGGCCCCAAACTCTTCCCGACGTACCCGTTCGAGGAAGGTTTCTTCCTTCCCTTCGCCCGCCAGTTCCGGCAAGCCTTGAAGATGCCACTCATCCTCCTCGGTGGCATCAATCGAGTCGATACCATCGACCATGCACTGGACGAAGGCTTCGAATTCGTCGCGATGGCTCGCGCACTTCTGCGAGACCCTCAGCTGGTCAACAAGTTTCAGGACGAAAGCGTCGCCGAGGGGCTGTGCATCCACTGCAACAAATGCATGCCCACCATCTACACCGGAACTCGCTGCGTCGTGAGGGAGGCCCTGCGCACCTGAACTACCGGTGCGAGACTTCCAGCAGACTCCAATTGAGGGCCAAACCACTTTCCTGGCCGGGGCGGGAACAACACCCCCTATCCTGGTGTTGATCGGTACGGCTCTCGAAGAACGACGAGTCGGCTCTTTAACTACTGGAAGGCTCGCATGACCACCCCGCTGGAAGAGAAGCCCACGGTCCATGACGTCATCATTGTGGGTTCCGGCCCCGCCGGATACACCGCTGGTGTCTACACCGCGCGTGCTGAGCTCCAGCCCCTGCTTTTCGAGGGAACCCAGTTCGGCGGCGCCCTCATGACCACCACCGAGGTCGAGAATTTCCCCGGATTCCGCGAAGGAATCATGGGCCCTGACCTCATGGAACAGATGCGTGAGCAGGCTCTGCGCTTCGACACCGACATCCGCACCGAAGACGTCGACGAGATCGATCTGAGCAAGCCGATCAAGACCGTCGTCGCAAACGGCGAGACCTACGCGGCACACGCGATCATCCTCGCTATGGGTGCTGCAGCGCGTTACCTGGGTATCGAAGGCGAAGAGCGTCTTCTGGGCCGCGGCGTCAGCGCCTGCGCCACCTGCGACGGTTTCTTCTTCCGCGACCAGGACATCGTCGTGGTCGGCGGCGGCGACTCCGCGATGGAAGAAGCAACCTTCCTCACCCGCTTCGCGCGCAGCGTCACCCTCGTGCACCGCCGCGAAGAGTTCCGCGCGTCGCGCATCATGCTCGAGCGAGCCAAGGCGAACGAGAAGATCCGATTCCTCGTCAACACCGAACCTCTCGAGGTCCTGGGCGAGAACAGCGTCACCGGGCTGAAGGTCCGTGACACCGTTACGGGCGAGACGTCCACCCTCGACATCACGGGCATGTTCGTCGCCATCGGCCACGATCCGCGCAGTGAGCTCGTCAAGGGCCAGGTCGATCTCGACGACGCCGGCTACGTCCGCGTCGCCCCGGGTTCCACTGCCACCTCCGTCGACGGCGTTTTTGCAGCCGGCGACCTGGTCGATCACACGTACCGTCAGGCCATCACTGCTGCCGGCACCGGATGTTCCGCCGCAATCGACGCCGAACGCTGGCTTGCCGATCGTGGCGACATCACCGCCAACACCCTCGACGCAGCGGGTCACGCCGTTGATGTCCAAGGCCCAGCCGAAAATGCAACAACTTTAGCCCCCTGACTCACCCGTCACTGAATCACAACCCTCGAGGAGTAATCGTGTCGAATACCGTCACCATCACCGACGATTCGTTCAAGCAGGACGTTCTGGCCAGTGACAAGCCCGTTCTGGTCGACTTCTGGGCAACCTGGTGCGGCCCTTGCAAGATGGTCGCTCCGGTTCTCGAAGAAATTGCCGGTGAGAACAGCGACAAGCTGACCATCGCCAAGCTCGACATCGACGCCAACCCGGCTGCCGCTCGCGACTTCCAGGTCATGTCGATTCCGACGTTGATCCTGTTCAAGGACGGAAAGCCGATCAAGACCATCGTCGGCGCCAAGGGTAAAGCTGCACTGCTCAAGGAACTCGCAGACGTACTGTGAGTTCGGGGGATTCTCGCAATCCCCAGATTTTCTGAGATAATCGATCGATGTGCCTGCTCAGGTCCACTGCCAGGCACATCGATCGAATTCTTTAACCCGATCCGAGAGGTTTTCACGCATGCATCGACTCCGACACGGTGATCACGGCCCGGCCGTCGCCGAGATTCGGGGCACGTTGACGAAGCTGGGATACCTGCATCACATCCCCTCCAGCATTCGACGTGAAAGCG
>NZ_JASHKR010000055.1 GCF_030056815.1 Rhodococcus sp. IEGM 1379
CGAACGTTGCTCTTGTAATGGCCCATGTCTTCTGCTTCTCCCAGTGAGGTGGTGCGGTCCAGCACTCCTAGTACCGCCCGAAGTTTATTACTCGTCGGTAACTTAATACATGTTACTAGCCGTTCTTTCAACTGCCAACATCTAATTTTCGGCCGATGACAAGAGCGTCGATCGCGATTCCCGTTTCGGTGTGTCTGTGAGGATTTCCGGCTATCTCGAACTTGAGTCTCGGGCCGAATTTCTTCATCAAATCCTCTGGGGTGTAAAGGATTTCAGGATCTTCGGGACCGCCGACGCCGTAGTCGACGTTGCTTCGGTCGTGACCCAAAATCATGAGGATTCCATCAGGTTTCAGAGAATTTATGGCACGGTTCACAACCGAAATGAGCTCCGGAGCGGTGAGATGGAGGTAGAGAACGAGTGCGAGGTCGTATCCGGAGCCGTATTCGACGGTTCTGACGTCACCGCATCGGTAGTCGAGTCGCTCGACTACCGAGCGTGGTGATCGGGTCGCGATCGCCCGTGCTTTCTCGATCGCGACGGGAGAGAAGTCGATGCCCGTCACCTCCCATCCACGCGTCGCCAGCCACAACGCGTTGCGTCCCTCACCGCATGCCAGGTCCAGAGCCTGCCCGTGGGGGAGGGCCGTCGCGTATTCCACCAGAAGTTCGTTGGGAGGAACGCCCCAGACGAGTTCCGTTTGTTCGTATTTCTTGTCCCAGGCGGCGGCGTCCATAAGAAGGAACGCTAGTGCCACTCAGTTGTCGCGCACTCCGTCCATCGGGTTCTTTCGAAGTCCGGCCCGTGTCGGAATGGTGATCGAGATAAATCCGAGGGCAGCGGTGACAGCAATGATCGATCCGTAGATCAGCGGCGAGACGGTCGGCACGGGCACGCCGGAGACAGCCATGGCGATACCCATCAGCGGCGGTAGTGCGATCAGTGTTCCGACCACTACGGCGATACCGACCACCATGACGGATTCGATGCCCATCATCGTGCGGACTTGCTTTGTCCGTGCACCCACGAGTTGAAGGAGCGCAAATTCTCGCGAGCGTTCGGCCGTGGCCGCTACCAAGGTGTTGACGACGGCGACTGCCAGGTATCCGAGAAGGATGAGCACCGTGAGGATACTGACCCAGGACTGCGTACGGCGCTCATCGGCGCCGGCGGCTCCGAACTGATCCTGGTTCATGGCCGATACAGAAGCGACGGAGCGCAGAGATTGCTGCACTTCGGCAGACCGGCCCGGTTCGGTGCTCACGAGAACTGTGTCGATCAGTGCATCGGTGGAATGCTCGCGCATGGTGTCGATGGGCAGGGTCACGTCACCGAATCCGAGACCGCGGCCGTATTTGCGACGACCAACGGATGTATCAGTGTGCCGTCGCCGAGATGGAGGTCGATTCGTCGACCGACCTTCGCGCCGAGCGTGAAGGCTCCGTCGGCGCTGACGGCAACGGTGTCGCCGGTCAATGCTGTCAGATCACCTTCGGTGACGTCGAGATCGAGAGTGGAGGCGGTGAGTGCGGCGTCGATGCCTTGAGCGGAGATCGGTGTGACAGTGCTTTCTTCCCCAGCCGGTACGGGCAGTACCTGACTACGTACGACGGGATTCGCTGCCCATACCCCGGGAACAGCCGCAATAGTCTCGAGGAGTGCCGGAGCGATGCCGGCGGGGGCGCCGACGACCAGATCAGCGGTGACACCCTTGACCGACTGGCTTTCCGCCTCGGCGGCGACGGTGCTCTGGCTGAAGAACTGCACCGATCCCAATGCGATGGCCAGGACGAGCGGCACGATGGCAGCAGAGAGACGCCGGGACTGGGATTCAGCGTTTGCGGCAGCAAGAACTTTCGGCGCGGATCGGCTGCGCCGCAAAGGCCCGCCGAGGGTGCGAATTATGTTGCGCACCAACCGAGGCCCGAGCAGTGCGACCGAGAAGATGAGTAGCAGTGCGCTGCTGCCGGCGCCGGCAGCAGCTATTTCGCTCGGCAGAAATGCCGGAATGATGGACATGGCCAGGCCGGTGACACCCAGCGAGACGCCCGTAATGATTCGGCCGCGGCTCAATGCGGCTGGGCCGTTCTCGGATTCGCGGAGTGCCTCGATGGGATCGAGCTTCGCGGGCCGGCGCGCGGCCATCGCTGCGGCACCCCGCGCAGTCAGGAGACAGATAACAAACGCGGCGAGAGCGGGAATTGGTCTGTACACCAAGGCGAAGTCGGTAGGTATAACGCCCGCGTCGGCGAACTGCACGCCCAGAACGCGGGCGAGCAGGAATCCGGGAACCAGCCCGAGGGTAGCTGCCACGGCTGCCACGAGGAGAACCTCGCGGCCGATCATCGTGTTAACCTGGCGCGGGGTGGCACCAATTGCCCTCAGCAGGGCAAACTCTCGTCGACGTGAGTTAATCGACAGCGACAACGTACTGGACACGACGAACATGCTGACCATCAACGCCAGGCCGGCAAAGGACGCGCAGAGCACGATCAACTGAATGCGCGCTGCTCCGGCGTCGAGGAATTCGACGCTGCCGCGTGCGGTCCCGGTAGATATCTCGGTATCGGTTCCGGAGAGTGCCTGCCGGGCAAGTGCCGCGGCATCTACGCCGTCAGCGGCGATCAATCCGACTGCGGTCACGGAGTTCTGGTGCGGCCACAACTGCTGTGCCCGCGGGTCGCTCAAGAATAGGGTGGCGGGTCGTTCGGGTGAAGGTTCAACGGCGGTATCGGCGATTCCGACAACTGTGTACGAGCTGTCTATTCCACCGTACGCCAATGTAATTCGCTCCCCGATGGTGCCGCCCGTAGTGGACACCACTTCGTCGAGATTGTGCGGTGCATGTCCTTCGGTGAGTGTGTACGGAGCCAGTTGCGCTGTGCTCCAAGGATGTGCATCCAGGACTGCGCCGGTCGAGGTACTCAGAGGCACTGAGAAATCGGGAACCGCAGTGACACCGCGCAGCGAACTCAGGCGCTCGGTAACGTCCGGGGTGAGAGTAACCCGTTCGGCAAATGGCTGATCAGCGTCTTCAACGATCGCCAATGATTGCGGCGCACTCACGACGGCGTCGGCACCGGCGTAGAGGTGCGGGGCCACTCCGCCTCGGACCCCCGATTCCAACAGGACCCCCAATGAACAGGTGAGTAGGGCAGCGCAGAACACGGAGATGAACACCGCGACAAAGCCGGATCGGTGCGCTTTCAGATGAGCAATTGTGTGCGCCTTCATGTTCACCAGTCCCCGAGGTGTGTCATGCGGTCGGCAACCTGCGCTGGTGTGGGGCGATCCAGATGCCCGACCAGTTCTCCGTCGGCGAGGAACAGCACCCGATCCGCGTACGACGCAGCGACAGGGTCGTGGGTGACCATGACAACGGTCTGATCGAACTCGGCGGAGGTGCACCGGAGCAGTTCCAAAACCTGCTTGGCGCTGCGGGAGTCGAGGGCGCCGGTTGGTTCGTCGGCAAAGAGTGCGTCGGGTCGGGTGATGAGGGCGCGGGCAATGGCCACGCGTTGTTGTTGTCCACCAGAGAGTTCGGAGGGTGTGCGTTTCCGATGAGACCCCAAGCCGACGGCCTCGAGCACAAAGGTCAGGTAGGGGTCGTCGGCGCGGTGACCGGCAAGCAGCAAGGGGAGTGTCACGTTCTGTTCGACGGTGAGCGCGCCGAGCAGGTTGTACGCCTGAAATACGAATCCGATGTGATCGCGCCGGAAAATGCTGCGGGCCTTCGACTTCAGTCGCGAGATGTCGGTATCGCCCAGGTGGACGGATCCGCTGCTCGGCTGGTCGAGGCCAGCCGCGCAGTGCAGGAAGGTGCTCTTGCCGGATCCGGAGGGGCCCATCACTGCGGTGAAGGAAGGTGCTCTTGCCGGATCCGGAGGGGCCCATCACTGCGGTGAAGGTGCTGCGCGGCAGAGTGAGGCTGACGTTGTCGAGGGCAGTGACGGCACCGCCGCGGCTGGGCTCGTGGCCGTTTGCACCGCGGCCGCTGCCGTAGACCTTGGTGACGTTTTCGAGTCGCACGGCGGCCCGATCCACTGGAGGAGTGAGTACCGAGTGTTCATTCTTCATGGAATGAACGCTATGGATCGCCGGCGCCGGGCAACATCCAGCAGACTCCCGAACCAAAGGTGTACCTAGCTGTAGTGGATCGGGGCGTCGGGTACGGCATGCTGGGACGGTGAAGCAGAGATTGCGGGCCGCGCGCTACGTATTCGTCGAGGGCTGCGCAGCCGTGGTGTCACTGGCTTTCGTGATTGCGGGACTGCTGTTGATCTCCCTGTCGATCCTGGTGGTGGGATGGGCGCTGGTGCCGGCGTATGTGAGAACCCTTCGGTGGTGGGCGGGTCTGGCTCGTCGTCGTGCTGCCGAATACGCGGATCACCCTGTTCCTCAGCGGTATCCGCCGTTGCCTGACAAACCGACGCTGGGCGACCTGCGTCGGCTGCTCACAGATCAGTCGATGCGACGTGACTGCGCCTGGGTGGCGATCCATTCGTTCGTGGCACTCGTGGCAGGGATCCTGACGTTCGCGTTGCCACTCGGGGCTCTCAATGCCTTTGTGGTTCCGTTCTATTGGCAGGCAATGCCCGACGGAGAGCCGGTGAGCAATCTATACCCCGTGACATCGTGGTGGGGCGCGGCGGGCATGCCGCTTGTCGGCTTGATGTATCTACTGCTGGCATGGTGGTTGATTCCGGCGATGGCGCGGTGGCTCAGCGCGCTGGCATCGACTCTGCTTGCGCCGGATGCACGTTCGGACCTTTCGAGGCGGGTCACCGCACTCACCGCGAGTCGTGCTGCAGCGTTGGACGCGCACTCGGCAGAACTCAAGCGCATCGAGCGGGACCTGCACGACGGTGCACAGAATCGCCTGGTTGCTGTGGTGATGATGCTGGGGATGGCGGAGCGCGCACTGCAGAACAATCCGGATCAGGCACTCCCACAATTGCGTCGGGCGCAGGACGCCGCCACAGAAGCACTGAGTGAACTGCGGACCTTGGTCCACGACATCTATCCGCCGATTCTGGACGAGCTCGGACTGGAGGGCGCGGTATCGGCGTTGGCCGGGCGTTCCGTCGTGCCCTGCGTACTCGACGTCGAGAAACTGCGCCGCGCGCCCGCAGCAGTGGAAGCTGCGGCCTACTTCGTCGTTGCCGAGGTGCTGACCAACGTCGCGAAACACAGCGGCGCCACCACTGTCACCGTTCGAGTGTGGACGGAATCCGAGCCTGAGACCATGGTGATCGAAGTTCTCGACAACGGCCGCGGTGGAGCCACCTCGCGCCCGGGCGGTGGTATCGCCGGCATCCGGCGTCGAACCTCGGCGTTCGAGGGAACTGTAGTGCTGGACAGTCCAGCCGCTGGGCCGACAACTATGAAGGTGGAACTCCCGTGCGGATTCTGATTGCCGAGGACGACGCGCTGCTGCGTGAGGGGCTGGCGTTATTGCTTGGTAGCGAAGGTTTCGAGGTTGTCGCGGTCTCTGATGCTGACGAATTCCTCGCGAGATTCGAGGAAGTAGCACCGCACGTGGCGGTTCTCGATGTACGGATGCCGCCTACGTTCACCAACGAGGGACTCAAGGCGGCGATAGAGGTCCGCAAAATACGCCCTGGCTTCCCCGTCCTGGTGCTTTCGGCGTATGTGGAGGATCGCTACGCGGGTGAACTCCTGGCCGGCGGCGCGGGCGGCGTCGGGTACCTCCTCAAGGAGCGAGTCGGCAAGGTCGCCGAATTCATCGACGCGTTGAACCGCGTGATCGACGGCGGGACGGTCATGGATCCCGAAGTGGTGTCTCAACTGATGAGCCGTCGGCGCGCCGATGATCCGATTCGGACACTGACTCCGCGCGAGTCGGAGGTGTTGGGATTGATGGCGGAAGGCTTGGGTAATCAGGAAATCTCACAAAAACTCGTAGTCAGTGACACTGCTGTGAGCAAACACATAGGAAATATCTTCGCGAAACTCGGCCTGTCGGCATCCGATGCCGGGCATCGTCGTGTTCTCGCAGTTCTAGCTTATTTGCGGGGCATGAGACTGCATCTGGACGAATGACCTAACCGGAGCGTAATGTGAGCCAGCCTCATGTTGTTGTCGTAACCAAACGGTGACCTGAGGGGCGAGGACCTACGTCCGCTACGTAACGTGTGATGTCGGATACGAGTCATCACCAGAAACAACGAGGAGATCGATCAATGGGTAAGTCGATTGCCAGCGTGGCCGGAGGTCGGCAGTCCGTCCTTCTCGGGCTCGGCGTTCACCGCCCCGAGCGGGTTGTGACCAACGACGAGATCTGCGAGACGATCGACTCCACTGACGAGTGGATTCAGTCGCGTACGGGCATCAAGTCGCGTCGCTTCGCCGGTGAAGGCGAAAGCGTTGTCGAGATGTCTATTAACGCAGCACGTGGTGCACTGGCTGCCAGTGGCATCTCGCCCGAACAGGTCGGCGCTGTCATCATCGCCACCTCGACGTACGAACTGCAGACGCCGCAGGCCGCGTCCGTGATCGCCCATGAACTCGGTATGAAGGGCCCGGCCGCATTCGACCTGGCTGCTGGTTGTGCCGGCTTCAGCACTGCCCTCGGCGTCGCCAACGATCTTATTCGCGGTGGAACGGCGGACTACGCACTTGTTGTCGGTGTCGACCGCATGAGTGACACCACGGAGCCCACCGACCGCAGCGTGCGTTTCATCTTCGGTGACGGCGCCGGCGCTGTCATCGTCGGTGTCAGTGACACCGTCGGTGTCGGTCCCGTCGAGTGGGGTTCGGACGGAAGTCAGTCCGACGCCATCAAGCAGGAGCCGAGTTGGCTCGACTTCGTCGCCAACCCCGAGGGCGACCGTCCGTGGATCAAGATGGCTGGTACATCCGTATTCCGTTGGGCTGCCTTCGAAATGGGCAAGGTTGCCACTCGCACGCTCGAGAAGTCCGGTCTGGCCATCGAAGACATCGACGCTTTTGTGCCGCACCAAGCCAACCAGCGCATCAACGACGTCATCGCTCGCAGCATGAAGCTGCCCGAGGGTTTTCCGATCTCCGACGACATCGTCGAGACGGGCAACACGTCCGCTGCGTCCGTTCCACTGGCCATGGAGCAGATGCTCCGTGACGGCCAGGCCAAGCCCGGAGACAAGGCCTTGCTGTTGGGCTTCGGCGCAGGTCTGTCCTTTGCCGGCCAGGTTGTCATCCTGCCGCCCCTGGGAACAGCTCCCGCAATCTGATCTTTCTCGATACGAGGGCCTGCGAACTTTCACGTTCGCGGGCCCTCGCTCGTTTCTGTGGCACTCTGGCGAGATTGTCGAGTCTTCGGAACGACGGCGCGGCTCGGATCGGCGGGCAGGTCGCGCCGGCCAGTACGGTTAGCCGGATCACCGGCTTTGCGCGTTCTATTGCCCTGACCGCTGTACTAGGTGTGGAGCTGGTCAGCGATGCCTACAACGCTGCCAACAGTTTCCCGAACATAGGTCTATCAACTTCTGCTCGGCGGGATCCTGGCAAGCGTCTTGTTGCCGTATCTGGCGAGGCAGCGCACACGTGGCCGCGTGCTCGAACTGGAACAGACGCAGCGAGTGCTCACCGCCGGTGCGATCATGTCGGCACTTGTCACCGTAGCCGCGGTAGCACTCGCTCCACTGATCGTGATGCCTTTCATCGATGATCCTGGCCAACGTGAACTTGATTGTTCTGGCCACTGCCACGATGCGTGGCGAATCGGTGATCCTGGCTTTGCGTGTCGCTGGTTCGGTGTCATACACGAGCGGCGCAGTTCTCGGCCATATATTGCTGCGGAAACGATACGGACTCTTGGGTTTCCATCAGGTGGGTGAAACGTTCGGGAGAATTGCAGCAGCGGCTGCGCTCGCCGGTGGTTGTGCGTTGGCTGCGGTGTTGGTGGTCCAGGGTCGCGTCGAAGAACCGAGAGTGGCTGCTGCTGTTGCACTGAGCGCCGGCCTGACGGTGGGTACCGCGATACTGCTGACGGCGTGCAAGGTGGTGGGCGTGCCCGAGATCAGGCATGCCCGCACACTACTGCGGCTGTGACGAGAGAAGTGGAACCATCAGTTCGTCCAACGTGAGTGCGCCGTGCTGGCCAGGCAGGCCGGACAAACCCGATTCCACGGTTCGACGAACCACCGCGATGTCGTCGGTGGCGATGGCGATCACGTCGCCGATCCGCCCCTGGTAGGCGGAATGCACTGAGGGGCCGAACAATCCGGCCACAATGCCCTCCGCTCTGGTGCCGATCCACATCCGGTCGCCGAGTTCGGCGCGCCACCGCTCAGCCACCTCGGGTGCGGCGCCTTCGCGGGTGTGGATATGCCGGCACCGCGGTTCGCCGGCGAGAGCCAGGACGTCCTCGGACAGAATCGCCGAGTCGTCGTAGTCGATCTTGTTGGCATCGGCGATCTCGACCATCCCGTGGTCGGCGGTCACGATCAGCGTCACATCCGGCCCGAGTGCGGTGGCGAGCTGTTCCACCAGACGATCGACCAGGGCGAGTTGATGAAGCCACGGCTCGGATTCGGGTCCGTACACATGCCCGAGGGCGTCGATCTCACTGACATAGCAGTACGTGAATGTGCGCTCGGCAGATTTCGACGCTGCAACCGTGTAAGCGAGGAGATCGCCGTACGCCTGGATGCCGGCAAAATTAGCTCCGCGCATACCGGCGCGGGTGAGTCCGCTGCCGTCGAACTTGGACGGGACAACCGTGGTCGCCGTGATACCGGCCGCCTGCGCCCGATCGAAAGTGGTGGGCTGAGGTTGGAGGATCTCGGGGACTATCGAATCGGCGTACGAATCCTTCTTGCCGCTGGGGTGCCAGCCGAGCCAGTTGAACACCGAATCGGCTTCTTCGACGTACGACTGATAGCCGGTTATTCCGTGTGCGCCTGACGGTAGGCCAGTCCCCAAGGACACGATGCTGGTGGCCGTTGTGGTGGGAAAACCGGCGCGAATGGGGGAGCCGACCAATGAGTTCAGATACGGAGCATGCTCTACGTTGCGTGTGAGCAGGTTCGCCCCCATGCCGTCTACCAGCAGGATCACTGTTCGCTTGCTGGGTGGCAGGTTCAGTCGATTGGCTTCGCCGGTTACCCCCAGCGACGCGAGAACTGACGGCGCAAGGGTCGACAGAGTCGGCTGCGAGTACACATCGAGGAGAGGTGCGGGGGCGGGCATCCCATGAGATTAGGCGGTGGAAGGCCGAAACTGCACACCTTCTGGGCGAGCGTTCAGCTGATGTGAGCCGACGGACAGCACCTGAGCAGCAGTTCAGACGCTGTCCGTCGGCGAATATTCACCCCATGATTGTCGATATCTGGAAGGTCGCTCCCAAGGGATCTGCGACCGATGCCAGACGGCCGAACGGTGTGTCCTCAGGAGCCCGCAGGACGCTGCCACCGAACTCGACGATCTTGGCGACGGTGTCATCGGTGTCATCTGCCCCGAAATACACCTGCCAGTACGACGGCACCTCGGCCGGCAGGAATGAACTGGCGTCCATGACCCCGGCAACGACGGTCTCGCCCAGCTTGGCCTGCGAGTAGCGGAACTCGTCGGTGTCGCCCATCGTCTGGAACTCCCAGCCGAACACGTCCGAGTAGAACGGCAACACGGCGCCGTAGTTCTTGGACAGGGTCTCGTGCCACACCGGTACATCGGCTTCACCGACCAGCCCGAATCCCTGATGCTGATCTGCCTGCCAGATGCCGATGACAGCGCCGGCGGGATCGCCGACGATTGCCATGCTGCCCTGCGGGCCGACCTGCATCGACGGCATCATGATTATGCCGCCGGCCGCTTCGGCTTTGGCTGCGGATGCAGCCGCATCGCGGGCGGAGATGTACGTGGTCCAGACGTTGCCGTAGGGATTTCCTTCTTGCTGCGGACCGAGGCCGGCGATGGGCTGTCCGTCCTTGCTGAAGATGGCGTACCCGCCGTACTGCGGATCGTCATTGGTGTCGGTCTGCCATCCGAACACGTTGGTGTAGAAGTTCTTGGCGACTTCGGTGTCGGAGCTGGTGAGGTCGATCCAACAGGGTGCTCCGTCGAGCGGGGTGCGTGCGGGCATCTGAAACTCTCCTCCTGCAGATGTACCTGGTCAGTGCCTCGGGGGCTGATGGCACGGCTCCAACCTACGCGTGACCGCCGACACATTCTCTGCTGTCAGGGACGGTTCAGCAGGCGGGCGCGGAGATCGGAATCGCTCGCACAGTCGATGGCAGTCCAGGCCATTCCCAAAGCGCCGTCCAGGACGGCTTTGTCTCCGGTCTCGGAACGGCAGTAGGGAGTGAACTCGGCTTGGTGATTGCCGGCGCCGTTGCATTCGATCCCGATGATGGGATGGATGGTCGGGATCCGATGCGAGACGTTGCCCATGTCGGTGGAGCCTGCTGCGGGACCGTCGTATTCGAAGAACGTGCGACCGAGCGCCTCGACATTCTCCTGGTACAGAACGCTCAATTGCGCGTCCCAACGCGATTCTGCGTACGCGGGTGACGGAGACGTCATCGCGATGTCACAACCCGTGGCAATTGCACCGGCGGTGAAACACTGCTCCACCTTGGGCTGGGCAGCGACAACACCGTCGAGGGTTTCGGCTCGAACCGCATACTCTCCGTGCGAACTGCCGGGAATAACATTCGGCGCGATTCCGGCGTTGCTGACGTAGCCGTGTACCTGAACGTCCTTCGGAAGGTGCTGCCGCAGTAGGCCGATGCTTACCTGTGCGACGGTGAAGGCGTCGGCCGCGTTGACGGCTCCTACGGCCATCGATGCGTGAGAGGAGACGCCGGTGTACTGGACGTCGAGGTGTGAGATGGCAAGCATGTTGGGTGATCGCAGATCGCCGACACCGGGATGAACCATCATGGCGCAGTGCAGTGAATCGAAGATGCCCTCGTCGAGCATGAGTACCTTTCCGCCGCCACCTTCTTCCGCGGGAGTGCCGAAGACGGCCACGGTGATGCCCAATTCGTCGGCCAGTGGGGCGAGTAGGAGTCCCGCCGTCACTGCTGCCGACGCAATGATGTTGTGGCCGCAGGCATGCCCGATGTCGGGCAACGCGTCGTACTCGGCAAACAGTCCGATCACCAGTTCACCGGTGCCGAAGGTAGCGCTGAGTGCAGTCGGCAGGCCGGCGACACCACGCTCGACGCTGAATCCTGCGCCTTCGAGCATGTCGGCGACAGCGGCCGACGCATTGTGCTCGGCAAACGCCAGTTCTGGATCCTCGTGGATCTGGTGGCTCAGCGCGAGGGCGGCGTCGGAAATGGTGTCGAGATGCTTGGCAGCGCGTTCTTTCGTGGTCATTCTTCGAGGGTGCGTTCTCAATGAGATCAGCGACGCACAATGCAGTATTGATGCCGTAATTTATGGATCTATGCAGGAATCGACACACCTCGACGAGATTGATCTGCGAATCGTCCACGCCATGCAGGTCCAACCGCGTGCCTCGTGGGCGTTGATCGGCAGCGTCGTCGGGGTTGATCCGGTTACTGCCGCGCGTCGATGGAAAACGTTGACCGACTCCGGCGCAGCGTGGATTGCTGCGTATCCGGCCGCCGACGCAGCATCAGTGCTGGCTTTCCTCGATATCCGGTGTGAACCTCGGGAGAGGGCAAACATCGTCGCGCATCTGTCGGCGCAGGCGCACGTGATGAGCCTGAACATTCACTCCGGAGGCTCCTCCGTAATGGCCGAGGCGCTGTTTGCCGGCCTCGACGCGTTGGCTCGGTATGTGCTCGACGAACTCCATGTGCTCGATGGTGTGATCGACATAGGGGTACATCCTGTCACCAGGGTATTCACCGAGGGAAGTCGTTGGCGACTGGGAACGCTCGAACCGGCGGGTGTTCGGACGTTGCGTGAATCCGGGGTGGTACCACCTCCGTTGGGCCGCCGGAATCCGCTGGATTCGAATACTGCTGCCGTGATCGACGTCCTCGGCCGTGCGCCGCGCATCTCGATCACGGAATTGGCACACGAACTCGGAATCAGTGTCACAGCAGCACGTCGACGGCTCGGTAGGGCTCTCTCTCATCACACCTTGTTGCGTTGCGAGCTCGCAAGATTCGCAACTGGAAGGCCGATTCGGGTGCTGTTCTTCGCGCAGAGTCCGGTGCGGGACGTCGACAATGCGGCACGAATCTTGCGGGCACTGCCGGAGATTCGTCTTGTGGCCACAGTGGCCGGCCCGGAAAACCTGTTCTTCTCGGGTTGGTTCCGATCGCTGTCCGATATCGCGGTGCTCGAATCAGAGGTGTCCGCGCGGGCGCCGACGATGCGCGTCGTCGATCGACGCATTGTATTGGATACACCGAAATTGATGGGGCACTTGCTTGATCGGGAAGGACGTTCGGTAGCTGTGACTCCGGTGCGCGTCAGGTCTTGATCAGATCCGTGTGCGAAAGCCAGGCCAATGCATGCCGGTTGAACTCGTCCGGCATCTCGAGTTGAGGGGTGTGCCCGGTATCGCCGAGAATGATTGTGGTCCAATCTGGATGGGCTGCGGCGGCTGAGTGTGCTGCTGCAACGGATACCAGGCGGTCGCGCTCTCCGTGCATCAGGAGCGTGGGAACTGTGATGTTGCGCAGCGCTTTTCGATACTCGCGAGGGCGCGCCAGGGTGGTGAGCAAAGACCGTGCGGCTTGCAGGAACTCCAAATCCTGACCGGGAAAGTTACGCCGGATCGCCGACAGTTCGGCGCCTGCGGCCAGGACATCGGCATCGGCGCGGGTGGGATCGGAGAAGCAGAGGTTGGTCATCTGTTCGGACAGTTGCTGATCCGTCATCGCGCGTCGGCCTAGACCCAGTGCCTGTTCGCCGAGGTAGGGCAGCGAGTAGACGAGGAACTGTGCGGCCACTACCGGATCGGGGATTCGAATCGGTAGAGGCAGTGCGGGGTCGACCAACACCAGTCCGGCTACCGAATCGGGCCGCGCGTGCGTGGCGAGCGCCGACACCATCCCGCCCATCGAATTACCGAACAGAATCACCGGTCTGTCCACAACCGTGTCGATAAACGCGTTCAGCAGTGCGGTATTTGCGGGAATGCCTGTTTGGCGGCCATTGGCCTGAGTAAGCCCGAAACCTGCCAGATCCAGGGCGTAGACGCGTGTGTGCTCCGCGAGCAGTGGCGCTACCCGCACCCAATTCAGATGTGAACCACCGAGGCCGTGGACCAGCACGATCGGTGTCGCATCTGCAGGTCCGCCGAAATCGACCCAGTGAACGTCTCCGTCGAGATCAGCGATATTGCTGGTTCCACCCCAAGGCGCGCTGAGTGAGCTACCGACTGATTCGAGAAGGGCACGAGGAGATTCCATCCCTCAAGGATGCACGGAATCGCACTGATCGGTGAGCCTGATGTGCCCTCGATCACGTGGAAGGTTCGGGAGTGGGGGAAGGCAAGAGTCAGTTGAACTGTGGCAGAGACTGTTTCGCAGTTGTCTGGATTCTCCGGTTGCCAGTTGATGCTTGCCGAAATAGTTGAGAGTTCAGGCATACTGGAAACCATGTGGTGGATGGTCGGACTAATCATTCTGGCTGCCCTGGGCCTGTCGTCCGCATTGGTGGCATTTGTTTTCCATCGATCAACGGCGGAGGACAGGACTTTGTTGGGTGAGCGCAGCGATGGAACGGACCTGAGCCGGCAATAGGCCCAGGTCCGCACCAAGCATTCCTACGTAGGCGGTATCCCTACATCGACACTGTCAGCCCCAGCGTGACTGTCCGCCGTCCAGCGGAATGGTGGCACCGGTCAGGTAACCGGCATCGGGTCCGACGAGAAATGCCACCGCGGCGCCGATATCCGTTTCGCAGTCACCGATGCGTCGCAGCGGAATGCCTGCCACGAACTCCGCTGCTTCTTCGGGACGCGCCTCCGCCCAACGTGCAAGCGCGGGCGACGATGCGTGCGGAGCGACAGCGAGAACACGAATGCCGTCGACGCCCCACTCGCAGGCTGCCGCGCGGGTGAGTGACCGGACGCTCTCCTTGACGGCTGCGTAGCCGCCATAGCCGCTGGCGTCCCACCGGACGGCGACGGAACTGACCATGTTGATGATCGCGCCGCCGCCGCGAGCCTTCATCGACGGATAGCACGCTTGCATCGTGCGCAGCGTTGCAACGGGCCCGGACTCGAGGCCATTGGACAGTTGTTCAGGAGTCAAATCCAAAATATTCCCGAGGGGGTTGAGGCTGGCGTTATTGACCAGAATGTCAATTCCGCCGAACAGTTTAATGGTTCGCGCTACCGCCGCAGTGATGGACTCACCGTCACTGATATCGGCGAGTACGGCCTCGGCGCGGCCTCCACGATCAGTGATTTCTTTACAGGTGTCGACGAGTTTCGACTCAGTGCGTCCGACGACAGCAATCGACGCACCTTCCTTGGCCAGGGCAAATGCGACACCCTGTCCGACGCCTTGACCGGCGCCTGTGATGAGCGCCACTTTTCCGTCCAATTTGCCCACTGTTGTTCTCCTGCTCGTCATTTAACGGTTGCCGAATGGTTGTCCGCTACGTGCAGTATTTGTGTCGGCGTCCTGCTGGATGAGATGTGATTCGTGTCCCACTCAGTGGAACGACTTTCAAAAATGGCTGTCTTACAGATAATGTGAGCGCCGTTACATACCCGGCGCGAGGCACGCGCACACATTCCATGATGAGGAGATAGACATGGGAACCACCGGAAGCATTGACGCCCCTACGGCAAAGTTGCTCGGCGACTTGGCTAAGTACGCTTCGCCCATCGCGGGCCTCATTGGCGGCATTGGCGCCATCTTGGGCGTCGTTGGCCTGATCAACGCTGGTACCGGCTCCTGATTCGCTTTAGCGCTCAGTAGTTCTTTCGGCCCGCGTTCTCGCATTATTGCTGAGAATGCGGGCCGAAAGTTTATCAAGACCTTGAATATCTGTGTCTTTCAGGCACATTCACTTGCATGCCTCGGTTATGTGCGGCGGAATGTCGAAGCGCTCGTCTTAGATCCGGTGGCCCGAAATTTTGTCGTGGTGTGGAGTCGACTGCGCCGCCGTCGCCGTGATGCCGTAACGAGCACAGTGCGCGATTCGGCCTGATCAAGGTGTCTGCGCCCGCGGTCTTCCGATTCCAGTGGATGTCGGCCTTCAACACCTGTGGCAACCGGAGGATGTTCTTGCTTCCGAATTCTTGCAGCCCAAGGCAATTGAGTGTCTCGATATCGCGAGGTTGCCCGCCCTTTGTCCAGCGAGGCTCATACGTCAGTGCGTCGAGAAGGATGCGATGGCAGTACTGTTCCGATGCTCTGTGCAGTAGGTCGTCCCAGTCCAATTCCGGTGCGCACTGCAGGTATTCGTCGGAGTCGATGAATGCTGTCCAGGGGACGGTGTCGCGTAATTTGGTGATGTAGTCGACGTAGGCCTCGACTTGTCCGTGCACGACGCGGCTCTCGGAGTCGCGGGGTTGCCATTCGAAAATCGCGACCGGTAGGTCTCTTAGTTCGTGGCGTAAGGCATCTTGAACTTCGCGGTCGGTCAGGGCCTCCGTAAATTCGCCGTAAGAATTGCCGCGCTTGTCCTCGTTGCGGCCATGCAAGTGAGCGACGCTGAAAGCGCTGGTCTCCCGAGTTGATCCGACCGAGTCGGTGTTCGGATCCGCGCTCATTCGACACACGATAGTGCCGGCGCCCACGCGAACCATTGACACATTGGCACTTTTGTCTCATAGTCGAGCCATGACTGCATCTGTGTCACGTTCGCCGACATTTGTCCCTTCATGCGGGGAGTCTTGGCGCTCGCCGTGGGCAATGTACGACGCGTTGCGCGAGCACGATCCCGTGCATCGTGTGGTTCCGGAGGAGGCGCCGGGCGACGACTACTGGGTCCTGACGCGCCATGAAGACGTGTACAACGCCGTCCGCGATTACGAGACCTACTCGTCGGCCAAAGGACTGACCACCGTCTACGGCGAGTTGGAACAGATCGGGATGCAGGACAATCCGCCGTTCGTGATGCAGGATCCGCCGGTGCAGTCGGAGTTCCGTCGCATGGTGTCCAAGGGATTCACTCCGCGTCAGGTATCCGCGGTCGAACCGATGGTCCGGGAGTTTGTCGTCGAGCGTCTCGAGGCATTGAAGGCGCGCGGTAGTGGCGACATCGTCGTCGAACTGTTCAAGCCGCTGCCGTCGATGGTTGTTGCGCATTATCTCGGTGTGCCGGAGTCGGATCGTGATCAGTTCGACGGCTGGACTGATGCGATCGTGTCCGCGAGCTCGGCCGGTGGTGTGGCCGCGGCTGCGACGACAGCGCAGGAGGCTACCGGCCAGCTGATGATGTATTTCGCTTCGCTGATCGAGCGTCGCAAGGTGGAGCCGGGCGACGATACGATCTCCCACCTTCTTGCTGCGGGTCTCGGCGAAGAGGGAGACATGACTGGGCTGCTGTCGATTCTCGGTTTTGCTTTCACCATGGTGGCCGGCGGAAACGACACCACCACCGGGATGTTGGGCGGCTCGGTGGCGATGCTGACCGAGAGCCCGGATCAGCGTCAGCTTCTCATTGACGATCCGGAATTGATCACCGGCGCGATCGACGAACTGCTGCGTCTCACGTCACCGGTTCAAGGTTTGGCGCGCACCACCACGCGTGATGTGTCTTTGGGTGGCAAGGTTATTCCCGCCGGACGAAAGGTGCGGCTGATGTACGGCGCCGCCAATCGTGATCCCGAGAAGTACGGTCCGGATGCCAACGAGTTGGATGTATTGCGCAATCCCCAGAAGATCCTGACTTTCAGTCACGGTGCGCACCACTGTCTGGGAGCGTCGGCTGCGCGTATGCAGGCGCGAGTTGCGTTGGAGGAGTTATTGGCTCGTATTCCCGATTTTCACGTCGACGCCGATGCCATGGCGTGGGCGCCCGGAAACTACGTGCGTCGTCCGCTGAGCGCCCCGATGACGGTGAGCCGGCCGTGAGTGGCGGCTGGCTCGGTGACGGCCGTGCGTTGGCGGCAGCCGAGAAGATTCTCGACAGTGCGGCGCAACTGTTTGTGGAGAAGGGTGTCAATGCCGTCGGTATGTCGGAAATAGCCTCTGCTGCAGGATGTTCCCGTGCCACTCTGTATCGGTATTTCGAGAACCGGCAAGCGCTGCACATTGCGTTCGTCCATCGTGAAGCTCGCACGCTGGGTGCGGCCATCGCGGAATCGGTTGCGGTGATCAGTGATCCACGAGAGCGGCTCGAAACTGCAATTCTGTCATCGGTATCCACAGTGCGAAGTACCCCGACGCTGGCAGCGTGGTTTGCGCCGGGCGACGCGAGTCTTGCTGGTGAGCTGGCTAATTCATCCGACGTCATCAACGGGTTGGGTACGGCGATGCTCGGGGACGTCGACGGTGCCAGTGTCTCGCGGGCAAGGTGGATCGTCCGGGTGATCCTGTCGCTTCTCATGGTGCCGGGCGCCGACGAGAATGACGAGCGCACGTTGGTGCGGGAGTTCGTCGGGGCCCTTGTGATTCCGAGGACGGTTACGTGACCACCCGTTCCGGGTGATGTGCACGAGGCATGTCGAGATCGAGGATGAACCGGTATCCAGACATAGGTCACCGCGCGAGTCCGGAGGAGCATGAAGATGCCGACACCGTCCGAACTCGATCCCAAGCCCGCAACCGAAGCGACGCGCATGGCCAACGCCCCGGTCCTGCGGGATCTGCCGTTCGACGACACTGCAGACTTCGACCTGATCGAGCGAGGTCTGCAGTGTCGTTGCTCGACGGTGGGTTGGTCACGGGGACGAAGAGGGAGTTCATCTCACTGCTGGAGGACTTCGATCTGTGGTTCGACATCGTGACGCCCTGACACCCGACGAGTTGCGCTGCGGTTCTGAACAGCGGGTTTACTCGAAACGTGAAGGGTCGCCGGCGCCGATGCGAACCACTTCGGGCACTCCCGACGAGTAGTCGACGACAGTCGTAGGCTCGGTACCGCAGTCACCCGAGTCGATGACGGCGTCGAGTTGGTTGTCGAGTTCTTCCTTGATCGACCAGCCGTCCGTCATCGGTTCTTCGGCGCCCGGTAGCAACAGGGTGCTCGAGAGGATCGGCTCACCCAACTCCTGCAGTAAAGCGCGGACCACGGGGTGGCTGGGGATGCGCACGCCGACGGTCTTTTTCTTGGGATGGGCGAGGCGCCGGGGAACTTCCTTCGTGGCCGGAAGGATAAACGTGTATTGCCCTGGCGTGGCTGCTTTTACGGCTCGGAAGGCAGAGTTGCTGACATGCACGAAGTGCCCGAGCTGCGCAAAATCCGCACACACCAACGTGAAATGATGATCCGACTTCAGGTGCCGGATATCGCGAATCCGGTCTGTCCCCGAGTGGTTTTCCATCCGGGCGCCCAAGGCGTAACAGGAATCGGTGGGGTAGGCGATAACCGCGTCGTTTCGCAACATCTCCACGATCTGACTGATAGCGCGCGGCTGCGGGTTCTCGGGGTGCACGTCGAAGTATCGGGCCATATGCCCAGCTTAGATGAGGAACGACCCGCAACTCTGCTACGGGCGGCGGGCGGGATCAGCGAGTAGTGCCGTCAACTCTTCGGCGTACGCAAGTTGCTTGCGTAGATGCCGGCAGCTGTCCTCGGCGCGGGTATGGCAGTCGGCGATGAATTCGGTTGCGGCCGTTCGTGATGAAGCGTCGGAGGCGTCGTCAGCCAGGACCTCGAGGGAATCGAGGAGTTGTTTCATCTCCTCGAGGGTGAAACCGAGCGGCTTCATCCGCCGGATCACCAGAAGTCGACTGATATCGGATTCGGTGTAGAGGCGGAACCCGCCGATGCTGCGCGCCGACGGTGTCACCAGTCCTACCTCGTCGTAGTGACGAATGGTTTTGATCGACAACTCGGTGCGTTCGGCTACCTGGCCGATCTGCATGTGTTCATTCGCCATGTCAGCTGCTCGCCCCCATTTTGCCGGACAGTCGAACGTGGCGTTCGCCGGACGCCTTGTCCAGGCCGATGATCTCGACGTTCTTGCCCCGGGCCGCGTACTTCGTGGTGATCGCGTCCAGAGTTGCCACGGTGGAGGCATCCCAGATATGAGCGTCGGAGAGATCGACAATCACGTTCTCAGGATCGCCGGCGTAGTCGAATTGGTAGATCAGATCGTTGCTCGACGCGAAGAACAGTTCTCCGCGCACCGCATAGACGCGAGTGTTCTCGTCGGGATGCGCAATGTCGACCACTTCGGTCAGATGCGCGACGCGACGGGTGAAGACGACCATCGCGGTGATAACTCCGACAATGACACCGTATGCCAAGTTATGTGTCGTCACGGTGACGACAACGGTCACGAGCATGACCATCGTCTCGCCGAGTGGCATGCGACGCAGGGTTTTCGGGTTGATGCTGTGCCAATCCAGCGTTCCGACGGACACCATGATCATGACTGCGACCAACACGGCCATCGGGATTCTGGCGACGAGTCCGCCGAGGCCGACAACAAGGATCAGCAGGAAAACTCCGGCCAGGAAGGTGGAGATGCGGGTGCGCGCTCCCGAGACCTTGACGTTGATCATCGTCTGGCCGATCATGGCGCAACCGCCCATGCCGCCGAAGAATCCGGTGACGAGATTCGCGACGCCCTGGCCCCAGCCTTCGCGAGTTTTGTTCGAGTGCGTGTCGGTGATGTCGTCGACAAGCTTTGCGGTCATGAGTGATTCGAGAAGTCCGACCAAAGCCATCGCCAACGCGAAGGGTGCAATGATCGACAGAGTATGCATGTTCAGTGGGACATCGGGGAACATCAAACTCGGCAGGCTCGACGGAAGTTCGCCCTCGTCACCGACATTCGGTACATCGAGGGAGAACACGATCGTTGCCGCGGTCAGCAAGACGATGGCGACGAGTGGTGCCGGAACGGCGGACGTCAGTTTAGGCAGGAACGCCAGGATCAGTAGTGCGACCGCGAGTAGGGGATAGACCATCCACGGCACGTCGATCAGATGGGGGAGTTGGGTTATGAAGATCATGATGGCCAGTGCGTTGACGAATCCCACCATCACACTCCGCGGAATGAACCTCATCAGTTTTGCCACACCGAGCAGGCTCAACACGATTTGCAGAACACCGGCGAGTAGAACGGTGGCGATCAGATAGTCGATGCCGTAGTTGCGGGTCAACGGTGCGACGACCAGTGCGACTGCGCCAGTTGCTGCCGAGATCATGGCTGGGCGGCCACCGACGACGGCGATGGTGACCGCCATCGTGAATGACGCGAACAATCCCACCCGAGGATCCACTCCGGCGATGATCGAGAACGAAATCGCTTCGGGGATCAGCGCCAAGGCAACGACGAGACTGCCGAGCACTTCGGTCTTCAGGCGGCGGGGCGATCGCAGCGCTGTGAGCACACTGCCGTCGTTGTCGGTGTGGTCGAGCATGGGTGTAGCCATCAGGGTTCCGTCCTCACGAGATCGACCAAACCCTACCCTCCCGTAAGGGTAGAGTCTGAACTCGCGGAGGCACGGAACCGCCGAGGTCTACTTCTCGCAGGCGATACCGTCGCTGTCACCGTCGAGGTGCGGGCCGTAGCCGGGATCGCCGATACGAACCGGCGCTGCACCCGCAGCCTTGGCGGCCGCGCAGTTCTTGAACGGTGCCGTCGCCGGCGCCGGAGCAGACGTGACCACAGGCTTGGACGTCACGATGGGCTTGGAAGTCGCGATGGGAGCAGACGTAGCGACCGACTGCTGGGTCGGTGCAGTTCCACCACAATCCTGGAGGACTCCCGCGATGGCGTCGTGCTCGGCCTGCGTCACCCACAGTCCGTAAGTAGCTTTCACCTCTACCTGCGCCGTGACGTACTGGCAGCGGTAGCCCTTGTTGGGCGGCAACCACGACGCGGCGTCGGAATCGGACTTCTGCTGGTTGGCCGGTCCGTCGACGGCTCGCAGGTTTCGGGGGTCGTTGGCGAGGTTCGTGCGGGTCTGGGTGTCGAGTTGCTGAGCACCCTTCTGCCAAGCATCGGACAGCGCAACGACGTGGTCGATCTGGACTGCCGACGACGTGTCCTGGCCGCGAGTGAAGCTGATGACGGTGTTCGTGTACGGGTCATCCAGCGTTCCGGTCTGCACTGTGCAGCGGTTGTTGCCGTCTTTGAAAGTAAGGTCGGTGAGATCGCGCCGCAAGATGTCATTACGCGTGTCGCAGCCGTTGTGGCCGAACTCGACGTCGACGTCGTCGGTCCACGCGACGCCGAACAACGCGCGGTCGTACCCGGTTTTAGGGGCACGTCCCTTGATCGGAATCTGGGCCAGTTGTGTCAGTGCGGTCGAGGTGGCGGCAGGGTCGCCGTTCAGCTGCGCCGACGACGTGACTCCGGCGCCTATCCCTGAACCAGCACTGGTTGTTTCGGGTTGGGATGCCACTGATGTGGAGCAGCCTCCGAGGGCCAGCGCGGCGGCGAAGCCGATCGATACAGCAGCTACGCTGCGCCTGCTGATTGCCGTACTTGCCATGTGCGAGAGTCCATTTCCATCCGAGATAAACCACAAGTATGTCATTTGCGGCAATCCGGACCGAATCGGCGGTGACCTCTCAGGCCTGGCCGGGTGGGCGCCACCCGCCCATTGCGCGTTCGAGTTCGAGGGCCACACGAATTGTCACGTGATCGTTTCCGGCTGCGCCGGCAACCTGAATTCCTAAAGGCAACCCACGCGTGTCCAACCCGAGTGGAACTTGCGTCACCGGCAGGCCGAGTAGATTGAAGATTGCGGCACCTCCGAAAAGCCAAGGCCGCGCAAGAGTTCCGTTGTGGAGTGGTGCTGTACGAGGAAAGGCGGGGTGCAGGATCACGCCGTCGCCCATTGCTGCCTGAACTTCAGCAGCGAGTGCCTCGCCGGCGTCCGTGATTTTACGACGCGCAGACGAGGGGAGCAGTTCGGGGAGTTTGTCGCCGATGATGGTCAACGTCATCTGGAGACTGCCGGTTCGGGACCACGACGGCCGTCGGGATTGTGTCGGGGTTTCCCCGAAGAAATCGAACAGGTTGGATACCGATGTGCCCGCATGCTCGCGGAGGGCGATCAGATAGAACTGTGCGGAGCGACGCAGAGCTGTCAGTTGAACCCGCTGAACATTCGCGCCCACCTCCGAGAGTGCTTGCGCCGCTGAATCTTGCGCCGATTTCAGTTCCGGAGACAGCGGTCGAAAATAGGTAGTTCCTTCTGGGATGATGACGGAAAGGCCCTCGAGGTTTACGGATTCTGTTGTGGGTAAATCGCTTTCGGACAGGATGCGTAGCAGTGGCATCAGGTCCTCGGCTCGACGCGCGAGGGGGCCGATGGATTCCATTGCGTCCACCTCGGTGCCTGCGTGGGCGGTGAGTGAGGGGATCTGCTCGGAGCTGGGTACAAGGCCCGGCGACGGCTTGTGGCCGAAGACGCCGCAGAAGAACGCCGGCAGTCTGATCGACCCGCCGGTATCGGCTCCGAGCCCGAAAGGGACACCTCCTGATCCGACGGCTGCGCCTTCTCCGCCGGACGACCCGCCGGCGGTTCGACGTGGGTCGTACGGGTTGCGAGTGCGTCCGTACACGCTGTTGTAACTCTCGATTCCGAGACACAGTTCAGATGTGTTCGTTACTCCCACGACAATCGCGCCGGCGGCTTTGAGTCGATCGACGGCCCGAGCGTCCGTGGTGGAGATGGTCCCCCGCCGGGTCTGCATGCCTGCAGTGAACGGCATGCCGGCAACAGGAATGGCTTCCTTCACCGTGAAGGGGACGCCCAGAAGTGGGGGCAGATCATCGTCGGCAGAACTGGTACCGATCAAGCGGTCTGCTGCATCGGCCTCGTCCTGTGCTTGGGTAAAACGGTTGGCCGCGATGGCTCCGAGGTCGTGACCTGCGCGGAGAACGGCAATGTGGGCATCCACGACCCGCCGCGACGTGACAACGCCGGTACGAATCGATCTTGCCAGCTCCATTGCCGATGCAGTGGTGACGGAGATGTGCGCCGCAGCCGAGGTGATGTGCGCCGCAGCCGAGGTGATGTGCGCCGCACTGGAGGTCGCATCGTTACATTTAGCCATGATATGTAACAGGGTATCGAAATTCGGATAGTTTGGGTGGAAAATGCGCCGAATCGGATCTGGCATGCTGGTCTGATGAAGAAGACAATCACCGGGATTATCGGAGCATTCTCACTGTTGGCGTTGGTCGCTTGTGGATCCGACGGCGGTGAACCTACGTCGATAGCAACGGTGACGTCATCTGTGGCAGCCGAGCAGAGTGCCACGGCAGACGAGCCCGCCCCGAGTGACGGTTCCGTGAATCCCGAAGGCGGCGCACCGCTTCCGCGTACCTATGAGCAGTCTTGTGCCGACGTTCTCGTATTCCTCGACGGATACCAGAAAACTCTCGAAGAGTCCGGTGACACCAGCGGGACGACTCGCGAATCGGTTGCGGCCGAACTTCAGACATCGATCGAGGCGTACCCGGAGTGGGCCCAGATGTCCTCCGACGAGCAGGCCGAAGTTACTCGCGGAATCAGCGCGGCGGCTGCCGGCAGCTGCTGAGAGGCTCGTCAGAACAGCGATTCTTGGATCGCGACGCCGGGTGAGTCGAAATTGCCCACGGTGATCGTGCGTCCGACCAAGGCTGAGATGTCTGCGACAAAGCGAGGGGCGTCCGGGTCGGTGTCGGTGCGGAAGAGCGCCAACGGCCCGGTCAGCCCTTCGAGATAGAGCGAGTGCTCTCCCGTCTCAAAGGTGTGGGGATAGACCATCGCGGGTGTGGCGTCGAAAACCGTTTGCGAGCAGGCCGGCGGGGTCCATGTCTCGGGTTGCTCGAAGATCTCGATACCGTCGACACCGGATCCGATGTGGGCCAACTCTTCTCGGTTCGAGAAGATGAACTGTGCCAGCTCGTCGCGTAGCGAGACCGTATCGACTCGGTTGGTCAACGCGTCGAGTTTGCGTGACGTGCGGATCGCCTGGCTGAGGTGAAACTGCTGGGAGACTTCAGCTTCGAGAGCTCGAATGCTGTAGCCGTCGGTGGAGCCGGCAACGTACACAGCTGCCGCGGCCCCTTGTTCCGCGACGCGTGGATACTTACGGAACTGCGACGCCGTCCCTACCTTCATTCGGCCACCGGCGAAGATGTCGATGTAGAGCCATTGCGGCTGCGTGAGGTAGGTGCGCACATTCGGATGAATGTGCGCACCACTCACATGGGCTTGGTGCACGGTGGTGAAGCCCTCACGATTTCGGCAACGATCGCACTGACGCCCGCTGCTCACCTTCGCGTTTCGATCACACGGAAAGTGGCCGGGTCCGTCGGCCGTCATATCGCGCCATCCGAGGCACCGGCGTCCACGACGTTCGTCCACCGAGAAACGCAGCACCGACGTGTGTGTGAAGAAGGTGGTCTCGCCGGTACCGTCGTCGACGACGCGGATCCGTGGGGCCGCCGGATCAGACCATTCGATACCGCGCACGAGCAAAGTCATGATGTGAGGTGCCGGTTCCTTCGATCGAGTGTGGGAACCACCGATTCTAGTGCGTCAGCTGCCGGGCAACCCGGGGTAGTAGGTTCCGGCCGACCAACCGCCGTCGACGGCAAGCTCGGCTCCGGACATGTAACTTGCGTCGTCGCTGGCTACGAAGGCTGTCACGCGCGCAACCTCGTCGGGGAGTCCGATCCGGCGCAGTGGAACCTGGCGATACGGCTTCTGGAGTTCGTCGCCCGTCTTGCCGGCCGCGTTGCCCAACGCCGTGTCGACTCCACCGGGGTGCACCGAGCACACACGGATGCCCGAGGGGCCGAGTTCGAGAGCCTGCGTCTTGGTGAGACCGCGAACAGCCCATTTACTCGCGGTGTACGCGCTCAGTCCGTTCACGCCGCGCAGACCGTCGACGGATGAGATGTTGACGATCACGCCGCGCGCAGCCTTCTTCATCACGGGAACGACGGTCTTGGCGCCCAGCATCGCGCCGATGATGTTGACGGAGAACAACTTTTCGACCTGAGCGACGTCGATGTCCTCGATGGCGGCAAACGCGAGCATGCCCGCGTTGTTGATCAGGACGTCGACGGTGCCGAACTGGGAGACTGTCGCGTCGACGAGATTCACCCAGTCGGATTCGCTACTGACGTCGAGATGGTGGAAGACGCCGCCGATCTCGGCAGCCACAGCGGCGCCCTTCTCGTCGAGAACGTCACCGATGATGACCGTCGCGCCTTCCGACGCCAACAGACGTGCGGTCGACTCGCCCATGCCCTGTGAACCGCCGGTGACAATGGCAACTTTTCCTGTGAATCTGCTCATGCTTCGATTGTGTGTGTGATCCGGCCCTCGAGTGTTCGTGTGTCTCGCTGGCTGGAATTGTCCACTTTGAAGCGCGACTGACCTCGGGTCTGGCCCTGATCGCCTAGTCTCGTGGAATGGCTATTGTCTGGACAGTTCCGCGCGGTATCAGCCCCACCCTGCTCGTTGCGCCGTTGATCAAGGAGTTTCTCGCCGAGGGCGAAGGCACTCTCGACGCACGACTGAGCGCAGTCGGCACCATCTGCGCTTCGCTCGAGAAGCAGGTGGGTCGTACATTCACGTCGATCAGCGCGGCATCGGCAGCTATTTTCTCCGGTGCGGCAGGTTCGGCGAGTGTGCCCGACGCCCTCCGTCTCGCAGTGATGCGGACTCTGTCCACCGAAGTGATCGTCCGCAAGCCAGCGCCGCAACCGTTCTCCGAGAAGGTTGGAAAGCGTTTGGGAGAGTATGTATTTGCATTGCGTGACCCGCGCAACGATCAGGTATTCCACGTCGGTCACGGCACCGGAAACCAGGTCTTCGCTTCGGTCTTCGAGGCGCTCGGTGAGCTCGAGAACCTGGAAGGCGCCGACGGTCCCGCCGAAACGAATCCGGCTGTGACCGCGGCCAAGATCGCGCGGATCCGTGAGATCTACGATGCCGGGTCCGCAGTCGAGCACTATGTTCTCGTGCGTGCACTGGGAACATCGGGCACCGCGGATACCGCTGTTCACGCCATCATCGAGGCCCTGCGCATCAGCGAGGTCGGCGGGGGATTGACCAATCTTGCCGGCGACGCTACCGACAAGGACCTGCAGGCAACACGCGTCGAAGAGCTGGCTCTGCGTTACTCCGCTGATCCGGCACCCGAATTGCCGACGCCCAGTGTTGTCCTGCACGTTCCGGGTTCGGCTCGCGCCGGAGCCACCGCCGAGGAGATCTACGAACTCGCGCGGCAAGAATGGTCAGCCGGCGCCGCAGTGCGGGCCGAGGCTGGAATTCCCGTACTGGTGTTCGCGGACAGCATTATTCGCGGCGCGTTCCGGGCGAAGTCGTGGGACGTGTCCACGCGCAACGCCGACGGCAGTATGTTGTGGCGCTGGAGCGGCGACGTCGACGAGGATCTCGCGGCAAAGTACGTCGGCACCGAAATCACCCCGCACAACGTCGGACTCAAGAAGTGGCCGGTCAGCGGTTGGGTTACCCGCTTGACCACCGCCCGTCCGGGCGCGGCAATGCCGGGGCCGCGTAAGAAGTAGGCGGCTAGAAGTAAGACCAAGGTGGGCTTCGGAAGTTTTCTTCCGAAGCCCACCTTTTTACTTCAGCAAGCCACTACCGAGGTAGTCGTCACTCTCGCAGCCGGGCGGAATCAGATAAACCGCCGAACCGATCGGCGTCGTCCACTCGTTGAGCGCGTCGAAGTCGCTCAACCGCTGCTGCACTGGCAGATACTGCGCCGCGATGTCCCGCTGGAACGCCGCGAAGATCAGTCCCGAGTTGGAAGTCTGCTCGCCTTCGGGGGGATCGTCGTAGTTGTACGCACGACGGAAAAACTGCTCCTTCTCGTGAGTGCGGTGGGCTCGGGCAATGTGTGATCCTGGCGGAATCACCGGGATGCCGAACTTGTCGATCGCGGTGAAATCGGCCTCGTCGAACTCGTCGGTGCCGGTCAAAGGAGCACCGTTGGACAGTGTTCGACCCATCGTCAGTTCGCGCCCCGGTCGATCAAGTTCGTCCCAAGTATCCATCTCCATGTGAATTCTGCGCAGTACCAACGATGTTCCGCTCGCCAACCAGGGTTGATCGGTGCCGTTGTCCCACACCAGGGAATCGAAATCCGTGGTTCCGGGCGCAGGATTGACCGTTCCGTCCACCTGACCCATGAGATTGCGCATGGTCGTTCCCTCCGGCGTGGTGCCCCGGGCGTTGCGAAACCCCTTCTGAGTCCATCGAATGGTGGCTAACGAGCGCACGTTCTTTGTCAGTACTCGCACAGTGTGGGCGATGGTCACCGGATCGTCGGCACCGATCTGGAGAAGGAGATCGGTGCCGCCCCAATGATCTTCGAGTCGATCGATCGAGTACGACGGAAGGGGGGTAAACCAGTCTGGTTGCCGCTCTTGTAATCCCAGCTTGGTGAACAGACCGGGCCCGTAGCCGACGGTGACTGTCAATCCGGCGGGATCGAGCGCCAGTTCCTTCTCCGTGTCGGCCAGGGCGGGCGCCCCGGCAGTGAGACGGGACGCGTCTGCCGACCACATTTTCATGATGCCGACGACAGCGCTTCGGTCCACGCCCGGTCGCAGATCGAAGCCGATGAAGGTGGCGTGAGCCTGCGGTGGTGTGGCGATCCCGGCTTGATGGACGCCGTGAAACGGAACCGTCCTCTTGCCGGACGACGGTTCCTCCGATCGCGCCAGTGCCGTTGCGCCCCAAGCGGTTCCTGCGACAGCGAGCGCGGCGGTGCCTCCTCCGAGAAGGCGCCGTCGGCTCAGTCGCAGGTTACTGTTCTCAGCCACCGTGATTGGGGTCGTAGTTCTCCTGGTTACCGGAGAAATCGCGGATCTGGGCATTGAATGTTGTGCTCGAACCGTCGTCGAAGACCAAGGTGACATCGGTTTCGGCACCGGGGAGGAGCGGCGCTGCCAGTTCCATGAACATCAGATGGTCTGCGCCCGGTGCCAGCGAGGCAGAGCCGTGGGCGGGGATCAGGAGTCCACCGTCCTTGGGACGCATGGTCATTGTTCCGCCGTCTCCGGAGACCACTTCGTGGAGTTCCACGCGGGCGGATGCCGAACTGGTTGCGGAAACCAGTCTGACGTCGGTGTCGCCGGTATTGGTGAGTTCTGCAAATCCTGAACTCATCTTCTCGGGCGCGGCCTTGATCCATTGGTCCTGGACTGCGATGGATTGTGCTGCCTCGGTGGCAGTCTCGTTGGACGAACATCCGGTTAACGTCAGGGCCGCTGCCAACGCGGTGGCTGTGAAAATTTTGGTTCGAACAGACATATGTATCTCCGTACTTTCAGGAAGGGTCAGATAGTTGCGCGGCGTTTGAACGCCGCAACAGATGTGTCGATCAACAGGAAGGCCAGCAGGCTGATCCCTAGCAATGGGACGAACCAGCCGATCAGTGCGGTGAACGCAGTCAGGGCAACAATGCTGATCGGCGACAGGCTATGAATACCGCCGCGAGCGGGTGCATTACCCACGGCCCAGTCGGACCCGCGGGTGGGGCGTCGGCGCCACCACATCACGTAGCCCCGAATCACGACACTCACCAGTGCGAGAGCCAATGCTGCCAAAGCGATTTGGTTGGCGAGGCCGAACAGCAGCCCCATGTGGAGCTGGATTCCCCAGGCCGAGAGTTTGGCTGCCAGAGGCCAATCCGAAAACCACAGTTCGTCGGTGACCTTGTGAGTCGCCCCGTCAAT
>NZ_JASHKR010000056.1 GCF_030056815.1 Rhodococcus sp. IEGM 1379
CCATTGCGTGCCAATGTAACGGAAGCCGATGCACGAAGCATGCCAAACCAAACGGATCGCGGAGGATATGGCTAAGAAAGACGGGGCCATCGAGGTCGAAGGACGAGTAGTCGAGCCGCTGCCCAATGCAATGTTCCGCATTGAGCTCGAGAATGGCCACAAGGTCCTCGCCCACATCAGCGGAAAGATGCGTCAGCACTACATTCGCATCCTCCCGGAAGATCGCGTTGTCGTAGAGCTTTCGCCCTACGATTTGTCGCGCGGACGCATCGTTTACCGCTACAAGTAACGAACTTCCCGGACCTGACCTGGGTCAGGGAGAAGTACGTCTGCCGTGGTTCGCTGTGGCAGGCTGCGACAAAACAGGAGATCAGAAGACGTGAAGGTTCATCCGAGCGTCAAGAAGATCTGCGAAAAGTGCAAGGTGATCCGTCGTAACGGTCGGGTCATGGTGATCTGCGAGAACCTGCGTCACAAGCAGCGTCAGGGCTAGATCGAACTTTTCGAAGATCTGCTTGGCAACAAGCAAAGAAGACCTCCCAGTACCAGCCATTGTTGACGAGACCCCACGCGATCGTTCACCGATCGACAAGGTCGGACAATGGTTCACCCCCGGCACGGAGGCCGGGGCCCCACTGAGTTAGTTGATGAGATCACCTACGCCCTACGGCGGCGGTACTCGACAAGAGGCACAGGGGATGGGCCGGGAGCAGACCTCCGCACACCGATAGGAAATGCCAACATGGCACGTCTCTCTGGTGTTGATCTTCCTCGCGAAAAGCGTATGGAGATCGCACTGACATACATCTACGGCATCGGCCGTACCCGCTCCAAGGAAATCCTTGATGCCACCGGCGTCAACCCGGATCTCCGGAGCAAGGACCTCTCGGACGAGGACCTGGCAAAGCTCCGCGAGTACATCGAGGAGTCGCTCAAGGTTGAGGGTGACCTTCGCCGCGAGGTTCAGGCCGACATCCGTCGCAAGATCGAGATCGGCTGCTACCAGGGCCTGCGCCACCGTCGTGGTCTGCCCGTGCGTGGTCAGCGCACCAAGACCAACGCCCGTACCCGTAAGGGTCCGAAGCGCACCATTGCCGGCAAGAAGAAGGCGAAGTAATGCCCCCGAAGTCACGTAGCACCGGTCCGAAGAAGACCCAGAAGGCGCGTCGCAGGGATAAGAAGAACATCCCGCACGGCGCTGCTCACATCAAGAGCACCTTCAACAACACCATCGTGTCCATCACGGACCCCGCCGGAAATGTCATTTCCTGGGCGTCCTCGGGACACGTCGGCTTCAAGGGTTCGCGTAAGTCGACTCCCTTCGCCGCTCAGCTCGCTGCTGAGAGCGCTGCCCGCAAGGCGCAGGAGCACGGTGTCAAGAAGGTTGACGTCTTCGTCAAGGGACCGGGTTCGGGTCGCGAGACCGCGATTCGTTCACTCCAGGCCGCAGGCCTCGAGGTCGGCACCATTTCCGATGTAACTCCCCAGCCGCACAACGGCTGCCGTCCGCCCAAGCGGCGTCGGGTATAAGCGGGAAGGAATAGGTAGAAAATCATGGCACGTTATACCGGACCCATCACCCGCAAGTCGCGTCGTCTGCGCGTCGACCTCGTTGGAGGCGACCAGGCATTCGAGCGTCGCCCGTACCCGCCCGGACAGCACGGCCGCGCGCGTATCAAGGAGAGCGAATACCTGCTCCAGCTGCAGGAGAAGCAGAAGGCTCGCTTCACCTACGGCGTCATGGAGAAGCAGTTCCGTCTGTACTACAAGGAGGCGAACAACCGCCCCGGTAAGACCGGCGAGAACCTGCTTCGCATCCTCGAGTCGCGTCTCGACAACGTCGTGTACCGCGCAGGCCTCGCTCGCACGCGCCGTCAGGCACGTCAGCTGGTCACGCACGGTCACCTTCTCGTGAACAACAAGAAGGTCGACATTCCTAGCTACCGCGTTTCGCAGTACGACATCATCGATGTCAAGGAAAAGTCGCTCACCACGCTACCGTTCCAGGTTGCACGTGAGACCGTCGGCGATCGCCCCGTTCCCGCTTGGTTGCAGGTTGTCGGCTCGCGTCTGCGGATCCTGGTTCACCAGCTTCCCGAGCGCGCGCAGATCGATATTGCTCTGCAGGAACAGCTCATCGTCGAGTACTACTCGAAGTAAGGCGCTTCGCACCTGTGCGCCTTTTCGGTAGTTCCGACTACCAAAAAGGCGCACGGGGCCGCAGGCCCTTTCTGCCCCATCGTGGGCGTCAAATAGTGGACGCCCGTACAGGAGGAAATACCAATGCTCATTTCTCAGCGACCCACGCTGACCGAAGAGGTCATCGCTGATAACCGCTCGAAGTTCGTCATCGAGCCCCTGGAGCCAGGTTTCGGGTACACGCTCGGCAATTCGCTGCGCCGCACGCTGCTCTCGTCGATCCCCGGCGCTGCTGTCACCAGCATCCGTATCGACGGAGTTCTCCACGAGTTCACCACGGTCCCCGGAGTCAAGGAAGATGTCACTGACATCATCCTGAACCTCAAGGGCCTCGTCGTGAGCTCCGAAGAGGACGAGCCGGTCACCATGTACGTCCGCAAGCAGGGCCCCGGCGCTGTTACTGCAGGCGACATCGTGCCCCCGGCCGGCGTCATCGTGAACAACCCTGATCTGCACATCGCCACCCTGAACGACAAGGGAAAGCTGGAGATCGAGCTCGTAGTCGAGCGCGGTCGCGGCTATGTCCCCGCCGTCCAGAACAAGGCGTCCGGCGCAGAGATCGGCCGCATCCCGGTCGACTCGATTTACTCGCCGGTGCTCAAGGTCACCTACAAGGTGGAGGCCACTCGCGTCGAACAGCGCACCGACTTCGATCGGCTCGTTCTCGATGTGGAAACGAAGAATTCCATCACTGCACGGGATGCGCTCGCGTCTGCGGGCAAGACCCTGGTGGAGCTCTTCGGCCTGGCCCGTGAGCTGAACGTCGAAGCAGAAGGCATTGAGATCGGACCCTCGCCTGCCGAGGCCGATCACATCGCTTCCTTCGGACTCCCCATCGAGGATCTGGACCTCACAGTCCGTTCCTACAACTGCCTCAAGCGCGAAGGTGTTCACACCGTCGGAGAGCTTGTGGGCCGTACCGAGTCCGATCTGCTCGACATCCGCAACTTCGGACAGAAGTCCATCGACGAGGTCAAGGTCAAGCTGCATTCGCTCGGCCTGTCCCTCAAGGACAGCCCCGCATCCTTCGATCCCACGACCGTTGCCGGCTACGACGCCGCCACCGGAACGTGGAGTGACACCGATGCCGGTTCCTTCGGCGATGCCGAGGGTACCGAGGACTACGCCGAGACCGAACAGCTGTAGCAGCTCAGGTCCTTTACTAGGAGATCATCATGCCCAAGCCCAAGAAGGGTTCCCGCTTCGGCGGGTCGGCTTCGCACCAGAAGGCGATTTTCGCCAATCTGGCTACCGCGCTCTTCGAGCACGGTCGCATCACCACCACCGAGTCGAAGGCCAAGGCACTGCGCCCGTACGCCGAGAAGCTCGTCACGCACGCCAAGGCCGGTACGCTGGCTCACCGTCGTGAGGTGCTGAAGGTCATCCGTAACAAGGATGTCGTTCACACCCTGTTCGCCGAGATCGGCCCGTTCTACGCGGATCGTCCCGGTGGATACACCCGCATCACCAAGACGGTCCCCCGCAAGGGTGATAACGCTCCGATGGCAATCATCGAGCTCGTCAAGGAGAAGACCGTCACTTCCGAGGCTGACCGCGCACGTCGCGTCCAGGCTTCGCAGGACGCTCCCGCCGCAGAGAACGTTGTCGAGGCCGTCACGGCCGAGGCAACCGAAGCTGAGGTCGAGAACGCTGACGCAGTTATCGAAGGTATCGAGGACGAGACCGCAACTGCGGCCGACGCCCCCGAGGCCAAGAAGGACTAGTTCCCTTGGTTTCAGCACACGCTGAATCGAACGAGCCCGCCGCCCCCCTCGGGGACGGCGGGCTCGTTCGATTGCGCCTTGACATCTCCTACGACGGAACCGATTTTTCCGGCTGGGCCAGACAGACCGATCTACGCACAGTGTGCGGCGAGATCGAGGACAAGCTTGGAACTGTTCTGCGGCTTCCAATTCAGTTGACCGTCGCGGGCCGGACCGACGCCGGAGTACACGCGAGCGGCCAAGTTGCGCACGTCGACGTACCGGCAGATCTGTTGCCCGAGGACCCGTCCCGGTTGGTCCGTCGCCTGGCTCGATTCCTTCCGAAGGACGTTCGGGTCAAAGAGATTACTGTTGTTCCCGCCGATTTCGACGCTCGATTCTCCGCGATGCGACGCTATTACGAGTACCGGGTGTCCAACGCTGCGTTCGGAGTGGAACCACTTCGATCCCGCGATATCGTTTCCTACCCGAAGCAGTTGGATCTCGCTGCTATGCAGGAAGCATCGCAGCGACTCCTGGGACTCCACAATTTTGCCGCGTTCTGTAAGCGTCGCGAAGGCGCGACCACGGTACGCGAGCTTCAGCGTTTCGACTGGGCACAGGACGGCACCGTGTTCACGGCATACGTGAACGCAGATGCGTTCTGCTGGTCGATGGTTCGCAGCCTGGTCGGTGCGGTCCTGTCAGTCGGCGAAGGGCGTCGAACCTCTGATTGGTTGGCCGGACTGCTCGACGAAACCTCGCGGTCGAGTTCGATTCTCGTAGCGCCGGCTCATGGTTTGTCCTTGGTGCGGGTCGACTATCCCGACTACTCGGAATTGGCTGCCCGCAATGCGATTACGCGCGAGACGCGTGAGCTGCCCTCGGCTGGCGGTTGCTGCGGCGACTGAATCCTGATGTACGACGCCCGATCGCGGAGCGATAGCTCACGACAATGCCCTCCCACATCTCTGTGAAGTGGGAGGGCATCGTCGTATCCAGGCCTATCCGGCGAGTTGGCGCGCAATCACCAGTCGCTGAATCTGATTGGTGCCCTCGAAGATCTGCGTGATCTTGGCTTCACGCATGTAGCGTTCAACCGGGAAGTCCTGGGTGTACCCGTACCCGCCGAATACCTGAACCGCGTCGGTCGTGACCTTCATTGCGGCATCGGTGGCAATGAGTTTGGCGATGCTGGCGTTGCGGGAGTACGGAACTCCGGCGTCGCGGCGGCGTGCGGCGTCGAGATAGGTTGCGCGGGCCGAGTCGACGGCGGCAGCCATATCGGCAAGGACAAATCCGAGACCTTGATGATCGATGATTCGCTTGCCGAAAGCCTTGCGCTCCTTGGCATAGGCGACGGCATCGTCGAGTGCGCCCTGAGCGATGCCGACAGCGACGGCAGCGATTCCCAACCGGCCGGAATCGAGGGCACTGAACGCTATGGGGAGGCCTTGGCCGCGTTGTCCGATGAGGCGCTCGTCCGGGATGAAAGCGTCGTCGTAGTGCGCGGAGGCGGTCGGGACGGCGCGCAGCCCCATCTTTTCTTCAGGTTTTCCGAAGCTGAGTCCTTGGGTGTCCTTGTCGACAAGCAGGCAAGAGATGCCGCGTGATCCGTCGTCGCTGGTTCGAGCGAACAGGTTGTAGAAGTTGGCCTTCCCGCCGTTGGTGATCCAGGCTTTACTGCCGTTGACGAGGTAGCCGCCGTCGACGGGCGCTGCCTTGCACGACAGTGCTGCGGCGTCGGACCCCGCCTGAGCCTCGGAGAGGCTGTATGCGCCGATCGTGTTTCCGCCCAACATGTCCGGCAGCCATCGGTTCTTCTGTTCCTCGGTTCCGAAGGTGAACAGAGGGAAGCAGGAGAGGCTGTGCACGCTGACTGCGACAGCAACTGCCGCCCAACGTGAGGCGATCTCTTCGAGAACTTGAAGATAAACCTCGTAGGGTTGATCGCCGCCGCCGAATTCTTCGGGGTAGGGCAGGCTCAGGAGTCCGGCTTGTCCGAGGGCGGGAAAGACCCCCTCCGGGTATTTTTCGGCCTTCTCGTACTCATTGACCTTGGGTGCAAGAACCTTATCGGCGACATCTCGGGTCAGTTCGATGAGATCGCGTGCTTCTTGGCTGGGCATCAGACGTTCGACCGGCACTGTCGACTCCTGTTTCTGTAGTAGTACTGGAGACGATACTGCAGTACTCTTTTGAGTATGGCAAGGGTGACGGCACGCAGGGCGCAACTATTCGATCAGTTGGTGGCGCTCTTTCTGGACGAAGGATTTGCGCACCTGACGCTCGATGAGATCGCATCGCGTCTCCGCTGCTCTAAGAGCACGCTGTACACGGTTGCGGCAGGCAAGGACGACCTGGTCCGCGTAGTCACTGTTCATTTCTTTCGCGCTGCGACCGATGCAGTCGAAGAGGCAGTCGCGGCCCAGTCGGATCCACTAGCGCAGGTGACCGCGTACCTCGAGGCCGTGGGCGACCAGCTTTCCCGGGCCTCTCATCAGTACATGGAGGATCTGGCCGGGTCCTCGCCGGGGCGGCGGGTGTACGAGAAGAACACGTCGATTGCCGCGGATCGGGTTCGTGAATTGATTGTTCGAGGGGTTGCAGACGGGGCATTTCGCAAGGTGCATGCATCGTTTGTCGCCGATGCCGCCGCGACGACGATGGTTCGGATTCAGCAGCGTGAGGTGTATCTGGCAACGGGCCTCGACGATGCGCAGGCATATCGGGAACTCGCGGCACTCATCACAACCGGGATCTCCGCAACAGTGCACCGTTAGCATCAACGGCATGACCGATCTGAACGTCGAGGTAATTGTCGGTTCGGTTCGCGTGGGTCGTATCGCTCCCGCAGTGACCGAATGGTTTGCCGAGCAAGCGCGAGCAGTGCCGGGTTGGAAGGTCTCGGTCATCGATCTTGCAGACCTGTCCCTTCCATCTGATTTTTCGCAGTCAACGGCGACGGAGATGTTGCGTCGCCGCATCGGTGGCGCGGACGCCGTCGTTGCTGTCACTTCCGAGTACAACCACGGATACCCTGCCGCTCTGAAGACAGCACTCGATTCGGTCAAGCATGAGTGGCGTGCGAAACCGATCGGATTCGTTTCTTACGGCGGACAGTCGGGAGGGCTCCGCGCAACAGAACAATTGCGACAGGTAGTTGCGGAGCTGCACATGGTTTCCGTGCGACAAAGTGTGAGTATTCACCAGGTGCGCAAGCAGTTTCGTGACGGAGTCTGGAATGTGGATGCTGTCGCGGTAGATGCGGCTGGCCGGATGATCGATCAATTGGATTGGTGGGGAAGGGGATTGCGAGATCGGCGCGCAGTCGAACCTTATCCCTGCTGATTCGTGGATGGAGACGCTCGGTAGTCTTCGCCCGATCTGGGACGGCCGATGAACGCCGTTTCGGCTGCAATCGTGACAAGCGTGAGCGCGACGCGCGTCTTGTTCGCGCGAACGATAATTTTGTCGCCCAACGCATCTGGCTGGATGATGGTGAGATCAGGTTCGAGATCCGGCCATTGGCGAGGGTCGCTGTAGACGTAGATCGCCGTGACGCCCGCACGTGGTGGCAGTGCTTGAACGCCGTCGAAGACAACTGCATTGAAGTTTCCTTCCATACCGTGTCTGTGCCCCTGCCCGTGTTCCTGCCCCGACACGCGTAGACGATCAGGAACTCCCATCGAGTCGACCAGAGATGCCCAGGTCTCGGGGCGGTCGGTGTGGATCAGGACGCGCGTTCCCGTTGCGATCGCGCGAAAGATCAGTTGTTGTGCCACATAGAGTTCCCCGGCCACGAAGACTCTGGTTACTCCGGTGCCGACCACCAGGGCTGCAACGCCCTGACCTCTCTTATCCGAGCCGAGGAGTTGTCCGCAACCTGCGATGGGGAGTGCCAGTGACGCCAACACGGACGCATCCATTGTGCGGGCGGGGGAGATGGTGTCGAGTGCGGCGATGACGGTCGGCAGGTTGGTGATCAGTGCATCCCGCTGGCGACCGCGCATCGAGATCAGTCCGGCGACCGGAGCTGCCTCCGGCGGATTTCTGGTTGTGAAACGGCACGTTGCGCTGACCGTGGTCAGCCCGGGTTCCGGTCTCGGGCGTAGTCGAACAGTCACCGACGTACCCAGGGTCGGTATTGCCCACACTTGCGCGAGAGTTTCGGTGGTAATCGATTTGGGTTCGATGCCGTATCCGAAGTTCGAGACTCCGGGAAGCGCTGTCGATCGCCAGTTTTGGGCTACTTCGCCGATCTCGATGCCACGACTGACCTGAGCCGTGGCCGAGGAAACTTCAGGGGCGGTCAAAATGCGGGCGCGGGCGCCGGTAGCTTCGAGTGCTCGAACGACCCGGCTCGTCGCGACGGAGATGCTCCGCGCCGCGCCTTGTTCTCCGCCGCCCCGGCGCTCGACGGCGTCTGCGCCCTCGACGCCGTCGAAGCGTAGTGCGAGCCAGACTGTTCTGGTTGCGGTTGCAGGTAGGGGTCCGATCAAACGGTCATATACCTCGGTCGCCGGAGTGCCGGCGGCCACGCGATTTCCATGACTGACAATGTCGATACCGGTGAGCGAAATGTCGTGCTGGTGGAGACAATCGGCGAGCGCCGATGTCGGGAGCACATGGGAGGCGTGGAACGACAATCGTCCGATTCGCGTCAAATAGTCTTGCGGCGGAGTGATTTCGACGACTGTGACCAATGACGAGCCGTCGACGCGGAGTCCGATGGATTGTTCACTCGGAGTCTGGAAACTCACGATTGTTCCGTCTGAGGTCGAACGGCCGCGCAGATACCGAACGCACGTTCTCGCCCAGGTGATGATCGACCATCCGCCGACATGCAGGAGTAGCGCAGCGGCTACGCCGCAAGCGATTCCGAGCACCCACCAATGGTTGAGCCCTGCAAACGCGGCGACGCACGCTGCGCCGACACCACAGGCCTGCGCGACCACCACCTCGTGCGTCGAGACCCTGTGCGACGACGGCCATTTTTTCAGGCGCGATCGATCCACGGTTTCACCCCCGAATACCTGACCTTGTCGTGGACCGGACGTGGACCACAGTTTCAACCCCGGAGGAACTGTACTGTGTCATCTCAGGGGACGTACGGCACGGGGGGAAACATGGCTGCGACACCGACCACGAAGTGGCAGGTCAACGGATACCGATTTTTGGTCCGACGCATGGAACACGCTTTGGTGCGCCGAGATGTGCGGATGCTGCACGATCCGATGCGATCACAGTCGCGCGCAATGATTGTCGGTATTGTGTTGGCTTCTCTCGGGCTCGCAGGTTGTGGGGTGCTTGCACTTTTCCGGCCGCAAGACAAGATCGCGGACGCAAACATCGTCGTCGGAAAGGATTCCGGTGCAATGTTTGTCGCGATGGAAGGGACATTTCACCCGGTACTCAACCTGGCATCGGCGAGGTTGATCATCGGATCGCCGGACAAGCCTGCGCTGGTGAAGGATTCGGAGATCAGCGGGAAGCCGCGAGGAGCGCTTGTCGGCATCCCCGGAGGGCCGTCCGCGCTACCGGAAGCGGCCGATCCGACACATGCGCAATGGACAGTGTGTGACACGGTCGGAGCAGACGGAAAACGGTCTCTGTCGACGACGGTACTGGTCGGGGAGCCGAAACTTGGAGGCGATGCGTCGTACCTGACCGACGACCGGGCCTTGCTGGTTCGCTCGGGCACCGATCATTTCCTGGTGTACGACGGAAAACGAGCAGCGATCGATGTCGGTGATCCGGCGATCACCCGAGCGCTCGGGCTGGAAGATGTGGAACCCCGGCCCATCAGTGCCGGAATGCTCAATGCAATTCCCGAAGTTCCGAGAATCGCGGCTCCATCGATTCCCGGTGTGGGGACAGTTCCGGGATACCCGTTGCAGGGCAAGACCGTCGGATCTGTCGTTCAGGTGCCGACGGGTTCGGAGACCATGTACTACGTAGTTCTGGAGAACGGAATCCAGAGAGTAAGTTCGGCAGTGGCACAACTGATCTACTTCGCCGATTCACAGGGAGATTCGGGAATTACCTCCCTGACGCCCGACGCGATCAACCGTATTCCCTCGGTGAACCAGCTAGCTCTGACAGCGTTCCTCGTGGTCGTGCCCTCCGTGGTGACAGAGCGGGATGCGCCGGTGAGTTGTCTTGCCTGGAAGCCGGACCGGGCTTCGGTTGCAGCCGAACGTAGTTCCGCAACGGTGAGTGTGATTGTCGGCCGCGACCTTCCGATTTCATCCGATGCCAGGGTTGTCGCTCTGGCGCAGGCAGACGGGCCGGGGAATCGGCTGGATTTCGCGTATATCGCGCCAGGTGCTGGGGGATTTGTGCAGGCAACCGGTATCGATACCGACAGCGTGAGACGTGGAGGAGTCTTCTACATTTCCGACACTGGTGTGAAGTTCGGTGTACCGGATGAAGATTCGGCCAAGGCTCTCGGTCTCGCGCGGACTCCGGACCGTGCTCCTTGGCAAATGCTTGAGATGCTCGCCTCAGGGCCGGCGCTGGACAAGGCGAATGCCCTTGTCGCGCACGACGGAATGACACCGGACCCGTATCCCGCAGCGCCGGCTAACTGAAGATAACTGTCCAAAGCGGACGGGTCCGTGTCAGCTATTTGTGCGTTCGGAATACTTTCGTCGTATCGGAAATGACGCAAGTAGAGCCAGTATGCCCAAGATCCCGACGCAGGTAACGCCGAGAAGTGCCGCGTCACGTGCCCGATTATCTGCTGGCGGAAGTATCGGAAGTGGAGCAATTGCCGTCGAATAGGCTGGTAGCGGATAGTTTTCGCTGTCAGTGGGGATGGCGGTGACAGCGGCAAGCGGATCGATTACCCCGTGCCCGACGTAGGGATTCCAGCCCTCGGCAGGGGCATGAGCGGTGGACTCTATGCGGTGAACTACTTGCGTTGCCGTGAGCGCGGGATATCGAGATCGAACGAGCGCAACTGTTGCCGCTACGTACGGCGCCGCAAAACTGGTTCCGTTGATCGCTTGAAAGGCGCCGTCGGGGCCGAACGTTCCGTTGGTCAGGCCGGATTCGGACGGGTGTAACGAGACGATCCCGGTACCGGGCGCTGCCACGTCCACCCAGGGCCCACCGAGACTGAAGGGGCTTGCTGCACCGTTGGGATCGACAGATCCGACAGTGAGGACATAGTCGTCGTACCATGCTGGGCTGGCGATAGTACTGATCGAATTCCAAGGATCTGCATCAGGTTTCAGTGGATTTGGCGGTGGATTCTGCGTCTTGCAGCCACCTGATCCGACATTTCCGGCAGCTGCGACGATGACGACGTCCTTGTCGACCGCGGCATATTGGATTGCTGCGCCGAGTCGTTGATCGTTGATGCCGTCGGACGCGGACTTGCAGGCAACTTCCGAAATATTGATGACGGTGGCGCCCAGGTCAGCAGCACGTCGGACAGCCATGGCCATGGTGTCGACGTTTCCATAGCCGGACGAGTTTTCGGCGACAGTCGGATCGTCTTGTCTCCCTGCGACGGAGTAGGCGGAACTGGACTGTCGGATAGAGATGACAACCGCACCCGGCGCTGCGCCGGAGAATCCTGATCCGTTCTGCGGCTGCGCGCCGATCAGTCCGGCGACGACAGTCCCGTGGGCGTCGCAGTCTTCGGTTCCGTCCGATGGTCCGACGTAGTCGCCACCGGCCTCCACATTGGGGAGTCTGGGATGAGGGTTCACCCCGGTATCGATGACGGCAATTCGCTGACCGATGCCCGTGGTGAGAGGCCAGACAGCATCGAACGCCAGGTCGCGCTGGGCGAGTGGAATATCGGGACCTTCTCCGCCAGGTGCCGCGGGAATGCACAGCGTGCGCTGCTCTGTCGCTTGTGGAGGCGCGGGGGCGGCGTCTTCCGGAAGCATCGACGGCTCGATGGGCAACGGAATCGTGCCGGAAGCTACGCCCTGACCTCCGAGGAGTGCCATGGCTGCACCGGCGGCAAGTATCGAGGTAGCGCGAATCCGTCGGTTCATCCGAGTGCGTCCGCTGCTCAGAGTCCGCGCATGACGGAGAACACGTCGGTCACCCAGCAGATCAGGGGCACGATCAAAGCGATCGCGGCTAGGTCGACAAGCTCCGCAGCTCGTCGCATGACCGGGCTGAAGACCCGACGCGGGGCGATGATGCCCACAACGAGCGCCACGACGAGAAAAATCATAGAGAGTGCAAAAATGACGAGGCTGTCGTCGCGACGAGCCCACATCAGCGAGCTGAGAACGACAAGGACGATGGAGGCGCTGGATGCGATGAGGGGAACTGCCTGATTGCTACCGGCGAAGGTGCGGCCGCGGAGCATCAGAACGCCGGCGGTTACGCCGGCAAGCGCGGTACCGGACCAGACGATTCCGCCGTTGGAATCGACCGCTGCGACACTGACTGCCCCGATCAACGTCACAAGGGATGTCGCCACTACCAGGCCGGTCAGGTAGCTGCGGGCGCGTCCGGTTCGTTCGGTAAGTTCCTGAAAATCCGGCAGTTCGGGTTCGGTTGTCAGATCCCGCGCTTCATCGAGCGGATTCCCGGGAACGGGAACTGGCGGCAATGGAAGTTTGGCGAACAGCATGGAAACGCGTGCCGTGTTCGCCAGAACGATCAGTGAAACTGCGATGCTCACGGCACTGAGCGTTTCGAGCGGAACGTCGGGAAGCGTAGTTGCGACGCCTGCTGCGATAGCTGCGGCGATCGAGATGCCGAAAAGTGCTGTGAATGCAGCTATTCCGACACCACACAAGCGAAGGCACAGTAGTGTCACCGACGCGACGAGCATCGACCCCAGAAGGATATGCGGAGCGTGTATTGAGCCAGGAACGAAGAGGATTCCGGCGGTGAACGCGGGCGGCACCGAGGCGCATCCGAGGACGATTGCGCTTCTGCCGTCGTGGTAGACGCGGGCTGTCACGATCGCCGCGATAGTCAACAGTGTCGCAGCTGTCAAAGCGCAAGCGGCGCCTGTTAATCCGGTTGATCCCAGAGCCAGAGCGGAAGTGCCGACGAGCGTAGCGGCGATGGCGACCACCGAACCGGTGGTGCGTGCGGTGTCCGGTGTCCAGCGACGGTACGTCTGCGCGTCGGTAGCCGCGACGGTGTACATGATGTCGTCGAACAGTGGTGGTGGAGCGGCGGTGTCCGCGGTTTCGAGGATGAGCAACTCGCCGTCGCGGATTCCGTGCTCGTGCAGAGAGAGTGTGGGCGAGAGGGGTTCGCGACCGACCTTGGCCAGGGACCAATCGCTTGGTTCGAATTGTTCGGCGGTGGTGTCGAAATCGTTGGAGCCGCTGTGGTTGCGAATTGTGTCGACAATGCCGGGAATGACCAATGTGAGTGGAATGCGTAGTGGCACTGCGAGATCCACCTGCGTATGTGCCGACAGTATGGTCAGGCGACACAGTTCGGCCGCCGGCGCGGTTCGGCGATCACGCGTCATAGATCCTGCGTCGGTTGTGGACATGCTCACGATCAACCCCTCCCAAGTGACACCTCATTCGCGAATCCCCATTCGCGTCAACCCTGTTCATCGGAACCTTACGACATCGGGCTGACAAATGCTGCTGCCGCGGACGCAATCGAACGGTTGCCGAGACTGACTGTGTCGGCGGGATGAGCTAATGTCTGTCGTTGCGTGATCTTTGCCCTGGGGGACAGTTCGGCAAATGATGGACGTGTCGATCATAGGGTTGCGCGCCAATATCACTGTTGGGGGTGGGTGGATTGAGCACCGTCAGATTTCCGCGTCGACCTCGACGTGAAGCGCCGCGGGCGCCGGGGGGTGAGGTGACGCTGCAGGCACCACCCGAGATTCCGCGTGCCACGCCGGGGAATCTGCTGACCAAGTTATTACCGGTGGTCATGGTGGTAGCCATGATCGGAATGGTCGCATTGATGTTCACGTCTGGGATGGCACGAAATCCGATGTCGCTGTTGTTTCCGGTGATGATGATGGTGTCGATGCTCGGAATGTTGGCCGGTGGGGGACGCAGTGGTGGTGCGCGCGCATCCGAGGTCAACGAGGACCGCAAGGACTACCTACGGTATCTCGATCAGTTACGTCGCGACGTCGATGACACTGGCCAAGCGCAGCGCCGTGCTCTGGAGTGGAGCAATCCGGAACCGTCGTTGCTGTGGACCTTGGTGGGAACGTCGCGAATGTGGGAACGTCAAGCCGTAGACGCAGATTACTGTCACGTTCGGGTCGGCCTCGGGAGTCAACGGTTGGCGACTCGGTTGATTCCGCCGGAAACCGGTCCGGTGGAGGATCTCGAACCCGTTGCATCCGTATCGCTTCGGAGATTTGTCCGTTCTCATTCTGTTGTCGAGGACCTTCCGACGGCTGTGTCACTGAGGGGCTTTCCCTCGGTATCTGTTGCGGGTCATCGTGAATCCGCTCGGGCGCTGGTCCGGGCGATGGTGATGCAGCTGTGTACTTTTCACGGTCCGGACGTCCTCCAAGTTGCGGTGATCTGCGGGCCGGACACTGCATCGGAATGGGAATGGGTCAAATGGCTGCCGCACACGCAGCATCCAGATGCGTCCGACGGCGCCGGTGCTGCGCGGATGGTATACGGCTCGTACTTCGAGTTGGAAGGATCGCTGGGGGACCAACTGGCGATGAGGGGCAGGTTCGCGCGGAATGCGCCTGCGGCAGCGGGTGTGCCCCATGTGATCGTTGTTGTGGACGGAGGACTGCTGGAAGGTGATTCGGGGCTTTTGACCGCAACCGGATTGGATTCGGTGACGATAGTCGACCTGTGCGGTTTCTGCCCGGCACTATCTGCCAGTCGAGGTCTCAGGTTGGTGGTGAGCGCCGATCAGGTGGGTGCGGTCAGTAGCGTCGGCGTGGAGAAGTTTGCGAGTCCGGATGCTTGCACGACAACTACTGCTCAGTCATTCGGAAGGAGGATGGCGCCGTACCGTGCGTCTACTCAGAACGCAGTCGACTCAGGTGACGACGATGCAACGGCGCGTTCGTGGAGTCAGATGTTGGGAATCGGAAACGCGGCGCGGTTCAACCCGGATCATGCGTGGCTGCCGCGCCAAGGGCGCGATCGATTGAGAGTGCCGATCGGTGTCGGAGCCGACGGGCAGCCGGTCGAACTGGACCTCAAGGAATCTGCCGAGAATGGAATGGGTCCCCATGGCTTATGCATCGGTGCAACGGGTTCCGGCAAATCGGAGTTTCTTCGGACGCTCGTTCTCGGTTTGATCGCGACGCACTCACCGACTGCCTTGAATCTGGTACTTGTCGATTTCAAAGGCGGTGCCACGTTTCTCGGTCTCGAGGATTCGCCCCATGTTGCTGCAGTGATCACGAACCTTGCCGAGGAACTCGCGATGGTGGATCGCATGAAGGATGCGCTTGCGGGAGAAATGAATCGGCGTCAAGAACTTCTCCGATCAGCCGGAAACTTCGCAAATGTCTCGGATTACGAGAAGGCACGGGTTGCGGGGGCTGCTCTCGACCCACTGCCGGCATTGTTTGTGGTGGTGGACGAATTCTCCGAACTGCTCAGTCAACAACCGGAGTTTGCCGACCTGTTCGTGGCGATCGGTCGACTGGGACGATCGCTGCACATCCACCTTCTGCTGGCGAGTCAACGCTTGGATGAAGGAAAACTACGCGGCCTCGACAGTCATCTCTCGTATCGTATTGGCTTGAAGACGTTCTCCGCCAACGAGTCCCGGACTGTTTTAGGAGTTCCAGACGCGTATTACCTGCCCGGAACTCCCGGCGCGGGATATTTGAAGGCGGATTCTGCAGAAATCGTGCGGTTTCAAGGCGCATACGTGTCCGGGCCTTACGAAGGTGCTCGAATCGCTCCGGCGCGACTCGCGACGGAACAGTCTATTGCGCTCGCTCCGGTACTCTTCACTGCTGCGACAGTCCGGGGTGATCAACGCGGCGATGCCGTGGTGGAACCGGACTTCGTGGATATGGGTGAGGCAGGAGACGAATCGCGAACTCTCATGGGAGTTCTCGTGGACCGAATCAGAGGGCACGGTCCACGCGCCCATGAAGTGTGGCTTCCGCCGCTCGATGCATCACCGACACTCGACCAGTTGTTGCCGCGCGCTGCCGCGGGTGATTCGAATGTTCTTCGCGGCAACCTGACCGCGCCCTTCGGGATTGTGGACAGACCGTTCGATCAGCGGCGCGAACTGCTGGTAGCCGACCTCAACGGATCGACTGGCAACCTCGCGATCGTCGGCGGCCCGCAGTCGGGAAAATCGACCGCCCTGCGCACGCTGATCATGTCGTTCGCGCTGACACATACAGCCGAGCAGGTTCAGTTCTACTGCCTTGATTTCGGTGGTGGCACTCTGCTGGGGTTGCGCGATCTCCCTCACGTCGGTTCGGTGGCAAATAGATTGGACGGAGACCGAGTTCGGCGAACCGTCGCCGAAGTTGCCGGGGTAGTCCAGCAGCGTGAGCGATTGTTCCGTGACCACGGAATCGATTCGATGGTCGAGTTTCGTCGGCTACGAAGCAGCGATCCCACTAGTGAGAACGTCGCGGCCGGCTTCGCTCACGATCAATTCGGTGACGTGTTTCTGGTGATCGACGGTTGGCCGAGCGTTCGTTCGGACTTCGAACCGCTGGAGGCGTCGATCAATACGCTTGCCGCCCAGGGTTTGTCCTTCGGTGTTCACGTAATCGTCACCGCGTCGAGGTGGGCCGACATCAGGCCGGCATTGAAGGATCAGTTGGGAACTCGCATCGAACTGCGACTGGGAGACCCGGGTGATTCCGATGCCGGACGGCAGAAGGCCGGCATGGTTCCCGAGAGTCACGCGGGGCGAGGCATCACCCGCGAGGGTTTGCACCTCCTGACGGGGCTGCCTCGGATGGATGGAATCGCGAGCAGCGTGGAGTTGAGCGCAGCGGTGTCGGCGACCGTTGCGCGGATCACGGCGATGTCGACCGGACGCTCTGCGCCGGCTCTCCGTATGCTTCCCGATTCTTACACTCGGACAGAGCTTTTGACCATCGTCGGCGAAAGCTGGCCGAGTGCGACCGCGGCCGACGGTAGGTGCCTACGTATACCGATCGGACTCGGCGAAACCGATCTCGCGCCGGTCTACATGGACTTTGCCGAGCATCCACATCTACTCGTGTTCGGTGACACCGCCTGCGGAAAGACGTCATTGCTCCGTGGAATCGCGGAAGGCATCATGGCGTCGAACACGCCGGCACAGGCAAAACTGATAGTCGGTGACTATCGGCATTCGATGCTCGGGGTTGTCGAAGGCAATCACCTCGGCGGATATTCGGCCTCGGCGGTGACATTCGGTGAACTGATGGTGGACCTTTCGCGCATTATTGCAACGCGGCTGCCGAGCGGGGACACGACGCAGCAACAACTGAGGGAACGTTCGTGGTGGTCAGGACCGGAGATCTACGTGATTATCGACGACTACGACTTGGTGGCGACATCGACCGGCAACCCGGTTGCAGCACTTCTCGAACACATTCCACATTCGAAAGACATTGGCTTGCACTTGGTGATCGCGCGACGTTCCGGCGGTGCGGGTCGCGCACTGTTCGAGCCGGTGATCGCTCGGATCCGCGACATGGGTACTGCGGGTGTGGTGATGAGTGGCAATCGTGACGAAGGGAACCTGGTCGGAGCAATACGCGGTTCGGCGATGCCGGAAGGCCGGGGGACCTATGTGTCGCGATCGCAGACACAACTTGTACAACTGCCCTGGATGCCACCACTGTGAGACCAGGGGCGAACGCCACTGCGGTGATACCGGGCGCGACGCTGTCGGTGTCCGTCCATATCGGGACGTCCAATGCGTGGTCGACTACAGCCCAACGTGAATTTTGTTGTCGCGCAGACATCGAAGGAGATTCTCGGGATCACTCGCGTTCCGGCGGTATCAATCCGCTCGACTACATCGATGACGACTACATCGAGTTCGGCGGACGAGTCACGTCCACCGTTCTCGAATTGGTGACGTTGATTTCTCATGCCGTTCAAGGCTGCGGCCTGTCCGACGCCGATGTGCTGTACCTGAGTTACCCGTCGGAATGGGGTCATGCCCGTAAGGGGCGACTGTTGGTGGCCGCGCGGCAAGTCGGCCACGACGTCGTTCTCGTCCCGTCTGCGATTGCTATCGCTCGTTCTATGCGTAGCGTCTGGCGATCGAGGTGCATCGTGGTCGAGATTCGCTCCGGTGATGCTGTCGTGTCGTGCTTGCGGGACTTCGACGGGGATGTGACGGTCATGAGTACGCAGCGCGGGTGTCTTGCGGAATTGCCAGACTTGTTCGCAGAATTCGACGAGTTGACCGGCCGCGACACAGTGGTAGTTGTCGGGCGACAGTCACATTCGGTTGCATCGTCCTTGGAGCGGGGTTCGAGAAGCATCCACGGTTACGCCAGCGTTCGTGTTCTCGACGAGAGCCGTATCGTCCGTTCCATCGTAGATCCACGGGTCCGCCTCGATTCGGTCACCGCTGAGAATTCGGCAGGGCGGGCGGTCGACAACTCGGCATTCGGTGATCGGTGGGTGCCGCCGTCGCACATCGTTGCGCCAACACATCCTGCGCGTCGCTCACGTCGTTGGTGGCCCGTGGTGACGGCCTGCGCGGTGGTCATCTGCGCTCTTGCAGCGGGTGTTGTGATCGCGAGCGGTCGTGGCGGCACCGAAGACGCATCCACCACAGGCGGTATCCAAGGCACCGTCGTACAGGGACTGACGGCCGACGCATCCCCAGTGGATTCGCCTGCAACCACTCCGACGTTTTCGCGCACGTCGGACTTATTGCCGACCACAACCACTGTGCCCCTGGAACTGGGGCGGGTTCGACTGGACTTGCCGACGGGATGGTCACGAGAGTCGGGCCGTTCGACAACGGGTCGGACGGACATCGTGCCGCGGTCCGGAGCGGATAGGAAAATCGTCGTCGTAGAGAAGGAACTCCGCGAAGGAGTGGAATTCGATGACGTCGAAGATGCTCTGCGCGCGCAGTTCACGAACCTCGAGGACTCGTCCCGGTTTCAGGACTTCGAGTCCGTCGTGACCGCCGAAGGACGAAAGGTCATGTTGTACATGGAGTTTCCGGACGGGTATTCAGAGGTTCGATGGAAGGTGTACGTCGAACGTGGCCTGCAGGTGAGTATCGGTTGTCAGTACCTGGTCGGAGAGTGGGACATGTTCGAGTCCGAATGCGGTCGAGTCACGGGGAGTCTGGCTTACGTGAGCTGACCGGTGCGCGTGCGGCAAAGTTTCTTTCGAAGTGCCGGAACCGACAGAGAACGGGCGGCGTCCAAGTATGTGTAGCGAACATTCGGCCTTCGTTCGTGAGCAGTTGATCGACAGATCTAGCTCGAAACGAGGCAAACCGATGTGAGCGAACGCCGCCACCAGACCGGTGTACGCCAAATGGCCGGTGCACATCGCAAGCAGTGCATGTCACAAGCAGTGCACGTCACCATCAGGGGGAAGACATGGGCTTTACCGCAACAACCGCAGAATTGATCAGTTCGGCGAATACCATCGATGGTCATTTGGGGGATATCAAAGGTTTGGTGAACGCAGTTCGTTCCGAAGCCGAGGCGTCGAGCAGTTCATGGAAGGGCAGCGCTCACACCGAGTATGCCGACATCATGGTGCGATACAACAACGCTGCAATGAAGTTGGACGCAGCGCTCACTGACATCTGCGACCAGATCAAGCAATCTGCAGGCACATTCGAGACCGCCGAAGGCGACAACGTGAATGCTCTGCGCGGTGCAACCGTCAATATGGGCTGACCGTATCGGACTGCCGCGATAGCGGTAATCGATTTCAGCACAAGAGTATTCGACCGCTTTCGCGGTCACGCAAACTGCAGTGTCATCTAACACGGTACGGCCATCGGAATGGGAGTAACTATGAGCGAGAACATGATCAGGTACGACTTCGGCGGACTCGCGATGCTGTCCGACGAAATGAAGAGGCAAGCGCAGTCGATCAACGACAAGCAGGGCGACATCAAGGTTGTCGTGGACAACTTGCAGGCCGGATGGGAAGGCGCGGGTTCGGAGGCGTGGAACGACGCTCAGCGTCGTTGGGGTCAGGCGTCCGAGGAATTGAACATCGTGCTGGCCCAGATCGCCGGAGCCACCGCAAACGGTTCGGAGTCGATGCGCAACGCTGACAGTGCTGCGGCGCGAGGCTTCGGAGGCTGACCGCAACGCTCAGGCGCTGAAAGATCTTGGGTTCCACCGTCTACCCCAACGGGCATCGGCCGTTGGGGTAGACGGCTGCCTGCGTCAACCAGTTTCTGCGCCTGCAGGATTGTGACGGGTGGTAGCACGTGCGATCCGGTGCTCTCTTTGACCTGAGGAGGGGGAGCCCGGTATCGTCTATCGGTGGCGTGCCGTAGGCCTCCGCATATTGACGTCCCGGGTGAGTGATCTCCGGGATGACGATGCGCAGGGTCCAGCGGTTCTCGGGTCTCAACTGGCCGCCGAGAATTGTCTTTGCGATACGCACATGGTCAGCAGTGGAATGAAATAAGACGAGGAAGTTCTGTGTCTACGTACACCCCGAAGGCCGGAGATGTGACCCACGCGTGGCACGTCATCGACGCCACCGACGTGGTGCTCGGCCGTCTTGCCGTTCAGGCAGCGACCCTGCTGCGCGGTAAGCACAAGCCCACCTATGCACCCCACATCGATGGTGGCGACTTCGTCGTCGTCATCAATGCCGAGAAGGTTGCCATCAGCGGCAACAAGCTCGAGGGCAAGAAGCTCTACCACCACTCCGGATTCCCGGGTGGCCTGAAGTCCCGCACCGTCGGAGAGGTCCTTGACCGTAACCCCGACCGTCTCGTGGAAAAGGCCATCGTCGGCATGCTCCCGAAGACCAAGCTGGGTCGCGCGATGAGCAGCAAGCTGAAGGTCTACGCGGGCCCGAATCACCCCCACACCGCGCAGCAGCCGGTGCCTTTCGAGATCAAGCAGGTCGCACAGTGACATCGCCGGAAGAGCAGAACGTGACCGAAGAGAACATTGAAGCAGTGGAAGAGTTCATCGCCGCTGAAGCAGTCGAGGTCGTAGAAGAGGTTGCAGCGGCACCGCTGGCACCGATCGTCTTCGATCGCCCGATCCAGACCGTTGGTCGTCGTAAGGAAGCGGTCGTTCGCGTCCGCATGGTTCCCGGCACCGGCGAGTTCAAGCTCAACGGCCGCACCATGGAAGATTACTTCCCCAACAAGGTGCACCAGCAGCTGATCAAGGCTCCGCTGGTTCTCGTCGAGCGTCCCGAGTCTTTCGACATCATTGCACTGCTCCACGGTGGCGGCCCGTCCGGTCAGGCAGGCGCATTGCGTCTGGCTATCGCGCGCGCACTCCTCGAGGTCACCCCCGATGATCGTCCGGCACTCAAGAAGGCCGGCTTCCTGACGCGCGACGCCCGTAAGGTCGAGCGTAAGAAGTACGGACTGAAGAAGGCTCGTAAGGCATCGCAGTACTCGAAGCGCTGATGCTTCGCCGAGGTTGACCGAACTGGTCCGCTTCGGCACCTGTTCACCACAAGAGCGGGCGTCCATTGTTACCGGACGCCCGCTCTTGTGGTGTCAGGGAAGACTTTTCACAGAACACGAAAGAAATCCAGGGAGTTGTTCGATGGGTCGGTTGTTCGGAACTGATGGTGTGCGTGGATTGGCCAATTCCGATCTGACCGCGGATCTCGCCCTGCGATTGTCGGTCGCTGCCGCGCACGTGCTGGCCCTCGATTCCGAGAGAACAGACGCGAAAAAAACCAGCGTGGGTACCCGGCCGATTGCCGTGGTCGGACGTGATCCGCGCGCGAGTGGTGAGATGCTGCAGGCTGCTGTCACCGCTGGACTGAGTTCGGCTGGGGTCGATGTTCTCGATGTCGGAGTTTTGCCGACTCCGGCGGTTGCGTATCTGACCGGTCTGTTCGACGCGAGTCTTGGCGTGATGATTTCCGCCTCGCACAACCCGATGCCGGACAACGGAATCAAGATTTTTGCCGCCGGCGGACACAAACTTGGTGACGACGCGGAAGCCGCGATCGAGTCCGTGCTGGACGGCGAGGCAGTGCCTACTCTCCCGACAGGTTCGGGTATCGGGCGCGTGCGTAGCGTCGACGATGCGGCCACGCTGTACTTGAAGCATCTCGATACGGCTCTCCACGAGTCGCTCGAAGGACTGACAGTGGTTGTGGACTGTGCCAACGGGGCAGCGTCGGAGGTTGGGCCCGCAGCGTATCGCGCGGCCGGAGCGACCGTGATTGCGATCAGTGCTGAGCCTGACGGTCTCAATATCAACGACGGCTGCGGTTCCACCCACCTCGAGAATCTTCAGAGGGCGGTTGTCGAACACGGCGCCGATCTGGGGCTTGCCCACGACGGAGATGCCGACCGATGCCTGGCGGTGGACGAGACGGGTGCAGTGATCGACGGTGACGTGATCATGGCTGTGCTTGCCGTAGCCATGAGTGAAGCCGGAGAGTTGGTCGACAACACGCTGGTTGCGACGGTGATGAGCAACTTGGGTCTGCATCTGGCGATGCGAGCGGCTGGTATCGACGTCGTCACCGCGGCAGTCGGTGACCGCTATGTGCTCGAGGAGCTTCGCGCCGGTGGATACAGCCTGGGCGGCGAGCAGTCCGGCCATGTCGTGTTTCCCGGGTTCGGAACTACCGGTGACGGCGTTCTCACCGGTCTGCGGCTGCTGGCCAGAATGGCGCAGACGCGCAGGCTTTCCTCGGATCTGGCCGCCACCATGACGACACTTCCGCAGGTATTGATCAACGTGAAGGTCGATGACAAAGCGGCAGTTGCGGCAGCTACGTCGGTGGTAGTGGCAGTTGCCGACGCCGAGCGTCTTCTCGGCGAAGCCGGTCGGGTGTTGCTCCGGGCGTCGGGCACCGAGCAATTGGTCCGTGTCATGGTCGAAGCTGCAGACCTGAGTTTGGCGCGCACGCTCGCAGATGAACTGGCGGCAACCGTCGCTGCGGTGTAGTCGCGGTAGGTTTTCCCGTCCGCGGATGCTCGGTTCAGGCTCGCAGCATTTCGCGGGAACCTCGGGCGGTCGCTGTGCGTCCAAGTAGTCATGGACCGTCGGATTCTTGTGCGGTCGTGCGAACGGAGTGCCGCATGGAGATCGATTACATTGCCACGGACGAGTTGGAGCGTCGAACCGCGGCCGCTGCCCATCAGTTGAGTGTCGCGGCAGGAATGCTGGCGTCTCCAGCGTTCTCGGGTTCATGCGCGGGTCGCGATTATGTCGAGCAAGGCCGTGCACTCGCCGAAGCGCTGGCCGGTCTCCAGATACGGATAACGGAACGTGCTCAGTTCCTCGAAGATCTCGGTACCCGAATCGGCGATTCGTCCCGAACGTTTGTCGAGATCGATCGGGATTCTGCTGGTCGACTGCGCTCGGTAGGCAGCGGACGCCTGGACTCGATGTTGTGATGTTTATTCGAGACGCTGCCGGTGTGCGCTCTGAGCTGAATGTCCCGGAATCGGTTATTGCACAAAGAAACTCGCTCTGCGATCCCGAAGACGTTCTTGAAAGCGGTGCCGTAGGACTGTCGTTCTTCGATCGCTTTCATGGCGCTGCCGCGCAGATGGGACTGGATCACCGTACGCGCAGTTGCTATGACGAGATGTATCGTGCGGAATCCGGAATCGATCTGACGGCGTTGTCGAATGACATATCGCGCATGCTTGCTGCCGTGGATATCGTGTCAGCGGACTCCAGATTTTGTGTCACGCTATCTGATTCGTTGGCGGACATCTGGAATGTCGAGGGTGTGGATTACGTGTCCGCACAAGTGAGGGAAGAAGGTCGTCGAGCGGAAGCGGATGTCGAATCCATGCCGATTCTCGCCTCGGCATCCGGTGAATTTTCCCGAATAGTTCGAACTGCATTGGTGGACAAAGCATTCAAAGTTTCATCGTTGGACCGGGAGACGGTTGGTGGCATCGATGCGAAGGGCATCGACCAGCTGGCGGCCGTGTGTCGAGACGGCGGAATTGACGCAGTCGAGGAGGCGGCAACATGGTTTGCGCCGTTGTCGGATATGCGGTTTCGTGGTGTGCGAAACGCGCATCCCTTTGCTCAGGTTGAAACTTGTAGGGCCGCAGTTGATCTCGTTCATCCCTGGTTTGATCGGGTCTTTCGTAAAGTGTATCTGGATACGCGAGACGAGTTCGATCGGGCGTGCGAGGACTGCCGCGCGGCGCTCACCGAGGCCTTCGGCGTTGTCACCGGGGTAGCGACCCAACTGTTTCCGATCGAGAGTGAATCCGTCGGGGAGGGTTCGTGGTCGGAACCTTCGGTGTTGTCGAAAGAATCGGCGGCACTGCTGAAAGAGTCGTCGTTGGACTTGGTCGTGGGCACTGACACCTGGGGATTTTCCGTCGCGCCGGACGGCCGTGGTGTGAGCCTCGAAGTTCGTGATCCTATTGGTGGGTCGCTCACTGTGACAGTGGAATTGGATGAGAATGGTTGGCCGCGAATCGTTGTCGATGCGGATACGAACGTGGGCTTAGACGCTGGACGAGTCCCAGAGCCAGAATCGGCTCCAGAGCCGGAATTGGTGCCCACAGTCTCCGAAGCGCCCGAACAACAGGCTGAACCGGTCACGGTTTCGGATCCTGTTGAAATTCCTGAATCGAACGAATTTCAGTATCAACTACCGGATCCTGTACCGCTGGATTCCGTTCCCATTGATTCCGGATCGAGCCCGGAAGAGTCACCGAGACCGGAAGGGTCACCGGCCGCAGTCGAGACCGGAGCCGAGTTGGCTGGCGCGGGGCCGATATGAGCGGGGCACAGTTCGATGCGATCAGCCGGGTCATGGATTCGAAGCTCGCCGAGTTTCGGGCACGACGGGCCGTTGCCGAGCGAGGCTACGAGCAACAGTGCAGAGAATTCGGTGACGTCGTCAGGTCGCGGGTGGTCCACGAAATTGACGATCCAACTCTGTCGGTAGCGGAACCGGACCAGTCCCGGTTTCTCCGGTCGGCGTCGGAACCTATGCCGGGTGATCGGAGCAGCGCGATTCCCAACCCGGGAGGATCGAGCGTCGACTACCGCGGAAGTGCTTGGTTGCGGCCCGCGTCCGACTGAGTGCCTGCGTCGAACATCGCTGATGTGTGCGGGATTTCGGCATCCTGATCGGCGAAGGCTTCGTAGCGTTTGTCTCCGGTCAGGTGGAACAGTAGGAATCCCGTCAGGACACAGCGTGCTGTGAGCTGAGTTTTGCGCTCCGACCCGCCGAGGCCCAATGCGCCGAGGAGTCGACGACCTTCGATGAGACCGGCGTCCTGCGCGTCGTCGATGGTTCGTCCGACTACGGGGCCACCCCATTCGCGCGTGAGGGGCCGGGCGTTGCTGGTGAGTGAATCGACGTCGTCTTCTCCGGCGAGGATGAGACCCGGTGCTGTGATCTTGGACGCGTAGTTTTCGGCTTTGGGAGCGGTCGGTGCTGGGAACAGTGCAGCCACAGCGGCGACATTGCCGCGCTGAGCGGCGGCGAGAACCGCGGCTCCGGCGCCCATTCCGTGTCCGGCGAACGCGACGTGGTCGGGATGAACACTGATCTGCCCGGGGCCCAGTCGCACTCCGACGCAGATGTCCAGTGTTGAACGCAGATCGGCCGCCAAACCGAGGTGCGAGGGGATCGGTCCGCGTTCACTCTCGGGTGCTGCGGCCACGATTCCCCAGGAAGCAAGGTGTTGGAGCGTCTGTTCGTACTTGTGTGCACCCACCATCCACCCGTGCGCGAAGGCAACGGCGGGCAGGTTGAATCCAGCTTCCGGGGTATAGACGACGCCTGGCTGACCGGCGAGGGCGAGGTTGCCGCGCAGAACTCGGTGCGGTCCGCGCTTGGACAGCTCGCGTGTCAGTGTCTTCAGTTTCGGTGCCACGGGTCAAGACGTTATCCGATGTGGCGTCTGCTCGACGCGTGGACGGTCGCCACGTCGACGGAGACCGTCGTGGGGCGTCGTCGGGTAACCGCAGAATGCACTGACCGTCGCCGTCCAAGTACCCTGAGTCACCATGTGCGGAATCGTGGGATACGTCGGCCACCGCCCGGCTCTGGGTGTTGTGGTGGAGGCTTTGCGGCGAATGGAGTATCGCGGCTATGACTCTGCGGGAATCGCGATTCTCGATGGAGTCGGTGGGGTCGAGATCGAGCGTAAAGCCGGGAAGCTGGCCAACCTCGAAGCTCGGTTGGAGGAGGTCGGTACCGACAGTTTTGTAGGCACCGCTGGAATCGGTCATACGAGATGGGCGACGCACGGTAGACCGACGGATCGCAATGCTCACCCGCATCGTGATGCGAGCGGGAAACTTGCGGTTGTCCACAACGGAATCATCGAGAACTTCGCGCCGTTGCGCGCTGAACTCGAAGCCGCGGGCGTCGAGTTGCTCAGTGACACCGACTCCGAGGTAGCTGTCCACTTGGTGGCGCGTGCGTACGCGGAGGGCCCGTCGTCGGGTGATTTCGTGGAGAGTGCGTTGTCGGTGGTTCGCCGTCTCGAGGGTGCATTCACGTTGGTGTTCACTCACGCCGATCATGCGGACATGATTGTTGCCGCGCGTCGTTCGACGCCGTTGGTGGTCGGTGTCGGTGAGGGCGAGATGTTCCTCGGCTCCGATGTTGCGGCATTCATCGAGCACACTCGTGATGCGGTGGAACTCGGCCAGGATCAGGCCGTCGTGATCACGGCGGACGGTTACACGATCTCCGATTTTTCCGGCAACGAGGCGCAGGGTCGCCCGTTCCGGATCGATTGGGATCTTGCGGCTGCCGAAAAGGGCGGTCACGACTACTTCATGCTCAAGGAGATCGAGGAGCAGCCGACCGCGGTTGCGGACACGCTTCTCGGTCACTTCGAGAATGGCAAGATCATCCTCGACGAGCAGCGGTTGTCGGATCAGGAACTGCGGGACGTCGACAAGGTTTTTGTCGTGGCGTGCGGTAGTGCCTACCACTCGGGTTTGTTGGCGAAGTACGCGATCGAGCATTGGACGAGGCTTCCCGTCGAGGTCGAGTTGGCCAGCGAATTCCGTTACCGGGATCCGGTTCTGGACCGTTCGACGCTCGTCGTCGCGATCTCGCAGTCCGGAGAGACAGCGGACACGCTCGAAGCAGTGAAGCACGCCAAGGACCAGAAGGCTCGGGTTCTCGCGATCTGCAACACCAATGGTGCACAGATCCCGCGTGAGGCCGACGCTGTTCTCTACACCCGGGCAGGACCGGAAATTGCGGTCGCGTCAACCAAGGCATTCCTGGCACAGGTGACAGCGAACTACCTTGTCGGATTGGCGTTGGCTCAGGCACGCGGCACCAAGTACCCCGACGAGGTTGCGCGTGAGTACGCCGATCTCGAGGCTATGCCGGCGTTGGTGCGCAAGGTCATCGAGAATGCAGAGCCGGTACGTGAGTTGGCGCGCAAATTCGCGACAGCATCGACGATTCTGTTCCTGGGGCGCCATGTCGGTTATCCCGTTGCGCTCGAGGGTGCGCTCAAGCTCAAGGAGCTCGCGTACATTCACGCCGAAGGCTTCGCGGCCGGTGAGCTCAAGCACGGGCCGATCGCGTTGATCGAGGAGGGCCTGCCGGTCATCATCGTCATGCCGTCGCCGCAGGGTCGTGCGGTGTTGCATTCGAAGTTGGTCTCCAACATTCAGGAGATCAAGGCTCGTGGCGCCACAACCATCGTGATCGCGGAGGAAGGCGACACCGTCGCTGCTGCGCACGCCGATCACCTGATCGAGATTCCGGCGTCGCCGACGCTGTTGCAGCCGTTGCTGTCGACGGTTCCGTTGCAGATCTTTGCGGCGGAGGTGGCTGCAGCGCGCGGCTACGATGTTGACAAGCCGCGTAACCTGGCGAAATCGGTTACGGTCGAATAACTTTCGATCGAAGATATAGCGATGCCCGCAGTCCTGAGGACTGCGGGCATCGCTATATCTAGGCTTGGACGACGACGGTCCCGCGCATGTCGGGGTGCGGTGTGCACGTGTAGTCGTAGGTTCCGGGTTCGGTGAAGGTGGCCGTGTAGGTTCCGGACTTCTTGAGTGGGCTGCGGAGCAGGCTTCGGGCTGATCCGAGGCCGCGGACGTCGTG
>NZ_JASHKR010000057.1 GCF_030056815.1 Rhodococcus sp. IEGM 1379
ACATCGTCGTCGCTTGCCCCGGTCGCCTCGAAGACCTCATGAAGCAGAAGTTCGTGAGCCTCGACGCCATCGAGATCACTGTCCTCGACGAGGCCGATCACATGGCCGACCTCGGCTTCCTGCCCGTCGTCACCCGCATCTTGTCCGCCACCCCGGCCAACGGACAGCGCCTGCTGTTCTCCGCCACCCTGGACAACGGCGTCGACAAGCTCGTCAAGCGTTTCCTCAAGAACGAGGTCATGCACTCCGTCGACGAGGCCAACTCCCCCGTCGCCGCAATGACGCACCACATCTTCGACGTCGACGGCGTCGAAGCCAAGAAGGCTCTCGTCGAGAAGCTCGCGTCCGGCACCGGCCGACGCATCCTTTTCATGCGCACCAAGCACCAGGCTCGCAAGCTGGCTCGCCAGCTCACCGAATCGGGTATCCCGTCCGTCGACCTGCACGGCAACCTGTCGCAGGCTGCTCGTGACCGCAACCTCGCCGCATTCTCCGCCGGCGAGGCCCGCGTTCTCGTCGCCACCGATGTTGCCGCTCGCGGCGTTCACGTCGATGATGTCCAGCTGGTTGTCCACGTCGATCCCCCGGCAGAGCACAAGGCGTACCTGCACCGCAGTGGCCGTACCGCTCGCGCCGGTAGCGCCGGTGACGTTGTCACCGTCGTCCTGCCGGAGCAGCGCAAGGATCTCGCGATCCTCATGCGCAAGGCCTCCATCAAGGTGACCTCGATTCGTTCGACGGCCAACTCCGAGCACGTCATCGCGCTTGTCGGCGACATCGCCCCGCACGTCACCCCGGCCCCCAAGGCGCCGGTTCAGCCGCAGGGCCCCGGCCGCGGTGCGCGCCCGGCACGCGCCGGACAGGCACGTTCCGGACAGGGCGGCCAGGCACGTTCCGGACAGGGCGGCCAGTCACGTGGCGCCCGCACCGGCGGCGCAGGCCGTCCCCGCACCGGTGGCGCACGGCCCGCAGCACGCTAAACGCCTGCCTTACAACTCAATACGTTTCGAAATGGACAGCGTCGGCCAATGGCCGGCGCTGTTTCCATCCGAAGCGTTCGAGGTCCGGAACCTGTTGGAACTCGGTCACTTTCCCGATACACAGCCAGGCGATAGGCCTCACCGGCGCCGGAATGTTCATCAGTTCGGTGAGATATGCCTCGTCGTAGAACGACACCCACCCGATCCCGATGTCCTCGGCGACCGCCGCCAGCCACAGGTTCTGAATCGCGAGTACCGCGGAAAACAGTCCCGTGTCGTCGACGGTATGACGACCGAGGATATTGGGGCCGCCCCGCGACGGGTCGTAGGTGACCACGATCCCGGTGCCACTTTCCGTGATCCCCTCGATCTTGATGGGATCGAATGTTTCGCGCCGGTCCTCAGGCAGAGACTTCGCGAAATTCACCCGCGCATCCGCCACATGGGCAGCAAATGTCCCGAGTGTTTCGGGCTTGCGGACGACGACAAAATCCCAGGGTTGCGTGTTCCCGACGCTCGGTGCCCGGTGAGCCGCGCCGAGGATGCGCATCAAGACGTCGTCCGGGACTACCTCGCCTGAGAACTCTGCGCGCACATCACGTCTGCGCCGGATCGCTTCGTATACAGATACCGCTGATTCACTCACGCTCCGACGGTATAGCGATGTAATCCCAACATGGCGTCCGGGTGGGGTTCGACGCCGACGCCTCGAACACACTCGCGCAAGGCCTCGCCTACTGCCACACTGTCCATACCCGTGCCAATCACAACCAACTGCGTTATTCGAGGTTCACCGGCCTTCCAGCGGAGCGGCGAGATCCGCACATGATCCCCCACCGTCTGAACCTCGAATTTGCCTGTGTACCCAGGAATCTCGAAGTTCAGGTATCCCTTGATGCGGTAGACACCTGCCGGTTGATTCTCGAGAAACCGGGTGACCGCCCGTGCGTCGAGAGCGATGTCGGAGACAAAGTCCACGGCCTCGTACTGAGTGTGAGTGTGGTCGTGATGCTCACCACGAAGCAGGTCGTCAAGGCTCAGCTGCTCGCCGGGAGAAGGCTGCGAGGACGCCGCGAAATCGAAGAGCAGCGCGGGATCCACATGCGAATGGGTAGTTTCCACCATCGGCGCGCGCGCATTGAGCCCGCGAATCATGTCCGTGAATGCCTCGCGCTCGGCCGCGTCGATGCAGTCCGTCTTGTTGACTATCAGTAGATCTGCCAAAGCGACGTGCTGATCGAGTTCGGGATGCGATTGCCGCGTCTCACGGAAGTTCGCGCCGTCGACGACAACCACCAACCCGCCGTACTCGACGAGGGAGTTCTCGCTCCCGAGCACCAGTCGAATCATGGTGCGCGGCTCCGCCAGTCCGCTGGCCTCGATGACGATCACGTCGACCCCGGACTGGCGGTGAGCCAATTTGTCGAGCATCTCGTCCAGATCGGAGACGTCGACAGCGCAGCACAGACACCCGTTGGTGAGAGCGAGCGTGGAGTCGACTTGGCCGGCCACCATCATGGAATCGATGTTGACCGCACCGAAATCGTTGACGATCACTCCGATGCGCACTCCGTTGTTGTTGTGCAGGAGATGGTTGAGGAGAGTTGTCTTTCCCGAACCCAGGAATCCTGCCACCACGATAACGGGGATCTGCTTCTTCACCCGAACTACTCTATTGGAACAGCAGGGGCTCTACTTGAAGCGCGGGGCTCTACTTGAAGCACAGGGGCTGAACGTCCTGCACCCCTTCGGTCGTCGGTGACGTCAGAATCGTGCAGGCGTTGTAACCCTGCGCCTCGGCGACCCGTCGGATCTCACTCCAGCCGGCTGCGTCCACTACCGGAGAACGTGAGAGCACAAACCCGGACAATCTCAGCGGATCACCCACAAGTGCCCACGAGTAGTCGTCGGCGATGTACGTGACGATGTAGTTCGGCGGCCCGTCCAGACCCTCCTGCGTGGGCACACCTGGGAAGCTCACATGCAATTGCGCATTCGTTACCAAATCGATAACTCGCGCATTACCGACGATGCCGCCCTGCTGCCCGGTCCAGGTTGTGCAAGTATTCCGAACACTCACATTCGACGCATCAAGCACCTCGTAGCGAGCCTGCGTGTCCTTGGCGCACATCAGATTGAACGGTTGCGGCACCGCCGCCAACTGGTACCAATCGCCCACGTAGCGCCCCACATCGAGGGATTGCACTGGTTGCAGGGGTTCCCAGATGGGCGCCGCCTGCGCCGTGCCAGACAGTCCCGACAAGGCACAACACAACACTGCCGTCACAATTGCACTTTTTCCCGACCACTTCATGTCCCACTCCTGCTCATAACATCGACGTTCACCGAGTTGCGCTTCCTCATAGACATTCGGAGCCGACTACCGATCGGACTGGTGATATGTAAAACTACTTTTGGTTTGTTATGGACCTTCATAGCCGACCTTCTGTAGTCTTTGCTCTACGGTAACTGGTATCTGGAACGGAGCTTCAGACATGAACGTTGTCGATTTGGGACTCGAGCGTACGAGGTACGCCGTCATCGACGAGACCATCGAATCCCGGTGGCGCCGCGTCACCTCGATGCAGCACGACACCGTAGCCATAGTCACCCCGCGCGACCAGATCACATTCGCCGATCTCGAAGTGCGCGCCGACGCGATTGCCCGCGAACTGGATATCCGAGGCCCTCACGGGAGCTGCCCGGTCGCAGTAGACCTCGAGCCCACCGCCGAGTCCGTCGTCTCCCTACTCGCAACGCTGATCTCCGGCCGACCGTTGGTCATGATCGATCCGCAACTGCCCGACGCCCGACGCGAACACATTCTGGCCACCTCGGGAGCCGTCGCCCTGCACACCGTTCTCGGAGAAGCTGCAGCAGCCGAATTCCGGTTCGGCAACGCACTCGAGCCCCTCAGTTCCGATCCCGCGATGATCGCATTCACCTCCGGCACCAGCGGCGCTCCCAAAGGTGTTGTACTGAGCCACTCGATGTGCCTGAACAAGGCCGACGAACTCGCCGCTGCAATTGATCTGCGTCCGGACGATCACATCGGAAACCTTCTGCCGGTCAGCTTCGGCGCCGGTATCACCGCTCTCATCATGGGATTGATGAACGGCGTCACCGTGTACTGCTGGGACCCGCGGGTCGACGGCACATCCAACCTGGACCACTGGCTCCGCAGGAACGCGATCACCACAGCCCACTGCGCGCCCTCCTTCCTGCGCGCCTGGACTGTCGCCGAACCCACTGATCGGCGCGATAGTTCCGATAACACTCTGCGCGTCGTCGTCACGTACGGCGAGGCCGCGCACGGACGCGACTACCAACAACACCGCGATCACGGATTCTCGGATGTCACCTACGTCAACTGGATGGCCACCACCGAGACCGGCGTGGTCGCGTACAACGCCTTTCCTCCTGGTTCGGCATTCCCGTCGGGCATCGTCCCGGCCGGTCGTGCACGCGACGGGAAAGACGTCCAGATCGTCGACCTCGAAGGCAACCCGCTCCCCGACGGCGAGGTCGGCGAGATCCACATCATCTCCAGCGACTTGGCCGACGGCTACCACGGCGATCCTGAGCGGACAGCCCAACGCTTCACCCCCATCGCCGGCGGTGTCAGCCGCTATCGGACCGGCGACCGTGGATGCATCGACGCCCAGGGGGAACTGCAACTCAAGGGCCGTCTCGACGACGCCGTGAAGATCCGCGGGTATCTCGTCGAACCCACCGAGGTCGACGCCTCACTTCGCGCGATCTCCGGCGTCGTGGACGTTGCCGTTATCGTGCGAACCGAGAACGACGACCCGGTACTGTGCGCATACATCGTCAGCAATCCCCATCGAATTGCCTTGTCCCCGGCCGAAGTTCGACGCGAACTGTCCCAACGGCTGCCGGGCTGGATGGTTCCCCGCCACATCATCATGCTGACTTCGATCCCCCGCAACGAACGCGGAAAGATCGACCGCGCCGCACTTCCCGCACCGGCACCCGTCGCCACCACGACGGCCGCACCCACGCTGGAAACCATCACCGAGTTTCGCATTGCCATCATCTGGTCCAAGATCATCGGCCTCGAAAGCTTGGACCGCGACGACGATTTCTTCGCGCTCGGCGGCGATTCACTGGCTGCAGCCGAGATGCTGACTGCTGTTCGAGCAGCGGTCCTGGTCACCGTCACCGGTGCCCAATTTGCCACGGCCACCACCATTCGAGAACTGGCAGCGCTTGTCGACGCCATGCTCTGGAACAAGAAGCGTGACGAGGGCCGGGCTTCCGACCTGGTTCCGCTCACCACCGAAGGCTCTCGAACCCCGCTCTTCCTGATCACCGGTGCCGGAGCGCCGGCGCTGAGCTTCCTCGCAATGACGCAGGCAATGTCCGGAAACCGACCGGTGTACGCCCTGCAAGCGCATGGAATGGAATCGCGCGGACTACCCGATCGAACCATCTCCAAGATGGCTGATCGGTATATGCGTGAGATCAGGAAGGTCCGGCAGCACGGACCCTACGTCCTCGGTGGCTACTCGCACGGCGGTTTCGTAGCCCTGGAAATCGCCAGTCGCCTTCACGACGAGGGCGAGACCGTCGAGCGAGTTGTCATTCTGGACACCCACCTGCGCGAGAACATGATTGCGCCGAACCCTGACGCTGTGCTCGAAGCACAAGGCCCCGAAACAACAAGCCCCGAACCCGTCCTGAATGCGCGAGCACGCACGTCGCGGAAATCGGTCCTGGGGATCTGGTTCCGATACCAGTTTGCCGGCGTCCTGCAGTTCGACACCTCGATGCAGTGGTATCTCTTCTATCACCGCGGACTTGCCTCGCTTCGAAACTATGTCCCGTGCCCGTACCGCGGCGCGGTAACCGTCATCCGTGGTGAGGACAACCGTCAGAGCGCCGCTGACTGGTCGGCGGTCGCAACGGGCCATGTCACCTTCGAAGACATCCTCGGCTCCCATGAGGACATCTTGCGGGCCCCGTACGCAGTTGCTACCGGCGAGGCCGTCGAGCGCGCGCTCGCATAAACCTCCTGCAGCAGGCGTGTCCCCTTAACCGCCTGCTGCGGTGAGCACTACCAAGCTCGAGACACGAAAAAGCTCCTCACTCGCGAAGGTTCGCAAGTGAGGAGCTTTGTCTTGGGTGGAGCTAAGGGGACTCGAACCCCTGACCCCCACACTGCCAGTGTGGTGCGCTACCAGCTGCGCCATAGCCCCGTATTCAGTTGATCTTGCAGGCGACTGTTCTGCTTTCCGCTTGCTCGAAGAAAGTTACACCACTTGCGCGTCGGGCTACAAATCGGCTGGTCAGAAGGGTGCGGCCGCTCTCACTTCAGAGCGGCCGCGACCGCCTCAGGAAGTGAACTGCGAGACCCAGTCACTGTTCTTGGTGCTGACGATCTTGCCGTCCGCAACCACCGTCGGGGTGCCTGTGCTGCCGGCAGCCGAGAGCGCTTCACTGGCTGCTGCAGCGTTGGCCGCAGCGGCCTCTACGTTCACTCCCGAGGAGATACAGGTGGCTGCGGCAGGAGACGCACCGTTCTCGGTGGCGAGGCTCGCCAGTTCGTCATTGCTGTGATCACTCTTTCCGCTCTCGGCCGGCTGGTTGTCCGGCGAGAACAGTGCCGTGTGCAAGCGCGAGTACGCGATGGCGTTGCCGTCCTGCGCGACACACATCAATGCAGCACCAGCGCGGGTGGAGTAATCGCCGCTACTCGATGCCTTGTTGAGGAAGTTGAGCATGTGATAACGAACGGCGATGTCACCGTTGTCGATTGCCTCCGCGACTGCCTGTCCGCTCAGGTGCTCGAGTGCGGCGCACGCCGGGCACAGCGGATCCTCGAAGATGTCAAGAGTGGTACGCGCATCGGGCTTTCCGAGCAGTACGACGCCGTTGGCCTGGACCGTGACCACGACCTCGGAGTTCTGCACCGAGCCGTAGCCCTCGTTCTGCACTTTGTTCTTGCTGCTCTGCCACCAGATGCCGCCGAACACCAAGGCTGCGATGACTACGATCGCCAACCCACCGATGATGTAGGTAGGACGACTCGATACCGGTTCCGGGGTGTATTTCTTGTTCTGGGCGCTCACGCTGATGCAGTCCTTCGTGCGTCGGTAGTTTTGTTTACCTTGCCACTGAAGACTGAGCGTCAACTGAGAAACCCACACGTGATCCCTGTCCCAATGCCAGCGGTGAGCGCGGGAAGACACACAACCACGCTGCCAGCGCCAGGAAACCTAGGTCTCGCAAGATCTCGCTGAGGTAGTCCCACGCGCCCACGTCGGCCGCTCCGCCCCCACCGAAACAGCCGCAGTCGATGGACAATCCCCGGGCCCACACCGAAATAATCACGCCGATCAACACGACGAGCACCAGCACGGAGACAACTGCCGACCCCCGGACCGCAAGACCGACGAGCAGGAGCAGTCCGAGGATGATCTCGATCAACGGCAATGCCATCGCAACGGGACCGACGAGGCTCTCGGGCAAAAGTTGGTACGCCCGGACCGCGATCTTCGTCTGCACGGGATCGAGGAACTTCAGCCCACCCGAAATCAGCCAGACTGCCGCCAAGCCCAACCGGGCCACAAGACTCACGATGCGAATCGCCACGAGCCGAGCCTACAGAGCGAGCTAGTGAGCAGGCTCAGAGCTGGCTGCCTTGGCTGTCACTGCCTTCGCCGGCACCAGAAGCCAACCCACCGTCGCGAGAACAACCACGGATCCCATCGCGGCGAACGCCACGGAGTACGAGAAATTCTGAGCCAACAGGCCGGCGCAGATCGGTGCTACAACCCCTCCGACATCGGACATCATCTGGAACACCGCCAGAACCGGGCCTCCGCGAGCCTTCGAACCGACGACGTCGGCAACTGCTGCCTGCTGCGACGGACTCATCAAACCCGAACCCGCGCCGGTAATCGCGGCGATCACGAAGAACGCAACCAAGTTTTCGGTGAATCCGATCGCGATAGTGCCAAACCCGCACACGAGCAGGCCGGCGATGACAAACGGTTTGCGTCCGTACTTATCGGAAAGCCGACCGGAAAACGTCAGAATCAACGCATTCCCGACGGCGAAGACCGCCAATGCATAGGCCGCGACCGAATCCTCGCGCCCCAGCGCCTCCACCACGAAGAGCGGAACCATGGCGACGCGGACACCGAAGATGACGCCACCGAAGGCCAGGTTCGAGCCCAGCGCTGCCCGGTACACCGGCGAACGCAATCCTTCGGCCAGGGTCATCGGCGTGACGACCTCACCCTTCTCCGGCGACGCCAGATGCGAGCCACGCAAGCTGACAAACACCACCGCAGCAGCGACGACAAGCGTGACCGCGTAGATGATGAACGGCATCCGCAGACCGAACTGCAGGAGAGCACCACCGAAGATCGGACCCGTGATCGAGCCCATCAGGAAACTCGTCGCGTAGAGACCGGAGACCCGGCCCCGACTGTCCGGCGGCGAGATCCGAATGAGCAACCCCAGCGCGGAGACCGTGAACATCGTCGAACCGATACCGCCGACCGACCGGAACAGCAGCAACTGCCAGTAGTCCTGCGCAAAAGCACACGCACCGGTGGACAACGCAACGATCAGGAGACCGGTGATGTAGACCGGCCGCTCACCGAGCTTTTGCACCAAAGTGCCGCTCATCGGCGCAAACACCAATCGCATGAATGCAAACGACGAGATGACGACGGTGGCGGCGGTAACCGATACGTCGAAGCTACGGGCGAACTGCGGTAGTGCCGGGGCAACTACACCGAATCCGAGAGCAATGACGAAGCTGGCGGAAACCAGTACCCAGATTTCCTGTGGCAGTCTGGCTGCACGAGTTTTCATGTCGCCCAGGATTTTAACCGGCCTTCAGGACACTCGACACCAGGTCCCTGGCAGCCGCCTGAACCTGCGCCAGATGTTCGGCGCCCTTCATCGACTCGGCGTAGATCTTGTAGACGTCCTCGGTGCCCGACGGTCTCGCGGCAAACCACGCATTCTCGGTGGTGACTTTCAAACCGCCGATCGCGGCGCCGTTTCCGTGAGCTGCCGTGAGCGCCGCAGTAATCGGCTCACCCGCCAATTCGGTAGCAGTGACCTGATCCGGCGACAGTTTCGCCAGCACCGCCTTCTGCTCGCGGGTCGCCGGAGCATCGATGCGCGCATAGGCGGGAGTGCCGAACTTCTCGGTCAGTGCCGTGTAATGCTGCGACGGCGTCTTGCCCGTTACTGCTGTGATCTCCGACGCCAGCAGAGCAAGGATGATCCCGTCCTTGTCCGTCGTCCACACCGAACCGTCGTGGCGTAGGAACGACGCACCCGCGCTCTCTTCGCCGCCGAATCCCACGGAACCGTCGAGCAGACCCGGCACGAACCACTTGAAGCCGACCGGAACTTCGAGGAGTTGACGCCCCAACCCGTCGACAACCCGGTCGATCATCGACGAACTCACCAGAGTCTTGCCGACTTTGGTATCGGCGCCCCAGTTCGGCCGATGAGCGAACAGGTACTCGATGGCAACGGCCAGATAGTGATTGGGATTCATCAATCCGCCATCGGGTGTGACGATGCCGTGGCGGTCGGAATCGGCGTCGTTGCCGGTGGCGATGTCGTACCGATCACGGATCCCGATCAGCGACGCCATGGCGTCCGGTGAGGAACAATCCATGCGGATCTTGCCGTCGGTGTCGAGGGTCATGAATCGCCACGTCGGATCGACCAACGGATTCACCACTTCGAGATCGAGGCGATGCGTTTCTGCAATTGCGCCCCAGTAATCGACGCTCGCTCCGCCCAACGGGTCTGCGCCGATCCGGATGCCCGCGTCGCGGATCGCTGCCAGATCGAGCACCGACGGGAGATCGTCGACGTAGTGACGCAGGAAATCGTATCGCTCGACGCGGGCGTGTGCCTGCTTCGCAGTGACGCGTCGTACGCCCGACAGTCCGTTTCTGATCAGTTCATTGGCGCGCGCAGCGATCACGGATGTGGCATCGCTATCGGCCGGGCCGCCGTGCGGAGGGTTGTATTTGAATCCGCCGTCACGCGGCGGATTGTGCGAAGGCGTGACGACGATTCCGTCGGCTCTGGCTTCGGGACGAGTAGAGTTGTAACGCAGGATCGCATGGCTGACAGCGGGCGTGGGTGTGTAGCCGTCGCGCGAATCAACCAGCACCACTACATCATTGGCAACCAGAACTTCCAATGCCGATGTCCAAGCAGGCAAGGAAAGCGCATGGGTGTCGCGTCCGATGAACAACGGCCCGTCGATGCCCTGCGACGCTCGATACTCGACAATCGCCTGCGTCGTGGCAAGAATATGAGCTTCGTTGAACGCGTTGTCGAGACTGGAACCGCGGTGGCCCGATGTCCCGAATACCACCTGCTGCAGAGGATTCTCGGGGTCCGGCGTGCGGACGTAATAGGCAGTGACCAGATGCGGTACATCCACCAGATCCTGTGGCAGCGCCACCTGTCCTGCTCGTTCGTGCGCCACGACTCCCCCTAATCACGGTGGTCGGCCACGAAGCCGACACGACTGAAGCCCATTCTCTACTCTGTGATCTGAATTCCCAACCAGGCAGCAGTGAGACCCACGACAAGACTGACGATGATGTACACCAACGAGAGAGCCGTCTGACGCTTCTCGAGCATGCCGACATTTTCGGTCGAAAAGGTCGAGTACGTGGACAAACCGCCACAGAAGCCCGTTGCAAGCAAGGCGGCCATCGGGGTGGAGAGCGTTGCGCCGGTGAACAATCCGAGCAGGAAGCAACCCAGGACGTTAGCCGCGAATGTTGCGGCCGGAAATCCCTTGTAGGCAGGGACGTATTTCGCAAGCAAGTATCGGCCGGTCGCTCCGGTACCGCCGCCGAGGGCTACGAGGAAAACGGTCATGCCGACACCTCATCCCTGCCGGTGTCCTTGATTCGCATCCACCGCTCGCCCAGTTCTTTGCCCAACGCTGCGGCAAGAATGGCCGGAATCAAAGTGCCGAGCACGTACAGGATCGATCGAATCGGGCTTTCGGTTATCGCATGAACCGCAAACAACGAGAACGTCGTGAAGCCGCCGCAAAATCCTGTTCCGAGGAAGAGGTACCACCCCTTGTCGTGAACCAACAGTTCGGCAAGGATTCCGAGGGTCAACGATCCGACCACATTGATGACGAGCGTCGTCCAGATATGTGGAAACAACTCGCCCAGGCCATATCGTGTCAGCGTCCCCAGCGCGCCGCCGGCTGCCACTGCACCGATGGCCGCCGGTAGTTTCAATTCACTCACGCTCACACAACTACCTTTGCACAGGGCGTGGCCGTCGCGGAATGAAGTAGCTTGTGCGCTCCTGATACTCCCGATACCCGGGACGCTGAGCCATGTGCCTTTCGAGGAGTCGCGCTCCGGTGGCGAACACGAGAAAATACGTCATTGCGATGGGCGAGAGAATCGTCAACACTCCCGGCCAGACGGACGCCGAGACGAGGAAAATCCCCCACCAGACGCACGCGTCACCGAAATAGTTGGGATGACGCGTCCACGCCCATAATCCTTGATCCATGATGTGCCCACGACTACCCGGATCGGATTTGAACTCCGCCATCTGCCGATCACCCACCGCCTCGAAAGTGACACCGACGAGCCACAATACGACACCGAGCACGACCAGTGCACTGACACTTCCATGCGAGACCGATGCCACCTGGATCGGCAGCGACACAAACCAAAGGGAAATACCCTGTGTCGCATAGATTTTCCGAATCGCGTACCGCGTCCGGTTGCCACTCGCCTTGCCCAGCAGTTCCTCGTACCGCGGATCCTCGCCTTTCCCCCGGGAGCGCACAGCCATGTGCCACGCCAAACGCACACCCCAGATCCCGACCAACACCACCAACAGGACTCGGCGCCACGGATCACCCGTGCCGAAAACTGCGGATACCACTGCGATCACGACGAACCCAACGCCCCACGACACGTCGACAACATTGTGGCGACCGATGCGTACACCGATCACCGCCGTCACGGCCATGGTGACAACAATCGCCAGCAGGCTCGCCAGCGATACCGTGCCCATTACGGTCGCACCGAAAGAATCTGGTGGACGCCCATCCGGCCGTCGCGGAAAGCCATTCCGCCGCCCACAAGGTAGAGACGCCACACTCGGGCCACCTCGAGTCCGACCAACTCGACGACCCGATCGAAGTTGGATTCGAAGGTATCAATCCACGCGTCCACCGTGCGCACGTAATGCTCACGCAACCCTTGGACATCACAAACCTCGAGGCCACCTTCCTCGATCATTGCGACCGTGCGCCCCAGCGGTCGCATATACATATCGGGAGCAATGAACGACTCGATAAAGGGTCCACCGCCGGGATGCGCTCCGGTGCGCGACATCTGCTGGATCAGCACCCGACCACCCTGGGTCACGTTGTCGTGCAGTGCCTTCACGTATGTCGGATAGTTGTCTTCACCGACATGCTCACCCATTTCTATCGAAGCAACCGCGTCGAAGGGACCATCGGGGATCTCTCGGTAGTCCTGCAACCGGATCTCGACCCAATCCTCGAGCCCGAGTGCTCGAATCTTCGCGTCGATGAACGCCTTCTGCTCGCCCGAGATAGTCACACCGACGACGTGCGCACCGTATTCGCGGGCAGCATGCAAGCTCAACGAACCCCAGCCACAGCCGACGTCGAGAAGTCGACGTCCTCGCGACTGATCGAGGCCGACCTTGCGGCAGACCAGGTCCAGTTTGTCCCGTTGCGAGTCCGCGAGCGTGTAGTCGGACTCCTCGGATGTCCAGTACCCGGACGAGTACGCCATGTTCTCGTCCAAGATCAGTTGATAGAAGTCGTTGGACAGGTCGTAGTGATGCCCGATCGCTGCCCTGTCCCGCGAGAGACTGTGCAGGCGCCCCTTGACCTGCGCTTGCGACACCGGCGGCGGGAGTGGCCGTCCGAATGCTCCGAGAGAACGTGCAGCCTTGACGGTCGCAAGTACGACGGCCGGAGTCGGAGCCACCGAACCCAATCCACGCTCGGCCGAGACCTTCCACACGTGGGTGAGCGCGTCACCGAGATCGCCTTCGACGTCCAACTCCCCCAGAACGTACGATTGCGCAGCCCCCAACTCTCCCGGATTCCAGAGGAGTCGACGCAGTACATTCGCATTGCGGAGGGTGACCTTCGGTGCGCCCGACGGCCCGGCGGAACTGCCGTCCCAGGCGGTGAGATGAACTGGAAGCTCGCCCCCGACAAGGGGTTCGATCAATTCAGCCAATCGACCGGCAATTGTGGCAGTCATCGCGGGTTCCTCCGATCAAGGATCACTTGCTGGACGTCGAGATATCCGGACCGGAATCCGGCCTCGGAATAGCAGAGATAGAAGTGCCACATGCGCGCGAACACGGCATCGAATCCGAGCGCTTCAGCTTCCGCCGTTCTGGCCATGAAACTCTCGTCCCACAGACGCAAGGTCTGCGCATAGTGATCACCCATCGACATACGTTCACGTACCCGCAGAGTGGTCAGGCGTTCGGTCACATCCTCGATCGCGCGTACCGACGGCAGGAATCCGCCGGGGAAAATGTACTTGTGCACCCACGTATAGGTGTTGCGGGTAGCCAACATTCGATCATGCGGCATAGTGATGGCTTGAATCGCGGCCCGCCCGCCAGGCGCCAACAGTGAGTCGATCGTCTGAAAGTAGCTCCCCCAATACTGGTGTCCGACAGCTTCGATCATCTCCACCGAGACCACCGCGTCGTACTCACCTTCCACCTGCCGGTAGTCCAGGAGATCGACCTGCACCCGATCGGCGAGGCCGGCAGCACTGATCCGCTTGGCAGCCAACTCCTGTTGCTCCACCGACAAAGTCACCGACCGCACCGTTGCACCACGCTGCGCAGCTCGAATTGCCAACTCGCCCCAGCCTGTTCCGATCTCGAGGACCCGTGAGCCAGGTCCGACTCCGGCGCCGTCGAGCAGCCTGTCGATCTTTCGGTGCTGCGCAGCGGCGAACCCGTCCCCGGACAGACGCTTGCCTGTCGACAAATCCTCGAACAAGGCACTCGAATAAGTCATCGTGTCGTCGAGAAATAGTTCGAACAACTCGTTCGACAAGTCATAGTGTCGAGAGATATTCGAGCGCGTGTTCTGCGTCGAATTTCTTTCACTACGAGGCTGTTTCGGAATGTACAAGCCGCGCAGGCGCTGCAGGAAATCCGGGATCAGGGTAGCCACCCGAGACGCGAACACCTCCAGCACCGCCGTCAGATCCGGCGCTTCCCAATCGCCGGCCATGTACGACTCGCCGAAACCGATCAGTCCGCTGTCCCCGACACGAGCAGCAAAATCCTCCGGCCGATGAATGACCATCAGTGGAGCATTAACGCCCCCACCGCCGGAGATTTCACCGTTCGGCATCTGCACCCGCAGCGGCAATCGCGCCACCGCTTTATGGAACAGTGCCCGAGCGACCGGGGCGGCGATCCGTACCTTCACACCACGGGGAACGGTGACAACACCGGGCCAGCGGTCCAATTCGGAGGGATCTATTGCCAGAGTGGTGATGGTCATTGCACAGCCTCCTGCGGTTGGTGATGCAGCCTGGGAACGATCGGTAACCGCCTGGCCCACAATCGAATTCCTTGATATCGGATCTGCACGGATACTCGGAGCGGTGCCATCGGGATCGATATCGCACTGCGCAGAATCTCGCGCTTGGTTGCCGCCACACATTCCCCGGATACCGTCGCCACGAACGGTGCGTGCCCCTGGCGGGCCAGAACTATCGACAAACTCAGAGAATGCTCCGGTAGCGGCAAGCGCATTCGATACTCGCCCGAAACATCGTTGAACGGCGAAACGTAGAACTCCTTGTCCGTTCGCGCGGCACCACGTTCATCGGGATTCAGGAGATAGCAGTGCCGTTCGCCGTACGTGTTGTGGACTTCTGCCACCACAGCACGCACACTGCCGACTTCGTTCAGGCACCAGAAGACAGTCAACGGATTGAACACGTGGCCGAAGACCCGAGCATTCGTAAGCATAAGGATTCGCCCACCGGCAAGATCCATGTTGTGTGAGGTAAGGAAGGCCTCGACGTTACCGCGAAGAGTCTTCGTCGGATCGCCCAGATGATCCGCCGCATCGAATCGTGCCAGCGAGCGCAACGGTTTCGGCAGCACCGGAAGTTGATCGACATCGACGAGCCAGCTGTAACTCCGGTACTCGAACTCGTTGCGCAACGGTTCTGTGCGCACGTGCCGAATGCGAGTGTGAACGATGGCCGGCGTAGTCGGTGTCGGTGCTGGCGGCGTTGCCGGGCTGCTCATGACCATCGCCCGCCTACTCGTTCGGCAGCACGTAATCCTGACAACGCGCCGTCCTCATGGAAGCCCCAACCGTGATAGGCGCCCGCAAAGGCGAGGACATTTGTGTCGAGTTCCGTGAGGCGACCCTGCGCGGCAACGGAAGTCGGCGTGTACTGCGGGTGCTCGTACATCATCTTGTCGATCACGGACTCCGCAGCCACCATGTCGTCCCCGCCCAAGGTCACCATGTACCGACGGCCGGTGTCGGGGAGACGTTGCAGGCGAGTCATGTCGTAGCTCACCAGAACGTGATCCGACGGAGCGCCACAATCCGGAAGGTAGTAATTCCACGACGCCCGGGCATTCACGTTCCCCGGCAGAACACTCTCATCCGTATGCAATTGGGTGTAATTGACGGTGTAGGGCATGGCTCCGAGAACTTCATGCTCAACCGGCGTCGGATCAGCCAGAATCTTCAATGCCTGTTGCGGATGCGTCGCGACAACCACTGCGGCGTAGCTCTCCAGCCGATCATCTCCCCCACGAATTTCAACGAAATCGTTGTGCCGATAAATCGCTCGCGCGGGTGTGCTGAGGCGAACATCTCCGATGCCCCTGGCCACGGCGTTCACGTACTCGACTGAACCACCCTTGATCGTTCGCCAGTTCGGCGAGCCTGAAATGCTGAGCATGCCGTGATGGTCGAGGAAGGAAAACAAGTACCGCGCCGGATACTCGAGCGCCGATGACGGATTGCACGACCACACCGCAGATACCAACGGCGTCATGAAATGAGCGGTGAAGTAATCAGAGAATCTGCCCTTCTGCAAGAAGGCACCGAGCGTCTGATCCGGCATCGTTGCATCTGTCGAATCCAGCACAGCACGCGCCCGCCGATGAAACCGCTTTACTTCCATCAACATCGAGAGGAAGCTGCCGTTCACCAATAGCCCAGGCGTCGGCAGAACCCCACGTAATCCCTGACCACCCGAGTATTCGAGACCGCAACCCCCGCAGCGCACCGACATACTCATGTCCGAGTCCTGCGTCACGACACCGAGTTCCGAAAAGAGTCGCAGCAACGTTGGATAGGTGCGGTCGTTGTGGACGATGAACCCGGTGTCGATTGCGAGATGCCGACCTTCGGGGTCCGTCACCGAATGAGTGTCCGCATGGCCACCCAGACGCGAATCCACCTCGTACAACGTCACATCCGAGTCTTTGCTCAGCACCCACGCAGCAGTCAGCCCGGCGACTCCGCTGCCTACAACGGCAACCTTGCGCTTTTCCGAACTCATCGTCGTTCTCCCGCCTTCGATTCAGTTACTTCGTGTACCGCGTCCGAGGCCAGTCGGTGCCAGTGAGCAGGTCGGCGCAACATGAAATGCCCCGCGCCTTCGACGCCGATCCACTCGGCATCGGTACCGGCCCGCTGCGCCCTGTCGACCATCGACTGCGAATCGACTGGATCCGTCCACCGATCCGCACTGCCGTGGATGACCAGTAGTCGCGCGCCCTCGGGAAGGTCCAATGACGTCCCCGCGGGCCACCACGGAGCAAGCGCGACGACGCCCACAATCGCCGGATCACCGGACAGTGCCGCAGCTACCCGCCCACCCATCGAGTGACCGAGTAACACCACTGCTGCGCCCGGATCGCTCGCCGTAATCCGATCGAGCACTCGTCGTGCATCTGCAACGGGACTTCGCTCAGCACCGTTCCATCCACGCCTGCGATATCGGACCTGAACTGCCTCGAATCCACGACGCCGAAGTGCTGCGGTAAACGGGCGCATCCGCACATTGGACAGATGCCAGCACCTCGACCGGCGGTGACTCGAAACCTTGCCACCAGGTAGAACCATCACCACCACTCTGCGGTTCTCACCATGGGTCGGCAAGTGTTGAGGCGTCATATGCAATATTCGGAGCCGCACACCACCTGGATGGGAACGCAATAATTTCTGAGTCTGCGACGTCCCCGCGGGGACGCATTTCGGCGTCTGTCGAAGTTTGTCGGTACCCCGGCTTACTGTCGAACAAACATTCGAGCCAGGGGGTTGGCGATGGACACGATGGAACTGGACAGAGCAACAGACAGGGTTACGGAGAGGGGCACTGACAAGGAATCAGCGAGGGAGGCTGTCGACAGTATCGGCGTCGAAATCTGCGCACTCGCCGGCCACATTGCGGCGGCCACCGCCCGATTCCTCACCCTCCTGGGCGACTTTGACGAACAACGAGGTTGGACCGGCCCCGGGCTTCACTCCTGCGCCCACTGGCTGTCCTGGAAATGCGGACTCAGTCTGCATACCGGACGCGAATACGTGCGCGTCGCCAAAGCACTCCGCCCGCTACCGAAGATGCAACAGGCGTTCGAGCAAGGTCGATTGTCGTATTCCAAAGTTCGTGCGCTTACCCGCGTCGCCACACCGGCCAATGAGGCGCAAATGGTCCGTCTGGGCCGCGAGGCACCCGCCGCCCAGATCGACCGCCTTGTCGCCGGCCTCCATACCGGCTCCGATAAGGAAAGCGCACGTCGGAAATCACCCGACCGCTTCCAGATCCGATGGCATTGGGACCCCGACACCGGCGATTTTGTCGTCAAAGGCCGTCTCCCGGCGCAAGACGGAGCCCGACTCATCGCAGCAGTCACCGCAGCCGAGCGTGAACGCACCCGAACCTCGCCGGAACATTCCCCGCCGGAAACGGCCCCAACCGACTCAGCTGATCCGGAAGAACCTGTTACACAAGCAAATGCAGCCAAGAAGCCACCTGGAGACATCGGACCCGCACTTCTGACGATGGCTGACATCGCGGCGACAGCAGTCGCAAACCCCGCAACGAGAGCCAGCAGCGCCACCGAAGTGGTGTTTTTCCATGAACACGACACCGTCCGGATACCAGGCGGACCGGCGCTCCCCGAAAATGACGCGGAGGAAGTGCTCTGCAACGCCCGCCTCCGACTGGCGAAGACCAAAAACGGGTGCGTCCTGAGTCTCAGCCGCCGTACCCGCGTCACCAGCGCCAAACAGATGCTGGCCTTGAACTACCGCGACGGATGTTGCCGCACACCAGGATGCGGACGGACCAGATTTCTGCACGCTCACCACGTCCGGTTTTGGGGCCGCGGCGGGAAGACCAATCTGGACAACCTCATCATGCTATGTGGCACTTGCCACCGGGCTTTGCACCACGACCAATTCACCATTGCCGCACTCGGAGAACAACAATTCGAGTTTCGCACCCCGGACGGAGATGTTTTGGCCCCGGCGCCGCCAATCAGCGGCCTGGCAGACCGACTCCTGCGTGGTGAAATCCCGGACGACGCGATCATCCCGAGTTGGGGAGGAGAACCTCTGCACCTGGACCATGCAGTCAGCGTCATTCTCGACAGTTGGGCCGCGTGAACGAACGTGAGGTAAACAATCCACACAGACGAATAATTGGTCTAGTCCAATCGGAGTCCGACATGACCATTCAGGGAGTGCAACGTGCCTAGGCTCCCTCGTGTGACCCAGAAAATCGCGCGTATCTCAGCCGCTCTCACCTTCCTCCTCGCCGGCGCGGTAGTCGCCGGAACCACGAACACGTTTGCCGGCGCTCGCTACGATCTCTACCCCACCGTCTTCACCCGGATCGAGGCAGCCAACCCCGCTCTGCTGACCGAGTCGATCTCCACCTGGGGCGGCATCAACAACATCGCATCCAGCGGCACTCCGAAGGCCGATGTCGTCACCCAACTGGATCAGGTCGACGGCGCGGGGCACGAAGCCGGCACCAACGGACCCGGATACGACAAGGGCATCGAGTCTGTCGACGTAGAGGTCGGAAAAATCATCAACGCCGTCGATGAACCGCAGCAGAGGAAACCACATTTGTGATCGCTCGCGGCGCCGGATACAGGGCAGGCAAGGCCACCGGCGACTACACGATCGCGGACAATACCCCGACCATTCTGCGGAGCCTCGGCATTTGCGGGCTCCATCGACCTTGGATTCTTCGGCTCCTGATCGACAATCGCTTACCGTACAGAGCCCCTGACCGTACAGAGCCCCTGACAACACAAAAAGGTCGGGCCGGAGAGTGTGAACTCTCCGACCCGACCTGTTGTGGAGCTGCCGGGAATTGAACCCGGGTCCTACGTTGAATCGCTAGGGCTTCTCCGTGTGCAGTCTGCTAAGTCTCTACTTGGATCTCCCAGTCTCGCAGACAAGCCAGGATGACGATCCCAGTCACTGTTTGATGTCCCATTCGACCCCGTGACCGAGCCAAACAGTAAAGCCCTCTAGCTGATGCCAGGAACCGAGTCGAGGGCAACCCCGGGCTGACAGACACGCTTCGCTACTTAGGCAGCGAGAGCGTAGTCGCGCTGATTGGAATCGGCGCTTATAGGTTTGCAGCGACGCTTACGGTGGTCTCTTGCCTGCACCGACACGCTTCCCCTAACTCAACACACGCAGTCGAAACCGTTCAGCCCCGTGTGGCCCCGCGTCTTTCGTGGGGCCACCTACTATAACGCGCCGACGTTCGGAAGTCATACCAATTAACGCGCACGTTCTGCTGCACCCGTGATGTTGGTGATCATGCCCTGGAAAACGACCCCGTGGAAGGGCAGGATCGCGTACCAATACATCCGTCCGGCGAGACCACGGGGGAAGAAAACAGCCCGTTGATCGAGGTGCGAACCACCATCCACCCCCTCGGATACGCGCAACTCCAGCCATGCTCCCCCGGGCACTTTCATCTCCGCTCGCAGTCGAAGCAATTTTCCGCGATCGATTTCTTCGACACGCCAGAAGTCCAAGGCCTCACCGGTATTGAGCCGACGCGGATCACGCCGGCCTCGCCGGAGCCCGACACCGCCGACCGCGCGATCCATCCACCCTCGAATCGCCCACGCCAAAGGGAATGAGTACCAACCGTTCTCACCGCCGATGGATTCGACGACCGACCACAAGGTTTGCGGATCTGCAGCGCAGTCGCGTTCCCGATGGTCGACGTACACCGTTTCACCGGCCCAATCCGGATCAGACGGAAGCGGATCGGATGGAGCACCGGCGATGGCGGCACCCGACCAGGCGGTCTCCACCTCGCCGTTCTCGACCTTGCGAAGCGCCAAGCGCACAGCTTCGCGGTACGGCGTGAGTCCCCCTGGCGGCGGTGGGATGAAGTCGTCGATGTCGTGATCGTGCATGACTGCGTCGTTCTGCAAGGACTCGATGAGAGGCATCGCCAACCCCCGAGGGATCGGCGTGACCAGTCCCACCCAATGGCCGGCCAGACGCGGTGTCAGCACCGGAAGTACCAGGATGCGTCGACGCACCAACCCGGCGATCTCCGCATAGGTGTTCATCATTTCTCCGTACTGCATCACGTCCGGGCCACCGATATCGAATGCACGATTGACTTCCGGCGTCACGGCGGCCGCTGCCACCAGGTAGTAGAGGACGTCTCGAACAGCAATCGGCTGAATGTTGTTGTGCACCCATTTCGGCGTGGTCATCACAGGCAGGCGATTGGTCAGGTGACGCACCATCTCGAAAGATGCCGACCCCGAACCGATCACGACTCCCGCTTGAAAGACAACCGTCGGAACATCGGAGTCGAGCAAGATCTGACCGACTTCGAGTCGTGATTTCAAATGCGTCGACAGTTCTCCCTCGGGGGGATGCAGTCCACCGAGATAGACGATCCGGCGAACTCCGGCGGCAGCGGCCGCCACCGCCACGTTCTCCGCACTGCGCTTGTCGATCTCCGAGAACGACCCGCCGCCGCCCATCGCATGCACGAGATAATAGACGATGTCAATATCCTCGAATGAGCTTGCAAGCGAGTCCTTGTCGGTCAAATCGCCGCGAACGATTTCGACGGAGTCACGCCACGGAACGTCGCGCAACTTCTCGGGACTGCGCACTAAAACCCGAACGTAGTGCCCCGCCTCGACCAACCGAGGGGCAAGCCTCCCACCGATGTACCCGGTTGCTCCTGTAACCAGAACTCTCACCGTCTCCATCACCCCACGCTACCCAGAGAGCGCGGTTCAGGCAGAAATTGAGCGGCGCAACGCCAGCGCGGTTTCCAGATCATCCGCAGTGAGTGCCATATTGATTCCCGCGCCGGCCTTCGCTCCCGCTGCAGCAGCCATGATGACCTGCGCACCGGGATCCACGACATTGCCCGCCGCCCAGACACCCGCAACGCTGGTAGCTCCCATCGCGTCGGCTGTCACGAACTCCCCCATCATCGTCGTCGCGGTCGCAGCGCCGAACGATCGCAGAATCGAATCATTGGGGTCCATCGTGATCGCGCCGCCGACAAAAACAGCCGAACGCGCAACAGTCGTGCCGTCCGCCAATTTCAATCCAACCAGTCGATCGTCGTCGACCACTGGCGCAGCAACGAGGCCGTCGACAATCGAAATATCGAGCGCGGCAAGCTTTTCTCGATCCTCAGCCCCCAACTCGGCAATGCGATGCAGGAACAGAACGACATCGTCCGACCACTGACGCACCATGACCGCCTGATGCATCGCCATATCGACATTTTTCGCGATGATACCCAGCGGCTGATCACGTACGTCGTATCCGTGACAGTAGGGGCAGTGCAGTACGTCGCGGCCCCAACGCTCACCGAAGCCTTCCAGTTCGGTTGGGAGTCGGTCGGTGAGACCTGTCGCCACGAGGACCTTACGCACCGACATCGTGCTGTCGTCCGCGAGTTCGATCACGAATCCGTCATCGGTGCGCACAACTGCCACTACTGTGCCGTCGTGAAACTCACCGCCGAATTTCCGGACCTCGCCGCGACCGATGGTCACCAACTCGGCCGGATTCATCCCGTCGCGGGAGAGAAAACCGTTCATGTGGTCGGCGGCTGCGTTGCGCGGCGCACCGTTGTCGAAAACAACGACGGACCGGCGCGCCTGACCCAGGATGAGCGCCGCATTCAATCCGGCTGCGCCGCCGCCGATTACTGCTACGTCGTACGTGTTCTTTGTCATGAATCCAGAGTGACATCGAACCCCATTCTTGACAAACCCTATTGCCAGTTTGGCAAACTGATTGCATGACCGACACAACGTTCGAAGCTGTCCTTGCCGGAATCGGGCCGCGCCTGCGCAACCTGCGTCAGCAATCCGACATGACCCTGACCGATCTATCCGAAGCAACCGGCATCAGCGTCAGCACGTTGTCCCGCCTCGAATCCGGTAGCCGCAAAGCGAACTTAGAACTCCTGCTCCCCATCGCCAAAGCCCACGGTGTGCCCTTGGACGATCTGGTCAACAGTGGCATCGAAGACCCCCGAGTCCGCGAAGAGCCTCAAACCGTCGGAAACATGACGATCGTCCCACTGACCAGCCAGCCCGGAAATCTACAGGCGTACAAGATGATCCTGGCGCCAACCGACGACATCCGCGAGCCTGGCACTCACGAAGGGTACGAGTGGCTCTACGTACTGTCAGGCCGTGTCCGGCTTCAACTCGGCGATCGCGATTTCGTGATGGGAGCCGGCGAGGCAGCCGAGTTCGACACTCGAATCCCCCACCGATTCAGCGCCGCCGACGGTCGCCCCGCCGAGATCATCAGCCTGTTCGGCAAACAAGGCGAACGCGTACATTTGCGCGCGGCCCCAGCGGATCGCCGAGGTTAGAGTCGCAGATAGAGCAGCGCTATCCGCGCATTCCCTTGATACGACGGCCCAGTTCGCGGGTCACCTCACGCTCAGCGGTGCGCTTGGCCATGTCCTGACGCTTGTCGTAGTCCTGCTTACCCTTCGCGAGAGCCAGCTCGACCTTGACCTTGCCGTCGACAAAATACATCGACAGCGGAACCAGTGTCTGGTTACCCTCGCGGGTCTTGCCCACAAGATGCTCGATCTCACGCTTGTGCAGCAACAGTTTCCGAACGCGAAGCGGCGAATGATTCGTCCAACTACCCTGCGTGTACTCCGGGATGTGCAGCGATCGCAACCACACCTCACCGTTGTCTACTGTTGCGAATGCGTCGACGAGCGACGCTTTTCCTTCGCGCAAACTCTTGACCTCGGTGCCGACGAGCGCGATTCCGGCTTCGTAGGTGTCGATGATCGTGTAGTTGTGACGCGCTTTGCGATTGGTCGCAATGACCTTGCGGCCCTGTTCCTTCACTGTCCGGGCCTCTCAGTCCGCTGTCTTACCGAATATTGCTGTCTTACCGAATGTTTCTGTATGCACCAGCATAGAAGCTCACACAAACTGATTATTCCCGGACGTACAGGCGCAAGGTGATGTACGACGTGATCGCCGCCATTCCCACGCCTGCGAGAACCAGGAACGGCGAGACGAACAGGATGTCACTGTTCGAAATCCGGGCGACGATGTTGGCTTCGTACACGTCGGCCAGCACACCGTCGATGAAGACATTCTTAGCTGTGAACAGTCCGGCGATGGCAAGCACTGCACCGATCAATGCGGCAACCATGGCTTCGAGGAGGAACGGAAGCTGCGTGTACCAACGCGTCGCGCCCACCAATCGCATGATACTGACCTCGGTACGACGCGTGAATGCCGCGATCTGAACCATGTTGGCAATCAACAGAATTGCAGCAATTGCCTGCACGATGGCGATAGCGAACGCAGCGTTGCGCACTCCCCCGAGAACACTGAACAGACGGTCGACGAGCTCGCGCTGGTTGAGAACGCTCTCGACACCCGGCCGGGTACCGAAGGTGTCGTTGATGACACCGAATCGCTCCGGATCACTGAGCCTGACCTTGAACGACGCCGGGAAGCTGTCCGGGCTTACCAGTGCTGCCAGCTCGGGTTGGTCCTTGAACACTCGCTCAGTGGCATCCTTCACCGCGTCGTCGCGGTTGAGGAACTGCACCGCCACCACTGACGGAGTCTGCTCGAGTTCTTTCCGCAGGGAGCTGCAAATTTCCTGCTCACAACCGGGGTCCATCGACGAAATGTCGTCGGTCAGAAAGATCTGGACCTCAACTCGCTCGAGGAAGATCTGCTGCGTCTTGCCCGCCATCTGCACGACGAGCAGTCCGCCACCGAAGAGACCCAACGAAATCGCCGTCGTCAGGATCATGGCGATAGTCATCGTGATGTTGCGGCGCAGGCCGGTCAGGACCTCGCTGAAAATAAAACTGGCGCGCATCGGGGAATCCGATTCCTTCTCGAATGATCGGCCGCTTCACAGCGGCCGGTGGGCGTACGGGATGAGTGGTAGAGCCGTCGGCGTTTATCTGCCGACGCCGTACACACCCCGCGCTTCGTCTCTGCTGACCTTGCCGAGATCGAGTTCGATGACGCGTCGACGCATGGAGTCGACGATGTGGTGGTCGTGGGTCGCCATGACGACGGTGGTTCCCGTGCGGTTGATCCGCTCGAGGAGCAGCATGATGTCCTGACTGGTTTCCGGGTCAAGGTTGCCGGTGGGTTCGTCGGCGAGCAGTACCAGCGGACGGTTGACGAAGGCTCGTGCGATCGCGACGCGCTGCTGCTCACCGCCGGACAGTTCGGTCGGAAGGCGATCAGCTTTTCCGGACAGTCCCACCATTTCGAGGACCTCGGGGACTGTTCGGGCGATCACGTTTCGCGGTTTGCCGATAACTTCCAGGGCAAACGCGACGTTCTCGGACACCGTCTTCTGCTGGAGCAACCGGAAGTCCTGGAATACGCATCCCATGCTCTGGCGAAGCTTCGGAACTCGACGCGCCGCCAACTTGTTGAAGTGGAATTCACCGACTTCGATATCACCCGAGGTGGGTGACTCCATCTTGAGGAGTAGGCGCATGAAGGTCGACTTGCCGGAGCCGGAGGGGCCGATGAGGAAGACGAACTCCCCCTTCTCCACCTCCACACTGACGTTGTCGAGCGCCGGCCTGGTGGAGGCCTTGTAGGACTTCGACACATTCTTCATGCTGATCACAACGAGCCAGTCTAGCCGTTATATAACAGTGACCTTGGAGCAACGCGCTGCGACACCGCCCGATTTACCGCGTTTCGGTGGTTGTCGGAGCTTGTGTCAGTGGGGGCGTCGTGGTGGTCGCAGTGGACGTCGTGACGCCGGCCTGACCCGGATTCGCCGGTACCTCCTCGGAGACCGGCGGAGGAGCCGGTGGCACACCGGTAGTCGTCGACGCTCCCGGAGCCCTTTGGGTGGTGGATCCACCGGTGCCGGCGGGCGCGGACTCCGTGGTGGTTGGCACCGCGGTGGTGGTTGTCGTCGTACTTTCTGTCGACGTATTCTCCCGTGGTTGCACGTACGGCTCCGTCACCGACGAGTCGGCAGCTGGCGCAGGCGAAACCGGCTGCGGCACCGGGTTGAAAGTCGAGTGAGCGAAGCCGGCTAGAAGCCACGCCACGATCAAGATGAATGTGGACGTCCGCATTCGGCCGCCGAACAAGGTCGCCGGCAACCAGTCCAGATGCAAGAGTTTTTCGAGGCCACGACGAGGTTCCTGATCGGTCATTCGCTCGCCTCCTCGGTACCGGTCGTACTGTCCGTATGAATTCCGGGTGTGACGGTAATTCCCTGACGCCGCAATGCCGCAGCAACGCGAACTCGCAATGCGCGGCTCACCTGGAACTGCTTACCGGGCAGGGTGCGCGCGACCATTCGAATCATGACCTGGTCGACTTCGAGGCTTTCGACGCCCATGACCGTCGGCTCGTCAAGAAGCAGTTTCTTGAGTCCACGATCCGACATCGCGTCGACTCCGACCTGGCGCAACACCTCGTTGACTCGGGTGAGATCGGCAGTCGCGGGAACCGGGACGTCGATGACAGCACGCGCCCAATCCTTGGACAGGTTGGTCGCTTTCACGATCTGACCGTTCGGGACGGTGATCACTTCACCATCGGCATTGCGCATCCGTGTGACACGCAATGTCACGTCCTCGATGACGCCTTCGGCATCGTCGGACGAACCGGTAATGGCTAGTCGCACGGTGTCACCGAACCCGTACTGGCGTTCGGTGATGATGAAAAATCCGGCAAGAATGTCCTGCACAACCCGCTGCGCGCCGAAGCCGAGCGCCGCACCCAGAACGGTCGCCGGAGCAACCAGACTTCCGATCGGCAGGTTCAACTGGTCGAGCACCTTCATCGTCGCGATGACGTAGATGAACGTGATGATCACCCACGTGATCACCTGCGCCACCGAATGGCGATGCTTGGTGGCCTCCGAGCGGACCAGCGCGTCACCCAACTGATAGTTGGAGTCGATCTGGTCGGTGACCTTGTTGCCGCCCCAACTGACAAAACGAGCCAAGAGCAACGCTCCGAGCACGGTTGTCAGAATCGACAACCCATCGTCCTTCAGCCACGCGACCAGTGTTTCACCTGGTTGCAGAAAATTCATCGTGCCTTTCTGTAAAAGCTATGCGGTCTGGTCCTCGCTCATGCGCCAGCGGATGCCGGCCTCGAGGAAACCGTCGATATCGCCGTCGAGAACAGCGGATGGGTTGTTGACCTCGTACTCGGTACGCAGATCCTTGACCATTTGGTACGGGTGCAGGACGTAGGAACGCATCTGGTTACCCCACGAACTGCCGCTGTCGCCCTTGAGCGCATCCATCTCGGCGCGCTCTTCCTGCCGCTTGACGGCCAGCAACTTGGCCTGCAGGACGCGCATCGCGGACACCTTGTTCTGGAGCTGCGACTTCTCGTTCTGACAGGTCACGACGATGCCCGTCGGGATGTGCGTCAGGCGTACCGCGGAGTCGGTGGTGTTCACGGACTGACCGCCGGGACCCGAGGAGCGATAGACGTCGACGCGGATGTCGTTTTCGTTGATCTCGATGTGGTCTGTGGTCTCGACCACGGGCAGGACCTCGACCTCGGCAAACGACGTCTGACGACGGCCCTGGTTGTCGAACGGGCTGATCCGGACCAGGCGGTGCGTGCCCATCTCCACAGACAGAGTGCCGTAGGTGTACGGACCCTTGATCGCGAAGGTCGCACTCTTGAGACCGGCTTCTTCGGCATACGACGTGTCGTAGACCTCGACGCCGTAGTCATGCTTCTCAGCCCAGCGGATGTACATACGCATCAGCATCTCGGCCCAGTCCGCGGCGTCGATGCCGCCGGCGCCGGAGCGGATGTTGATCAGCGCGTCGCGCTCGTCGTATTCGCCGGAGAGCATGGTCTTGACTTCCATGGCCGCGATGTCCTCGCGCAGGCTCGCACGCTCGGCGTCGGCGTCGGCCAGGGCGTCGTCGCCCTCGTCCTCGGCCAACTCGTAGAGAATCGGCATCTCGTCGAGCCGCTCCCGCAGTGCGACGATACGACGCAGTTCTGCCTGCGCGTGCGAGAGAGCACTGGTGACCTGCTGGGCGTGGTCCTGGTCGTTCCACAGGCCCGGATCTGCGGCCTGATGCTCGAGCTCGTCGATGCGTCGGCGCAGCTCCTCGACGTCCACAACCGATTCGC
>NZ_JASHKR010000202.1 GCF_030056815.1 Rhodococcus sp. IEGM 1379
AGGCGCTCGAACGGAACATCCGCGTGCGCGAAAGCCTGCAGATCCACTTCACGTGCAGAGGAAAGCAATTCGGTGAACGACATCGACGGATCAACGTCGGTCCGCAGCACCAGAGTGTTGACGAACATACCGATCAGGTCATCGAGTTCCGCTTCGCCGCGGCCCGCGATCGGTGCACCGATCGTGATATCGGTGGTCGCGGACATCCGGGCCAGCAATACGACCAATGCCGAATGGACAACCATGAACGGGGTCGCGTTGGCGGACTGGCCTATTGCTTCGACATCGGCCCACAACTGCGGGTCGATCTCGAACGCGTGGTTCGATCCTCGGCCCGAAGTGATCTCGGGACGCGTGCGATCACTCGGCAGGTCCAACAGTTCCGGCAAGTCTGCGAGAGTGTCATTCCAGTAAGAGATCTGCTGTGCGATGACGGACTGCGGGTCGCCCTCGGAACCGAGTATCTCACGCTGCCACAACGCGTAGTCGGCGTACTGCACCGGCAACGGTGCCCACGCGGGCG
>NZ_JASHKR010000203.1 GCF_030056815.1 Rhodococcus sp. IEGM 1379
ACTTGGATATCGCCCTCGCTGTGACGGGAAAGCAGTGTTGCTGACTTACTTCAGATGCCGGTAGAGGGTGGTGCGTCCGACGCCGATGATCTCGGCGATGTCGGTCAGATGCATTCCGTTCTCCCGCATCCGTTGCGCCTGAGCAAGTTTCGTCGACGTCATCTTCGGAGGCCGGCCACCTGTACGGCCACGGGCCCGGGCCGCGGCGAGACCGACCTGAGTCCGTTCCCGGATCAAATTTCGTTCGAATTCTGCGAGAGCACCGAAGATGGAAAAGATCAGTTTGCCACCGGAGGTGGTGGTGTCGATAGCTTCGGTCAACGACTTGAATCCGACACCGCGAGCCGCGAGATCTTCCACCGTCTGCAACAGGTGGGGGAGTGAGCGACCCAACCGGTCGAGACGCCAGACCACTAACGTGTCCCCATCGCGAAGATGGGAAAGTAGGTCGCTCAGTTGCGGGCGGGTGGTCGTTGCACCGGACGCGGTTTCGGTCCAGACTTTGAAACAGCCGGCAGCGCT
>NZ_JASHKR010000058.1 GCF_030056815.1 Rhodococcus sp. IEGM 1379
GGCACTGACATTCATCGACACACTGTTGAGTTCTCAAAGAACACGCGCACACCGTGACTTCAACCAAGGTTGAACGCTCCGGGGCAGACTTTATACTTTAGCTTGTGCACCACCGGGAAGCAAGTTCCCGTATTCAGTGCTTCACCAGTCAAACCGTAGAAGATTTAACTAAGTGATTGTCTCCGACTTCGTCCAACCGCGTGTCCCCGGCCTCTCGGTCGGGGTTGGTGTCCGTGTCGCTCTGACTTGGATAAAGTTACGCGACGGAAAACTGAGCGTCAAACTCCCAGGTCGCAGATGTCCGTGGGGTTAAATCCGCTGGTAGCTCGCTCGTGAGCGAGCTACCAGCGGTCCCAGGAGCCACTTTCGGCAACTGTGACCCCACACACGTCAGTTCGGCAGCACCTTCACGCCGGCAAAGTTGCGCTTTCCACGGCGGACGACCAACCAACTGCCATGCAGAAGATCAGTTGCGGCCGGCTCCCAATCGTCGGCGGAGACCTTCTGGTTGTTCACCGAAGCGCCACCTTCCTTCACTGCGCGCCGAGCAGCTCCCTTGCTTTCACACAAACCGCTGGTGACAAGGAGGTCGATGATCGTCCGAGGCTCCCCCGGAGCCAACTCACTGACCGATGCTTCCTTCAACGCCGCTGCGAGTGTCGACTCGTCGAGTTCGCTCAGCTCTGCTTTTCCGAACAACGCCTGGCTGGCGAGCTCCACAGACCGGGTGTTGTGGTCGCCGTGGACGAGCGTCGTCATCTCTGCGGCTAGTCGCTTCTGCGCTTCGCGGGCATGGGGACGCTCGGTTGTTGCGATCTCGAGTTCCGCGAGTTCCTCGGCACCGAGGAACGTGAACCAACGCAGGTACTTGATGACATCGGCGTCTCCGGTGTTTACGAAGTACTGGTACCAGGCGTATGGGCTCGTCATCTCCGGATCGAGCCACAAGCTGCCGCCGCCGGTCGACTTACCGAACTTCTTTCCGTCGGCAGACGTCACGAGCGGAACGGTCATGGCATGGACACTTTCACCGTCGACACGACGGTTGAGTTCGACACCCGCGATGATGTTGCCCCACTGATCCGAGCCACCTACCTGCAGCGTGCAGCCGAAGTCGCGTCGCAAGTGCAGGTAGTCGTTGGCCTGGAGCAGCATGTAGCTGAACTCGGTGTACGACATTCCGTCGGATTCGAGGCGTCGTTTGACTGTGTCGCGCGCAAGCATGACGTTCACCGAGAAGTGCTTGCCGATGTCCCGCAGGAAGTCGATGGCCGACATCTTGCCGGTCCAGTTCATATTGTTCTCGATGACCGCGCCGGTCGGAGAATCGTCGAAGTCGACAAAGCGCTCCAACTGGCCGCGGATACGCCCAGCCCAGTCCGCGACGGTATCCGCGGAGTTCATCGTGCGTTCTCCGACGTCACGGGGATCGCCAATCAGTCCGGTAGCACCGCCGGCGAGAACGATCGGGCGGTTGCCGGCACGCTGAAAACGCTTGAGAGCGAGCAAAGGGACGAGGTGACCAGCATGCAAGCTCGGCCCCGTGGGGTCGAACCCGGCATACAGCGTGATCGGTCCAGCCTCGAGATTCTTACGCAATGCGTCGAGATCGGTTGATTGGGCGATCAGTCCGCGCCAGGTCAGTTCGTCGAGAATATTCTCAGTCACGGGGTCGATCATCCCACCTCTACGAAACGGCAGGCGCTCGTGGGCTTCGACGGTAGGCGGACACGGCGGAACAATCCGGAATCCACAGTCGCCAGGGAATGTCGGCAGCCGTACTGACTCCCACTCTGGGGCCTTCACTCCAGATCTCCGCTTCTCCCAACTGCAGACGCACTCGCGATGTCGGATCGAAGACATCCGTTCCATTGTCCGCCAACGAGATTTCCACGGAGGAGCCGAGATTGCCTGGCCCTCGCGCCCATTCGTACTTATGCCGAGTACGGGAGCGCCGTTCCTTGACGACATCATCTCCGGCCACGACCTCAGCGGCCCGCAGGAGGACACCACCAGCGACTCCCGTGGGTCCGTACGAGATGTTCATGCAGAAGTGCATTCCGTAACTGCGGTAGACGTAGAGCAACCCGGCCCGCCCGAACATCACCCGATTCCGCTGCGTTTGCCCTCGATACGAGTGCGCTGCCGGGTCCGGCCACGGCCCGACTTTCTCCCCTCCGTATGCCTCCACCTCGACTATTCGCAGTGACACGTCGTCGACCGTCAGTGTCGAACCCAGAATGATCAAGCCCGCTTCGCGTGGACTCGTCACGTCCGCCAGAACCTTGATGCTCACCTGCTCAATTGTGCCCAACCGTTGACTCTCGGGTGCGCCGCGTCACATAATTCATCAAGTGATGAATTACTGGAAGTGAGACACACAGTGACCACGAACCCAGCAATCGACATTCGAGGTCTTCGCGTAATCCGTGGCAAGAACGAGGTCCTCCACTCGATCGACCTTCAGGTTGCCAGCGGATCGATCACCGGACTTCTCGGGCCGTCGGGCTGCGGAAAGACAACGCTGATGCGCACGATTGTCGGAACTCAGATCGTCGAAAGTGGCGACGTCAAGGTCCTGGGCGACAATGCCGGGTCGGCCGCCCTTCGGCGCCGCATCGGTTACGTCACTCAATCCCCCAGCGTCTACGGCGATCTGACGGTCACCCGCAATGTCCAATATTTCGGCTCTCTCTACGGCAAGTCCGCGGCTGATGTTCGCGCAGCAATAGATACCGTCGGTCTCACCCGAAATGCACACCAGTTCGCCGCTGACCTCTCCGGCGGACAGGCAACTCGGGTATCGCTCGCGTGCGCACTCGTCGCCGACCCGGAACTGCTGGTTCTCGACGAACCGACAGTCGGGCTCGATCCGATACTTCGCGTCGAACTGTGGGAACGATTTGCCGAACTCGCCAAACACGGCACAACACTCCTGGTGTCGAGTCACGTCATGGACGAAGCAGATCACTGCGCGCAGCTGATCCTGATGCGCGACGGCCACCTCCTGGCACAGCTCACCCCCGACGACCTTCGCGCCAAAACCAGATGCGAGCGTCTGGAAGACGCATTCCTCGAATTGATCCGGACTTCACCCGTCGGAGGTGAAATATCATGAGCGTCAACATCTTCGGAGCCACAACTCGACGAATCCTCCTGCAGCTACGTCAGGACCACCGCACGGTCGCGATGATCCTGTTGGTTCCGACGCTCCTGATGGTCCTGCTGTATTTCCTCTACCAGGACGTGCCGACCGCACCCGGCCAGACTTCGATCTTTCAACGCGTCGCCATCACCATGCTCGGGATCTTGCCCTTTGTCGTGATGTTTCTGGTTACCTCCATTTCCATGCAACGGGAACGGAGTTCCGGCACTCTCGAACGCCTGCTGACAACGCCGATGGGCAAACTGGATCTGCTGGCCGGATATGCGGCCGCATTCTCACTGTCCGCGGCGGCTCAGGCGGCTCTCGCGTGCGCCGTCGCGTTCGGATTCCTGGGGCTGACTATCGCCGGCAGTCTAGGTTGGGTGATCGTGATCGCAGTTCTGGTCGCAATCCTCGGAGTCGCCCTCGGCCTGCTGGCCAGCGCTTTCGCCAAAACCGAGTTTCAAGCGGTGCAGTTCATGCCCGTCGTGGTGGTTCCCCAACTATTCCTGTGCGGACTGTTCGTACCCCGTGACCAACTACCGACGTGGCTTGAATGGATCAGCAACGTACTCCCCCTGAGCTACGCCGTCGACGCGCTCGGACAGGTGTCGATTCACGCTGACGCAACCGGCCAGATGTGGCGTGACCTCGCAATCATGGCTGGTTTTGCCGCCGCAGCGTTGTCACTGGCAGCAGCGACCCTCGATCGCCGAACACCATGACCACCCGCGACATCCCGCCGCGATCCGGCCGGCGCCCCGGCAAGTCCGAGACTCGAACACAGATTCTCGACAGTGCCCGACACGCATTTTCACGGAACGGATTCCGGCAGACGACAGTCCGATCCATCGCCCTCGGCGCCGACGTCGACCCGGCCTTGATCCACCACTATTTCGGCAGCAAAGAGCAACTGTTCACAGCTGCAATCGCACTACCGCTGGACCCGAGGATCGTCCTCGCGCCGGTTCGGGCATCAACGAACGAACAACTGGGCTCCACTCTGCTGACGGCGGTGATCGGCGTCTGGGAATCGGAACACCGCGAGGCCATTCTCGCTGCATTTCGATCAGCGATTTCAGGCGACGGATCACAGTTGATCCAGAGTTTCCTACTGAACATCGTCTTACGCGACATCATTCCGCGAGTGGATTCGCCGCCCGGGAGCGGACTGCTTCGAGCGGAGTTGGTCGCGTCGCAGATCGCGGGGCTCTTGATGACCCGCTACATTCTCGAGCTCGATCCACTGAAATCACTGAGCGTCGACGCGCTGATACCGCTGGTGGCTCCGAACCTCCAGCGGTACCTCACGGGAGAACTCCCGATCTAAGTCTGACCGTCAGCTGCGCCGGAGTGTGCAATTAGCTGCTCATGCTCGTCGTCTGCAACGTCACGAGCCTCGTCGATCAACAGCACCGGAATACCGTTCTCGATCGGGTAGGCGCGCCGAAGGCGAGGGTTGTAGAGCAGCTCGTCCCCGACCAGCAACAGCGGGCCCTTGTCTTGCGGGCAGGCAAGAATGCTGAGCAACGTCGAATCAATAGCCACGTTTTTCCTCTCGAACCGAACACGAACTGAGCGTGTTCAGGCTACCCGCCGAACACCGTCCAACCACTCACCGAGACCCGGTACCCACCCTCGTCGGCATCAACTGAGCCGCAACGGCCTTGGTCAGCCGCTTGTACGACTGGGTTTCGGTGTCCAAGTACCAGGTCCGCGGACCCGGCGCAGGCACACCCGCCGCGATGAGCGCCGTCGAGCTCGGGCGATACGACGAACCCACCGGAATGCTGTCAACGACGTGAACGATGTCCGGACGAGCGTCGAAATCGAGTTTCGACAACGCCTCGGCGAGTTCTGCCGAGCGGAATTGCCGGCCCGGCAGCCACGTCACAGCCGCCACTGCCAACTGATACGGGGCCTGACCGATCGCGTAGGCAACCGCTAGGTCCACGCGAGGAACACTCGACAGAGCGTCGACGATCGGAGCCGTGAATACCGCTCCGCGAACCGTCGACATGACGGTGTGCTTGTGGTCGACCAACCAGTAGTCACCGTCGGAATCGCGTCGGAACAGATTCTCGGTCGGAATCCACGAATCACCGGCCTCGAACAGACCGCGCATTGCTCCACCCGACAGGTCAGCATTCATTCCTGCTCGCCCGAGCAACAATCCGACCTCGTCGTCGGCGCATTCGCGAACAAATCCGTCCTCGTTTTCGAGGAGTCGACCGCTGAGAGGCTCGTACGCCGCCAGCCGAACTCGGGCGCTGCCGGGCAACGGGCGACCCTTGGACCCGATCTTGGATCCGGAGACATTGGCGAGGATGACATCACCCTCGGTAGACGCGTAGAACTCGAGGATCTGTGCCGGATCGAATGCTTCGGTAGTCCGCTTCCACAGCCCCGGCGGCATACCCGAACCGATGAAAAGCCGTACCGGATGACTGCCGTCGAGCAACAACAGGTCTTCGTCCAGAATCTGGCGCATCATCGACCACGTGTAACTGACGACGGTCACTCCGTAACGGTGAATCTCCTCCACGAAACGCGCCGGATCGAGGCCCCGCGACAGTGCAATCCGGGATCCACCCGCCATTGCGCCACCGATAGTCGCCAACAAACTCGACGAATGATGCAGGGGTGCAAGGCAATAGACGGTATCGCCGCGATCGAGGTCGGCGGCAGTCGCCGTACCGAACGCGGACAGCGCCCAACGATAGTTGGTGATCTGCTTCGCTTCGAGTTCGCCACCGGACTCAGCGAAGATGATGAACGCGAGTTCGCGCGCCATGCCTGGATCCGGCCGGTACCAACCCGGAAGGTTCACCGCCGCCGGATCGATCTGTTCGAGATCGATCACGTCGTGGGATGGATCGACGGTCAGTCCGCGCGCATCGCCGCCGCCCAGTACCAGGACTGGCCGCCCGAGCGTGACCGCAGCTTCGACGTTCTCCGGATCAGTGATGATTCGATCTACTGATCCGAGTTTGACGGCAGTGGCGACGTCGCCGCCCGGCGGAAGCATGACGGCGACGGCACCAAGTCGCGAGAGCGCCGAGATTGCCGCAAGCGCACTGGGACGCGTCTCCATCAGCACGCCGACGTGAGCTGCCGGACGCACACCCACGGATATCAAACCGCGAACGACATTGTCGATACGGGCATTGACGGCTTCGTAGGTGTGAACGCGGTTGTCGAAGAGGAAGCACTCTCCGGCCGGCGCCTTACGGCGTTGTTCTGCCAGAAGCTGACTGAGCGAGATCTTGGTATGCGGCTGAATCTGATTGAGCCTCGCCAACCTGGGCAATGCTCGGGCAGCTTCATGGGATAGTTCGAAGGTTCCACGCAACGCGCCGGCAGCAAGGTCGCTGATGCCCTTTGTCATACCGACACCGACCTCGGCGACAGACGCCACGGTATGGATGATCCGGTTGCTGATGGACACACCGGTCTCGTCTTCGAGGTACGGGCCCGAAGGCATGCGGTCGACACGATCCGGGAGTTTCCCGCCCGTTTCGGTCCACTGCACAAATTCCCCGGTAGTCGGCCACGTGTGGTTGGCCGCGATCGAACCGACCACCAGTCCGAAATGCCCTGCGCGCAAGGTTGATTCGTAGACGTCGGCACGCGGAGCCGCCTGGGTGATTCCGCGGACTGCCTGAGGCTGCCCGATGTCGTCGACCTCGCCGACAAACGCCAGAATGGGGCACGTGATCTCGGCGAGCGAAACCACCTGATCCTTGATCACGAAACCGCCGGACATCATCCGGTTGTGCACGATGAACTGCTTGAGCAGTTCTGCGACTGCGGGCCCCGACCAGGCGACCCACCCTTCCGTGGCCAGGAAGCGTCGTTGCTGCTCGCGTGGAAGCAGCGCTTCACGATCGTGAAGTTGCAGGAGGAAATCCACACGCATCTTGAGGGTCTTCACCGGGTCGAGCAATTGGAAGCCGGTGCGGGCCATCCAGCCGGTGACCGCGAGCCTGTTGAAGACGTGGTCAGCCAGGAAATCGGCACCCCACGTGGCGATCCCGGCCGGGATACCGAAAGGCAGCGCAGCCAACGTATCCACGGGGCTTCCGAAAGTGATGACGCTGGCGATATTTCGACTGCGCCGATACGCGGCCGCCTGATATGCGAACATTCCACCCTGCGAGTACCCGGAGAGGTGAACGTCTTTGCCGGTGTGACGGTGGACGTGGTCGACGATGTCACTCAGCGCAACGATGTGGTCGGCGAGATTACGGTCCCAGCCACCTTCTTCTGCGTCCGGCGAACCGAAGTCGACAACCCAAGGATCGAGTCCCATCCCGTGCAGAATGCCGACGGCACCCTGATCCCGAGTGACGTCGTACACGTTGGCCGACATCATCATCGGAGGAATCAACACGATGGGCGGACCGGCAACCGCGGGATCAGCATCAGGAAAATATCGCCGCAGACGGTACATCGGCGCACGTTCGACAATCTCGAACGGCGACGTCGTCAGATCCGTCTCGAGCCCACCCAGACGAACAACTTCGAGGCCATTCTGCGCCGTCGCAACCACCCGCCGAAGAGGGCCCAGCACTGACTTGGAATTCAATCCCACCATTTCACTCCCAAGTTACTTGCAACATCAGGTCGGTCGCATTTGTCTCAAGCGCAATTAGCCTACTGTCCCAAAAAACAAATACGCGGTCAGGGAGCACAAAATGCTCCCTGACCGCGTAAGACAATGACCTTAGAACCTAGAGCGACCACTCCCGCAGCGACTGTGCGAGGGTACGTACGCCCTCGAGTTGCTCGGCTACCCGAACCCCGGCGGTTCCGCCGCGTGCGTTACGCGACGCGATGGAACCCTCGACGGTCAGAACCTCGCGCACTGCCGGGGTCAACGCGCTGTCAACACCGGCCAGTTCTTCGTCCGTCAGATCTTCGAGTCCGACGCCCCGTGCCTCGGCAACCCGCACACACGCGCCGGCTGCTTCGTGGGCCACACGGAACGGAACGCCCTGACGGACCATCCATTCCGCGATATCCGTCGCCAAGGTGAAACCGGCCGGAGCCAACTCCGCCATGCGCTCGGTATGGAACTCGAGCGTCTGCACCAGACCTGTGATGGCCGGAAGCAACATTTCGAGCTGAGCAACCGAATCGAAAACCGGTTCCTTGTCTTCCTGCAGATCCCGGTTGTACGCCAAAGGCTGAGCCTTGAGCGTCGCCAACAATCCGGTGAGGTTGCCGATCAGGCGACCCGACTTACCGCGCGTCAGTTCCGAGACATCCGGATTCTTCTTCTGCGGCATGATCGACGAACCCGTCGACCAAGCGTCGGCAAGCGTGATGTAGCCGAATTCCGGTGTGCTCCAGATGATGACCTCTTCGGCCATACGCGAGAGATCGACACCGATCATCGCCAACACGAACGCAGCCTCGGCGGCAAAGTCGCGCGACGCCGTGGCGTCGATCGAGTTTTCTGCCGAGCTGTCGAACTTCAGTTCTGCCGCAATAGCTTCGGGGTCGAGTCCGAGTGAAGAACCGGCCAAAGCGCCAGACCCGTACGGGGACACCGCAGCTCGCACGTCGAAGTCCCGCAGGCGCTGAACATCACGCAGAAGCGGATGCGCATGTGCCAGCAAGTGATGCGCGAGCAACACCGGCTGAGCAGCCTGCAAGTGCGTCTTGCCTGGCATCACGGCATCCGGATGGGCGCCGGCCTGACCAGCCAGAGCATCGACCACGTCGAGCACACCGGTCGAGATACGGCGAACCGCGTCACGGAGCCACATACGGAACAGTGTCGCCACCTGGTCGTTACGTGAACGACCGGCACGCAGACGTCCGCCGACCTCGGGACCGACACGCTCGATCAAGCCGCGTTCGAGAGCGCCATGCACGTCCTCGTCCGACTCGCTCGGACCGAAGGCGCCGCTCACGACGTCGGCCCCGAGCTGCTCGAGACCGTCGAGCATGGTCGCGAGATCGGCCTCACTCAGGAGACCGGCCTTGTTAAGCACGCGGGCATGAGCCTGCGACGCCCGAACGTCGTACGGAGCCAGTACCCAGTCGAAGTGAGTCGACTTGCTCAGCGCTGCCATGGCGGCGGCCGGCCCGGATTCGAACCGCCCGCCCCACAGAGCGCCTTCATTGGTGCCGTGCGCAGTCATTCTTTACAGACCCAGATCGCGCTTTGCCGCGACCTTCGAGGACAGGCCGTGGATCTCGACGAAGCCCTTCGATGCGGACTGGTCGAATGTGTCGCCCTCGTCGTACGTTGCGAGGTTGAAGTCGTAGAGCGACTCGGGGCTACGACGACCGTTGACCGTGATTGCTCCACCGTGCAGGAAGAGGCGGATGTCGCCGGTGACGCGTTCCTGCGTCTTCGCGACGAACGTGTCGAGTGCATCCTTGAGGGGCGAGAACCACAGGCCGTCGTAGACCAGCTCGGACCAACGCTGCTCCATCTGACGCTTGTAGCGACCGAGTTCGCGTTCGAGGGTGACGTGCTCGAGTTCCTGGTGGGCGGTGATGAGAACCATCGCGCCGGGAGCTTCGTAGATCTCGCGGCTCTTGATACCGACGAGACGGTCTTCGACGACGTCGAGACGGCCGACGCCCTGGGCACCGGCGCGCTTGTTCAGTTCCTGGATGGCTTCGAGGACGGTGACCTTGCGGCCGTCGATGGCAACGGGCTTGCCGGCTTCGAAGCTGACGATCAGCTCGTCAGGCGCGTTCCAGTTGACTGTCGGATCCTCGGTGTAGTCGTAGACGTCCTTGGTCGGCGCGTTCCACAGGTCCTCGAGGAAACCGGTCTCGACAGCGCGACCCCATACATTCTGGTCGATCGAGAACGGGGACTTCTTGGAGACGTTGATCGGGATGTTGTTGTCCTCGGCGAACTTGATCGCCTTTTCGCGGGTCCAGGCATAGTCGCGGACCGGTGCGATGACCGAAAGGTCGGGAGCGAGAGTGGCGAAGCCAACCTCGAAACGAACCTGGTCATTGCCCTTACCGGTGCAACCGTGCGAGACGATGGTGCCACCGTGTGCGCGTGCAGCCTCGACGATGTGCTTGACGATCAGCGGGCGGCTGATAGCCGAGACCAGCGGGTAGCGGTCCATGTAGAGGGCGTTTGCCTGGATGGTCGGCAAGCAGTACTCGTCCGCGAACTCGTCGCGAGCGTCGACGACGACGGATTCGACTGCGCCGCAGTCGAGTGCGCGCTGACGCACGACCTCCATGTCCTCGCCGCCCTGCCCCAGATCGATGGCGACGGCGACAACCTCAGCACCCGTCTCCTTGCCGATCCAACTGATGGCAACAGAAGTGTCCAGCCCGCCCGAATAGGCGAGTACGACGCGATCGGCCATTGTTTTTGTGCTCCTTAGGTTGAATATCTTGTGTCAAGAATAAGGGGTCAGGCTAGGGATTCGATCATGGCCGCGAGTTCCGCTCCGGAAAGCGGTTCCCGGGCCATCACGAAGATGGTGTCATCTCCCGCGATAGTCCCCACGATATCGGTCAGCGAGGCGCGATCAAGTGCGCTCGCCAGGTAGTGCGCGGCCCCCGGAGGAGTCCGGAGAACCGCCATGTTTCCGCTGAAATCGGTCGACACCAACAGCTCACCGAGCAACCGCGACAGGCGATCCGTGCCGCCTGAGACTCCGCGCACGGGGTTGCCGTCCTCCGGCACCACGTACACCCCGGCACCGCCGTCGGCTGCCCGCAGCTTTACTGCTCCCAACTCCTCGAGGTCGCGGGAGAGGGTGGCTTGAGTCGCCTCGATGCCCTCGGCCCCGAGCAACGACGCCAGTTCCGTCTGACTTCGAACGGGGTGTGCCGCCAGCAGCGCGATGATGCGCGACTGGCGACCCGCCCGAGTGGGAGCGACGCTCACGCTGTTCCTGCGGTTCGCTGTTCCAGCAGCCAGACCAGCAGTGCTTTCTGGGCGTGCAGGCGGTTTTCAGCCTCGTCCCAGACAACGCTCTGCGGACCGTCGAGCACCTCGTCGGTGACCTCTTCACCGCGATGCGCCGGCAAGCAGTGCATGACTACCGCCTTGGGGTCAGCCAGGGCAAGCAGTTCCGCATTGATCTGGAAGGGACGGAACGGTCCGACGCGGTCGAGGCCGTCGTTCTCCTGGCCCATCGACGTCCAGGTATCCGTGACCAAGGCGTCAGCGTCGGTTGCTGCTTCTCGCGGATCCTGCGTCAGCGTGATCGTTGCACCAGTTTCCTCGGCCCGCTTGCGTGCCGCCGCGACGACCCAGTCGGCGGGCTCGAAGCCCGCAGGGCTGGCGATTGTGACGTCGATGCCTGCGGTGACGCCACCGATCATCAGCGAATGTGCCATGTTGTTGGCGCCATCCCCCAGGTAGGTCAGCTTCAATCCCTTGAGCTCACCCTTCTGCTCGATCAATGTCTGCAGATCCGCGAGAACCTGGCACGGATGGAACTCGTCGGACAGAGCGTTGACGATGGGAATCGTTGCGCCGATTGCCATCTGCTCGAGCCGCTTCTGGCCGAAGGTGCGCCAGACGACAGCGTCGACGTAACGCGAGAGGACGCGTCCGGTGTCCTGCAACGTCTCTTCGCGACCGAGCTGAGTACTACGACCGTCGACGACGACGGCATGGCCGCCCATCTGCGCGATACCCATCTCGAAGGAGAAGCGTGTACGCGTCGAGTTCTTCTCGAAGATCACGCCGACTCCGCGCGGTCCTTCGAGCGGACGACGTGAGAACGGGTTCTTCTTGAGCTCGGCCGCGAGCGCGAGAACCTCGGCCTGCTGAGCGGGAGTGAGATCGTCGTCCCTGAGAAAATGCTTCACCACGGTAGTTACTTCTCCCCCGGCTGGTCAGCCGATAATGCACTGTCGAAGATGGCAGGCAGCGCTGCCACGAATGTCTCGGCTTGCTCATCCGTCAGGATCAACGGCGGCGCCAACCGGATGACTCCGGGATTTGCTGCATTCACAAGGTACCCGGCTTCGCGTGCCGCGTTTTCCACGCCGGGAGCGACGTCCTGTGTGAGTACGACGCCCAGCAGCAAGCCCGAACCACGCACGTAGTCGACGAGCGGATGATCCAGCTCTTCGATACCGGCGGTGATGGACTTACCCAAACTGTCTGCGCGCGAGATCAAGTCCTCGTCCGCGATGGTCTTCAGGACCGCGAGGGCAGCGGCCGCGCATACCGGGTTTCCACCGAAGGTGGTCCCGTGCTTTCCGGGGCCGAACAGCTCTGCAGCAGCTCCGGTTGCGATGCACGCGCCGATCGGCATTCCGCCGCCGAGCCCCTTCGCCAACGTGATGACGTCCGGAACGATCCCGACAGCCTGATGGGCGTAGAACCAGCCGGTGCGGCCGATACCCGTCTGGACCTCGTCCAACACCAGCAGAGCGCCGCGCTCGGCGGTGATCCGGCGAGCTTCGACCAGGTAGCCCTCGGGCGGTACGACGACGCCGCTCTCACCCATGATCGGTTCGAGAAACACTGCCGCAGTATCGGAATCGACAGCGCGATCGAGAGCTTCGATATCGCCGTACGGAACATATTCGACGCCGGCGGGCATCGGTTCGAACGGTGCTCGTTTGGCCGGCTGACCGGTCAGTGCCAACGCGCCCATCGTGCGGCCGTGGAACGAGTTCTCGGCAGAAATGATCTTCTTACGGCCCGTTGCGCGAGCAAGCTTGAACGCTGCCTCGTTGGCCTCCGTGCCGGAGTTGCAGAAGAACGCTCGACCCGTCGCAGTGCCGAGATGGCCGAGCAACTGCTCCGCCAGTTCGATAACCGGCTCGCTCGCATAGAGATTGGAAACGTGACCGAGCGTCGAAAGCTGTTGTGTGACAGCTTCGATGATCGCCGGGTGCGCATGCCCGAGAATGTTTACTGCGATGCCGGCCAGAAAGTCGACGTACTGCTTGCCGTCGGCGTCGGTGAGAACAGCTCCCTCACCGCGAACCAAGGCGATCCGGGGTACGCCGTAATTGTTCATCAGCGAAGCGGACCACCGCTGCTGCATATCCAACGTGCTCATGAGTTGTCTCCAGGCTCGGTGATGTCGGATCCGGGCACAACCATCGTGCCGATTCCCTCACCGGTGAACAGTTCGAGTAAGACGGAATGCGCGAGCCTGCCGTCAATGACATGCGCCGACGGAACACCACCGCGAACAGCTCGGAGGCACGCTTCCATCTTGGGCACCATGCCGGCGTCGAGGCTCGGCAAGAGCTTTGCCAGCGCGTCGGTATCGATTTCGCTGGCGAGAGAGGACCGATCCGGCCAATCCGTGTACAGACCTTCGACATCGGTGAGAACAACAAGCTTCTCTGCGCCGATCGCCTCGGCCAGTGCAGCCGCGGCCGTATCGGCGTTGATGTTGTGAACTACACCGTCGACATCGGGAGCGATGGTCGAGACCACCGGAATGCGCCCTGCCGCAATGAGATCCAAGACTGCATCGGGGTTGACCGTCGTGACGTCACCGACCAGTCCGATATCGGTCTGCGCCCCGTCGACCGCAACGGTACGACGCGTCGCCGTGAACAGGTGGGCGTCTTCGCCGGAGATGCCAACCGCGTACGGACCGTGCGCATTGATCAGACCGACGAGTTCACGACCCACCTGACCGAACAACACCATCCGCACAACGTCCATCACCTCAGGCGTCGTGACGCGGAAACCGCCGCGGAACTCCCCCTTCATGCCCAGACGCGCCAACATTGCATTAATCTGCGGTCCACCGCCGTGAACCACGACGGGATGGATGCCGACTGTGCGGAGGAATGCCATGTCGGCAGCAAAAGCCGTCTTGAGTTCGTCGTCGATCATGGCGTTGCCGCCGTACTTGACCACAACGATCTTGTCCCGAAAACGCTGCAACCAGGGCAGTGCGTCCGCGAGGATGTGCGCCTTCTGGTGCTCGCTGATCGCGGCCAGAGATTCCGTCATGACGAGTACGCCGAGTTCTCTTCGACATACGCGTGTGAAAGGTCCGTCGTACGGATCGAGACCGACTCGCTGCCGATCCCCAGGTTGATATCCAGTTCGATATCGATTCCGCTGAGGTCGACTTCCCGAGCACCCGGCGCACCGACACCATCGATGCAGACGGGATTTCCGTTGAAGGACACGCTGATTCGATCAGGATCCAGCTCGATGGGAGCGATACCGATTGCGGCGAGGACACGTCCCCAGTTGGGATCCGAGCCGAACAGTGCAGTCTTGACCAGACTGTCACGCGCGACGGCCCGGGCACCGATCAAGGCATCCGACTCCGTGACGGCACCGCGAACGGTCACCTTCACGCGCTTGGTGACGCCCTCGGCGTCGGCCATCATCTGATCGGCGAGGTCGTCGCACACGGCGAGAACAGCGGCGTTCAGTTCGTCCTGGCTCGGAGCGACGCCACTCGCACCGGACGCCAACAACAGCACCGTGTCATTGGTCGAGGTAGCACCGTCGACGTCGAGACGATCGAAGCTCAGGTGAGTGGCGGCACGCAGAGCGGTGTCGAGCTGCTCGGCGCTGGCAACGGCATCGGTCGTGACAACACACAGCATCGTGGCCAGGGCCGGCGAGAGCATGCCCGCACCCTTCGCCATTCCGCCGACATTCCACTTGTTCTCATGGTGCAGCGACGCCTGCTTGGGCACCGTGTCCGTAGTCATGATCGCGTAAGCGGCATCCGTGCCACCGGAAATACCACCGGCAAGTTCGTGAACGACCTCGGTGACACCGGGCAGCAACTTGTCCATGGGCAACCGGTCACCGATCAGACCGGTGGAGCAGACGGCCACCTCCACGGCACCAGTCTCGGTACCCCAGTTACTGAGCGCCGACGCGACCTCTTCGGCCGTCTTGTGCGCGTCCTGGAAACCGCCGGCACCCGTACAAGCGTTGGCACCACCCGAATTGAGCACCACCGCGCGGAGCTTGCCCGTCGTCAATACCTGCTGCGACCACAACACCGGGGCAGCCTTCACCTTATTCAACGTAAAGACACCGGCCGCAGCCAAGTCCGGTCCTTCGTTGAGCACCAGCGCGAGGTCCGACCTACCACTCTTCTTGATACCCGCGGCAATTCCGGCCGCGCGGAATCCTGCCGGCGCCGAGACACCCTGGGTGCGAAGCAGGCGCCCACCGGCGACGTGGACCACGTCCTCCTCGGTTGCGGCGTCGATATGCTGCGAATTGTCGGTGCTCACGGAGCTACTCCCACGGTAGAGAGACCTGCGGTCTCAGGTAGACCAAGGGCGAGGTTCATCGATTGCACAGCGCCACCGGCCGTGCCCTTGGTGAGATTGTCAATTGCCGAGATGACTACCAGTTGACCGGCATCCGTATCTACGGTGATACCGATCTGCACGGCGTTGGATCCGATCACGGCACCGGTCTGCGGGAATACCCCAGCCGGGAGCACGTGAACGAACGGCTCGTCGCGGTAAGCCTTTTCGTAGATTTCCCGCGCCTGCTCTTCGGTCGCAGTAGTAGCTGCGGTGCAGGTCGCGAGGATGCCGCGGGGCATCGGCGCCAGGACCGGCGTGAACGACACGCTGATGTCCTTGCCGCCCGCAGCCTTGAGGTTCTGAATGATTTCAGGGGTATGGCGGTGGACTCCACCGACGCCGTAGGCACGAACAGAACCCATGACCTCGGAGCCGAGCAGATCAGCCTTGGGTGCCCGTCCGGCACCGGAAGTACCGCTCACTGCAACAACATTGACGTGCGAATCGATGATTCCGGCCGCAACGGCCGGAGCCAGAGCGAGGCTTGCAGCAGTCGGGTAACAACCGGGAACGGCGATACGCGTCGCACCCACCAATTTCTCACGCGCGCCAGGCAATTCAGGAAGTCCGTACGGCCAGGTCCCGGCGTGGGGGCTCTTGTAGAACTTCTCCCACAGCGCGCCGTCCTGAAGTCGAAAATCTGCGCCACAGTCGACGATGACCGTCGACTCCGGCAGCGCCTTGGCGTACTGAGCCGAGTTGCCGTGCGGAAGTCCGAGGAATACGACGTCGTGACCGGAAAGGATCTCGACAGTGGTTTCTTCGAGCACTCGCGAAGACAAGGGAAGAAGGTGCGGGTGATGCTCGCCAAGCGTCGAACCGGCATTGCCGCCGGCCGTCAGTGAGCCGATCACCAAGCTGCCATCGGCGCACGAGGGGTGTCCGAGAAGCAGACGCAGAACCTCACCACCGGCATATCCACTGGCACCGGCGACGGCGACTCTGATCGACTTACGCGTGTCCTCAGTCATGCACATCATTATGCATCATCGTGCAAGGGAATGCATAATTACTTAGGCGGCCTGTTATTTACCCATCGACCGACGAATTTCCTCGAGCTTCACCTTCGCAGCCTTCTGCCGCTCATCCCACTTCTCGTCAACCGATGTGCCCGCAGGGCTCTCATGCGCCAATTCAGCCGAACCGATCGACGTGCCGACGCGACCTTCGATCTTTTCCCGGACACGGTCGAACGTGGGAACTCCGGCCTCCGTGTAATCCGGTCCCGGTATCGGCGGCACAGTCCCGGAGTACACCGGTGCGTCAATGATTTCGTCGACCTCGACCACCGTTCCCGCCAAATCAACTTCCTCGGTAACGAGCGGGTCGGAACGAGTAAGCCGGCCGGAGTTGGAGACAGCAGCGTCAAGCGCACCCAGTATCACGGACAACCCGGGTCGACGTTCTGCAACAGCCCGAACCATCACGAGGAAATCCCGATCGTCGAGCGCATCGGCAGCCTCGACCACACTACGCACCGAACCATCGTTCTCGGACATCGCCAAACTCCTTCTCGAAAACGCGTCGGACCCCTCGATCCTTCCATGCTTGCGCATCAATTTCCCGCAGGCCGCGGGCCAACCCTTGGTTCCTCACGACCCGTGGACGTCAGCTCCCCGGACACCGGGCGGTGACATCACGACAAAGGGCCGTCCAACTGCGAGCCCTCACGCGCAGCGGGCGGCAAAGCCGCTGCGGGGGCAGTCGGCCACCGGAGAGGATCTCGACCAAGCCGCCGAAGCTGTTGCACCTGCTCACGACACCACGGCGACATCTCCCGGTCACCGCTCAAACCCCTCGACAAAAAGTCTTGCCAATCGATCCACTCGAAACTCTCCACCTCGGACGGATCGGGGGAAGGGCGGGGCCCGTTGTAGAGAACTCGAAAAACGGGGCAAATTTCGTTCTCGACAATCCCGGAGTCCATCACCGCGCGGTATCGGAACGACGGGAGAACCAGGCTCACATCGTCCGTGTCGATTCCGAGTTCTTCGATCATCCGACGACGGACCGCCTGTTCGAGTGGTTCGTCCGGCGCAGGATGGCCACAACAACTGTTTGTCCACACACCCGGCCAGGTAGTTTTCCCCAGCGCACGCCGAGTTATCAAAACATTGCCCTCGCGATCGAAAACATAGGCGGAGAACGCAAGGTGCAGCGGTGTCACCGTGGTGTGTACCGTCGCTTTCGGTTCCGTTCCGATAGCGCGGCCGGCGTCGTCGAGCAGCACAACGTGTTCCATGTGCAAAATTTCCTGTTCAGTCGATTCGAATAATGCGCTGTTCTCAGCGCCTGACCCGGGTCCGAAGTGTGAGCAATCCGGTTTCTGCCAATCGAGGCGCCGCGACCGCCAGACGTCGCCGCTGCGATACACGTGCCCGGCGATGGAGTACTCGATACCCGTTGTCCTCTACTTCACGCAGAATCTCGCGATAGAGGACAAAAGCGGTGCGCATCGCGGGGCGCACCACGGGATCGAGCATGTCGATCCCAGGTTCGGCTGTCCGATACACCGCTCGGGTAACTGCGATGAGATGCGCAAGAGCACGCTCGAGTCTGACGTCGCGGTCCCCGGTGTTCCGGCAGTGCCGGAGTAGTTCCTCATCGACGCCGAAAGCCCCCAATTCCTCGGTCGGCAGGTAGATCCGATCACGATCGAGGTCCTCCCCCATATCGCGGATGAAGTTCGTCAACTGGAAGGCTTCACCGAGGGCAATCGCTGGGCCGACAGCAGCGTCTCGATCTGTTTCGATGCCCAGAATAGGGAGCATCTGCAGTCCGATTACCGCTGCGGAGCCATACATGTACTCCGACAACTCAGCCGTTGTTCGATATCGCGAACGGAATACGTCGGTCCCTGGTATGTCCATCCGCATCGAGTGCAGGAAGGCGTAGTAGTACTCGTGTGCGATGCCGTATCTTGCCGTGGTATCCACCAGCGCACGGAGCACAAGGTCAGTTCGACTCTCTCCCAAGGGCTCTCCCGCCAAGGCACCCTTGATGCGACGTTGGAAAGCCTCTAGCTTGGCGCTCGCTATTCGGTCCGCCTGTGTGTGCGACGAACTTCCCGAATCGACTCCACTGAGATCAAGCTCCGAGTCGACGTCACCTGAGTCGACGTCCACGATATCGTCGACCATGCGAGCGAACCCGTACAAGGCGTGGACGCCGGCACGCTTGTCCGCCGGAAACAGCCGGGTGGCAAGGAAGTACGTTTTCCCATGCTGCTCATTCAACTCACGACACAGGCGATACGCGACGTGAAGGCTGGGATCGATCCGATCGAGTTCCCTCACGACGCAGTCCCGGACGATTCTGCATGTGTCCCTCTGCGCAGACCGGACCCGTGGTTTCCGGGCGAGCCGGTAATCCTCTCGGCGGCAAGCCGTCCCGAGATGAGTACCGTAGGCACGCCGACACCCGGCGTGGTGCCGGACCCGGCAAGGACCACGTTGACGAGTCCCGGAACCAGGTTCTTACGCCGGAACGGGCCGGTCTGGCGAAACACGTGCGCCGACGAGAACGGACTGCCCCCCAGCATTCCCTTCTCCAACCACGTCTGCGGAGTATCAAGATGGTCCACCACCATCGCGGACCGGATATTGCGGTAGCCGCGATCCTCGAGTACCTGCTGAACTTCGCGCATGTAGTGAATTCCCAACTGATTCCAATCGATGGGGGCACTGACAAGATTCGGGCACGGCGCCAGAATCGAGATCGGTTCACACCTGACACCGTCACGTTCCACATACAACGCCGGGTCGGTCACTGCCGGTCGCGTGATCAGAAGGGACGGGTCCTCCATCAATTTTCCGTGTCCACGACCGGCCGTGATGCGCGCAAAGGTCTCCGCCCACTGCTCGCCGAAGTCGATGGTGTGGTGGGCGGTCGACGGCCACGTGGCCGTCACCTCCGTAGGAACTGTTCCGTGGAAGACGACCGCCGATGGCGAAACGACAGAGTAGCCGCGCCGACGGCCCCTACGGCTCGCACCGGCTCGGTCCAGCAACTGATCGACAACGGGGAGGTCCGTGGTGAGTATCAGGGAATCGCACGGAAAATGACGACCGTCGGAGGTCCGCACACCGGTCGCGCGCTTGTCCTCGATGTCCACGGCAACGATCTCTGCGTCTGTGTGCAACGTTCCGCCATTACGCGTTAACGCGTCTGCCATCGAGCCGGCGATGGCAGACATGCCGCCTTCCGGGAAATAGACTCCGAGGGATGTGTCCATGTGTGCAATCGCGCCGTAGACGCCCAACGCTTTCGTCGGGGCCATCCCCGCATACAACGCCTGGAAGGTGAAGATTCTCCTCAGTCGAGGATCCTGGACAAACGAATCGACCCGCGGGCCGAGTCGACCGAATCCACCCAGTCGGGCCAGTGTTGCGGTTTCTCGAAGCGCTGCCCACGACGATACGAGATCGAGCGGCGAATCGAAGTTCGAACTGATGTAGCGGTCGAACTCCGTATCAAAGATGGAAGCCAACCATCGGCGCAGCCTGCGGTAACCCACCGATTCGGCAGGACCGCACTCTTGTTCGACTTCCTTGGACATCGCTGTCGAATCCGAATAGACGTCAATGGAACTTCCGTCGGCATAGCGTGTGTGATAGCTCGGCGAAAGTTTGGTAAGTGTGAGCGGTGGAATGGTGGACTCGAACGATTCGCCGACTGCTGCGAGCGCATCGGCAATCAGATCGGGCATAGTGAGAACGCTCGCGCCGTTGTCGATGTCGTAAAGGCGATGGCCGGCGCTGTCGAGCACTTGGTAAGTGCCGACCCGACCTCCGATCGTGCTCTCCCGCTCGAGCACCGTAACTTTTCGGCCCGCACCGACGAGGTGGAGTGCGGCAGAAAGCCCAGCTAGCCCCGCTCCCACAACAATGACCGAATCTGTATTTCCGGACACCGCCTTCATCGTCGACCGCCTGACACTGCGCCCGGAAGACACTGCCGATGACACAGATCGGCATGCACCCACTTCGTACCCACTGCGGCGTTCAGCACCAACGTCGCCGGACGGTCAAACGTGGAGATCGGCATATCGGTTCTCATTTCTCGGCGACGCCGGTAGTGACGGCTGTATTCATTGTCGGCGCATTCAGTGCACGGCCCTTCCACGACAGGTCGTTGCGGGCCCGGCGACGACGCGAATCGACAACAAGTGCCATGAACATCGCAGTGGAGATCGGGTGAGCGCACGCAACTCCGAAGGAGCGAAGGATACCGGTCAAACCATCAGGCCTGCAGGTCGACTCGGATTTTTCGGCACACAGCCGAGCTACCACGGCGGCACCATATCCCGCCAATCCCAGCCGACGCGTCCGACCTGATCCCAAGACAGCTGCGGCTGGAGGCACTGCGTACATCAGTGCCACGGCCGACAGAGTAATCGCGGTGCCGGTTCGCCCACCGAGAGACGACCACAGCCATCGAGTGTATCCGGCACGCAGTTCCGCCCAGCTTTCATACATGCGGCAACTGACAAATCCTGCGCCCGAGATCAGAATGGATCGGTGTCCGTTGCGCCGAACCGCACGGGCTAGGTCGAGATCCTCGGTTGCGCTCGACGCCACAGATTTGTGCCCACCGATATCGCGGTAGATCTGGGAATCGAACATGAGGAACTGTCCGCACGCAACGGCCAGCGACGGACGTGAGGAACGGTTTGCCAAGGGAACGAAAAGAGTCGACATCCATGAATAGCTCAGCAGCGGCTGGACCAGATGCTCTGCAATACTGCCCGTTTCCTGGTCAGGCCAAGGACAAACCAAAGCTGCGTCGTGGTCGCGTAGCGCACCCACGGCCGCCGCGATCGCATCAGCCGACAATCTGACATCCGCATCGATGAAGGCAATGATGCCCGGATGATGCACATCCTTGTACGCAAGATCGGCCAGTGCGAAGCACGCTGCTGCTTTGCCGGTCCAGCCAGGCGCCGGCGAAGCGCCATTCGAAGCCACGCTGATGCGCGGATCCCCGTCAGCGGCGCGGCGAGCAGCCGCGAACGTCCCATCGCTCGAGTTATCGTCGAGCACAATCACGCTGAGCTCGCCGTCAAAGGACTGTGTACGTAGGTCCCCGATGAGCAAGGGCACCGTGGCCTCCTCGTCACGCGCAGGAATACACACCACGACACGTTCGTGTGACTCGGCCGATCGGGTCCGCTGCATACGCGGCATGAACAGAACATTCCCCAGAGACATCAGTGCAGACATCCCGGCTAGCGCAGTGCCTACTTCGGTAACTCGTTGGCCGACGCGTACCGCTCGTCGCAGCGTGTCGTCCCCCCTCACGCCGTCACCACGACCCGTGTCCCCTCGCGAATCAACGTCATTACCAACGGAACACCCACAAGTCCCATCACACCGAGTCCGTAGATCGCCGAGTAACGCAATTCGTCGCCATCTAGAAGAACCGCATGCGCTAACGCCGATCCCAGCCAGGTCCAGACGAACAACACCAAGGGTGCGGTATCGGAGACAGAACGACTTTCCGATCGGCGCGAACTGCATCGTTTCCCGATAAATTCGACTGCGACAGCCATGACCAGCACCGTGACGAACCAGCCGAGATAGTTCGTGAACGGTATCGACGGTATGCCGGGTAGCCCAGAACTGTCAGATGTCCAGGTCCATTGACCGTCGGTCACCATCTGTGTATCGAGGTACAGATCCCAGCCCACCATTCCTAGCGCAGTGGCCGCGATACGGTGCATCGGCTTCCGCTGCGGTGACAGTCGTGATCGCTCGAGCACATAGGTCACGGCACACCAGATCGGATAAAACCCGGCCGTCCACGCAAGCGGAACGACGGCTGGGACACCCAGGATGTCAGGTCCTAGTCGATCAGTGGCGTACATGTAGCTCCCGAACGGATAACCCGTTGCGGTACCGACCATCTCGGCAACAAGACCAAGACCGGCAGTAGCGGTGAACAGCACGAGCGTCCATCCTGGGCCGCGCGAGAGCCAAGCGTGCGCCAGCGACGCCGCAGCGAGCAGTACGACTACCGCGACAGTCACCCTGTCCCGCGACATGCCAACCGCGAGCGGATAGTAGATCTGTGCTATCACCGCGCACCCGACAAGTCCCCACACGAATCCGAGCAGAACACGAGACTTGCGTTCGATCGGTTGTGAATTCGGCTCGTGCGCCAAAGCGGGCCTGCGCAGCCCGAAATCCGTCACGTCGATCGTCGACCCTCGTTAGGTCCATCTTCTCGACGTGCGTCGTCGCCCGACTCGGACGCCATCGGGCGGTCCCGTCGAACATGCGCATCCATGAACATCTGAAGAAAACCGCCTTCCACGCTATTGACTTGTGAATCCTTAGCTTCGAAAGGATCCGAGGTATGAATAGGCATCTGCTGCTTCCTTTGAACATCGCCCGAGTCGACAGGGACTGTCCGACCTGAGTGCATTCCGACCTGACTGCAATTGGCGTCCTGATGAGACTGTCTACCCGCTGGACCGACTAACTTCGTCGAGACGTCACATCACGTCGGCACACCTGAGAGCCGCCATCGGTCCAGGTCGACGAACGGGAGAATGGCATCAAACTCGTTTTGATCCGTACGCGCATAGATACTCCCTCCAGTCACGCCGCGCCGACATGGTTCGTACGTAAACAGTCGGCCCCTGTCTACGTGACATTCGGAACTCGACGTCGAGCGGATGGGTGACGATGTGAAGAATTCACAAAATATTGTGTTTACCTCTTTTTTCGATGGACGACCCCCGCTACCGCGGCCAAAATTTGCCCTCCCCCGAGGGGTGTCGCACGAAAAAAAGTAAGGGCCTGAAGTCCGGTGCAATACCGAACTCAGGCCCTTACAGGTGAAACTCTATTTCACCAATTCTACAACGGGATCTTGTCACCGAGGATTCCCGGGACAGCGCCCCGACTAGCCACGCATCTGGGCGCCCACGGCCTTGGATGCTGCCTCGACGGCAGCATCGCGAGCAGCGCTGGCCTCATCCTCGGTCAGCGTGCGGTCTACACCGCGGAAGCGCAAAGCGAATGCCAGCGACTTGCGGCCTTCGCCGACCTGCTCGCCTTCGAAGACGTCGAACAGGCGGATGTCTTCGAGCAGTTCGCCACCACCGATACGCAGTGCTTCCTGAACGTCGGCTGCCGGCACCTTGCGGTCAACGACGACTGCAACGTCCTGAAGAACTGCGGGGAACGGCGAAACCCGCGGTGCCGGCAAGTTCTCGACCAGGGGCAGAGCATCCAGATCGATTTCCAAGGCACAGGTGCGCGCAGGCAATCCCGCACGCTCGAGCACGGCGGGGTGCAGTTCGCCGGCATGGCCGACAACTACTCCGTCGACAAGAACCTCGGCGCAACGGCCCGGATGCCACGGCAGGTACTGAGCCGCACGCAATTCGATCGCAACACCCGCTGCTGCGGCAATGACGTGCGCCGCAGCGAAGGTATCGGATGCCTCTGCCGCACGACCCGGCCCCCACGGACCGCTTGGCTCACGCTGTCCACTGAGAACAGCAGCGATATGCACCGGCTGAGCCGGCAACGAATCGATCAGGTTGGCAATCTGCTCGTCCGTCGGACGACGGTCGACCGGCAATGCGTCGACGGGCTTGGTATCCGGACCAGGCAGGACAACCTGAGCGATGCCGTACAGCGAGAGATCACGCTGACCGCGAGAAGTATTGCGAGCCAAGATCTCCAGCAGACCGGGCAGCAGAGTCGTCGCCAGTTCGGGGCGATCCGCTTCGAGAGGGTTCAGTACCTTGCTGGTGTTGCGACGCGGATCATCCACATCGAGCCCCCACACGTCGAAGACGTTGGTAGGCAAGAATACCGGCGGAAGCACCTCGACATACCCGGCGTGGGCAACAGCCTTCGACACGGTGCGCTTGCGGCGCTGCGTCGCTGTCAATCCACGGCCGGCCGGTGCTGTCGGAAGTACCGACGGAATCTGCTCGAGACCTTCGAGGCGCAAAACCTCTTCGACCAAGTCAGCAGGCTGCACCAGGTCAGGGCGCCACGACGGCGGCGTCGCGACCAGCTGTCCGTGGCCTTCTTCGCTGACTCCGACCTCGACGGTGCAACCGACCTGAGTGAGCCGACGGGCAGCCGTACCGTTGGCGTAGGTGACTCCGGCAACGCGGTCCGGCAGATCGATGTCCATGTGGATTGCATCGCGCGGAGCAACGGCGCCGACGTCGGTGAGTACGGGCTCGATACGGCCACCGGCGATTTCGACCAGCAGCGCAGCTGCACGATCGACAGCAGCGAGTGGAATGGCCGGATCGACTACCCGCTCGAAACGCTTGCTGGCTTCACTCGACAACTTGTGACGGCGCGCAGTCTTGAAGACCGCGAGCGGATCCCACGTAGCAGCTTCGAGAAGGATGTCTGTGGTCTCGGAGCCGACCTCGGTGGAAGCACCTCCCATGACAGCGGCGAGTGAAATGACACCGGAATCGTCGACGATGACAACATCTTCGGGATCGAGCGTGCGCTCCACCTCGTCGAGTGTGGTCAGCTTCTCCCCCGCCTTCGCGCGGCGAACTACCAGGGCGCCCTGGACAGCACTCGCGTCGAACGCATGCAGCGGCTGACCCAATTCGAGCATCACGTAGTTGGTGACGTCGACGGCCGGAGAAATCGGGCGGACACCCGAGAGCAACAATCGGCGCTGCAGCCACCACGGGCTGACAGCCTTGGGATCGATTCCGGTGACCTTGCGCATCACGAATCGCGACGCCTTGGACTCGGCTTCGAGGTGCACCGGCCATGCTTCACCCTCGGCGGGGTGTGCGGGAACCGAAGCGGGATCAGCGAATTCGAGATCGAAGCCGCACGCCAGCTCACGCGTCAAACCACGCACCGAGAAGCAGTATCCGCGGTCGGGGGTGATGTTCAGTTCGATGATCGTGTCACCGAGACCGAGCAGCTCGTTGCCGTCAGCTCCCGGCTCGGCGGTACCGGGCTCGAGAACCAGGATGCCCGAATGGTCTTTCCCGATGCCGAGTTCGGAGACGGAGCAGATCATGCCGTCGGAAATTTTGCCGTACGTTTCGCGGGTCGCGATTGCGAAACCACCGGGCAGAACAGCGCCGGGAAGGGCAACAACGACGAGGTCACCCTCGGCGAAATTACGCGCGCCACAAACGATGCCGCGGGGTTCGGACTCGCCGACCTCGACCTGGCAGAAACGGATCGGCTTCTTGAACTCGGTGAGTTCGGTGATCTCGAGGACCTTGCCGACCACCAACGGGCCGTCGATTGCCTCGAGTGTGTCGAGTTCCTCGACTTCGAGCCCGACTCGGACGAACCCCGCGTCCAACTCTTCCGGGGTCACCTCCCAGTCCGGAGTTGCCCGCTGCAGGATCTCGGTCAGCCAGGATTGCGCTACTCGCACGTCAGCTCAGCTCTCTCGTTTTCTCGATAAGTCTGTAAGTCGATAAGTCCGCGTACCCGGACCGGTCAGCCCGCAACACCGAAAGGCAGCGTGAATCGCACGTCGCCCTCCACGATGTCGCGCATATCCGGAATACCGTTGCGGAACTGCAATGTCCGTTCGAGGCCCATGCCGAATGCAAAGCCCGTGTACTCGTCAGGATCGATTCCACTGGCGCGCAAAACCTTCGGGTTGACCATGCCGCAGCCGCCCCACTCGACCCAACCTGCGCCACCCTTCTTGTTCGCGAACCACACGTCGACCTCGGCCGACGGTTCCGTGAACGGGAAGTAGTTGGGGCGCATACGCGTCCGAGTGTCGGGACCGAACAGCGCGCGAGCAAAGGCGTCGAGCGTTCCGCGAAGGTTTGCCATTGTCAGGCCCTTGTCGACTGCCAGACCCTCGACCTGGGAGAAGACCGGTGTGTGCGTCGCATCGAGTTCGTCGGTACGGAACGTACGGCCGGGGCACACGACGTAGATCGGGACATCACGAGACAGCATCGTGCGAACCTGCACGGGCGACGTGTGGGTACGGAGCACCTGACGCGAGTTCTCCGGCGCAAGATGGAACGTATCCTGCATTGTCCTCGCGGGATGATCCGGCAAGAAGTTGAGAGCGTCGAAGTTGAAATGCTCGGTCTCGACCTCCGGTCCTTCAGCGATCTCCCAGCCCATCGCGACGAAGACGTCCGCGACCTGCTCGGAAATCAAGCTGATGGGATGCCGGGCGCCAACGGGATGGCGACCGGAAGGCAAGGTGACGTCGATTGCCTCGGCAACGAGTACGGCCGCGTCGCGCTCGGCCAGAAGAACCTCACGGCGAGCGTCGTACGCCTTGCTGATGCGGGTGCGGAAGACGTTGACGCGCTTACCGGCATCCGCCTTTTCCTTGCCCGGCAGGCTGCCGAGACCACGGCGCGCGAGGGCGATCGGGGACTTGTCCCCCATGTGCTCCACCTTGACATGCGCGAGCGCATCCAGGTCTGCGGCGTCCGCAAGCGCC
>NZ_JASHKR010000152.1 GCF_030056815.1 Rhodococcus sp. IEGM 1379
CTCAACGTCGCCTACAACTGCGTCGACCGCCACGTCCTCGCCGGCAACGGCGACCGCGTCGCAATCCACTTCGAAGGCGAACCGGGCGATAGCCGCGACCTCACCTACAACGACCTCCTCGCCGAAGTCAGCCGCGCCGCAAACACATTCACCGACCTCGGACTCGTCGCCGGTGACCGCGTAGCCATCTACATGCCGATGATCCCCGAAGCGATCATCACGATGCTCGCCTGTGCCCGCCTCGGACTGACCCACTCCGTCGTCTTCGCCGGATTCTCCGCCACCGCCCTGCGCTCACGCATCGACGACGCACAAGCCAAACTCGTCGTCACCGTCGACGGCCAGTGGCGTCGCGGATCTGCAGCCCCCATCAAGGAAGCTGTCGACGAATCCGTCGCCGGTGCGCAGTCCGTCCAAAACGTGTTGGTAGTCAACAGGACCGGCATCGACGTCGCCTGGACGCAAGGCCGCGACCTGTGGTGGCACGAGACCGTCGCCGCCGCTTCCCCGCAGCACGAAGCTCAGCCGTTCGACGCCGAGCATCCCCTGTTCATCCTCTACACCTCCGGCACCACCGGAAAGCCCAAGGGCATCATCCACACCTCCGGCGGCTACCTCACCCAGGCGTCGTACACCCACCACAACGTCTTCGATCACAAAGCCGGACAAGACGTTTACTGGTGCACCGCCGATATCGGCTGGGTCACCGGACACTCCTACATCGTCTACGGCCCGCTCTCGAACGGCGTCACCCAGGTTGTCTACGAAGGCACCCCGAACTCCCCGAACGAGCACCGTCACTTCGAAATCATCGAGAAGTACGGCGTCTCCATCTACTACACCGCCCCCACCCTGGTGCGCACATTCATGAAGTGGGGCCGCGACATTCCCGACGCCCACGACCTGTCCTCGATCCGACTCCTCGGCTCCGTCGGCGAACCCATCAACCCCGAAGCGTGGCGCTGGTTCCGCGACGTGATCGGCGGCGGCACCGCACCCATCGTCGACACCTGGTGGCAGACCGAAACCGGCGCGATCATGATCTCGCCCCTGCCCGGAATCACCGCCACCAAGCCCGGATCCGCGATGGCACCGCTGCCGGGCATCTCCGCGAAGATCGTCGACGACGACGCAAAGATCCTCGGCGCCGGCGGAAACGGCTACCTCGTTCTCGACGAGCCGTGGCCGGCGATGCTGCGCGGCATCTGGGGCGACATGGAACGCTTCAAGGACACCTACTGGTCCCGCTACGCCGAAGAAGGCTGGTACTTCGCCGGAGACGGCGCCAAGTACGACGACGACGGCGACCTCTGGGTTCTCGGCCGCGTCGACGACGTCATGAACGTCTCCGGCCACCGCATCTCCACCTCCGAGGTGGAATCGGCGCTGGTCAACCATCACGGTGTGGCCGAAGCCGCCGTCGTCGGAGCAGCGGACGACACCACCGGCCAGGGCATTGTCGCTTATGTGATCCTGCGCGAAGGCGTCGAAAACACCGGCGAAATCCTGATTGCGGAACTCAAGGCACAGGTGTCCAAGGACATCAGCCCCATCGCGAAGCCGCGTCAGATCACCATCGTGCCCGAGCTTCCGAAGACCCGGTCCGGCAAGATCATGCGTCGACTCCTGCGCGATATCGCGGAAGGTCGCGACCTCGGAGACACCTCAACACTGGTGGATCCCAAGGTATTCGACGCGATTCGCGGAAAGTAGGGCCTGCGGCCCTGTGCGCCTTTTGGTAGTGGGCACTACCAAAAAGGCGCACAGGGGCTATGCCCCTACGTCGTCGAGCGACTCGTCCTTCGTTTCACGCATGACGAGCAGGGCGACAAACGTCAGAGCCGATGCAACCAGCAGGTAGATGCCGACCCAGCCGACGCCGTAGTGGTCGACCAGATAGACGGCGATAAACGGAGCCACTGCCGCGCCGAGGATGCTCGCGGTGTTGTACGCGATACCCGATCCCGTGTACCGGACGTTGGTCGGGAACAGTTCCGGGAGAACAGCACTCATCGGTCCGAAGGTCAGACCCATCAGGATCATGCCGACAACAAGGAACGCTAGCATCCGGCCATCGCTCATGCCGTCGGACTGCAGGAAAAGGCCGAACGTGAGACCGAATGCCATCAACATGCCTGTGATGACCAGCAGCGTGATGCGTCGGCCATAACGGTCGGCCAGCCAACCCGATACCGGCACTGCGGCAGCGAAGAAGACCACTGCGATCAGCTGCAGCACAAGGAAATCGGTGTACTTGAAACCCGCTCCGACGCCACCTTCGGCGGGAGTCTTCGCGATTCCGTAGCTGAGCACCCACGTTGTCATGAGGTAGAACAGCGTGTAGGTGGCGAGCATGACGAAGGTACCGATGATCAGCTGACGCCAGCTGGTCTTGAATACCTCGGCGAGTGGCGTCTTGACCTTCTCGCCGCGCTCGACTGCGCGCGCGAATACCGGAGTTTCTTCGAGACGAAGCCGCACGTACAGGCCGATCATCACCATTACTGCGCTGAGCAGGAAGGGAATTCGCCAGCCCCACGAGAGGAAGGCTCCGTCGAGGTCGGGATTGGCGCTGTCATGGTTCATCATCAGCGAGATGGTCAGGAACAGGCCGTTCGCGAGGAAGAAGCCGATGGGCGCACCCAACTGTGGCCACATGGCCGCCCACGCCCGCTTGCCCTCCTTTGCCGTCTCGGTTGCAAGCAACGCTGCACCGGACCATTCACCGCCGAGGCCGAGGCCCTGACAGAAACGCATCAGCGCAAGAAGCGCCGGCGCGAGCAAACCGACTTGTGCATATGTCGGGAGCACACCGATGAGGAACGTCGCGACGCCCATGGTCAGGAGCGAGCCGACCAATGTCGCCTTGCGCCCCACCCGGTCGCCGAAGTGGCCGAAGAGGATCGAGCCGAGCGGACGCGCTACGAATGCGAGACCGAACGTCGCCAGCGATGCCAGGAGCGCGGTGGTGTCGTTTCCTTTGGGGAAGAAGAGATGCGGGAACACCGAGACCGCAGCCGTGGCATAGATGTAGAAATCGTAGAACTCGATCGACGTGCCGATCGTGCTGGCGACGATGATTCGACTGCGAGGCACACCACCGACTGTGTCAACGGCGGTTGTGTCACCACCGTCAGGCGTCGGCGGGTTCTTGTTCAGTGACGTACTCACTCGAGATGCTCCTGCAGCTATACAACGGTTGTCCAATTGGTGGGATGAATCCCACTACGTAGGAATTCAACACGGGCGCCATTTCGTACGCAAATTCGGTTCCGAGCCCGATCCGCGATAAAATCTCGTAAAAGGTGAGCCGGGAAGTCTGGTCGGCACGCGATTTTTCGCGTCCATATGTCCGCAGCGTCCGTATGTCTGCACACCGAACAAAGGTCGTATCCTCGCGTGATCTCCACTATGCGGTCAGAGTTGTCCCGCTACCTCCGCACCGAAACAGTGGGCGGGTCCATCCTTCTAGTCGCCGCTGCCATCGCCCTGATCTGGGTTAACTCGCCGTGGGGTGACAGTTACCTCGCATTGCGCGACTTCCAGATCGGGCCGTCGGCGCTCCACCTCGACCTCAGTCTCGGCACCTGGGCACAGGATGGTCTGCTTGCCGTCTTCTTCTTCGTGGCCGGCCTCGAACTCAAGCGCGAACTGGTCGTCGGGGAACTCGCTGACCGCAAAGCCGCCATGCTTCCGATCATCGCCGCGTGTGGCGGAGTTCTCGTTCCCGCGATCATCGCGGCATCGATCGGCTGGGGTACCCCGGGCATGGAAAAGGCGTGGGCCATCCCGGTTGCCACGGATATTGCTTTCGCCCTCGGCATCCTGGCTTTGACCGGTTCCCGTATTCCGACCAGCGCGCGGGTGTTCCTGCTCAGCCTTGCGGTAGTCGACGATCTCCTGGCCATCATCCTGATCGCCGTACTGTTCACCGCGTCGATCGCGATGCTGTGGTTGCTCACCGCTGTGGCGGCACTTGCCGTCTATGCCTACGCCCAGCACAAACGCATCACAACACCGTTCCTCTACATTCCCCTAGCGCTTCTGGCCTGGTATTCGATGCACGAGGCCGGTATCCATGCCACGCTCGCCGGCGTCGCACTCGGCCTACTCACGAGGGTCCGTCGTGACCCGGACGAGGAGTATGCGCCCGGGGCCCGGCTGGAACATCGCATCCAGCCGTTCTCGGCAGGGTTCTGTGTTCCCGTGTTCGCACTGTTCGCGTCCGGCGTTCCCATCAACGGCGCAGTGCTCGGGGACATCTTCACCGCACCCTTCGGGCAGGCCGTTGTCGTCGGCCTCCTTGTCGGAAAGACCGTCGGAATCTTCGGAATTTCCCTGCTCGCGATCAAATTGGGCATAGCCACAAAACCGAAGACGCTGGAACTGCGGGACATGTTTGCCCTCTCAGTTCTCGGCGGCATCGGGTTCACCGTTAGCCTGCTTGTAGCAGACCTCGCATTGGACGGGGTCGGCGATGGCAGTGAGGCCGAAATAGCGAAGGCCGCAGTTCTCGTGACATCGTTGATGGCGTCGCTGATCGGATCAGCGCTGCTGTGGCGACGTGGGCGGTTTCATGCGGCTCGCGACGAAGAGTCCGCTGCCATCGCTACGGACGTGAGAGAACTACCTGGAGAGGTCGACAAGTGAGCTTGACCAACGGAGAGAGCCAGCGCTTCA